>NZ_JBGLRA010000006.1:0-178479 GCF_041402405.1 Aeromonas sp. S13(2024) | reverse complement strand
GATTGCCACCCACCGCCTCGGTCCCCGCCGGCAGGTTGTCGAAGGTGTATACCAGGCTGGTCCAGGTCTCTGACCCGTCGCCATCGCTGATACTCACTGTGTTGGTCAGCAGCACCTGTACCGTGCCATCCGTTTCGGTCGCACCCGCATTCAGCGCCTCGACGTTGAAGTCGATGTCATTGCCGGCATTGATAGTTACGGTGAAGGGCTTGTTGTCTGCCCCGCCCTCGTCCGTGGTCCCCTCCACGTTGCCATTCACGACCCCGCTCCAGTCCGCCGGCAAGCTAAAGCCCGGCACTCCCGCTGTGCTCGCACCGCTCCAGCTGTAGCTGCCCGCCACCGCGCCAGCCACCCAGCCTGCCCCCATCAACGCACCTGCCGGCACACCGCTCAGGGTCACCGTCACGCCGGTCACCTGCTCCGAACCATCCGCGTCGGTCGCATTGACACCCAGCTGCGCCGCCAGCGATACCGCCACCGGTGCATCCGTTTCTGCCAGCACCAGGTTGGTGGCGCTGACACTGATATCCCCTTCCACTCCGATAGTGACCGTGCCACTGCTGTTGGCCGTGCCTTCGTTGGTGGTCGCCACAACTGTGTAGCTGATAGGCGCGCCACTATTGCTGGTACTGCCCGCCACGCCTGCGGTCGAATAGTCTGCAGGGAACACCAGCCCGAACGCCGGCAATACCCCGTTGACGGCCGTTACTGTCAGCACGTTACCCACCAGATTGCCACCCACCGCCTCGGTCCCCGCCGGCAGGTTGTCGAAGGTGTATACCAGGCTGGTCCAGGTCTCTGACCCGTCGCCATCGCTGATACTCACTGTGTTGGTCAGCAACACCTCCAACAGTGCATCGGTCTCGCTGGTCACCACGCTCAGTGCCTCAGCGTTGAAATCGATGTCACCTTGTGGAGTCACTATCAGCGTCAAGGTTGACGTGACGATATCAGTGCCATCGGTAACCACATAACTCACGGTAGGTACGGCTCCGGAATAATCAGGAGCCGGGGTAAAGGTGAAAGAACCATCACTATTGATGATCAGCGTGCCAATTCCTGTCAGAGTCGACGACACGCCGGCAGGTACGTCTATGTTGCTCCCCCAGCTGTAACTGATGATAGAGGCAGCCTGCGGACCATCGGGGTTGGAACTGTTTGCCAGTAGATTACCGCTTGTAGAGCTATCTTCATCAAGCGAAATGACCTCGCTTTCATCTAGCAGGATATTCTCCAGCGGCTCTGGCTCCAGCAGCGGTTCAGCTGCTTGTTCAGTGTTGATAAACGGCTCGGACTGATAGGTGGTATCAAACCCTGCAGCCGCTATCGTGGCATCACCAGTTCGATCAATTGTGACGAAACCACCATTACCACTGGTCCCCGCAACCCCACCAATACCGCCACCACCACCGGCCGCTGGAGCCCCACCAGCAGCAGAAGCCTCAAAGTTTTGAGTCGGGTCAACCCCCTGCAGAATCGATTCTTGCAATGCAGCAATATCTGAAGGTGCGCCTTCCTGGCTGGCCGCCACTTGCGGTTGAGCAGGTCCATCGGACTCGGAACCTGCCGGAACATCCGATGCTGGAGTATCGTCATAAGGGGAAAGAGCCAGCTTGGCGTCATCAGCTATGGCCAATTTTGCTCCGGGTTGGAGAATTTCCCCTTTTTGCAGAGGGCGGCTGCTTCCATCAGCCAGCACAATCTCCACATTGCCTTCTATAGCTGAGACAACCACGGACTTGTCGATGATTTGGGTACGCATATCCATTGCTCCAAGGTGACAGATCTTAATGGATAGAACATAGAGCTCATCGGAGAGAACAACTGTTGCAAAAATGTATCTGCTGGAAGGTGAATACCCGACACTATTGAATTAAATCGAAAGGAACTTCTTTAAAATTAAATATCAACAACTTAAAGGCACACCAATTGAGGCCATATAAGATATTCATTCAATAGATATGGTTTAAAAACAACGGAAGTTATAAAAAAGCAATCCACCGACATCACGACATCAATGTCGCTCAACTGAAACTCAAGCTATGACAACCAAATAGATGTTTCACTAAATAACTGATCCTAATAGTGCTACACCTTCGCTGTGCCATAGCTACTCCCCGGGAAAGGAGACACGGTATCCATGAAGTGTTTCACTCGGGCCAGCAGGCTGGCCATTCCTCTGCATTGATGATTGCGCGTGATGGTTTCATGTAACTTGTGCCACAGCCGTTCTATGTGATTAACCCAAGGGCTGTAAACTGGCTGGAATACCAGGCATAACTTGGGGTTCTTCTTCAACCATCGCTTGGTCTGCTTGCTTTTGTGAATGATGTAGTTATCGAGGATCAGCGTGATGGTTTTGGCTCGTCGGTAGTGGCGACGCAGCTTTTCCAGCATGGCGATAAACAGGGATGAGTTTTTCTTTATCCCACTGACGTAAAGCACTCTTCCGTTGCCTGCATGGAGAACGCCTGCCAGGTAATGTTTCGCGTTCTGTCCCGGTGTGACAACCCGCTTTTGCTGCGCTCTGAACATCCAGTCGGCCCCTAATTTGGGATTGAGGTCTATATCGACTTCATCCTCATAAAACACCGGATTAGCGGCATCACAGCGGGCCAGCGCAGCGTCGATATTCGCCATTTTCTCCTGATAAGCTGGGTCTTTTATCCGCAAGGTCGGCACGGGCCTGCGCCAGACAATGCCCATACGAGGTAGCCATCGACGAAGTGTGGAGGCTGCCACATTGAGCCCTGTTAACCGATTGATTTTGATAGCCAATAGCTCGGTACACCAACGACTGCGTTGATAACCAAAATCTTGCGGAGAAAACTGCATGAGCAGCACCAGTAAGGTGACAATCTTGGCGACAGGTAGGACCGGGGCACGGCCAGCCGGTAAGGCTTCTAGAGCATCTATGCCTTCATCTCGATACCACCGAAGCCAACGGCCGATGGTCGAGCGAGCCGCGCCGGTAATGTGATGAACATCCGTGATCGTGCATCCTTCATGTAACAGCAAGATGGCCATCAAGCGACGAGCATGCCCTTTATCACGGGTGGCATGGATGATTTTGTGAATACGGCGCCGTTGTGGTCGTGGCAGGGGTGGTAGGATAAGCATCAACTCAGTCCTTTGGGTGTGGCTTGTTTTGTTTGGCGACTAATGAGATCGCACAAACTGGACTGAGTTCCCTTCCTCCTGTGATCTACTATTCGGAACAGTTATTTAGGTACAGAAAATGGCTAAAAACAATACCAGTCAGATAGACCTGACTGGCATTGTTGCATCATGATATTAAAGCCGTAACTGCTGTTCTAATTAACGACTGTGCAAACTAGCGGCCGCGTTTCACTACTTTAATTTACCGTCATACTGCTCCGCCAGATAGAGCCAGGTATCGACCACGGTATCGGGGTTGAGAGACACCGAGTCGATCCCCTGCGCCACCAGCCAGGCGGCGAAGTCCGGATGATCAGATGGGCCCTGACCGCAGATCCCCACGTACTTGCCCGCCTTGCGCGCGGCCTGAATCGCCATCGCCAGCAGCGCCTTGACCGCCTCGTTACGCTCGTCGAACAGATGGGCGATTAGCCCCGAGTCCCGATCCAACCCAAGGGTGAGCTGGGTCATGTCATTGGAGCCGATGGAGAAGCCGTCCACGTGCTCGAGGAACTTGTCTGCCAAGAGGGCATTGCTCGGGATCTCGCACATCATGATCACCTTGAGCCCCCGCTCGCCGCGGCGCAGACCGTTCTCGGCCAGGATGTCGATCACCTGCTCCGCCTCGCCCACGGTGCGCACGAAGGGGATCATCACCTCGACGTTGGTCAACCCCATCACATCGCGCACCCGCTTGATCGCCTCGCACTCGAGGGCAAAGCAGGGGCGGAAGCTATCGGCGATGTAGCGGGATGCGCCACGAAAACCGATCATCGGGTTCTCCTCGTGGGGCTCGTAGCCACGACCGCCCACCAGATTGGCGTACTCGTTGGACTTGAAGTCCGACATCCGCACGATCACCCGCTCCGGCCAGAACGCAGCGCCCAGAGTGGCGATCCCCTCGGTCAACTTGGCCACGTAGAACTCACGCGGGCTGTCGTAACCGGCGATCATCTTGCCGATGGTGGCCTTGAGCTCTGGGGTTTGCTGGTCAAACTCCAGCAGTGCCTTGGGGTGCACCCCGATCATCCGGTTGATGATGAATTCAAGGCGTGCCAGCCCCACCCCGGCGTTGGGCAACTGGGCAAAGTCGAAAGCGCGGTCCGGGTTGCCGACGTTCATCATGATCTTGATGGGCAGGCGCGGCATATTGCCCACCTCGGTCACCGCCACATCGAAGTCCAGCTCGCCGTCATAGATAAAACCGGTATCCCCTTCCGCGCAGGAGACGGTGATAAGCTGGCCAGCCTCGATGCTATCGGTGGCATTGCCACAGCCCACTACCGCCGGAATGCCCAGCTCGCGGGCGATGATGGCGGCGTGACAGGTACGGCCGCCCCGGTTGGTGACGATGGCGGAGGCCCGCTTCATGATGGGCTCCCAGTCCGGGTCGGTCATGTCGGTGACCAGCACATCGCCGGGCTGTACTTCGTCCATCTGACTGATGGAGGAGATGACCCGCGCCGGGCCCGCGCCAATCTTGTGACCGATGGCCCGCCCCTCGATCAGCACCTTGCCCGCTTGCTTGAGGGCAAAACGCTCGAGGGTGTTGGCCTCCTGGCGGCTGCGCACGGTTTCCGGGCGTGCCTGCACGATGTAGAGCTGGCCATCCTGCCCATCCTTGGCCCACTCGATGTCCATTGGGCGGCCATAGTGCTGCTCAATGATGAGGGCCTGTTTCGCCAGCGCCATCACCTCCTCATCGGTGATGCAGAAGCGGCTACGCTCGGCTTCGTTGGTGTCGACAATCTTCACCTGACGGCCGTGACCAGCATCGCCCGAGTAGGTCATCTTGATAAGCTTGGAGCCGAGGGTCTTGCGCACCACCGCCGGGCGCCCCCCCTTGAGGGTAGGCTTGTGCACATAGAACTCGTCCGGGTTGACCGCGCCCTGCACCACCATCTCGCCAAGACCATGGGCGCCGGTGATAAAGACCACGTCGTTGAAACCGGACTCGGTATCCAGGGTAAACATGACGCCGGAGGCGGCGAGATCCGAGCGCACCATCCGCTGCACCCCGGCCGAGAGGGCAACCCCCTTGTGGTCGTAGCCCTGATGCACCCGATAGGAGATGGCGCGATCGTTGAACAGAGAAGCAAACACATGCTTAACCGCCGTCATGACGGCATCGATGCCACGTACGTTGAGGAAGGTCTCCTGCTGACCGGCAAAGGAGGCGTCCGGCATATCCTCGGCGGTGGCGGAGGAGCGCACCGCAAACGAGGCCTCGACACCGGCACTCAACTTTTCATAGGCAACCCGGATAGCCTGCTCCAGCTCGGGCTGGAACGGGGCTTCGATCACCCAGTCGCGGATCTGCTGACCGGCCCGGTTGAGGGCGGCGATATCGTCCACGTCCAGATTGTCGAGCAGATGGTGGATCTTGCCGTTGAGGCCGCTTGACTCCAGAAACTCGTTAAACGCAAAGGCGGTGGTGGCAAAGCCCCCCGGCACGGATACGCCGGCGCCAGAGAGGTTGCTGATCATCTCGCCAAGGGATGCGTTCTTGCCGCCAACTCGTTCTACGTCCTGCATTCCGAGTTGTTCGTACCAGAGCACGTACTGTTGCACTTGGATGTCTCCAGGTTGGTGGGCACCGATGCCATAGCACCTCGTGCGCCCGATTTAATCGATGAGGTTATGGGTAAGTCAGGTGCGTTATTGTCTGTTTCTTTTGTTGCCAACGACCATGAAAACGTTTTCCATTGGTTTTCAAAAAAATCCCCGAGCAAGCGTTGGGGATGGTCGAATGACCGGAACATTCTACAATGGCGACACAAAAAGATAACGATTCAGGTTTGCAAGCCACTTCACAACTTGGGCACAGCAGACCGGTTGACAAAACTGGTATGGTTTCGGGAGATACTTCTCACCCCTTACCCCATGCGACCCCACCCGCGGTATCACAGGAGCCCTACGTGCACACCGTATTTTATGTTTCAGACGGCACCGCCATCACCGCCGAAGTGTTCGGTCACGCGGTACTGAGCCAGTTTCCGCTGGCCTTCGAGCAGATCACTATCCCCTTTGTGGAGACACTGGAGAAAGCCCGTCAGGTACGGATGCGGATCGACGAGCAGTTTCGCCAGACCGGGGTACGCCCCATTCTGTTTCACACCATCGTCGACCCGCTGGTACGGGAAGAGGTACTGAAATCGGAGGCGTGCGGCCACGACTTTCTCAACACCTTCGTCAGCCCGCTGGAGCAGGAGCTGGGGGTAAAAGCCGAGCCCCGCCTCCACCGCACCCACGGTATGGAGAATCGCAAGCTCTATGACGATCGCATCGAGGCGGTCAACTTTGCGCTGGCCAACGACGATGGCATCACCACCAAGGAGTACGATGAGGCGGACATCATCCTGATCGGGGTCTCCCGCTGCGGCAAGACCCCCACCAGCCTCTATCTGGCGCTGCAGTTCGGCATTCGTGCCGCCAACTACCCCTTTATCGAGCAGGACATGGGCATGCTGGAGCTGCCCGCCCCCCTCAAGGCCAACCGTCACAAGCTGTTTGGCCTCACCATAGCGCCGCAGCGGCTGCACGAGATCCGCAACCAGCGCCGTGCCAACAGCCGCTACTCCTCCATCGAACAGTGCGAGCAGGAGCTGGCCTGCGTGGAGAGGCTGTTTCGCCAGGAGGCGATCCGCTTCCTGGATACCAGCTCCCACTCGGTGGAGGAGATCAGCGCCAAGGTCCTCGAGGCAACCGGTCTGCGCCGCCAGCTCTGTTAAGCCAGCTTGACAGCTATCGGCATCAACAAAAGATAAAAATTACAGTGTCGCGGCGAAAGTCAGCTGTGGCGAACTGCAATTCACATAGATGACAGTGAAAAGCGTGGATAAAAAAGGGATAAGCACCACAAATGCTTATCCCTCTTCTTGTCGACCTTGGCGTTGTGCCCTTGTCACCTGCTGCCAGTTAGCCGCTATTCGATTCCGTTCTGCTGCGCTCGGCAAACAGCCAGCGTTAACTAACGATTGAGCTCAGGGTTGTTCATCAACCGGGCATAGAAGGCCAGCAAACCGTGGCGCAGGCGAACCCGCTCCGCCAGCCAGCCGCCAACGAGCGCCCCCGTTACCCCACCAACCAGCAACAGCGGCTGCCAGTAGTGCAGCAACCCCTGATCACCGAGCGAGAGCCAGCCCAGCAACATGGTGGCCGCCACCAGCAACAACAGCGGACTGGTGGCAATCCCTAACCAGAGCGCTACCAACACTCCCCAGCCAACCCCTTGTTGCAACACGCCTTCGCGTTCCCTGTGCTCCCACTCCCTGCACTCTTCCCTGTACTCTTGCTTGTTTGGCATCATTTGCATCCATCTATGACTCAGCACCACAAAAGCCCACCGATAGCGTTAAATGTCAACAAAACAGAATTCGATTGCGCAAACATCAACCAAAAACTACCAATAAGCCTCTTCAGATCATGAAAAAGCTGCCATCGGTACAAAATACGGCCATTAGAGATGGAAAACAGGTGCATTCATGGCGGATTATCACTATTCTGCTTCGGTTGCCAGCCAACACTAAAAATTGAAAACGGCATGGCGTAACGAAATAAATACAGCTTTCGTCAGGTTTTGGCTACGCACTGCGGCCTGCTCAGGATGAGCCTAACACCGACCAGAGACAACAGAGACGTAAGGACAGACCCATGGATTTGAAACAAGACGGTGAGGAGCTGAAGCGCGGCCTTAAAAACCGCCACATTCAGTTGATTGCTTTGGGCGGCGCCATCGGCACCGGCCTCTTTCTGGGCATTGCCCAAACCATCAAGATGGCAGGCCCCTCAGTCCTGCTGGGTTATGCCATCGGCGGCTTTATCGCCTTCCTGATCATGCGCCAGCTCGGTGAAATGGTGGTGGAAGAGCCGGTAGCCGGCTCCTTCAGCCACTTTGCCTACAAATACTGGGGTGAGTTTGCCGGTTTTGCGTCCGGCTGGAACTACTGGGTGCTCTACGTGCTGGTGAGCATGGCCGAGCTGACCGCGGTGGGCATCTATGTCCAGTACTGGTGGCCCGAGATCCCGACCTGGATGTCGGCCGCCTTCTTCTTCGTGCTGATCAACGCCATCAACCTCTCCAACGTCAAAGCGTTTGGCGAAATGGAGTTCTGGTTCGCCATCATCAAGGTGGTCGCCATCATCGGCATGATTGGCTTTGGCGGCTATCTGCTCATCTCCGGTGCCGGCGGACCCGAGGCAAGCGTCACCAACCTGTGGGCCCAGGGCGGTTTCTTCCCCAACGGCATCAGCGGTCTGGTGATGGCAATGGCGGTGATCATGTTCTCCTTTGGCGGTCTGGAGCTGGTGGGCATTACCGCCGCGGAAGCGGACAACCCCGAGAAGAGCATTCCCAAGGCCACCAATCAGGTGATCTACCGCATCCTCATCTTCTACATCGGTGCTCTGGCTATCCTGATGTCCCTCTACCCCTGGGGTAAAGTGGTGGAAGGCGGCAGCCCGTTCGTGATGATCTTCCATGCACTGGACAGCAATCTGGTCGCCACCGTACTCAACATCGTGGTGCTGACGGCGGCACTGTCGGTCTACAACAGCTGCGTCTACTGCAACAGCCGGATGCTGTTCGGGCTGGCCAAGCAGGGCAACGGCCCGAAAGCCCTGCTCAAGACCAACAAGAGCGGCGTGCCGCTGGTTGCCCTCTCGGTCTCGGCCATCGCCACCCTGCTCTGCGTGCTGATCAACTACCTGATGCCGGGCAAGGCGTTCGGTCTGCTGATGGCGCTGGTGGTCTCCGCACTGGTGATCAACTGGGCGATGATCAGCCTCGCGCACCTCAAGTTCCGCAAGGCCAAGGTCGCAGAGGGTGTCCAGCCCAAGTTCAAGGCGTTCTGGTATCCCTTCGGCAACTATCTCTGCCTCGCCTTTATGGCTGGCATTCTGGTGATCATGTATATGACCCCGGATTTTCGCATCTCGGTCGAACTGATCCCCGCCTGGCTGGTGGTACTGGGTATTGGCTTTGTCATCAAGCGCAAAGGACAAGCCCAAAACAAGGTCGCTGCCAATCTGGGTTAATGCCCGCAGCTGAGAAAAACAATGCAAAACGCCGATCGGATGATCGGCGTTTTTTTATTGCGCGCAGCACTACTAGCAGCCGTAGCCCTCAGGAAGGCAGCTCTTGCCTTTGATCTTGCCGATGCTCCGGGCTGTTGACGCAACACTCATCGCGGAAAAAGGCGATGATCTCCTCCAACACCGCGTATTGAGAGACGCAAAGCAGGGTGCGACTCTCCCGGTTTTGCTTCACCAGCCCCACCGAGACCAGCGCCGCAATATGGTGGCTGAGGGTGGAAGCGGGGATCGCCAGCTGCTTTTGCAGCTCCCCTACCGGCAGCCCCTGCTCTCCCGCCTTGACCAGATGCTTGAAGATAAACAGCCGGGTCGGATGACCCAGCTCTTTCAATGCCTTGGCGACCTCTTCCAGTTGCATCTCTGCGCCCTCCACAAATTTGATATTTCGATAATACCAGAAATATCTTGACCGGCCATTCATTTCGATTATTTTGGAAATATAGAAACCAAGTGAGGGTACGACAATGAATGAGTGGTTAACCATGCTGACCGATGCAGCCCAGATGTTCCTGTTTCTGGCTGTCGAGCTGTCGGTGCTGTTTCTGGTCATTAGCGCCGGGGTCAGCCTGATCCGTCAGAAGATCCCCGACGAGAAGATCCAGCGGATGCTGGGGGCGCGCCATGGCAAGGGCTATCTGCTCTCGGCCCTGCTCGGTGCCGTCACCCCCTTTTGCAGCTGCTCCACCATCCCCATGCTGAGAGGGCTGCTCTCGGCCAAGGCTGGCTTTGGCCCCACCCTCACCTTCCTGTTTATTTCGCCACTGCTGAACCCCATCATCGTCGGCTTGATGTGGGCCACCTTTGGCTGGAAAGTGACCCTGCTCTACGCCGTGATCGCCGCCAGCGTCTCCGTCATGGCGAGCATGCTGCTCGACAGATTGGGGTTCGAGCGCCATGTCATCGACCCCAAAGAGGCCACCCCCTCTTGCGGTAGCGGCTGTGGCCCGTCGACCCGCGCCACCACTCAAGCACATTGCAGTGACAACCAACGCGGCGCCATTCGCGCAATCAAAACCCTCAACGGGTCAGCGTGTTGCCCGGCACCGCAACCAGAGATGGCAGAACAGGCCACCCTCTCCTGCTGCGGCGATGGCACGGCAACCCTGACCAGAGCACCACAGCTCCCCACCGCCTGGGTCAAAGCTCGCATCGATGCCTGGCAGCAGTTCAAAGCGGTATTGCCCTTCCTGCTGCTGGGGGTGCTCATCGGCTCGTTTATTTACGGTTTTATTCCGGCCGAGTGGATCGCCGCCCATGCTGGCGCCGACAACCCGCTGGCCATCCCCTTCAGCGCCATCGTCGGGATCCCGCTCTATATTCGTGCCGAGGCCGTGATCCCGCTGGCGTCGGTACTGCTGGGCAAAGGGATGGGAATGGGCGCCGTCATGGCGCTGATCATCGGCAGTGCCGGTGCCAGCCTGACCGAGGTGATCCTGCTCAAATCCATGTTCAGAACCCCGATGATTGCGGCCTTCCTTACCGTGATCCTCGGCATGGCGATCCTGATGGGCTACCTGACGCAACTGCTGTTTTAAGTCGCCCATCTTTAAACAGGCAAAATGCCAAAGCAGCCGAGTGTGAAACCATCAGGCTCCCATAGACAAAACGCCGATCAACTGATCGGCGTTTGTCTATTCCGTACGGCAATCAATTTGAGACAGCCAAAGGATGAGGGGTTTGCTGCTCTCCGGGCCATGTGACTTGGCCTGCCTCCCCTCACCGAACTGTGCTGTAAAAATGTGAGACCCATCCCGTCCCCACGCAGTAGCACAAGAGTTAATATGCAACAACACAATAAATGAACATCCTCTGCCATACTCAAACGAAGTATTCCGTTACGCCGAAACCGGAGCCTGATCATGGTAACCAGCTCGCTTCACACCACAGATACCGAGGTTGAATTTGCCGACGATATCCAGTTGGTATCGACGACCGACCTCAAAGGGGACATCACCTACGCCAATCCGGCGTTTTGTCAGGTGGCAGGCTATCGCTTGGAAGAGATGCTGGGGCAGCATCACAATCTGGTGCGCCACCCCGACATGCCCAAGGCAGCGTTTGCCGATCTCTGGGCCCACCTGCAGGCAGGCAAACCATGGCGAGGCATGGTAAAAAACCGCTGCAAGGATGGTCGCTATTATTGGGTTGATGCCTATGTCACCCCGATTTATGAAGATGGCAAGATGGTGGGTTACCAATCCGTCCGCTGCCGTCCCGCAGCAGAGCACAAAGCGCGTGCCAGCAAGATGTACAAAACCCTTAAAGCCCGTGAAACCGGCTCTGCCATTCACATGGGCCTGCGTCAACTCACACCGGCCATGATGACCATCCCCCTGCTGCTCGTCAGCGTGATCAGCGCGGTCTGGCTGCTCTCACCGCTGCAGGCGCTCTGGGTCATCATTCCCCTCTTGGCAGCCATCTGGTTCAATCGCCACCCTCTCTTCCTCACACCGCGATTCTTGCAGCAGCTCGAGCAGGATTACGACAGCATCAGCCGCCTTATCTTCTCGGGGGATGCCCCCCACAGCATCGCCGATTTCCATATCAAACTCGGGCAAGCGAAGATCCGTACCGTACTCGGCCGGGTGGATGACACCACCGCGTCGCTCAATGCCATGGCCAATGACCTGCGCGGCTCCGCCTCGCTGGCCAGCCAGGATATCTCTTCGCAAGACACGCAGATCCAGCAGATTGCCACCGCCGTCACCCAGATGGCTTCGGCCGCCGAGGAGATCAACCGCAATATTCAAGACAGCAACAGCCAGATTGAAGAGGCCCGCAGCCACTGCATCACCACCAGCACCCAGCTTTCGGAAGCGGGAGAAGAGATGTCGGCGCTGGCCACCCAAGCGGAGCAAGCCTTTCAGTCAGCCGTCGAACTGGCGAGCGAATCCGAGCGGATCGGCACCATCATGAGCGAAATTCGCGGCATTGCGGATCAAACCAACCTGCTTGCGCTCAATGCCTCCATCGAAGCCGCACGGGCAGGCGATCAGGGGCGAGGCTTTGCAGTGGTGGCGGACGAAGTTCGCAGCCTGTCGACCAGAACCCATAAGGCGACAGAGCAGATCCAGAACAGCATTGGCCATATCCAGCAAACCCTGGGGGGATGGAAAGAGATGATGCATCTCAATGTGACCAGAACCAACGCCTGCCTCGCCACCACCCGGGCAAGCACCGGCAACCTGAATCAGGTTGTGGTCGAGATAGACAAGGTCTCTGATTTTTCCAACCAGATCACCGCCGCAGCCACCGAGCAACAAGCGGTCATCGAGGAGATCAGTCGCAATATCAACCAGATATCCTCGCTCTCTCACGATAACAGTCTCAAAATCGATCAGGTGAGTGAAACCAGTGCCAACTTGCAGAGCAAAGCGAGCCAACTCAAGGACTTAAGCCGGACATTTGGATAGCAGCATGCAGATAAAGTCCATGTAAACGAAGGGCCACCCGTCTGGGTGGCCCTGTTGTTTATAAGGCTTAACTGTAGCTCCTAAACGCCACTTACTTGGCGTAATCCTCAGTCGGGATACAGGCACAGAACAGGTTGCGATCGCCGTAGACGTCGTCGATGCGGTTCACAGAGGGCCACAACTTGGCGGCGCGCACGGCGTCGGACGGGAAGACCGCCTCGGCGCGGCTGTAGCCACGGGACCACTCTGCATCCATCACATCGTCCTGCGTGTGCGGCGCATGGACCAGCGGGTTGTCGGTCAGGCTCCACTGCCCCTCCTGCACCTTGGCAATCTCGGCGCGGATGGACGTCATCGCCTCGACGAAGCGATCCAGTTCGCGCTTGGATTCCGACTCGGTCGGCTCGACCATCAGGGTACCCGCAACCGGGAAGCTCATGGTCGGCGCGTGGAAGCCGTAATCCATCAGCCGCTTGGCCACGTCCATCTCGCTGATGCCGGAAGCCTCCTTGAGCGGACGGATATCCAGGATGCACTCGTGGGCCACCCGACCGTTGCGGCCAGAGTAGAGCACCGGGAAGGAGTCACCCAGCTTCTTGGCCAGATAGTTGGCGTTGAGGATGGCGACCTGGGTGGATCTCTTCAGTCCCTCGTCACCCAGCATGGCGATATACATCCAGCTGATGGGCAGGATGCTGGCCGAGCCGAACGGTGCCGCCGACACGGCGCCATTGTCACGGCTCTCCTTGTCGGTCTTGACCACGGCGTGGCCAGCCACGAACGGTGCCAGATGCTTCTTCACGCCGATGGGGCCCATGCCCGGGCCGCCACCGCCGTGAGGAATGGCGAAGGTCTTGTGCAAGTTGAGGTGAGAGACGTCTGCCCCGATAAAGCCCGGTGCCGTCAATCCAACTTGCGCGTTCATATTGGCGCCGTCCAGATAGACCTGACCACCGTGCTGGTGAACGATGTCGCACACCTCCTTGATGGTCTCCTCATACACCCCGTGGGTGGAGGGGTAGGTCACCATCAGACAGGAGAGTTGATCCCCCGCCTCGGCCGCCTTGACGCGCAGGTCGTCGAGATCCACGTTGCCGGACTTGTCACAGGCGGTGACGATCACCTTGAGCCCCGCCATCTGGGCAGAGGCCGGGTTGGTGCCATGGGCAGAAGCCGGGATCAGGCAGATGTCGCGATGCCCCTCGCCGCGGGATTCGTGGTACTTCTTGATGGCGAGCAGACCTGCGTATTCGCCCTGGGCACCTGAGTTGGGCTGCATGCAGACCGCATCGTAACCGGTCACCTTCACCAGCCAGTTTTCGAGGTCGGCCAGCAGCAGCTGATAGCCCTTGGCCTGCGCCAGCGGCGCGAACGGGTGCAACTTGCCGAACTCGGGCCAGGTCACCGGGATCATCTCGGCGGTAGCGTTGAGCTTCATGGTGCAGGAGCCCAAGGAGATCATGGCGTAGTTGAGCGCCAGATCCTTGGCTTCGAGACGGTGGATATAACGCAGCATCTCGGTTTCGGAGTGGTACTTGTTGAACACCTCGTGGGTCAGCACCGCGTCGGTGCGCAGCAGATCCTGCGGGATGGCGTGATGGGCCTGAGCCGCCTTGTCGAGAGCCTCGATATCAAGCCCGTGACCTTGACCGAGGAAGAGATCGAACAGCTCGGCCACATCGCCGCGGGTGGTGGTTTCAGAGAGGGAGACCCCTACCGCACCGTCGAGATCGGCGCGCAGGTTGATGCCGAGCCCCTCGGCCTTGGCAATGAGTGCTGCTTTATCTACCGTCTGCACGGTCAGGGTATCGAACCAGCTGGCATGCTTGAGGGCTACCCCCTTGGCCTGGAGGCCAAGCGCCAGAATGGTAGTGAGACGGTGCACGCGGGAGGCGATGGTTTTCAGTCCCACCGGGCCGTGATAGACGGCGTAGAAGCTCGCCATGTTGGCCAGCAGCACCTGAGCGGTACAGATGTTGGAGTTGGCCTTCTCGCGGCGGATATGCTGCTCGCGGGTCTGCATCGCCATACGCAGGGCACTCTTGCCACGGGCATCCTTGGAGACACCAATGATACGGCCCGGCATGGAGCGCTTGTAGGCATCACGGGTGGCGAAGAAGGCGGCGTGGGGGCCACCGTAACCCATGGGCACACCAAAGCGCTGGGCGGAGCCCAACACCACATCGGCGCCCAGCTCGCCCGGGGATTTGAGCAGCAGCAGGGAGAGCAGGTCGGCGCTGACGCAGGTCAGCCCTTTCTGGGCCTGTACCCCGGCAATCAGGGCGCGCAGATCTTTCACCTCACCTGTGGTGGTGGGGTACTGGAACAGGGCACCGAACACCTCTTCGCTCACCGCGTCGCTCGCGGCGCCAACCGCCACGTCGAAACCAAAGTGAACCGCGCGCTCCTTGACCACGTCGATCACCTGCGGGTGCACGTCATCGGCCACGAAGAAGAGGTTGGATTTGGACTTGGCCATCCGTTTGGCCAGCGCCATCGCCTCGGCGGCGGCGGTCGCTTCATCCAGCAGGGAGGCGCTTGCCAGATCCATGCCTGTGAGATCCAGCGTCAGCTGCTGGAAGTTGAGCAGGGCTTCGAGACGGCCCTGCGCCAGCTCGGGCTGGTACGGGGTGTAAGCGGTATACCAGCCCGGGTTTTCCAGCACGTTGCGCAAAATGACGTGGGGCACATGGGTATCGTGATAACCCATGCCGATATAGCTCTTGGCAATCTTGTTCTGAGCGGCATAGCCCTTGAGCTTGGCCAGCGCCTCCACTTCGGTCATGCCGGCACCGATCCCCAGCGGACCCGGCAGGCGAATGGCGGCGGGCACGGTCTGTTCAATCAAATCGTCCAGGCTTTCGGCCCCAACGGTCGCCAGCAGCTGGCGCAGCTCTTCCTCGCCCGGGCCGATATGGCGGCGGACAAAATCGGTTTTTTGCTCAAGTTCAAACAGTGACTGGGTCATTTCCCTATTTCCTGATAAATAAGTCCTGGCATGACATCCTGATAACCAAGACCTGATGTTCCTGATCGTCGGCTGATACCGACTCCACTCATGTTCTGGGTCCCGCAGACAGGGTGCGGCACCGGATGCTGCGGCAGCATCAAGAGGGGATCGCCTTGTTGCGAATCGGCCTGTTTGCCCCCTAGGCACCTAGACTGGCAAACGGCAAGCGCGGACGACTTCACCCTTCCACCGGCCGGCGCTTGCCCGGCTGGCTGTCATACAAAGGGGCCCTGCTGTGTTGGCAGGGCCCGGGGGCATTACTCTTCGTCCACCACGTTCTGGTAGCCTTCGGCATCCAGCAGGTTGGCCAGCTCGCTCTCGTCATCGAGCTTGATGCGGAACAGCCAGCCAGCGCTGTAGGGGTCGGAGTTGACCAGCTCGGGGCTCCCTTCCAGCTCTTCGTTAACGGCAATGATCTCGCCGCCCACCGGGCTGTAGATGTCGGAGGCCGCCTTGACCGACTCGGCCACGGCGCAGTCGTCACCGGCACTGACCTGCTTGCCCACTTCCGGCAGCTCGACAAACACCATGTCACCCAGCAGCTCCTGGGCGTGCTCGGTGATACCGACCACGGCCTCGCCGTTGGCTTCAACACGGATCCACTCGTGGGAAGTGGCATATTTCAGTTCGCTCGGGATATGGCTCATTTGTGCTTCCTTTGATCTTTGAGTCGCGTTTAAAAACGAATATGAAAAGGGATGGGGGAGGCACTGCCCTCCCCCAAGACGGTATTAAACCAGCTTCTGGCCGTTACGGACGAAAGCGGGCTTGGTGACCTTCACGGTGACCAGCTTCTTGCGGATCTCCACCTCGGCCAGCTCACCGATATCGCGGGGCACCCGCGCCAGGGCAATACTGTAGCCCAGGGTGGGGGAGAAAGAGCCGGAGGTGATCACACCTTCCCGCTTCTCACCGTTTGCCGCGGTGAAGGTAACGGGCATACCGGCACGCAGCACCCCTTTCTCTTCCATCACCAGCCCCACCAGCTTGGGCTGGTTGCCCGCCGCTTTCTGCGCTTCCAGCACATCACGGCCGATGAAATTGCGATCGCTCGGCTCCCAGGCGATGGTCCAGGCCATGTTGGCGGCGAGTGGAGAGATTGACTCGTCCATATCCTGACCGTAGAGGTTCATCCCCGCCTCGAGGCGCAGGGTATCGCGAGCACCGAGACCACACGGGGCCACGCCGTTATCCAGCAGCGCTTGCCACAGCTCGCAGGCTTTCTCTTGCGGCACTACGATTTCATAACCATCTTCGCCGGTGTAGCCGGTAGTGGCGATAAAGAGATCGCCAGCCTGCACGCCGAAGAAGGGTTTCATCCCCACCACGGCGGTACGCTGGGCGGCACTCAGCACAGCAGCAGCCTTGACCTTGGCGTTGGGGCCCTGCACCGCAATCATCGCAAGCTCGGGACGCTCGGTCACTGTGATGTCGAAATCGATGGCGTGATGGCGGATCCAGGCCAGATCCTTCTCGCGGGTAGCGGAGTTGACCACCAGCCGGTAGAAGGTATCGGTCAGGAAATAGGTGATGAGGTCATCGATCACGCCGCCTTCCGGATTGAGCATGCCGCTGTAGAGGGCCTTACCGGGGACAGTGAGTTTGGCCACGTCGTTGGCCAGCAGGTGTTGCAGAAAGGCTTTGACCCGTTCGCCGGTCAAATCGACGATGGTCATGTGGGAGACATCGAACATACCGGCATCGCTGCGCACCGCGTGGTGCTCTTCCAGCTGGGAGCCGTAGTTGATGGGCATTTCCCAACCGTGGAAGTCCACCATCTTGGCGCCGGCTTCCAGGTGTTTGGGATGCAGTACAGTAGTCTGGATCATCGCATTCTTTCCTTAGCAAAAAGCCTTTTCGCTTTGGCGACCACCCTTGCGACCCGCGCCACCGCTCTGACTGCACTGCGTGCAACAAAAAGCGACCGGATCCAAAAGTGTGTGCTCGCTCCTGCCCTTGCCAGGCAAGAGGGATTCCTTGAACGGAGCGGATTATATGACAAGCAGGCGAGCGTGCCGCTCAAAAAAAACTAATCCCCTCCCGTAAAACTGACTCCAGACACTAAGATAAATGCAGTGATAAAAACAGCCATAAGCCGACTCAGGCGAGATTAAATTTTGATTTTTACCGTTTCGTCACAATTTGCAGAAAAACGTTTCGCTCCAGAGCAAAATTAAAGGCTGACACCCAAAACGGGTCGTCAGCCTTGTCGGATTACTTTTGTTGTCAAAAACGGCGAGTAATATTAGTTTTTTTCACCCTTGGCCTGCATGGCACTGCCCTTGGTCGCAGCAACGACCCAGTCAGGACGGGCCAATGCGGGCAACTCTCCCTCCAGCCCCATGGCGGCGCGGATCACCCCCTCCTTGAAGGGCGTCAGCAGATTGGCCGCGCGCAATCCCACGCCCCGCACCAGCTTCTTGAACGGGTTGGCCCCGCTGAACAGCCGCTTGAGCCCCTCCATCGCAGCCAGCATGCGAGCCGCTTCGCTCTTGCGCCAGCGCTCGTAGCTGCGCAGGTTGGCGAGCAGGCCGATATCCTCACCCGCGGCATGATTTTGCAAAATCTGCTCCGCCAGCGCGGCAGCATCCAGCAGGCCAAGGTTGACCCCCTGCCCCGCCAGCGGGTGGATGGTGTGGGCGGCATCTCCCACCAGCACCAGCCGCTCGCAGGCAAAGTCGCGGGCATAGCGGGCGGTAAGAGGAATCGCGCTGCGCGGCCCCTCCACCTTGCACAGACCGAGCCGTGCATCGAAGGCGGCGGTAAGCTGGCGATTGAACTGCTCATCATCGCAGGCGCAGAGCGCCTCGGCGCGGGCCGCAGGCAGCGACCAGACGATGGAGCAGAGGTTCTCTTGCCACAGCGGCAAAAAGGCGAGCGGGCCATCCGGGGTGAAGATCTGGCGAGCAACAGCTTCATGGGGTTCGGCGCAGCGCACCGTCGCCACCAGGGCGTGGTGACCGTAATCCCAGCTGGTAAGCGGGATATCGGCCTGACGGCGCACCCAGGAGTGGGCGCCATCGGCAGCCACCGCCAACTTGGCCGAAATGGCCTGACCATCTTCAAGGAGCAACAAGGCACCCGCCGGGCCACTCTGCAGGCTCTTGGCTCTGGCGGGGGTCAGCAACTGGATATTGCTGGCCCCCTCAATCGCCTCAAGCAGCGCCAGCTGGATCACCCGGTTCTCGACGATATGACCAAGAGATGGCTGGCGCAGGCTGGCGGCATCGAAGTCGATATGGCCGAAGCTGTCCTGCTCCCACACCGCCATCTTGTCGTAGGCCTGCAGGCGACGCGCTTCAATGCCGTCCCAGGCGCCAACATGGCGCAGGATCTGCTGGCTGGCCAGACTCAGGGCGCTGACCCGGTTATCGGCCACCTCCCCCAGCTGCGGGTCGGGCAGTTGTCCCTCCACCACCAGCACCTTGAGGGCGCTATGTTTCAGGGCCGCAGCGAGCCCCAACCCCACCATGCCGCCACCGACAATCACCACATCCACATTTTGCATCTGCATCATCTCATCCTTTCTGGGCTGACCGGCTGGCCAGCGAGGGGACGCCCGCAGGCATCACCTCTTTATTCAATAGGTTTTGATCAACGAATGGCGGTCACCATCTTCCGGTCAACAGGCTCCACTCAACAAGTGCTGGCTAGTTGCCGCACACATCAGCGACAAAGCCCAGGGTGCGCGAGGCAAGCGGCGCCTTGAGGCACGGGAATCGCCCCATCAGGGTGAGCGCCAGATTGCGCCCCGCCACCAGCGGATCGTGACCATTGGAGAAGAGCTGGGCCAGCGAAGAGGTGAGCCAGACGGTCTGTGCCTGATCGCGCTGACGCTGCTGCCAGTAGCCACTCAGTACCTTGAAGCTGCCGATATCCTCCCCCTCTGCCAACGCCTTGACCACCGCCCCGGTAAGCAGGTCGAGATCCCGCATCCCGAGGTTGAAGCCCTGTCCGGCTATCGGGTGCAGGGCGTGGGCGGCATTACCGACAAGCACGGTGCGCTGGGCCAGCGGGTAATCGCAGGCGGTCAGAATGAGCGGATAGACGTGACGCACGCCGCATCGCTCGAAGCGACCGAGCCGCCAGCCAAAGGCCTGCTGCAGACGGGCAAGAAACGCCGCCTCATCGAGGGCCGTCAGCTCATCCACCTCATGCTGCCCGACGCTCCACACCAGCGAGGAGAGCCCCTCCTGCATCGGCAGCAGGGCCAGCGGCCCCCCTTCGGTAAAACGCTCGAAGGCGCGTCCCTCAGGGGCTTGCGCCGTTTTGACCGTGGCGATGATGGCGTGCTGCTCAAAGTCGTGGCGGGTCACCGGCAACTTGAAGTGCTGACGCACAAAGGAGTTGCCGCCGTCTGCCGCCACCAGCAGGCGGGTCTCAATCTGTTCACCACTCTCGAGGGTGAGGGTCACCTTCTCCTCATCGGGCACAATCTCGCTCACCCGTGCCGGACAACAGACCCGGATATTGGGAGAAGCCGCCATCGCCCGTTGCATCTCATGACCGGCAGCTGCAAGCTCGATCACCTGGCCCAGCGCGGGCAGACCGTATTCAGCGGCCGACAGGCGAGCCTGCCCGAAGTGGCCCCGATCCGAAACATGAATCTGGGTGATGGGGGCGCAATGGGGGGCAAACAGCGGCCAGAGTCCGCGTCGCAACAGCGCATCACAGGTACCGGCCGAAAGCGCAATGGCGCGGGCGTCGAACCCTGAATGGGTGTGCTGTTCGGGGACGCTTGCCTCCAGCAGCAGGATCTCGAGGGGGGAGCCATCGGATCGAAGCAGGGCTGCCAGCGAGAGGGCCAGCACGGCGCCGCTCATTCCACCGCCGACCAGGGTGACATCGACCTGTCGCACATCAGATTGAGACATAAGCAGAGAGGAAGAAGTGAAAAAGGTGGCCTCATGCTATCACAAAGCCGCTGGCCGAATGCGAGGTCAGCGGCAAAAAACCGGTTGCGCCTCACAGGGTTAGCCACCACAAGGGAATAAAAAAGAGCGCCATCAGGCGCTCTTGCAGATTCAGTAAAGGTCTCGTTGACCCGCACCTCAATGAAGGGTCGGCGGTGCACTCGGGGTATCGGGGCGCTTGCCAAACTCTTCGAAGGCCATCATGACACCCAGTTTGACGTGTTCGTAAAGCACCAGGAAGGAGGCTTCGTTCTCGTCATCTTCCTGATCGAACTCGGCAGAGACCTGAGTGATGCTGGCGATATCCTGGATCATCTCCTGCAGCTCTTCCGACGCGCGGGAGAGCTCCTGCTGCACCACGCCGAAACCGGCCAGAAATGCCTGTGACCAGTCCACCAGCGAATCGATGCGCTCGTCGAGGGGAGCATCATCACTTGGCAGCAGCAGCTCGACGCCCTTCTGGGCCATCAGGCTCTCGACCACATTGTGATAAAGATCGGTCATCACCTGGCGCACCGGGGCCGGCAGGCCGAAACCGTCGTTCACCAGATCGTTGAAATGGGGCAGCCAACTCTTGTCGTCCAGTGCCACACCGCCGCACACCAGACCGCAGATCACACCATGGGCCTCTACTGCGCTGGCCATCAGCTCATGTTGTTCCATGATGTCGGCCACTGCCGCATATTTAAGGGGGTTCGTTTTGCTCATCGAGGATCCGCTCAAAGTTCAGTCAAATTTGCAGAATTAATGGTCAGGATCCTAGCATTCTCCCTCTTCCAGAGCCAGCAAGGCCTTGAAACTTATGCATCTGCGCTATATAGTCCCGCCCAGTTGTCCACGTGGATAAAGGCGGAAATCAGCTCCGCCGTATTGAGGAAGGCATGAGCACAGAGGCCGTAGAAATCGTCATTTTGGGACGTCCCTACAAGGTATCCTGTCCCTTGGGACAGCAGGATGCCCTGCGCCAGGCCGCCGAGCAGCTGACCGACAAGTTGATCGACCTGCGTCAACGCTCCAAAGTCTCCAGCAACGAGCAATTGGCTATCATGGCGGCGCTCAATTTCTGTCATGAGCTCTGCCTTGAAAAAGAGAAGAACCACCAATACTCTGAGACCATGGACAAGCGGATCAAGATGCTGCAGCGCACCATCGAAGCGGCCCTGATCGAGCATGGACAATATGGTGATTCCAGCGAAGAGGGGCAACAGCCCTAATCGCAAACCGTTTTAAAATTCCCTGGGATGTTTGTCAGCCGGTTCAAGTCCCCGAGCCGATATTCATACCAAACAGGGGATCTGCCTTCTGGCTATTGCGCATGCTCGGCACGACCGAGAAGCCTGCGGTCAGATCCGATCCCCGCCTTGAACCGACGGTTCAAGGGCCCAAACCGGCAACGGCATCTCGGGGTACCAACAGCAAAAGCCCGTCACCAGCGTGACGGGCTTTTTCTTTTCCGGAAGTTAATCTCACAACATCGATCACTACATCAAGCTAATGCGATCTCCTAGCCCGCTCTCCGGATAAAACAAAGCCCACCGCTGAGGGTGGGCTTGCTCCAGATGCAAAGAGTGCGGCAGATCAAATTGCCATCTGCTCGTGGGGGGAGCCGTGGTGGCGCAACCAGACAAAGCTCAGCACCACGATCAGCACCATCAGGGTCATGATGGCCCCCAGGGTCACCTGTCCAGTCATCGGGAAACCGGCGGCCAGCAGGGTCACCACGCCCGCCCCCAGATTCTGCATCCCGCCGAGAATGGCCCCCGCGGTGCCGGCCTGACCCGGGAAGGGCTCGATGGCACAGGAAGTGGCGGTCGGGTAGAGAATACCGCTACCGATGAAGTAGACAGCCGCACCACCAACCAGCGAGGCGGCACTCACCACCCCGAACAGCCCCGGCACCAGAATGATAAGCGACCCCAGAGCCAGAAAGGCGATGCCAAGACGCATCAGCTTGCCCTGAGTCAAACGGAAGCTCAGCTTGGCAGAGAGCCAGGCCCCGAACAAATAGCCGGGCAGCGGCAGCACGAACAGCACGCTCACGGTACGGGCGCTCAGTTTCAGCACATCGCCCAGCAGCACACCGGCCGCAGCCTCGAACACTGCCAAACCGGCAAAGGTCGCCATCAGGCAGAGCAGGTTGCCCTGAAACTTGGGGTTGCCCAGCACATGACGATAGGCAGCACCGACGCGCAGTGGCTGACGGGCAGCAGCAGGCAGGGTCTCGCCAAACCAGGCCATGATCGCCAGGGTTGCTACGGCACCAAAACCGAACAGGAACCAGTAACCGGCGCGCCAGTTGAACAGCTCGGTCAGCCATCCCCCCAGCACCGGTGCCAGCAGCGGGGAGAAGATCACCCCCATGCTCACCAGACTGTTGGCGCGGTTGAGCTCGGCGCCGTTGTAGCGATCGCGCATCACGGTACGGCTCATGGCACCACCGGCACCGGTACCGAGCCCCTGAATAAAGCTACCCACCAGCAGGGCGGCAAAATGGGGGATGACCTGAATGATCAGGGTGCCCACCAGAAACACCATCATGCCGACGATCAGCACCGGGCGACGGCCGATGCGATCCGAAAGCGGCCCGTAGACAAACTGGGAGAGGCCATAGGGGATCAGGTAACAGGCCATCACCGCCTGCAACTGGCCCGAGGCCACATTGAAGTCCCCCGCCATCATGGGAATGGAGGGAACATAAAGGGTCTGGGTCATCTGGCCCACAGCGACCATCAGAATGGTCAGTAAAAACAACGGATAAAAACTGTGCCGATCCATATCAGTCCCAAAAAATCGAAAAAATGCTGCCGCCCCTCTGGCACAAAATGCCCAGAGGAATCTGATCACAAAGGCTGTGATGCAATCAAAAACAGAGTTGGAAACAGTAGGCGGGGAGCCCGCCAAGCCACCGCACAGGACGCTTGGTGGTATGGGGGCATCATAGTGATTCAGCTCACAAAAAACGAACGAATCTTTATAATCGGCTTGCCTTAGTTTTTCTAATATTACGGGGCATTTCGCCCCGTCCGCAGTTAAAAATCAACGTGTTACCATCTGCTGCGCCTGCTTGATCAGCTCATCGGGCTGCTCCTTGCGCGGCGGTATGGTGATCCCCTTCTGGCAGGCAGGTTTCTCTGCCATGCGATCCATCCATGCTTGCAGATGAGGCAATCCCTCGATGGAGATGCCGCTCCAGTCATAAATACGCACCCAGGGCCAGGTGGCAATGTCGGCGATGCTGTACTCGTCCGCCAGATATTCATGATGGGCCAGATGGCTATCGAGCACCTCGAACAGGCGGCGCCCCTCCTTCTGGTAGCGTTCGATGGCGGCGGGGATCTTCTCGGGGAAGTAGCGGTAGAAGACATTGGCCTGCCCCATCATGGGTCCAACCCCGCCCATCTGGAACATCAACCACTGGATGGCCTGAGAGCGGCGTTTGGGATCAGCGGGCAGCAACTTGCCTGCTTTCTCCGCCAGATAAATGAGGATGGCCCCCGACTCGAATACGGCGAAATCGTCGTTATCCCGATCGACGATAGCCGGAATACGGCCATTTGGGTTGATGGCGAGAAACTCGGGCTTCTTCTGATCCAGTGCAGACAAATCGAGAGGAATGACCCGATAGGGCAAACCCAACTCTTCGAGAGCGATCGCCACTTTGAAACCATTGGGGGTCGCGGCGGTGTAAAAATCGATCATGATTCACTCCTTGTTGGTCATAGCCAGATTGCACGGTTGGAACAGGGTGCAACACCATAGCCGCCTCATCTTGCAACAAGTGAACGGCTCCAGACCATTAAAAAGCGGCGCACCGTAGGCCAAACAAGGCCACGGTGCGCCGCTGGTGCGCTCTGGCAATGGTAGATATTAGTTGATCACGGCGACCGGCTTGCGCTGGCGCAGCATGATCAGGCGGGAAAGCAGCGGGAAGTAGGACTCCAGCTTGCGCAACAGCACCCGGCTGCAGGCAGGCTCGGCCAGCTCCGACTCATCCAGCACGATGCCGTTTGAGACAAAATAGAAGCGGGGGTCACGCACATCCGGCCCGCAGACCGTCAGCTCCTTGTCCCCCTTGCGGATCAGCAGCGGCAAGACCGGCAAACCGATCGTCTCATCCTCTCCCCGGGCAAATCCGGCATCCTGCCAGGGCGCATCGCCGTCGATCAGCAGGATCGCCGCCTCCGTCTTGGCCGGTTGCCACTGGGCCAGGGGGGTCACGGTGATGTGGGCAAAATGATCACCATACTCGGGTGATGACCGCAAGATGGCCAACAGTCCCTCGCTGGCCGCTGACACGTTCTGACTCACTAATGACAAATTCATGGTTCACATCCCTATGCTCATGACAGCCTGTATCCGGCTGCTGGGATAAGACTAGCGCAGATCTGGTCTATATTGGAGCCGTCAAATCTGGCAGTGGTAATCAATTGGTCGTAGGGGGATAACAGTTGCCATCGCACAAAATACTGGTATCATACCGCGTCCTTTTATCCCCCGTTCTTTAACATCCAGTGGTGAACCTATGCATCCGATGCTGAATATCGCCGTGCGCGCTGCGCGCAACGCCGGTCAAGTTGTAGTAAAAGCCTTCTCCCAGCCCGAGAACATTGAGGCTATTCAAAAAGGCAGCAATGACTTCGTGACCAACGTTGACCGTGAAGCCGAAGCGGCCATCATTCACACCATCAAAAAATCTTACCCGGAGCACAGCATTGTTGCTGAAGAGTCTGGTGAGATTGCCGGTACCAATCCGGACTACCAATGGATCATTGACCCACTGGATGGCACGACCAACCTTGTCAAAGGTATTCCGCACTTTGCCGTCTCCATTGCCCTGCGCGTGAAAGGCAAAACCGAACAAGCCGTTGTTTACGATCCCATCCGTGACGAACTGTTTACTGCTACCCGTGGTAGCGGCGCCCAGCTAAACGGCTACCGTATCCGTGTCGGGAAAGCCAAAGAGCTGGCTGGCACCGTACTGGCCACAGGTTTCCCCTATAAGCAAAAGCACCACATCGAGTCCTACCTGAAGATGTTCCAGAGCATGTTCATCGAATGTGCCGACATCCGTCGCTCTGGCTCTGCCGCACTGGATCTGGCCTACGTGGCTGCCGGTCGCGTCGACGGTTTCTGGGAAATCGGCCTGAAACCCTGGGACACCGCTGCCGGTGAACTGCTGGCCAAAGAAGCTGGCGCCATCGTCACCGACTTCGTAGGTGGTCACAACTACGAAAACTCCGGCAACATCGTGGTTGCCAACCCGCGCGTCCTGAAAGAGATGCTGGGCAAGATCCGTGAAGAGCTGCCGGAGTCTCTGGCCAAATAAGCCAGCTCCCCAGCATTCACTAAGACAAAAAAACCGGCGCAAGCCGGTTTTTTTATTGCTGCGATATGCCCTGTTCGGGCATTCCAACCAACTGCTTATGCTCTTCTTCCCCGTAGCGCACACCCCAACCGCTCGCCCCGTTCCCCATCCCCAAAACCGTTCGTCGCCCTTCTCTCGTTAGCAAATACGCCTTAACCAACCTTCTTGAATATCACCGCGCACAGGCCGGGATAATCATCTGCCCCCTGTTTGTTGCCCTGACCTTCATCCCCTTGCGAAGAACCCCGACCATCTGGCCTCGTACCCATCGCCAGATAAAAAACACCCGGCACATGGCCGGGTGTCGTGGGGGCAGGCAAAGCCCCCGAGTTTTCTGAATGAAGAGGCCGGTGTACGCCACCAGCCCCCTTATCAGGCGAGACGGAAGCGCCCGATGGTCTGTTTCAGACCCACCGCCAGCTGGCTCAGCTCCAAACACGCGCGGGCAGTATGATCGGCGCCCAGAGCAACCTCATTGGCGGACTCGTTGATCCGCTCAACATTGCGACCCAGCTCATCAGACACCGCATCCTGCTCACCACAGGCGCTGGCAATCTGGATCGCCATATCGGCAATCTGGGCGACAGCCTCTTCGATCTGCTGGATACCGGTACCGGTCTGCTCGCTTTGGGCTACGCACTGGCGGATCATGTCGCAGCTCAGCCCTGTCACCTCTTTCGCCTGATTGGCGCGAGACTGCAGGGTTTCGATGATGGCGACGATCTCGCCGGTAGAGGCCTGGGTGCGGCCCGCCAGAGTACGCACCTCATCAGCAACCACCGCAAAGCCTCGGCCCTGTTCACCGGCACGGGCTGCCTCAATGGCGGCATTGAGAGCCAGCAGATTGGTCTGATCGGCAATGCTGCGAATAACATCGACCACGACGTTGATCTGGGCGGATTCACGCTCCAGTTCGGCCACCAGCGTGCCAGCCTGCTCAATCTCTTCAGCCACACGGGTGATGGCCACCAGCGAACGCTGCACATCCTGGTTGCCTTTGCGGGCCAAAGTATTAGCTGCACTGGCAGACTCAGAGGTGTGCTCTGTATTGCCCGCCACATCAGCAACGGTCGCCTTCATCTGGGTCATGGCCGTCGCCACCAGCGAAATCTCTTGCTGCTGGCTCTGAATACCCTTGGCAGACTGTTCGGAAACCGCACTCACTTCGTCAATCGCCGCCCCCAACTGGGTAACCGCAGCCACCACCTCTTCAATCAGACCACGCAGGTTGTCCTGCATCTTGAGGGAAGCTTTGGCCAGCATGCCCAGCTCGTCGCGGCCGATATGCTGACGCTCCAGCTGATGAGTCAGATCGCCGGCGGCAATGGCGTTGGCCTGAGCCACTACCGCTTGCAGCGGCAGGCAGATCTGGCGGGTCAGGAACCAGGTCATCACCACCATGAACACCAGCAGAGCACCAATGCTCACCATGGCGAAAGTGGTCACCATGCTGACGCTGCCAAGCAAGCTGCTGCGGTTTTCCTTCACAAAACCGAGGTTCACATCGATCAGAGCATTAACTGCCCGCTCCAGAGATCCAAAAGCCGCATTCGAGGCAAATAACTGTACCTTGGCCTGCTCTTGTTGCCCTTGTACCAGCAGTTGATCAAACTCGTTCACTGCACCTTGGTAATTGAGCCACTGTTGTTTAGCCTGATTAAACACCTGACGCTCATGATCAGCACCGACGGTCGCCTCATAGGCGTGAAATGCGTTGTCTACTTTCTGGATATTCTGCTGGATCCGGCTGCGGCGAGCTTGCAGATCAGCGGCATCGTTCACCATCAGCAAGGCGAACTGGGCACGACGGACATAGGAGACGTCATAGAGCAGGGTTTCAACCGACAGGACACTCGGCAGCGTAGAGTCGGTAAAGTTCAGCACCCGATCACGCACACCGCGCAATTCGCTGGAGAGAAAAACACCGAAGACAACGTTGACTGCGGCAATGACCGCAAAAACCACGGCAATCTTTTTGCCGATGGAGAGATTCTTGTAAAACATAGTGGCGGGTGATCCTCTACTGCTGACAGGCGAATGGAGTGTGGCGATCACGTCCCTATGAGCAAATCCCCGGACCTTCCTGACGGGAAAGAATGCAGAACACCGGGAAGACAGGGTTCCGCAAAGGCGCGCACTCTAGCACAAAGCGACCACACCCTCACTTTTCTTTAAAAATTAAAAGCAACTTAACAAAACCAACAATCGGAGCTGGATCACAAAAAACTTCATATTCACCTGACGCCATTTTCTCGATAGTGGCAATCGCCTTGCAGGCATGGACAAGGGGCTGCCAAGTGGATGTAATGCCACCATCCACTTTGCACACTCGAGGTCATGCCATGGACCATCTCTCAGCTCTTCCTCCGTTATCTTGGTCACAGCAACTGCGTAGCCAGATGCAAAGCCGCCCGCTCACTGCCCTCGGTCTCTTTATCGCGCTGGCTGCCGTCTTGTTGCTGCTGTTGCAGAGTCTCATCATGCTCGCTACCGGCGAGGTGACCAGCGGCGTGCGCTACGGCCTGATCGGTGGTGCCGCCGGGTTTGCCGCCACCGCCATCGGCGCCCTGCCCGCCCTGTTTCTGCGCTCGGTACCGCAAAAGGTTGAGGACACCATGCTGGGCTTTGCCGCCGGCATGATGCTGGCGGCCAGCGCCTTCTCCCTGCTGCTGCCTGGGCTGGAGGCCGCCGAGGGGATTACCGGCAACGGCTTTAGCGCCGCCGCCGTGGTGGTGGTCGGCATGACCCTCGGGGTGCTGTTGATGCTGGGGCTGGATCAGTTCACCCCGCACGAGCATGACAAAACCGGCCCCTGCGGCCCCGGCCATGAGAGCTGCTCCCGGGTCTGGCTGTTCGTCTTTGCCATCGCCCTGCACAACCTGCCGGAGGGGATGGCCATCGGGGTCAGCTTCTCGCAGGGGGATATGTCGGTGGGGCTGCCGCTCACCACCGCCATCGCGCTGCAGGATATTCCGGAGGGATTGGCGGTGGCGCTGGCCATGTGCGCCGCCGGTTTTCGCCCCTCTGTCGCCGTGCTGGTTGCCATCGCCAGCGGCCTGCTCGAACCGGTTGGCGCCCTGCTCGGGGTCGGGCTCTCCAGCGGCCTTGCCATCGCCTACCCCATCGGACTTGGGCTCGCCGCCGGCGCCATGCTGTTTGTGGTCTCGCACGAGGTGATCCCGGAGACTCACCGCAACGGTCACCAGACCTATGCCACCCTAGGCCTGATGGCAGGCTTTGCCCTAATGATGACCCTCGATACCGCGCTCGGCTAAAGGCCCTCGCCCCGCCTCATCAATGCTTTTTGTCACCTGCGGCGCTCCCATATGGAGCGCCGCGCTTCATCTCTCCTTTCGCTTGTGCCTCTCGGCGCCGACGCCATCTTTTGTTATGATCTACCGCAACTTAAATTCAGCCACACGGCTATCAAGACGAGGTCAGCAATGAAAGTAGGTATTATCGGCGCCATGGAGCAAGAAGTGGCCCTGCTGCGCAGCCAGATGAGCAACCCCACCACCCTGCAACTGGGCGGCTGCGAGTTCTATCAAGGGATGCTGGCAGGCAAAGAGGTGATCCTGACCCGCTCCGGTATCGGTAAGGTCGCCGCCAGCGTGGCCACCAGCCTGCTGCTGGAAAAATTCGCCCCCGACTGCGTCATCAATACCGGCTCTGCGGGCGGCTTTGCCCAGGATCTGCACATCGGTGATGTGGTGATCGCCAGCGAGATGCGTTTCCACGATGTGGATGTAACCGCCTTTGGTTACGAGATGGGCCAGATGGCGCAGCAACCTGCCGCCTTCCCCTGCGACGAGAAACTCATCGCGGTCGCTCAGGATTGCATCGCCGAGCAGGGCAAGCACCAGACCAAGGTCGGCCTTATCTGTACCGGCGATCAGTTCATGTGCAAACCGGACGCCATCGCCAAGGCTCGCGCCGACTTCCCGCAGATGCTGGCGGTCGAGATGGAAGGTGCCGCGATCGGTCAGGTGTGCCACATGTTCAAGGTGCCCTATCTGGTGGTGCGTGCCATGTCCGATATCGCCGGCAAGGAACAGGTTGAATCCTTCGATGCCTTCATCGAAGTGGCCGGCAAGCACTCCGCCGAAGTCATCATCAAGATGCTCGGCAAGCTGTGATCGAAACCGGTTCGCTTGATTTGATGGCCGACGCCCTCCTCTCGACGACGGCGGCCATTCTGGTGGGGGCGGCCCTGCTGGAGACGGTGATCCCGTGGCCATCCCATCTGCGTCTTTCGGCCGTCACGCCCTTGCTGACCCGGCTGGGGCACAAGGTGCACAGACCCGATGGTTCACCCGGCCAGCAAATGCAGGCCGGCCTGCTGGCAATGCTGGTAGTCTGGCTCCCCTGCGCCGCCGGGCTCTGGTCGCTGCGCAATCTGGCCCTGAGCGAGCCGCTGTTTGACCTGCTGTTTCTGCTGTTGATGATCGAATCTCGTCCACTACGGGAACTCGCCCATGCCACCCGCTCGCTCGCTACGCAGGAGACGCTGCCGCTGGCGAGATTGCAGTCCGCCCCCTGGCTCAAACGGGAAACCGGCAAACTCTCGGCCATGGGGCTCGCCAAAGCGGTGACGGAGAGCTGCGCCCTGCGTCTGATCGGGCAATGGGCTGGCCCGCTGCTGGGATTTGCCCTGGCTGGCGTACAGGGCGCCCTGCTCTGGCGACTGGTGCAGCTGATGAATCAGAGTTGGAGCCGCAAAGATCCCGCCTTCGACCACTTTGGTCGCGCCGCCAGCGCCCTCTATCAGGGGCTCAATGTCTCCGTCATTTTGCTGCTGGGGCTGCCACTGCTGGCAAGCCGTCTCAAACAGGCCGTACAGCTGCTGCGCAGTGGCGCGCTCTGGCCCTATCCCGCCATGGGGATGCTGCTCACTCTGCTGGTAGACAAGTGCCGGATCCGCCTTGGTGGCCCTCGCTACTATCAGGGCGCTCTCCAGCGCTGGCCCGTCATCGGCACGGGTGCTGAGCCAGATAGCGAGACACCGCGCAAGGTGCTCAACATTCTGCAAGGGTGCGGCTGGGGCTGGTTGATACTGGCGCTGGTTGTCACGGTAGCGGGGTTATTTCATGGGTAGAGTATTGTGCTTGCCGATCTGGCTGCCCTGCGCGCTGCTTGCCTGGTTGCCCGGTGCACTGCAGGCCGCCACGCCAACCCGGGTGGTGAGCGTGGTACCCCACCTGACCGAACTGCTTTATGACATCGGCGCCGGCGACAAACTGGTGGCCATTGACGATGCTTCCGACTACCCAGCCGAGGTCAAAACCAAGCCGAAGGTAGCGAATTATCGCAGCATCAACGTCGAGGCAGTGCTGGCGCAAAAGCCGGATCTCATTCTCGGCTGGCACTCGGCTCAATCACGGATGCTGGCCCCGCTGGCACAGCTCGGGATACCGGTTTTCTACTCTGAGCCCACCGATTTTGCCTCGCTGGCGACCGAGATGCGGGCGCTGGGCAAATTACTGGGGGTGGAAAAGAGCGCCAACGAAGCCGCCGATCGCTATCTGGCACGCCTGCATTCCCTGCAACAGCGCTATGGCCAACCAACCGGCGTCAAAGTGTTCTACCAGCTCTGGTACCCGCCGCTCACCAGCGTGAGCGGTAACGCCTGGCCTGCGCAGGCCATCGAACTCTGCGGCGGGATCAACATCATGGCGAATGCCAAGACCCCCTATCCTCAAGTTGACATAGAACAGGTGATCAGGGCCAACCCATCGCTGATCCTGGCCGGGAGTCAAGATCCTGACGCTCTGCGTCACTGGCAGAAGTGGCCCAATCTCAATGCGGTGCAGCATCAACGACTCGATTTAATCAACTCGGATGAACTGCACCGCTTCACCCCGAGAGCCCTCAAGGGGGTTGAAGAGGTTTGCCAAGCTATTCAGCTAAGCACGCAGAGCTCCAGCACATCTTGATAAAGCTCTACTGATGCGAGCCAATCCGAGGTGGTCTGGTGCGCCCAAATCTTTAAAACTGTTTTTGTGAATGGATCACACTCTTTGCCAAAAAAGCTGGTACTTTATTTGCTAGCATATGATTCATCTACTGTTTTTATGACGAGATGCCCACAATGTTCAATGATAAAACGCTACTGATCACCGGTGGCACCGGCTCGTTTGGCCAACGATTGGTCAAGACAGTACTGGAACGTTATAAGCCGAAACGGCTCATCATCTATTCTCGTGACGAACTGAAACAGTTCGAGATGCAGCAGGAGTTTAACGACCCCTGCATGCGCTATTTTATCGGTGATGTCCGAGACGCCAACCGGCTCACCATGGCAATGCGTGGCGTCGATTACGTGGTGCATGCAGCAGCACTGAAACAGGTTCCAGCCGCTGAATACAACCCCATGGAGTGTATTAAAACCAATATCCATGGTGCTGAGAACGTCATCCAGGCCGCTTTGCTCAATCAAGTCAAAAAAGTTATTGCCCTCTCCACTGACAAAGCTGCCAATCCAATCAATCTCTACGGTGCCACCAAACTGGCATCAGACAAGCTCTTCGTGGCAGCAAACAATATCGCGGGGCAGGATCCCACCCGTTTTGCAGTGGTTCGTTACGGTAACGTGGTGGGTTCTCGCGGCTCTGTCGTCCCCTTCTTCCAGAAGCTGATTGACCAGGGTGCAGATGCGTTACCCATCACCCATGAGGAGATGACGCGTTTCTGGATCACCTTGCAGCAAGGGGTGGATTTTGTCCTAGACAATTTTGGGCGGATGAAGGGAGGGGAAATATTCGTTCCCAAATTGCCATCTGTTCGCATCACAGATTTGGCCAGCGCCATGGCACCAAACCTGCCACACAAGATCATCGGCATTCGCCCGGGAGAGAAGCTCCATGAAGTGATGTGCCCTGCCGATGATTCTTATCACACCTTTGAGTTTGATGACTTCTTCGTGATTGGCCCAACCATCAACTTCAATAATCGCAACAACGATTTCTCCAAAACAGCGGCGGGCGAAAAAGGAAAAATGGTAGAACAGGGCTTCGAATATAACTCTCGCAGCAACCCTCATTTTTTCAGCATCGAACAGCTACAGAAGATGAACCAGAGTAAGGTAGCAGAATGATCCCCTACGGCCGCCAATCCATCAGCCAGGCAGATATCGATGCTGTTATAGAGGTTCTCAAGTCCGACTTCCTGACCCAGGGGCCCGTTGTCCCCCGCTTTGAGCAAGCAGTAGCCGATTACTGTGGAGCCAAATTTGGGGTGGCAGTCAATTCAGGCACAGCAGCACTCCATATCGCCTGTCTGGCACTGGGCGTTGGTCCCGGCGACTGGGTCTGGACATCCCCCATCAGCTTCGTGGCATCAGCCAACTGTGCTCTCTACTGCGGTGCACAAGTCGATTTTGTCGATATTGAGCCAGATACCGGCAACATGTGCGCCTTGGAGCTGGAAAAGAAACTAATTGTTGCTAAAGCGGCGGGCAAGTTGCCCAAAGTCGTTATCCCGGTGCACTTTGCCGGCCTCCCCTGCGACATGCAGGAGATCCGCCGCCTGGGACAAGAGTATGGCTTTCGGATCATCGAGGATGCCTGTCACGCCCTAGGTGCCCGTTATCATGGTGAGCCTACCGGCAATGGCCGCTATAGCGACATCACAGTATTCAGCTTCCACCCGGTGAAGATCATCACCACCGGTGAAGGGGGGATGGCCATGACCAACGACCCTGCGCTCGCCAAGACGATGCGCATGCTCCGCAGCCATGGCATCACCCGCGAACCGGAAGACTTCATCAATGAACCGGATGGCCCCTGGTACTACGAGCAGCAGATGCTCGGCTTCAACTACCGCATGACCGACATTCAGGCTGCACTGGGGGTGAGCCAGATGGTACGCTTGGAGGAATTTCTGACCAAGCGCCACACCATTGCCGCACGTTATCAGGCCAAACTGCCTAGCCTGGGGCTTGAGATCCTAGCCAACCGAGAGGGGCGTCTCTCGGCATGGCATCTGTTTGTAATAAAGATACCCGCAGATGATCGAAAGGTTTTTTTTGAACAACTTCGTTCTGCAGGACTCGGAGTTAATGTGCACTACATGCCAATCTATTCTCAACCATTTCACCATATGATAATCAAAAAACACCCAACATCCGAAATATTCTATCAACAAAGTATATCAATCCCTCTCTATCCAGATTTGACCAAGCAACAGGAGAAGGTCATATACCATTTGGAAAATATCATATCCAAATAAGTCGAATGCCATCCGAATATGAGAACTATATGTTGATTTCGAATTTTATAATCGGGTTAGTTATTTTAAATTCACGACGAAGCATATGATATATCTCATCGATTGACTTGGATGACAATGAAGCTATTAATATTTTTTGACTTGGATTGTGTTTTAGCACATCAATACTTTCAACTTTATGACCTCTAAAAAATATATTTTTTTCTACAGACTGCCCATGAATTACACCGTTCACATTAAACAATTTATTATTCAAGAATGAGCCAAATAAAGCATCGGCAGTTTCACCCGTCCCATACACACATATATCACCCCCCATCTGTTTCTCGTTGCTATCGTAATCAACAATGCTGAACAACTCGCCATACAGCCTGAGGAAATCAACAATGCCAATCGCATTATGGCCTATATAATCAATAGCAAGGGATGTACATTCATCACAAATGGTCATCTCTCTCTTTCGTTCTTGGATGTCGTTGAAATCCATCTTAAATAAATCACCAACGAGTCCCCTATCGCCACATGTTTTTTCCATCCCGCAACACATAAGTACATTGCAGCTTTCATCGATCGAAAGTCGTTCGAATTGTGGGCAAATATAATCGGTAGGTCTTTGTCGCTGCATCTTCCCCAGATGTTCTGTGAAAACTTCCGTCGAAATCACCTCAATTTGGTTAGGTTTCATAGCCTTTGTCAGAAAGTGGCGAAACATGTTGTAACCATTTAAATATGCAAGTGACGGAACGAAATTTATGCAAACTTCCTTTGCAAAATTTGCTGCCAAGCTTATTTCATGCAGATTAAACTTGTATATATGATAAGCAAGATTTATGGGGCCTGTATAGCAACTAGAACGAAGAGATAAAACCATATCAGAGATATTGTTTTTGATCCTGTCAAATTTGAAACCATGAATCCTATCGTATGAGTCCTGACTAAAGCCAGGCATTGAAAAGGTTATATTTTTTAGACGAGATATCAGTTCCTCATTAAATGATATACATATAGATGCATTAGTACTGAGGCTATAAAATAGCTCATTGCGATTTAATATATCTATTATCATTTTTAGATCTTTGTGTAAGAATGGCTCCCCCCAGCTATATAGAATAACCTCACAGTCAGGAGCAATTATTTTTTTGCTCAGCATATGAGTGATAGCCCCAGAAAAGGTCTCAATATCGATAAACTTTCCCTGTTTACGATGTTCAGAGCCAGATATTGAATCTTTACCACTTACACAGTATCGACAGTGTGCATTACAAACCCCAGAAATGTCGAAATAAATTCTTTTATACATATAGCTCCTGTATTTTATATCTGATGTTGTAGTGTCACTGATTATTTTAGTCGCTTCAAAAATCCACTTGGAGCTACAGTTATAAGCAGCTTATGGGCAATATTCTCGTCGATACAAAAATCAGAGCAGTTTTTCATAAACTCGAAAACAGCTGTTTTAGGATTATTACCTTTCCCCCACGGTCGGTCTGGAAACAGACTATCTGGCATATCTTCAATGATGGTATCAAATACAACACAGTAACTACCGACGCTGACCAATGATGCATACGCGTTTAACTCGGCAAGAACATGGTCATGCGTATGGTTGCTATCTAGACAAACGAGTACTCTGTTATATTTCCGAGCAAGCTCTCTGACTTCAGAAATCACCTTTTCATCCGTACTTGATCCTTGAATCATGTGAATCCTTGATGACATTGGATGTTTTTCAATCGCTTCTCGATTATGACTCCGAATATCAATATCAATTCCAATGACTTTCCGTTCTGATCGTTTAGCATCAAATTTTTCATCACGTTCAATGGCTTCGCACAAATCTAGTTGTGCCAGCATCGAAGCACTAAATATCAGTGATCCACCATGAGCAATGCCGGTCTCAATAATAAGATCTGGACGTATTTCCCAAATCAACTCCTGCATTGCCCATGCGTCATTCGGAAACTGTATAGCAGGCCTTCCCATCCATCGAAAGTTATATGACCATTTATGGGGGGCTATCTCCCTAATCCAGATCCTTGATAAAGCTTGTAGATCCATATCTGACGCGAGAGAGCGAATATTTGTCTCAACTTCTTCTTTGAATAAATCATTATGATTCATCAGCAAACTCCTGCCAAGGTATAGTTCCAGAATGGATAAATTTTTTCCCATGAGCCCCACAATTTGCAATCAGATCAAGAGCTGACACGTAAGGAGTAAAGTTTCCGAATAATTGAGGGTATGCTGCTTTCTGATAGTTCATATATTCAACAGAAATACCAGATGTTAAAAATTGCTCATGGTTTAAGTAATTTTTAGCACCGTGTCCAGTGACATATATATTCCCACCAAGTCTTTTAACAATTCCAAGTAATCTGTCAGTGCTATTGCCGGACACATTTAATTGGCTAGATTCATAAAAAATAGTGGATGGAACGAGTTCAAAGTACTCGGCCAATGCGACAGTCGAACGTCTTGATAGGTCATTTAATGTATTACAGGGTAAAGAGAAAACTCCATCTACAATATCCATAACATCTTGGCAATAGGGAGCAAATGAAAATGCCTCCTTGAGAAGGATTTTGTGTTGTCTTTGCCAATCTATTGAGTTGTCAATTTCTATTTCATTTATTTTGTCTTTCTGATGATGTTTTTTTAGAGGAACAGTCATCCAGACAATGCCTCTTGACGTTTTAATTTGTACACGGTTGAAAAAACCACGAGAAAACTGAACATCATCATAGTGTACAAAAATATCAGCTAGACGGATTTGCTCAAGCAATCCAATCCATGGGAAGTACATGGATTGTGATATGACAACTCGTTTGTTATCGACCATTACCGTATCCAATATATTTTCTCACTTTTCAAAAAGTCTTCGAAGGCATCTGCTAATTTTTTACTCCTGAGAGACTGGCTGTTCCATGAATGCGCGGGGTATGTGTTTAAGTTGTCTTTAGACTTGTATAAATAACTAACGCCATCCAGAAATACAGACTCACACAAAACAAGAAATATATATAGCTTTTGTGCAAAAGAGAGACGCTCTAATTGCTGTATATCATGCATATTGACTACAGAGCCAACCACTTGAGCCACGAGCTCGCCACCATCCGTGCTTCCATCAACAAAGTGAGCTGTTGCGCCAACAAATCGGACCTTTTTTTCAAAGGCCCGCTGCAGAGAGTTAAATCCAGGAAACGCAGGCAACAAAGAAGGATGTATATTTATGCACGGTTTAAATGAGTATATCGACGAACTGATCAGCCTAGTAAAAAAAAGACAAACCCAGTCGACATTTTTTTCAAAATATAACCACTGACTGGCTTTACAAGAAAAGCTAACATTATCATTATCAATTATTCTAGTGTAAGAAACACCTAACTCGTCACAGGCATTTTCTATCCCACATTCACGATCTGTAACCACATATGCAGATACTTCATAGCCACAGGACTTTAGCAAGTTAATGCCTGTGGCGAATACAGAACCACCGCTTGAAGCAATAATACCAAGCCGCATCATACTGAGCTTATCGCCAAATTATATTTCATATCACAATCCTTATCTTTATTATCCAGCTCCCGATATAAATAAATAGTGTATTCGAATAAAGGATAAGAATGGTCAACTCTAACTTTCGATGATAACTCACTCATACACCAGGCGAGCAATTCCGCCGGGTTTCGGTAATACAAATTATCAACTTGAAAGTTAACATGGGTTGTCATGACATTGAAGGCAATCCCAACACGACACAAGCTAAACATTTTTTTTATTAGTTCATGAGCATAACGATCCATTAGTTTATGACTGACATTCAGTTTTTGCGTCAAAATACCATTGCAAACGACATAATCATATTGCCCAGAACACGAATCATTCAATATATCAATACACCTCCATTCATCGTTAGGATGGAGGCTCTTTGCTGAATTAATCATGGGCAAACTGATATCGATTCCAGTGTATTTTACGGGCATTTTTTTTTGTCTGATCAACTCAAGCAAACTTCCATATCCGCAGCCGACATCCAAGATTGAGCTGGCGGTTGAAACACTAGTCACATCTATGACATTCAGCATTTTCTCAAGGCGCAATAAATGACCTGTTTTATTATCACCCCAATCAACCCCTTTGGAGTTTCGGCCATGCTTAATGAATGTATTTGAATAGTGTTCACATAACAACTGACTAATTTTTTGATTATTCATCTCTCTAATTACTCTTCAGCACGGAACGAATGATTTTGATGATTTTCTCTAGAGACTCATCGCTCATATCATGATAGCTTGGAAGATTTAGCGCACTTTTAGATATAAATTTCGCGAGAGCATTACAGTTATTTTGCATGAACATGGGCAGAGATGACAATGGATGAAAAAATACTCGCGCATCTATATTTTCAGTGCTGAATTTAAATTTCAGCTGTTCAACTGCCTCCGAACCTGATTTTTCAATCAGAATAGTTGGCATCCAGGCACCGTTAATCGTACCGCTCGGTTCTGGATTCATTTTGACTCCATCGACACACAATAATTCACGCCGATAGCAATCTAAAATATATCTCTTCCGCGAAACTAACTCTTCGATTCGTTCCATCTGGCCACAGCCAATCGCAGCCTGAATGTTCGACATCTTGTATTTATAACCCACAACGTCAGGCCAGAACTGACGAGTCTGTCCACGAGCCCGGCCGTGGTTGCTGAGCGTTAACACACGTTCATAGAGGTCAGCATCGTTGGTAACAAACATGCCGCCCTCCCCAGTAGTCAGGGTTTTGGTTCCATGGAATGAGAAAGCACCAAAACAGCCCATGGAGCCAGCTCGCCGTCCGTGATACACAGAGCCAATCGCCTCAGCGGCATCTTCAATCACCGGAATGCCATATCTCTCACCAATAGCCAACAACTGATCCATATGGCAGAGATTACCATACAGATGTACTGCTAGGATGGCCTTGGTACGTGGCGTAATTGCCGCCTCAACCAATTCAGGATCAAGGCACCAAGAGTCCGGCAAGATATCGACAAAAACAGGCGTCGCCCCCAGGTGGACGACGGGTGCAACACTGGCAATCCAGTTGCTATCAGCCAATATTACTTCATCGCCAGCACCTATTCCTAACGCAGCCATCCCCATATGCAAGGCGCCGGTACAACTTGACGTGGCAATCGCATATTTCACCCCCAAATAGTCACGAAAAAGCAGTTCAAAGCGGTCAATATATTCGTAACAGCGCTCACCCCATCCGTTAGTCGCCGCATCTGTGGCGTAGCCAATTTCTAGCTCGGTGATAGATGGTTTGGTATATAAGATACGCTCACTCATAGGAACTCCAGATGAGGAACCGCAACGACAAAACGAGTTCCTGCTGCCCTCAGGTGCGCCAATTGATGGCTGATTTCATCAGCCAAATTCCAAGGTAAAATCAGGACAAAATCTGGTGGATTAGCCATCAGTACTTCTGGCGACAAGATTGGAATATGGCTGCCAGGCATAAATCGCCCCTGTTTCGAGCCGGCTGCATCGCAAACATAGGGCAGCAGATCTGGACGAATACCGGCATAGTTCAACAATGTATTGCCTTTAGCAGCAGCACCATAGGCTGCCACCGTCTTCCCCGCTTGATACTGTGTTAATAAGAAAGAAAGTAGTGAATTTTTTACTCTGTCCACATGCGCTTGAAATTCCAGATAGAGGTTCAACTGATGTAATCCAGCTACAGCCTCCTGATACAAACAATCTGCGACAGCCAGAGTATCCGGTCGTTGTTCATCGGCATGACAGGCAAATACCCGTAAACTTCCACCATGGGTCGCTAATGACTCGACATGAAACACTCTCAGGCCAACCGAAGCCAACATCCGCTGCACCGTCTGCAGCGACAGATACGAAAAATGCTCGTGATAAACCGTATCAAACTGAACCTGCAGCAGTAATTGCAGCAGATGAGGAAACTCCAGCGTCAGCGTTCCACCAGGATTAAGCAGATACTTCAAGCCACGACAAAAATCATTGATATCCGGCACATGAGCTAGAACATTATTACCGATCAGTAGATCCGCACCTTGTCCTTTTCCTCTCATTTGTTGAGCTAACTCGGAACCAAAAAACTCCCGGATAATCGGAATATCCAGCGATTCAGCCGCAGCGGCAGTACCAGCGGTAGGTTCCACTCCTAGGCAAGGAATCTCTGCGGCGACAAAGTTCTTCAGCAAATACCCATCGTTGGCTGCAATCTCAACCACATGACTCTTGGACGTAAGAGACAATTCGTCAATCATACGCGCACAATAACGGGCTGCATGAGCTAACCAGCTGGTCGATGTACTTGAAAAATATGCATAATCTGCACAAAAAAGCTGATCTGCCGAAGCAAAATCCTCCGTTTGTACCAGCCAGCACCGGTCACACACGCACAAGCGTAATGGGTAGGTTACTTCTGGTCGGGAGAGATCGCTGGCAGACAGATAGGCATTCGATGGCGGAGCAAAGCCCAGATCGAGAAAACGATGGACCAGCAGGGTACCGCAGTGTCGGCATCTCATCGAACTATCACTCCCTGAAAACTGTCGTTTAATGCAGAATGCTGGCGATCTCGTGCGGAGATTTCTGTTATCGGCATCGGCCATGAAATCTGAAGATACGGATCCAACGGATCGAGTCCTCCTTCTGCTGCTGCAACATAGGCTGCCGAATGACAATAAAGCATTTCGACATCATCACTCAGAGCCTGAAAACCGTGCGCAAATCCTTCTGGAATCAGCAAAGAACGCTGGTTATCACCCGAAAGCTCCTCCGCATGCCACATCAGAAAAGTCGGTGAACCAGCCCGAATGTCGACAATTACGTCCCAAACCCGACCTCGAGTACAAGTCACCAACTTTTTCTCGGCATGCGGTGGATATTGGAAGTGAAGACCACGGACAGTGCCGCAACGGGACGTACATGTCAGATTGACCTGTGCCACGCATGCCCCCCACCCCAGCACAAACAACTCTTCGACACAGAAGAGTCTGCTCAAAGCACCGCGTGAGTCACCATGCACTTCACGCTGCAACAATCTGGCACCAAGCGGCTCTGACAATAGGGTAAAACGATTCATGGCTGAGCCTCGTAGGCTTTAATTTGTTGCTCACACAAGTCTCGGGCCCTCCCCCCCTGATACCAGTCGCGATACCAAGACATGGTCTTCTCAACGGCCTGTGGCAATGACCACCGAGGTGAAATGTTCAGAGTATGTCGCGCCTTGGCTGTCTCCAGCGCCAGCCAACTGGTCTCATGAGGGCCTGGTTCACCCACCAAACGCCAAGCCTTATGACTGAGCCCATAACTTAAAGCCGCCAAATCCACCACCTGCGCCACACTCGCAGCATCCCGGCTATCTGGACCAAAGTTATAAGCCCCCGCCAACCGAGGCTCTTGATACAGACGTTGTGCCAACACCATATAGGCAGCAACAGGCTCCAAGACATGCTGCCACGGCCGAACAGCCTCAGGGCGCCGAATGGATAAAGTCTGACCGCCTTGCCAGGCCCGTATTGCGTCAGGAATCAAACGATCGACGGACCAGTCCCCTCCACCGATAACATTGCCTGCTCGCGCGGTTGCAATCGCAACGCCTCGTGCTGCCAGAAAAGCATCACGATAACTGGTAATAACCAGTTCGCTGGCCGCCTTACTCGCACTATAGGGATCATGTCCTCCCAATAGGTCGGTTTCGCGATACGGCCAGATGGACTCCTGGTTGTAATAGACTTTATCCGTGGTCACCATGACAACGCTCTTAACCGAATCCAACGTACGGAGCGCTTCTAATAGATAAACAGACCCCATCAAATTGGTTTCAAATGTCCGCGCAGGCTCACGATACCCCTCGCGCACTAATGACTGCGCCGCCAGATGGAATACCACTTCAGGTTGCGATTCCTGAACCAGTGGCACGAAATGTTCCGGTGCACAGACATCACAAATATGGTGTCGACATATCTTCGCAACCTCTGCAGCCTCGAACAGATTTGGCGTTGAATGGGGCAGCAAGCTAATTCCCGTCACATCCGCCCCGAGGCGATGCAACCATATAGTCAGCCAACTCCCCTTAAACCCTGTATGCCCGGTAACGAGCACTCTCTTTCCTGACCAAAAGGATGCATCGAGACTTCGTCTCATTCCCAAACCCTCCAGGGAGCCTTGTGACTGGCCCATAGCTCCTCCAGTTGATTTTTCTCGCGCAACGTATCCATCGGCTGCCAAAAACCTTGATGCTCAAATGACATCAACTGCGACATATCGGCCAACTCAACCAAAGGTTCTCCTTCCCAGCTACAGTGGTCGCTATCCAACAACTTGAACACGTCAGGAGAAAGCACAAAAAAACCGCCATTAATCAGGCCCCCATCACCTCGCGGTTTTTCAGAAAAACCTGTCACCAAATTTCCGTCTCGAGTCAAAGCCCCATAACGACCTGGCGGTGAAACAGCGGTAACAGTCGCCAGCTTGCCGTGGCTATGGTGAAACTCTATCAGTTTTCCAATATCAACATTGCTGAGACCATCACCATAGGTAAAGCAAAAAGCCGATTCACCTTTCACATACTCTTCGACACGCCGCAATCGTCCACCTGTAAGCGTATCTTCACCGGTGTCGACTAATGTCACTCGCCAGGGTTCTACATGGTTATGATGGACCTCCATTCGATTATTCGGCATATCAAACGTGACATCAGACATATGTAAAAAATAATTTGCGAAGTATTCTTTTATCACATAGCCTTTATAACCAAGACATATTATAAAATCATTAACACCATAGTGAGAATATATTTTCATAATATGCCAAAGGATCGGTTTACCACCAATTTCAATCATGGGTTTAGGTCGAAGATGAGACTCTTCGCTGATCCGGGTGCCTAAACCACCCGCTAGAATAATTGCTTTCATTATTTTCACCGATCATCGTTAATCATCAGGCTATGTATACCTCGGTATTGCTGCAAGGCATGGATGATTTCATATTCTAGATATTGCTTTATTCGCGGGTCTCCATCATATAAATTAGCTAATGAATCTAACTGGTAAATGATGAAATCATAATTACTCAAATATATATCTTTTTGACCAGTAACTCGCTCATCCGAGGTTTCCGACGTTGCAGAAAAAAAGCGAGCATAATATTTATACCCTTCAACAAATTTAATATTTCCATACCAAAGCAAGTGACAAATCATTACGAAATCCGCACCAAGCTTCATTCTGAAATCAAAGTTTTGCAAAAGTTCTCGTCGAAATAAAGCCTGACACATAGCACACAGAGTTATGTTTTTTGTCGCTTGAAGAAAACGAGCAATTCGTCTTTTTGAAAACGTATGGATAGCCTTTTCCATTCGACCATAATCGATGCCATCCAGGATCTTATGTGGTATACCAAATGCCATTGACAGTGATTCATCATTATCGAGGGTTTCTTTCATCGCAGACAGGTAACCATCCGAAATATAGTCATGCCCCCCAAGCCACATAAAATATTGTGAGTCAGAAATATCATATAACTGTTTGAAGTTTTCAAATGCACCTACATTTTTCTCTTGCCTAGTCAGGATAAATCGTTTATCGCGAGCACAGATATCATTGATAATGTTCCATGTATTGTCGGTTGAACAATTATCAGACACGTGAAAGCAAACATTGTCTTCATCTTGCCTAATTAAAGAAAGTAGAGTCTGCTCTATATATTTTTCTTCGTTGAAAACAGGAACACCAACATAGCATTTGAATTTTGGCATCTTTCAACCACCCTCTAACTTTAATAAGATTTAAATCTGTGCAAATGGAAAACAAACTCATCTACGTTGGTAGATGTAAAAGTCCGAGAACGAACCAGTTAAATGGTCTCCTGTATATGGATATATATTATTTATTTTATTAGTCTGCAACCAATTCGGGAAATGCCTGGAAATATATTTTTCAATGTTTCGATGCTTAATATGCTTAGGAGATAACTCGTTATCATCCGTATTGCTAGAATATATAACAACATATTTATCCGCTACACTAAAAAGCTGTTTCATGTAATTAAAGAACACAGCATCCTCAACTAAATGAAATATTACATCAAGCGATATAGCCAAATCTGCCCGATGTTCTTTCAGCTCATCAGAGATTAAAAAAATTTTTCTTACATCATTTATGAATTTTTGTTTACAGATGTTTATAGCTGACGGACTGACGTCAACACCTATATAGAAATTATAATCTGCATACGACAATTGATTCCCATCGCCACACCCAAGTTCGATAACGCTATCAATATTATTAACCTTTACGAATTCGTTCAATACTGCAGATTTGAACTCGGCAAATTTTTCATATGAACCAGCGCCAGAATTCCCACCAGTTGCATATCTTTTTTCCCAATATAGTTTTGAATTAAACTCCTCCATATCACCCCCGATTAAACTCACTAACAACGTCATCATAAAATGACTCTAGAATTTCGGTCTGCCTGACGATGTCAAAGTTATTCTTTACAAAAGCATACCCTTTTTTCCCCATGGCATGGGCTAGCTCATCATCCATCAGAAGCCGATATAAATATTCTGCTAACGATTTATCATCTCTTTCATCAAACGCATATCCAGTCTCCCCATGAATCAGTCCCTCCCCCTTCCCCCCTCTGGATGATGTGATGACAGGCACCCCTAAACTCTGAGCCTCCAACAAAACCAACCCGAATGCCTCCGATTCCCCATTACCGATAGTGATACTGGGCAAGCATAAAACCTTTGACTCTGATATTTCTCTCATCACATTAGCACTAGGTAGCACGCCTAAAAACGAAACATTTAGATTGTATATTTTGGCAAATTCTTCCAATCCATTACGCAGAGGACCATCACCGATGATTCGCAGATGCACACCATCAATCCTTTTTTGCAAGATGCGCATGGCCCTTAACAAAAAAATACAGCCTTTATTTTCTGTCAGTCTACCAACAAATATAACTTCCTTGTTGTGCTGTTTGAACTTCAGATTAAATTTTTCAGCATACGAAACATCCACCCCTATCGGGATATGGGTCACTTTGGATGGAGATATACCAAACTCTATGGCTCGCTGATGGATAGCCTTTGAAACGGCAATAAACCTTACTTTAGGGTCTGTGGACATTTTCACCAGTTCTTCGGGATAAGTAATCATGCTCCGACCACCGAGCCCATTCTGCCACCAATCATGATTTCTATTAATATCATAACCATGTAGTGTTACAACCAATGGAACATCCATTTCCTTAGCTAATGGATAAACACGCAGTGCATCGACAGCAAAATGCGCATGAATTAGCTTATAACCGGCATTCTTAAATGAATTAGCCTTTGACAACAGGGACGAACGAACAAATTCATTTACAGCCCGCTTCATTGATAAATTTTTATAATGCTCCTCGTTTTTCAGCAACGTATCAACCTCCAGCCCCTGAAGCGACAAGCCGTTATCTAATCTGACCTCTCCCAAGATGGCTGCATGCCAACGTTTCAAATGACAAGCCTGAGCCAAGACAAATGTTTCAGAATATGGCAGAAGATGAGTTCTAAAAACCAGAAGCTTGTTCATTATCAATTAACCACCATAATTAAAATTCCGCCGCAATGGCTTAATCATGCAAGGGCATAAAAGTGACAATAAAATTCATCAAAAAGCAATAATAGGTATATTTTCTGCATATACCTTTATATCACCACTCATGCTTTCATGATGTTTATCAGTCATAGTTACCACGCAATCTAAACTTTCCCATAATACTGGAGCGAGATCTTTCACGGAAAATACACTCCAACCATAAAAAGACTCTCCATGCTTATTTTTATCAATCAGTCTTTGAATTGATAAATACGAAGCATAGTTTTTGATAAAAAAGCATGTGTAATCATTGCATCCCATTAACGCAATATTCTTTTTGTTGTGCCAGCGACACCACAAAACCAACCGTATACAGCGCCAATGTAGATGCAGCTGTTTTATTTTCCAGTTTCCGATCAAAATTGGGTAAAACAGCATAGCCAGCCATTCATAGCGATTAAATGCGTGAACATTAGCTGTCATTTTTTTAGGTAACAAGATATGGGCCGCATACCCGGCCTGAGCTTGCCATGAAAAATAGTGTTGGTTCTCACGTAGAAAGGCCAACGAGTATGCGTAATCAAGAGAACGGGATACCATACCAGTCGCTGCGTCAGCGACATGACGCAGCGTCAACACCTGATCGATAAACAAGAAGCGATCCGTTTCTGCGCCAAGCCGCAATGCAAAATCCCAGTCCTGATGCCCTCGCAACTTGTCATTGAAACGTACCCTCTGCGCGAGTTCACGCTTGACGATGAGACAGCTCGATTGAATACCCCCGACACGATTAGTACAGAACGAGTATTCAGCAACGCTCTCATCGGTGCGGCGGGCCTCCCGAGGAAAGGGTGCACTACGCTCACCATGGCTCACGTTCTGATACGGATGATGAATCACCTGCCAATGTGGCTCAATCGCTAATATCTGGTCGATGCGCTCCAGTTTCTCCGGTAACCACTCATCATCCGAATCCAAAAAACATAGATACTCGCCTCGAGCAACCTCGATGCCACGATTACGCGCATAAGCGCCATTTCGGTTAGGCTGGTAGCAGATCAGCGAAAAGCGAGAATCAGATAAAGTGGTCACTAAAGCTTGTATTCGCTCACCAAACTCGGGAGTTGAACCATCATCGATTATGATGACCTCAAAGTTTCCGAATGTTTGCCGAGAAAGCGAATCCAGCGCCCGCTGTAACGGCTCATCCCGGTTATAGACCGGAATAATAATACTAAACCGCACAAATGCTGCGCTCATCCCGACCTCACACCTTTTCCGCGATAACGATCATGAAACAGCCATCGCTGCCAGGAACAATCTCTGGATTCTGGAGGTTTTGCTGCTTGCTGACTTGCTGGAGGCGGAAACCACAGCGCGTCAGCATCGACTCCAATTCGGCATAGGTATAGTGCTTCACGTGATAGGGAAATTGTGCGGCACTAAAAGGCATGACACTCTCGTTCGGCGTCGACATCACTAGCTTGCCCCCAGCACGTAGCCATTCATGAAACTGACCCAGTAGGGCTTCATCAAACGTCACATGCTCAATGGTTTCAAAACAGACAACCGCGTCAAAGGAAGCTGAATCCAGCTGCAGAGTTCTAGCATCGGCACACAGATGAGTAATCTTCGGCGAACTATAGTGTTTTCGCGCATAAGCAAGCGCTTCGGGTTCAATATCGACGGAGGTGACCTGACAATTAAGCTGGTTAGCCAGCAGTTGGCTGCCGTAGCCGATCCCGCATGCCAAATCGAGCACTCGTTGCGGCATAGCTGCGCGTAGGCACTCTGCCGCGAACCGATAACGATTCAGGTGGTCCTGGCGGATATTACGCAAATCCGGTGCCACTTGTCGCTCACCACGCACCATCGACTGCCGAGCCGAAGCCTGTAATAGGTGGGTATCATCAGTCACGATGTTGATGTCAACCAACCCCTGGCGGGCAAGCAAAAAAGCCAGTCGTTTACTGTTATAACCAGACTTGTTGCAGCCCGAATAATGCGTCGAATAGCCCGGTAGCATGGGATTACCATCGTGCTGGGGGCCAAAGAGCCCGGCGAAGCTCTGACGAGCGACTGAGGTCACATCGCGTAAAGTCCCTTCATCCCACTCAGCCTGTAGCCATTGGCCCACGACATAATCCAGATCGGGGACCGTAACCTGTAAGTGACCATTAACTGCAAGTTTATCGACTAGACGTGTTAACAGTGTATCTGCTTCCATACTGGTCAAAAATTGCAAATCCAGTACTTGGATCAACTCAAACTCGCTATCCAACTGATGTGCAATTTCAGGGATCGGACAACTCACCTCGGACTGTCCCTCGACCCGCAGAGTGACCTGCCCACAGGTTGCACGGGTTACCACCAGCGTTCTCATTTTATACATCCTTTAACTGTCCGATATTGAATAAACATCGTTATATTTCAATTCCAAACTGCTGCATGTAAGGCCCTATTTTTCGTACTAAATCGCTCCCATCAACCCGGAACTGGTTTTGAACCATTTGCAGCATCACCTCTTGCTCATCGGGACACTCGCTTAACAATGAACGACCGTAAAAGTGCACAGGAATTCCAACCAGACGAGCCTCAAACAGAGTGCTAGAGTTGATACCGCAAATAAACTTGCTCGATAGCGCCAGCGTCATGAAATCGCCACTAACAATTTCACGGCCATGAAAATCATATGTGTCTCCCAGAGGATCCAACGGGTGGGGCTTAAAGAGCAGTCGTTCGTTTCCGTAATCGCGGATCACATCGTCAATAAACTGCTGCATTTTGTCTCCATAGTTGGAATAGAGACGCACATTGGTGTCGGTAGCAATCTGTAAAGGCACAAGAACGGCATCCCCAGGAACCCATAGGCGCCCGCCCAGAAGCCGTTCCCTCACTCTCACCAACTCCTGCTCAGCGTCATCTTTCTGGCATGGCATTAGCCCCATGCATCGCCCCAGGTTGACGCCTTGTCTATCGAGATAAACATGCTCCCTTTGCGGGAAAAAACCCAGTTCGGCATAGAGATATTGCTTCCCCATATCCTGAAGATACTGTTTTACGCTGTCATAGTAGGCCGGTGTACCATTCCAGATGATGGCGCCAAGTAGGCGTGAAGGGGGAATAGCCATAATCGCATGCGCATCATAAGAGCGGACTACTCTGCACAAAATCTGCCGCTGATGTAGCCAAATCATAAGACTAGCCAACTGCTGAACATGGTGATCCAACATGCAGACAAGTAACAACACCGGCCAACTCTCTGTATCGGCCAACGAATCGGCCAAAGGATCAAGTAAGGGTGGCAGGATCTCTTCTGGCTCAAGAGCCACCAGCCTATGGCAGCCATGTTGCCGCAATTTGGCCATCACCTCCTGCTCATAGTCATAGGGAGAAGAACCAATGATGATGCTCAGATCATGCTGGCTCGCCTGCGTCATATCGATCACCGGAAGACCGAACTTTTCCGAACAATCGCTCGTCATGGTATCGATCAGGGCAACAGGCAATGGACGCTGCATCTCTTGTAACCGTTGCAGGATCAGTTGACTGTAATTTCCCATACCAGCCAACAGGTACCCTGATGAAGGCAGCTCAGCAATAGATAATGAGCAGACCCCTTGCCGACCGACGATCTCAAATCTCACGGCAACCCCCAACCATAGCTATCTCTGATCCTGGGGGGATGTTTTTAACGACCATGTCCATCTTCCCTTCATTACGCAGACATCGGTGGAAGCCAGCAAATATCGAACTCTGCGTGATAGCGCTTATAAATATCTAGGCGGGCTCGGTTCTTTTGACATAGTTGATGCCAGCGCTCGGCCAATACACCATACTCATCTGGCAGCGCACTATGCTTGAGTACCGCAATATGGTTCAGCCAATTGGCCAAGCGATATAGCTGCGAATCCGACAAGTTAGTCGGTTGATCCACCAGCCATTCATGAGCCTCCATATCTTGCTCAGTAGCTGAAACACCTAGCGAATCCAGATACTTGCTGACAATACGCCGGTAAAGCTCTCGTTGTCTGACTTTGCGCAATATGGACGATTGGGCGCCATGAATACGATACAGCACCAACACCTCACGCAAGTTGGCGAAACGAACTTCGGGCTTGCTGATAGCCATTCTGGTCCACAACTCGGTATCTTCAACATCCGTATATTCGGGGTCATATCGAAAACGCTTGTAAACATCAGCACGCACCAGAATCGCGTTGTGTCCAACTCCATTACTAAATAGCAGAATCGCATTTTTGATAAAGTTATCATAAGGTCGGTAATGCCATACCTCATCACGGGCACCGAACAGTTTGAGCCAACACCCCACCAGATCTATATGCGGATGTTCGTGTAAAAATGCCATCTGTTTCTCTATCCGCTCTGGTAACGAAATATCATCCCCATCCATCCTGGCTATAAATTCTCCCCGAGCTAGCAATAGCGCTTCGTTCAGACAATTGGCTATTCCCTGCTGCCGCCGGTGATAATGAAGGATGCGACTGTCCTTTGCTGCCATCCTACCAATGACGGTTCCAGTTTCATCAGTTGATCCGTCATCAAATATTATTATTTCCAGATTCTTATAGGTCTGCCTCAATATGCTATCTAGCGCATCTTCGATATAGTTAGCACAGTTATGAACAGACATAATGACCGAAACCAAGGGTTTACTTGGTATTTTCTCAATATTTTTACCAAAAATATTTAATGCATTACTCACCGCATCATCCATATCGAAATAGCGATACTCGGCAAGGCGGCCCAAAGCAAGCAGTTGTGGGAACCGTGCCAATTCATCGCGGCAAGCCTGATAGTTCTGTTTGGCTGCGTCGGTAAACAACGGGTAGTAAGGCTCCAGCCCCTGCCCGGCCACATAGGTGCAGGGGTATTCATAAACGATGCTGGTGCCCGGATGTTGCTGCCCCGTCAGATGCTTGAATTCGGTGATGCGGGTATAGGCCTCTTCATTCGGATAATTGACCGTGGTCACCGGCTGAAATTGAGCTTGCGGCAGATGACAGTGCTCAAAGCGCAGTGAACGGTACGGCAAGCCGTCGTGCCCCGCCGGCATCAGCTGATCCAGCATCCCCGTATAGACCAAGGGCCCGGCAAAGGGCACGCCATCCAGCAGTATCCGTTTCTGTTGCCAATCCAGACTGACGCGGGACCCCATGGGAATGGATAGCCTCACCTCAATCAAGGGGTTCGCCAAGATGCGCTCGAACATGGCGGTATAACCCTGCGCGGGCACCGCCTGCCAAGGATCAATAAAGTAACGGTCATCACGATTGACGACAACCGGCACGCGCGCAGTGACCTCGGGCGAGACCTGCTCTGGCGATACACCCCACTGCTTGCTGGTGTAGTTGACGAAGGCTCGCTCATAGATGAACTGGGCCAGCTCAGCCAGCAGAGGCTCAGCTTCCTGCCGCAGTGCCATGATGGGCACTCTGGCCCCCTCACCAAATCTGGCCTGAAGGGCCTCAATCATGGCCGCTGCCTTCTCCGCCGGAAAGCAGCGTTCAATGCTGGTCAGGTTGAACGGGATCGGCACCAGCTGCCCGTCGATGCGTGACAACACACGATGCTCATAAGGCAGCCACTCGGTAAACTGCGACAAGTAATCCCAGACTTCCTTGTTATCGGTATGGAAGAGGTGTGGACCATAGCGATGGACCAACACACCATGCTCGTCATACTCGTCAAAGCAGTTGCCACCGATATGGTCGCGCTGTTCCAGCACCAGCACCTTCCAACCAAGCTGGCTGGCCATTCGCTCAGCCATGACGGCACCGGAAAGCCCGGCGCCAATGACGATCGCCTGATAACTCATGCCGCCTCTCCAAACAATTGTTGCATAACCCGTGCTGGATGAGCTCGCTGCGCCCACGCCAGTTGATGTCTCTCATCGAAGAACCAGCCTGGCGCCAGCTTCGCTACCTCGGTAACTGACTGTTCGATAAGTTGCGTGAAGCGGGCAACGTCATCCTGCCGCAGAAAGTAGAGCGCGGCAGAGTAATAGTGATGGGAACGTCCTTGCGCAATTATCACCGGATCCTCGCCGAACGCAGCGGCATTGTCACAGGCTCGCAGCAGATCTCGCAGCGACTGTTCACGACGATCTGCCGATTTGCGGGTCTGTCCGCCAAAGCTCTGGGTATGGAAGCGATAACGCCCCAGCAGCTCGGGGATAAAATCCAGCGTCCCCGGATTACGTGAGAGGTTCAAAATGTGCCAGGGATAATCGAGGATGATCTTGCACCCCTCATCGATGGCATTTTCCATCCCTTCATAACGGCGAAACATTATGGAACTTGCATTGACGAACACCCCGAAGCGGATCAATGCCTCCCGTGTCATCATGGGTTCGAGATGGCGAGCATTGTAATAATCGCGGGTGAATAGCTTGATCCGTGCGCCAGTTTCATCATCAAACATCTCCGCTTCGTGGTAGCAAAGCGTGCAACCAGTGTGCGTATCAAGATAATCGGCCTGGCTCTGCAGCTTGCCCGGCAGAGCAAGATCATCCCCGTCGACATAGGCGATGTATTCACCGATAGCCTCTCTCAGCAAGCGTTTCTGGGTCTTGGCCAACCCCATATTCTGCGCATTCTGTAGTGCCTTGAGTTGAGGCCACTGCTGCGCCAGCCGCTGCATAATGGCCCAGGAGTCATCGCTCGAGCCGTCATCAATGGCAATGACCTCAAAATAGAAATTGGTTTGCTGTTCCAGCAGACTTAGCAGACAGGGCTCGATAAAGCGCCCGAGGTTATACACCGGCACCAGTACGCTGACTTTCATAGAGGATCCAGAAGTAGAGTAAAAAAGAAGCGAATTGGAGAAAATGGACAAGGCTACCGCACGGTCTCTGTCAACCCTTCCTGCCCTTCATGGCAATATTTACTGCAAGAGCCGTGCCTAACCAAGCTAATTCATTGATATGACTTGATTTATGTGACCTAGCATCCACTATTCAATACGGGCAAGCTGACGGCTGCAGGCCACCAGCATGTCGATGCCGTCCCAGAGCCATTCGAACACCAGCGCTTGTCCCGGACTTGCCACCCTATCGATACGGCAGCAGGGCGACAGCTGTAGAGCACACTCAAGCCGCATTTTATCTGGCCCAACCCAGACACAGGTCTGCATATCCCAAGGTTGTAACAGCAACTCATCCAGGGTATCGGCAACAAATTCGGCAACTGTACCTCCTCCGATGTGTGCAAGCCGCAAAGAGGCGGTGGGAGTCAATAAGGTGACGCCAGCAAAGGTCTCCTGCTGCACTAGGCCATCATGGGCGGCATTTCGTTGACTGTTGATGAAACGCTCCATCATCAGTGCGTGATCAGCTGCGAAGGGAGCGAAGATCCCTTCGAGCAGACGGCGTCGCAACGTACTATCGGGAGTCCCCAACCAGCAAATGGTGGTGGGCGAGGCGCAGGCTTGCTGATTGAAGCGAGTAAAGTCTTGTTGCAAAGCCGCAACCAATTGCCGCCACGCGGCAGCATCCAGGCTGGCGAGCCATTGGCTATCAAATACCGCCATGGAACGGCGATCCGGAAACACAATTTCCTGAGCGCGGGGTGAAAGCGGAATTGCACGTACCCGGCCGATGGTTTCATCACCGCCCCAAATGATGCGAAGGCGGCACCGGGCCGATAACCAGGCGGTGACGCGCTCATCATGGTCATAGCGGATGAAACGGGTACGGGAGGCAATCTCTTGCCACTCGGGCAGAGAGAATAGTTCGTTCAGGATGGTCAACATGGCCTCTTGTACCGGGTCGATACGCGATGAGAGACGAACCACGGACCCATTGCCCATCAGCAGCGCCATGATCCAGGAGTAGAACGCGACGGTCGGCACGTTGGAGGGAACCAGATGAAAAACCATCCCCAAGGGTGCACGCCCTGCCATACGTTTGCGCTGCACCTCAATCTGGCGCGGCCGCAACCAAAAACCAAAGGCGGCCAGATCCGGGTTCTCTCGCCCCTCCTGCTGCAGACGTGCAGAGAGCGCAGCCACAAAGTCACCTATGACGGGCGCAAAGCTTGGCTGCGGGCGAGTAACAAAACCTTGCCAGCCAATGACGGGAGCCACGAAAGCGACCTCGGGCCCAGCTTGCCACATGGCATCTTCTGCATCTGACCGGATCACTGGAAAGTGTCGCTGCATCCCCTCACCTCGGCGCCTTGCTGACGCCCTGATACATGAAAATAACGGCCGAGACGTCCGCAGGGGCAATCATCCTCACCCAGCAGCACACCGAGATCCTCGCTGAGCAAACTGTGGCCTGGATAACTTTGGGGAATTGCAGAGATCACCTGCAACAAGCCTGGCTTGCCGATCCCGAGCGGTCGATGGGTCAGCGGATCCCGCACCAGCAGATCGGCAAAGAGGGGAGCATGCAGATGGCCCTGCTCGCACTCAACAAATACCGACCCCACCTGCTCCACCATGCCATAGAAGTTGTACACCCGACTCAGCCCCAGCTGTTCATGGCAGCGCTGCTTGAAGGCAGGATTGTCCACCGCTAGGTGTTGCAGCTTCTTCCAGCCACCGCTGTGAAAAAGCGTGCCCTGCGTCAGCGGCAGTGGCAGACCTCGCTCACGCAGCGGTTCCAGCAGACATTGCCAGACCATGAAGGTGAAACCGAACAACAGGACCGGCTGGCCCGCATATTTGTCACAAAAGGCCTCGATGACAGGCCAGTTGGGCCGCATCTGCTCATCGAGGGCATAAGTATGGTCACGGCCAAGGAAGGAGAGCCCCAGCGCACCGGCTCCTCGGGCTGAAAAGCCGCTGCGGTTTTGAATAAGGGCAGGTTGCTCCACCAGCAGCATGGGCAACCGTTGTTTGCCGACAAACTCTTGCAGGATCTTCACCAGCACCTTGCTCTGCAGGGCGGCGGTCTCCCTGTCCAGCACAATTCGTGACGGCGTTCCGGTAGTGCCAGAGGAGGTCAGCACCTTGAACACCTCGTCTTGCGGCACGCTCTGCCATTGGTCCAATTTGAACAGGCGGGCGGCCAGATAGGGAAGCTCTTGATAGGTCGAAGCCTGACCCCAGCCAAACGCCGACAGAATATTGGCAAAAGCTGGACACCCCTGCCCGTGCCGCTGCGTCAATTCATTCAGGCGAGCAAGGAGCAGCCCACTTTTTTCCTGTTGGGGCAGCCCGAAAACCGGCGCATCAAACAGCCTGTTCATAGCTGCTCCAGCGCTGTTAATAGGGCCGGATAATCAATCTTCATATTGCTGCGTCGTGGCAAATGGTGTTGGTAGATACGCACGCTTGATGGTGGCACCATCAGCCAGCGGGCCAGCTCCAGCTGTAGTGCATCACTGGGGCACGCGTCTGCCTCGATGGCTACCAACAGGCGATCATCGCGGCCGGTAGCGGCGCTGGAATAGCCCCTCCCCTGCAACCAGGCTTCCACTTCAGCCAAGCTTACCCGTTTGCCAAACAGCTTCAGGAAACGGTTGAGTCGCCCGGTCAGATAGAAGCGGCCCGCCTCATCACAACGAGCCAGATCGCCGGTAAAGAGCGCATCCATATCACGTCCCCGAACCAGATCTTCAGGGCGCTCGGCATAGCCAAGCATCACATTTGGCCCTTGGTAGACTAACTCCCCTTCCCCGTCGGGAAAGCCGGGCTCATGACGCAGAGAGAGACTCCCGCCCGGTACGGCACGGCCGATGGCATCCGGGGCAATCATCACTTCATCGTGCGCCAGCCAGGCAATGCGCGGCGCCGCTTCGGTCTGGCCATACATCACGAAAAAACGGCGTCCCAGCGCAGCTGCCTGCTCGGCAAATTGCTTTGCCAGTGCCGGCTCAAGTCGTCCTCCGGCCTGGGTCAGGGTCATCAGGCTGGGATAGCGGGCCCACTCAAAACGCAAGCGGTTTAGCATCTGAAAGGTAAACGGGACCCCCGCCACGCTGGTGACCTGATGGCGATTGACCTCATCCCAGAAGTGGCGCTCAAGGGGACTGGCAGTACATAAAACCAGCGAGGCGCCAACCAAAAGATGGCTGTTAAGTACCGACATCCCGAAGGAGTAAAAAAGTGGCAACGAGGTGATGGCTCGCTCACCCCCGTTCAGCGCCAGATATTCGGCGATGGCCGCGGCATTGGCATCAAGATTGGTTCGCGACAATCGCACCCATTTGCAGGAGCCGGTACTGCCCGATGTCGGCAGCAGCATGGCCAGCTCAGGGTGAAGCGAGGGCGCATCGCCAAGATGCGCAACTGCCCCATCCTCCAATACCCGCAGACTGACACCAAAGCGCTGGCACTGCTCATGGTGCAACCGGGCATCCTGTGCAGGATCGGCCAGCATGATGGCGTGGCCATCACGCAGGGCCAGCAAGTAGTGAAGCAGATGCAGGGTGGACGTCACAAATGGCAGGTAGACCAAATGACGACCAACGGGATAGGTGGTGGCCAACTGCGCCACACGCCGAGCCAGCTCCCCATAACTGAGCCACCCCTCTTGCGGGTCTCGCCAGGCTGGCTCGTCATTACTTTCAACCAGATGTGTCAACAAATCAGGCTGGCTCAAATCACCATCCCCCCATCGACCCCAATCACCTGCCCGGTCACATAACTCGACAAGTCGGACGCGAGAAACAGGGCCACTTTGGCCACTTCATCTGGCGTGCCAATCCGCCCCATGGCGATGCCGGCCACCCGCTCGGCAAACTTCTCTTGCGGGATGGCGTGGGCCATATCGGTATCAATAAAACCGGGAGCAATCGCATTGACACGGATCTGGCTGGCAGCCAGCTCCTTGGCCAGTGACTGGGTAATGCCGATCACCGCCGCCTTGCTGCCGGCATAGCAGCTGAGCCCGGCAGCCCCCACCTGCCCCATCAGGGAAGCGAGATTGATGATGCTACCGCCACCACTGCGCTGCATCATGCGGGCGGCATACTGGCTGCAGTAGATCACGCTAAAGGTATTGTTGCTGAATGTCTTTTGCAGATGGGTCTGGTTCGCCATCCCCAATAACGCCTCTTCCAGCATGCCGGCATTGTTGACCAACACGTCCAGCTGACGAGTCTGAGCAAACAGCTGCTGAAAAGCCTGCTTGACCGCCGACGGATCAGCCACATCAAAACAGAGAGGCTGGCAAGGCACGCCAAACTCGGTACCAATCGCGGTCACCAGCTGGCTCATGGTCACCTCATCACGGCCTCCCAGCCACAGTTCAGCCCCCTGAGAGGCAAACTGGCGGGCGATGGCAAGACCGATGCCACGCCCGGCACCGGTGATCAACACCCGCTTGCCCTGCAACAGCCCCAGCATCAGAAAGCGACCCCGTACTTGGCCAGGATCTCCCTCGCCTTGCCGACCGAACTCATGTCGATAATGTCATCGGTGTCGAGCAGCACGCCGTAGTTATCCTCCAACTGGGCAATCAGCCCCATGTGGGCGACAGAATCCCACTGCGGGATGCTGTTGTAGGCCAGCCCATCGCTGACGCTGCCGATATCGAGACCCAGCGCCTCGGCAAAAACCTGTTCCAATGCGATTGTCATCTGAAAAATCTCCGTAGCCGCTCACGGGCGGCATAATAATTCGCCGGCAGCAGTTCCAATGCAAAAAATCCATTCTCTTGCCCAACTTGGCGGTAACCCAGTTGTTCATTCAAGCGCAGGGCAGAGCGATTGTTCTCCCGAACCAGGGTGCGGATACAACCGATGTGCAACTCATCAAAACCCTGATCAAGCTGAGATAAGGCAGCAGCGACAGCCAGCATGGGATGCCGCACGGTTGAGTTGCCCAGATAGAGCCCCGCATCGGCGATCGCCTGACCCAGCAGCTCGCCCTGAGACTCACCTTTAAGATTGACGTAGCCCGCTCGCACGTCTTTGCACCAGAGCACCCAGTGCTGCTGATCCCGCCGCTCACGTGTAGCGGTGAACCATTGGCGCTGTTGCTGCGGCGAAATATACGTCTGAGATACCATCTGCATTCGCACCTCATCCTGATTGCGCCAACGTCGCAAGGCAGGAAGATCCCACGGCTCTATCGGGCGTAACTCAACGCCATAGCTCATCTTAAACGCCATACAGTTCCCATGACTTCCATGACCTGTCTCTCTTATCGACCACACTGCTGCCATTCCGTAGCAAAAATCGATAATACAAGCAGAAAAACCAGTATAATATCAAAAATAATCAAAGAGTTGTCATCGATTATCCTGGCTTTGGCCAGTCATTAATCCAGCAGAGAGAACCCATCATGGCCATCGCCATTATCCCGGCCCGGGGTGGCAGCAAACGCATTCCACGCAAGAATATCCGCCCCTTTTGTGGCCAGCCCATGCTCGCCTATGCCATCCAGGCGGCGCAACAATCTGGCTGTTTCAGCAAGGTGGTGGTCTCTACCGATGATAAGGAGATTGCTGAAGTTGCTCGTCAACTGGGCGCGGAAGTACCATTTCTGCGGCCAGCCAACCTCGCCGATGATCACACAGGTACCACCCCTGTGGTGATCGACACCATCCAGCGGCTCGACCAGCTCGGCATCCAGGCAGAGCACTACTGCTGCATCTATGCCACCGTGCCGCTGATCCAGGCGGCAGACCTGCGCGCCGCCCACGATCGCCTGCTCGCCAGCAAGGCCCCCTTCGTCTACACGGTGGCTGAATTCGGCTTCCCTATCCAGCGCGCCGTGCGCATGGATGAGCAGGGCCGGGTCACCCCCTTCTGGCCGGAGCAGATGGCGACACGCTCTCAGGATCTGGAGCCTGCCTATCAGGATACAGGCCAGTTCTATTGGGGGACGCGGGCTGCCTGGTTGGGCGGGATCAGCCCCGTCGGCGGAGAGGGGATCGGCCATATTCTGCCAAGACACAGGGTGGTCGATATCGATACGCCGGAAGATTGGCATCTGGCCGAACTGCTCTATCAAGTGCTGGCCCAAGATGGCGTTTAAGGTTGCCTTCCGGCTCGATGCCGGAGCCGAAATCGGCCTCGGTCATCTGATGCGCTGTCTGGCCATTGCCGATCGGCTGAAAACGGCTGGTGCCGAGAGCCACTTTCTCTGCCATCAGCTACCGGCCCACCTGTTGCCACTGCTGCAATCACACCAGCATCATCCCCTTTGCGGTCTGGACGATGAAGGCCCCTTGCCCACCTTGCGTCCGGAGTGGCTGGTGTGTGATCACTACCAGATTGATCGACAGATCGAGCAGACACTGGCGATGCACTGTGGTCAGTTGCTGGTGATCGACGATCTGGCCGATCGCCCTCATCATGGTCAGTTGCTGCTGGATCAGGGGCCACTGCGCAGCGCAGCCGATTACAGGTCACTCGTCCCTGCCGACTGTCGGCTGCTGCTGGGCACCGACTATGCCCTGTTGCGCCCTGCCTATCGCCAGCTTGCACGCCAAAAGGTCAGCCGGTGGCAACGTGGCCTCATCTGCTTTGGCGGTGCCGATCCGGCTGGAGCCTGCCTCGTCACCCTCAACAGCCTGGCCAGGCTGCCTTGGGCCCGCACTATCCGCTGGACCCTGGTGGCAGGCGGGGTCAATCCCTTCTGGCACGAGCTGGAACAGAGAGTGGCCGAGCTGGCCGACCTCGACCTGGCGCTGCTGCGCCAGAACGACCAGATGGCCTACCTAATGAGCCAGCACGACTTCGCCATCGGCGCTGCGGGGGGCATGACCTGGGAGCGGGCCTGTCTCGGCCTGCCGACCCTGGCAGTCCCCATCGTCGACAACCAGCAGTTCAACGACCAGGTGATCGCCCGCTTCCAGTTGGCAGAACGACTGACGCTGAGCGAGCTGGCTGAGCCTGAGCAGCTGATGCAGGCCCTGCAACGCCTTGAATGGCAGGCCGATAACTATCGCAGGCGTGGTCAAGGGCTGGTGGATGGAGTGGGGCTGGATCGCCTCACCGCCTGGCTCCTGCCACAACCGGATTATCAACTGATACCAGACGGCCAGCAGTGGCAGTTACGCCATGATGACAAGCCACTGCTCACCTTGACCCTCAGCGGCCAACAATTGATATGGCAAGCCCGGCAATTCGTTGCCCCCGAGGCTTGGCAAGCGCTGGCACATAGTTTGCTTGACGTATTCTCCCAATTTCCCCTCTATCTTGCCGAGCCACCGCAGATAGCGCCCCCTGCCCCCTGGCAGCCGGCGCCGCAAGGCTGGCAACTTGGCACAGGAATCTGAACACAGATGCAGATCTATCATCGCCCCATCAACCAGGAACAGGCCCCCTATGTGATTGCCGAACTGTCGGCCAACCACAATGGCAATCTGGACCGCGCCCTGGCCATTATGACCGCCGCCAAAGCAGCGGGTGCCAGCGCCGTCAAACTGCAAACCTACCGCCCGGATACCATCACCCTCAAAAGTGATCGACCGGAATTTCAGATCCACGGCGGTTTGTGGGATGGCCACAGCCTCTACGATCTTTATGAGTGGGCGCACACCCCCTGGGAGTGGCACCAGGCGCTGTTTGCAAAGGGGCGCGAGCTGGGGCTGACGGTCTTTAGCAGTCCGTTCGACTTCAGCGCGGTGGACTTGCTTGAATCACTCGACTGCCCGGCCTACAAGATCGCCTCCTTCGAGCTGGTGGACTTGCCCCTCATCCGCTACGCCGCCCAGACCGGTAAGCCGCTTATCATGTCCACCGGCATGGCGAACGAGGCCGAGATCGCCGCCGCGGTCGAGATGGCACTCAAGCACGGCAACGGCCAGCTGGCGCTGCTGCACTGCGTCAGCGGCTATCCGGCGCCGGCGGCCGAGTACAACCTGCGTACCATCCCCATGTTGCGCCAGCGCTTCGGGGTCGAGGTGGGGCTCTCCGATCACACCCTGGGGTCGGCCACAGCCATCGCCGCTACCGCGCTCGGGGCCACCCTTATCGAGAAACACTTCACCCTGGCCCGCGCCGACGGCGGGCCGGATTGCGCCTTCTCCATGGAGCCGGCGGAACTTACCGAACTGGTAACCTCGGTCAATACCGCCCATGCCGCCCTCGGAGTGGCCGATTACACGCTCACAGCCAGTGAACAGGGTAACCGCGCTTTTCGCCGCTCCCTCTATCTGGTCAAGGAGATGGCAGCTGGCGAGGTGCTCACCGCAGAGCATATCAAGTCGGTGCGCCCCGCCCTCGGCCTGCCCCCGGCCGATTACGATCGGCTTATCGGCAAGCGGGTCAACCGCAGCCTCAGCGCCAACCAACCGCTGAGCGGGGAGTGGATAGATAACGATGAGTGATGATCTCTTCAACCAGCACGGCAGACTCATCAGCCAGCGCTGGCCCGCCCTCTGGCCCCGCCTGTTGGCACAGGATGTAGAAAGCCTGCCTGCCGAGCTGACCGAGGGGCTCGGCTCCACCCTCAGCCTCCACGGCATCCAGCTCACCAGCCGGCACGATCGGGTGAAGGAGGCCGAGCTGCAGGCCGCCAGCCTGCCCGAGCAACCGGTGCTGCACCTCTACGGCACAGGGCTCGGCGATCTGCCGCGCGCCCTGCTGGGGCGCAGTAGCCTCAAGCGGCTGGAAGTGAAGATCATGAATGGCGCCCTGTTTGCCCTAGTGCTGCGGCTGCTGGATCAGCAAGACTGGCTGACGGACCCCAGGGTCGAGCTGATGATGGCCGGCGACGAGGGAGAGGTGCGCCTGCCCTTCTTCGCCCTGCCGCCCGAGCTGCTGCTGGTGGAAGATGCCGCCGCCCGCATACGCGACCGGCTGGTGAGTGAAATAGACTTGCCGTTCGCCCGGGCCAGGTTCGACGCCGAACACCCCGACGTCACCCGGCGGCTGGCGGAAAACCGCGATCTGCTGGCCGGCGACGGCGATGTGGCATCCCTGTTCGGTCTAGCTCAGGGCAAGCAGGCGCTGATCGTGGCAAGTGGCCCGACCCTGCAGCACAACCTGGCCACCCTGCAGGCCCAGTTGCAGCGCCGTCGCCAGGACTACCTACTGCTCAGCGTCGATACCGCACTGGCGTTTTTGCTCAGCCACGGCATCCGGCCCGACATCGTCGTCACCATAGATGACGCCATCCACGGCAACCGGCTGCCCGCCGCCCAGTCGGCCCAGACTACCCTGGTCTATTACCCCACGGTTCCCACGGCAGCCCTGCTGGCCTGGCAGGGGCCGCGCAAGACCGCCTACTCACGCAGCCCCATGTATCAGCAGCTGCGGCAGACGCACCCCAAGGGCGTGCTGCACTCAGGCGGCAGCGTCATTCATCCCGCGGTGGATCTCGCCGTACAGATGGGTTGCCACCAGGTCATCCTGCTGGGCACCGACTTCGCCTTTCCCGGCGAACTCACCCACTCGGGCTGGGCTGACGGTGCCCTCGGCCCCAGCGCCGCGCAGGCACTCAGCTGGGCCCTCAACGGTCATGGCCGGCGGGTCAAGACCAATCCGAACTTTTCTGCCTACCGCACCGAACTCGAGCGCTACATAGCGCGCCACCCCGAGGTGCAATTCTGGAACTGCAGCCGGGAAGGGGCGGAGATCGCCGGCTGCCGCTATCACCCGGAGTACGTGCAATGAAAAACGGTCAGCTCACCCGTCTCACCGCCCTGGCGAACCAATTTCGGCTGGGGCAGTCGGTCGCTGCGAGTCAGGCATTGCCGGAACTGCTGCAAGAGGTGCTCACCGAACAGGGCAACCTGCCACCCGGACTGGTAGCCGCTCTGCTGCAGTGCCAGGAGCGCCAGGACTGGCTGGGGCTGGCCGACTACCTCGAATATGAAGTGGTGCACTGCCTGTCGACCCCGGCCGGCGACACCAACACAGGAGACTATTGATGATCAAGGCCATTTCCAACGCCTCCGAGCAGGAGCTGTCACGTCGCCAGACCTTCAGCGAGTTGCTGCACGCCAGCCCGCTTCCCGCGGCCGAGCTGCAGAACAACCTGGGCCTCTACCTCAAGCGTCAGTCGCTCTCCCGCATCCTGTTCATGCACGAGCTGTATCAGAAGATCATGCCGGTCCACGGCGTCATCATGGATTTCGGTACCCGCTGGGGTCAGAACTTGGCGCTTTTCTCCTCGTTTCGCGGCATGTATGAGCCCTACAACTACAACCGCAAGTTGGTGGGATTCGATACCTTCAGTGGCTTCCCTTCCCACGCTCCGCAGGATGGTAGCGACGCCGCCATCCAGCCCGGTGCCTACGGGGTGACGCCGGGCTATGAGCAGCATCTGGCCCAACTGCTCGCCGCCCATGAGGTGGAAAGCCCGCTGGATCATATCGTCAAGCATGAGCTGGTGAAGGGGGATGTGACCGAGACGCTGCCGGCCTATCTGGCTCGTCAGCCGGAGACCATGGTTGCGCTGGCCTATTTTGACTTTGATCTCTACGAGCCGACCCGCCGCTGCCTCGAGCTCATCAAGCCACACCTGACCAAAGGATCAGTGCTGGCATTCGATGAGCTCAACTGGCCCGCCTTTCCGGGGGAGACCCTGGCCCTAAAGGAGGTGCTGGGGCTGGATCGCTACGCCATCCGTCGCACCCCGCACAACCCGGGACCAGCCTATCTGGTGATCGAGTAGTCTGGTTGCGGGCTGAGGCGACGCAGCAGCCCGGCATCCAGCAACATCCGCGCCAGCGGCTCCACCCGCCAGAACGGCGCCCCTATGGTCTCGGCAATCTCGAACAGGGTCAGCTTGCCGTCGCTGTAGGCCAGCAGATTCATCATCTCTCTCACCTGCCAGCCCGAATAGCGGGTCGACAAGTCCGGATAGAGCCCCCGTTTGCCGAGCTGGGGCTCGCCCAGCACGGTGACCTCGCAGCGCTCGTCCAGCTCCAGGCACTCGATGGCGCGGCGCAGCGCCATGAAGCCGCCAGCCAGACCGGCCGGCGTCACCAGTGAGAGGTCATCGAGCGAGGTGTGGTACTCGGCATAACAGCCGTATCGGCTGCGCATCACCGAGGTGACCGGCAGATCGATGCCGGGCGCGCACAGCTGCCGCTCGTTAGAGCCCCGCTCCAGGAAGCTGTAAGCCTTGTAGCCCGGCGCCAGATGACCCAGCACATGGCGACCAATGCGATCCGCCAGCGTGTTGTCTTGGCGTGAGGGCAGGAAGGAGTAACTGCGATCATCGCCAAGACAGGTCAGGTTGAAGCCGGCCAGGGTGCGCTGCTTGAGCAGGTCCAGATGGCGGGAGAGATAGACGATGGCCCCCAGGGTTTCCGGCACCAGCATCAGCCGGTAGCTGTAACGGCGTGTGGGCAGTGACGCCAGCCAGGCCATCAGGAAGACGCCGACACAGGGGCCGGAGAGCTCGTTGTTGGCCATGGAGGGGTGACAGGTGTAGCTCGACAGCAAGATCTCCTGCTCGCTCTCCCCCGGCAGCACCCAGTCACCGTAGGTGAGCGACCCCGGGGCCAGGGTGGCATCGATTACTACCTGATACTCTCCCTCCGGCAGCGCCTCTCGCAGCCGATGGGGCAGACAGAAGCCCCAGCGGCGCTTGTAGTAGGAGGTCACATAGGGAATGGCGTCCGGCTGCTCGGGTAGAGAGTGAAGATGGGGCTGCAGCTCGGCCAGCGAGAGGGTGCAGCGCACCGGCTCCGAGTAACCGACCAGATGCAGGTTGTGATCCTGGAAGTCCACCACCCTGCGTCCATCCGGCCCCACTATGTAAGCCTCCCGCACGTTCCACTCGTCAGGCACGGTCCAGTCGAAACACTCGGTGCCGCTGGCCACTTCATGGATCTGCAGCTCGGGCAGGCAGTGCTCGCGCCACAGGGCCAACGACTGTCGAACCCCGTCCCCGGTCAGGCTGCGGTTGAGCGGAAACAGCAGGGTAAGCAGCCGATGCAGCTGTTCACCGATCTGTGCCTGGTCATCCCAGTCGGTGGGCAGATAACCGCTCTTGGGTGAAAAACTCATGGGGTAGGTGCCTCGATCAATTCGACAATGTGGCCAAGGGGGCTCAGGAAAAACTGGACATGGGCGCCGCCAAAGGCGATGGCTGGCTGGTAGGGCCCGAGGGGAAGATGACGCTGGGCCCGCAGTTTTTCGGCAGCCATTGCCAGGTCTGCCACCTCATAAGCCAGATGATTGAGCAGGTTATGACGGGTACGTAGCGCCTGACTGACGGGGCTATCATCACTGGCCGGTGCTATCAGTTCATAGCAAATCCCCGCATCATCATAAGCAAAACAGATATGCACCCGCTGCAACGGATCGAGCACCGGCTCGCTAAAGCGGGAAAGCCCGAGGGTCTCGCAGCAATAACGTACGCCAAGATCCAGTTCGGCCACCACCAGTCCAATATGGTGCAGTTTCATCTCCCCTCCCTGATAAGCGCATGGGGATGGACAGCGATCAGCTCTTTTGCCACCGCGGCAAAGTCGGCGCAGCGAACTGCCCAGACAGGTAACCGGCCAAATAACCCCTGGTGCCATTTGTCCTGATTTTTAAGGGCTTCAACCAGACGGGAAAGATCTATCTCGCTGGCCAGATCGAGTCTTCGCACAAAGTAGTCACAATACCAGGGGCGCACCATTCCCTGCTCGCGGACATCCCCCTCAAAACGTTTCATAAAGCGATAATCGACACCTAGTTGCTGCTCGACATAGTGGGTGAAGGTAATGCGATCGGGATGACAGGCAAAACCGGCAATCCAGCCATCGTGAGCCGCCAACCAGGCGAAGGGGCTCTCTTCACCAAAGCAGTCATGACCCCCTGCTGCAACCACCTGGTCACGCCCCGCTCCCCATACCGCAACGCTGAAGATAGGATCGCGGGTCCGCGCAACCCCTGGCAGAGTGCGAAACTGCTCCGTCATCAACCCGACTTCACTGGGGGATGTCGCCCTGTCAAAACAGCTCTGGCGAGTCAGGCTATACGTGAATGTTGGCACCAGCAGAGTGCCCTCGTTTCCAAGCCACTCCTGCATCCCCAACCAAAAAGCATGCATGCCGGCTTCATTGCCCCGTCCAGGAAACTGGGCCACAGCCATGGCGTCAGTGTGAACCATGATAGCGCTCCCTCGTGCGATCCCAAGGGAGCCAAGAACATGAGAGAGAGCTTCAATCACAGCACAAGACCACGCCGCAACAGCGCATCACGAATGTCCTGAAGTTGCTTCATCGTCGCCAGCTCTTCAGGCTCGAAGCGTACCGAGAACGTCTGCTCAACCAGCAGCAGAAAATTGAAATGACCGAGCGAATCCCATTCCGGAAAGGCCCCAAGTCCCAACTGATAGTCGCCTCGCGTGACGGTTGCAGAAGGAAACTGCTGTTCCAACAAAGTGAAGAGATCAGTCATGGTGATAAAACTCCAAAAAAGGCAAATTCAGCTGTTCGAGCGCCAGACTATGGTAATGCTCATGGGAAAAACGGGCGGGATCCGGATTATCACAGGGGGTCAACGGCAGGGATGCCAACCATGTCAGCGCAGGTTCATTACGTGCACAACGATTCGAGCCAATAACCAGACGCTCGATCCCCGCCTCGCGCAATGCAGCCGAGACTCTATCCAGTAACCAATATTCGAGTCCTCTGGACAACACTCTGCAACTCAGAGCCAGCGTATCGAGCAATGCCAGTTTGGGCGTGAGGTTTATGATCAGCACCAAGCCAACCAAGCCATGATCGGCAAAGCGATCCTGCAACGACACTAGCCAGCACCAGCCAGACTGCGCCAGCCGTTTGAGCTCGCTCGCCTCATATCGCTGACAGGAGAGATTAAACTGGTTGGTTTTATGGATGATCTGCTCGGCACGAGCAAGGTTATCCACCGCCAACGGCTGTATCGCCGCAAGCAACGACAAGGAGGCGAGAAAATGTTGTTCACTGCCAACCTCGCTACGTAACCGGGCGGCGTCTGCCAATGCCAGATAGGAGGCCTGACGAAGAGCGTCATCACCACTGAAGATGCGCGAGAACCCCCCATAAGTGAGCAAGGTTGTAGGCCATGCCCAAATATCTGCTGGTGGTTCAATGACATCGACTTGTGGCAGGGCATGGCGAACTTCGGCCCTTTCCAGGGGGGAATCATCCCAGAAGACCAAAGCCTCAAGCCCCAGATTGAGGCTGGCAGCAATGTGTCGCAAACCTTGAGATTTAGAGCTCCAACTAATGGCAGACGCTGCAATATTTCGCCTTTTGAGTCTCATGGCTCCATGCTGCTCAAACACCAGCCAAACATCTGCAGGCTCGTTTTTAGAGCACAATGCCAATAACACGCCGCGCTGATACCAGTAGAGCACCGCATCCTGAAACGACTGATAGAGTTTGCCGAGACCGTCCTGACCAAGGTAAAGGCCAGTCAACCCCTCTTCACCCACTACCCCCCCCCACAGGGTATTGTCACAATCGAGCACCAGCACCTTGCGTATTGGCGCCTGATCAAGCATCCAACGCGCGGCAATCCAGTCGGCAAGGCTGGTCAAGCCGTGCATCGAGAGAGGGCAAGAAAGAAGGTAACGATTACGCTCGTCCACACAATGTGCTCGCCCCTGCTCAAAGAGCCAGCGACCCAGCCCCAAATCCCTAATATGGTGACGTGCAAGTGCTCGGGTAAAACAGATATCCAGCTGCATCATCCAGGGATGAAGAGCTCCACTCACACCACCCCCTTGCAGTGAACAGGCACCGAGATAAAGATAAGGGAGCCCCTGCAGTGGCGAGAGCAATGCTTCCAACCAGGTGTCGATGGCCTCGGACAAGGCAGGTTCATCCAAGGTGTGCCAATAGTGGCATTCGCTGTCGGTCAGCAGTTGCTCCCAAAACCAGAACACCAGATGTCCGTCACAATCGGCCATCGGCTGCCATTGACCTTGAGGACAAAATTGCAACTGTGCATGTCGGGCCAAAGGAGCCCATGCAACATTACCGGGCATGAGAAATGCGGTGGATGCCAGGGAAAGGGTGGCCATATATGCACCTGAAAGGATTAAATACTTCTATATCATACTGTTAGGGAATGGAGATGAACAGTGTCATCCCCATACGATTCAAGTACTAGCGCTTGAACACATCCAGGCCGGTAAAGTAGGTGGTATCATGGCCATCGAACGCATCGGCATACATCACTTTGCTATCCTCGAAGAATAACTCCAGAATTGCCTGCGCCTCTTTTATCTTGCCCGCCAGCACCTCGGGTTTTGCTGTCACCTGTGCCATCATCAGGCTGATGATATTGGCGTAGAAATAGTTAATTGAACCAATCAACACACGATAGAGATGTGATTCGCGGCTCATCAGCAGATAGAGCAGATAGTCGTGATGGCGTTGCATCATGGCCAATACCGCATTGTGTTCACAAGCTACCTGGCGCCAGTCATCGCACAACTTGTCTACCAGCTCAACGAACATCTGCACCTGCAATGCAGCAGCGAAATCAACGCTGCTCATGTCAAAGGACTGGAAACAAGTGGCCATCACTTCATCCATGAGCGGGATTTTGTCGAGTACCGGCCATTCAGGTTGCAACGATTCAACACGACGAGGGATTGCCCCTTCTATATAAGCGCCGTCACTACTGTTGACGCACTGCATCTCGGGATAATCACGCAATACACTGGCCATATTGTGAATGGCTAGCCCAAACAGATGATTGATACGCACTTCGTCGCCAAAGTTACCCGGTGCCGGGAAAGTATCCTTTAAATTTTCCTGGTATTTCGCCTCTTGCTTGTCGTTGTAATAGAGACTCAGGCTGGAGTGATGCTGTCCGGCTGTTTTATAGCCATTGTCGATACCAAACAAATACACCTGCTTGAAACCAAGCAAGGCCGCATAATTGAGGCCGGTATTGCCGACGAACGGGTTGGAAAATTCTATAGTATCGTACTCGAATGCCTGACCAAACGCGCTAATCAGCATGGAGAACATCGGCTCGTTGGGCTTGAACGCCAACCCTGTTTTACGAAAGAAGCGCTTGCATTCAGGGTGAATGACATCAACGCTCAGAAACACGGTGTCCTTGATAAAGTCATCGGCATTGAGAATGCTCAGAAAATCGGCTGAGCTCTTGGTGCGCTCCACTGCAACGTAGATATCCGGTTTTACGCCAGCTTTGTAGAGTGCACTGACCGCAGTACCGCAGGCGATAATGATTGCCTGCTGCTGATGCTGCCGGATGAACTCGATGCTCTGATCCAGCGAGGGGCCATTGCCAACCACAAAGACAGGGATCTGCTCGAAAGCACGGCTATCGCGCCACCGTTTCAGAAAGGGGGTGCCGTCTTGCAGATGGGTGTGGCTATGGGCAAGTGCATAGATGTTGTCATCAAAGAACCCCCACCCCGTTTTGAGCAGATAGAACTCCCTTTCCACCTGTGTTATCAAGGCGTGCAGCTTGGGGGAATGGTAATGACAGAACGAGAAATAGCTTGCCGACCAGAATGCACCCTTGCGATGCAGCGCCTCCATCATGTCAGCGACCAGCAATCGCTCGTCAACACCGATAAAGAGGTGCAGACTGATCGACTCCTCCTCCATGTAGGCGAGCAGCTGATGCCAATCAAAACAGAAGAGCGAGGCGTAAAACATGTCAAGATCAGGCTCGAAAGCAAACAGATTCTTGATCTTGCACTGTTCATACAAGCAACCGAGCTGGTAGCCCAAACCAATGCCATACATCAGTGCCAGAGGAATATCGGTATGTAATGCTGCCTTTAGACGCAACTCTTCCAGAGCTGACTTCTCTTTTAATTTGGAGATTTCATTGTTGTATTTGATATGGATTTGGCCATCGATATACCACTGGGGCACAAAATCGATGCACTGCAAGACACTGTGTTCAATGACCTCGGCAATCTGCGACTGAACCTCGCTAAATGGATCATCCCCATAAAGCGAGATACCCTCGTCGAGCCACAGAATATTGGGAACGCCGTTTTCATTACAGAAGAAGCGAAAAGGCTTGGCAGGCTGGTACTCCTTGAAAAAGTCATGAATGGCGGGCACGTATTTGGCAAACGCAGCCATATTGAGTTCATAACGAACGGGGAGTACTTCTAGCATGGCGGCCTCCTGCTGCTTTTGCAGAGCCAAGCGTGCCAGTTCACTTTCTACATCATGAATTTTATGATGGATATCCATTTCAGACTAACCTGCATTCAGCTTGTACAGGCCGGAAGCACGTCCGGCCTGGGAGAATTGTCGTAACTGTGCTTCAGCCTGCTGCTTTTCCTGACCCACCCAATCATGAATAAGCTGGAACTGCAGCAGTGCCTGCCGCTTTTCCACATTGATTGCCTCTCCCCGAGGCTGTGACCCGAATACCTCCTCCAAAGCATGCAGATAGCGCTCAGCCACCTGCTCAGCAGCGACCAGCTCACCATGTACAAGTAAAGACTGCAACTGCTCGCCCTGTCTCATCAAGGCAGACACAGAAGTGCTGTTGACCTCATTCATACCGATCTGCCTAGCTTTTGCTGTGCCAACGCCTTTTCGCGTTCATCGACAGGGATGGCATCCCAACCACTCTTGACCGTCAGCATCAGGTTCATAACTTCATCAATGGCGCCCACGTCCATGTCACGACTGGCATCCATCATGCGCACTTTCATATAGTCATAAAGTGCGAACAGATCTTCAGGTACCTTGCCATAGGACAGATCAAGTGAATCTTGCAGACCATTGATAATGGCCAGCGTCTTGGAGATAGATTGGGACTTACCCTCGAAATCGCGACGCTCAACTGCACCGCGGGCCTGAGCGAGACGCTCGAGACACCCTTGCATCAACAACTGGATCACGCGATAGGGATCCGCCACAGCCAGCTCAGACTGCAAACTCTGGGTTGTATAGGCTTTGATCGTTTTTCGATACATACGAGACTCAGCTCCTGACTACAAATTAACTGGTTTTGTTATTGGTATTGAGCAGGTTGAGATAGGAGGCAGATTTGTTCATCTTGGCCAGCAAGGTATCCAGACTGCCGTAGCGGGCTCTCAACGTCTCTTCATACTTGGTGAGCTGCGCCGCAACATCAGCTTGTTTGCGGTTGACATCACGCAGATCCGAATTGAGTGTATCTTCCCGCTTGGCCAGCAATCCTCCCGTCTTGGAGTAGGTCTCAAGCTGGTTGGCCAGCTTGCCAGCCACTCCGTCCTTGCCGCCAAATACCGCTACTACCTGGTCGAAGTTCTTCTCGACCGCTTCGTCAAACTTCGTCGAATCAAGGGAGAGCACACCCTTGTTATCCATCTTGACCCCCAACTGAAAGATGGTAGAGAAGGTCGAAGAGTTGTTAGAAGGCTCGGTGACGGTGCCACTCATCAGGTTGGTCACAGCCTTGGTCGTCGCATCCCCCGCCAGGGCTCCACCATCATTCTGGCTGACACCAGCCACGATAGAGCTGCGTTTGCCCAGATCGGTGCTCTTCTTCACCAGAGCGTTATAGCCATCGATGAAGCTCTGCACCATGGTCTTGATGCCAGCCTTGTCTGTCGTCACATCCACTCTGTTTGGCTTGTAAGTGGTCGTCACGGTACCATCACTCGGGTTCGTGGTAGTGGTGCTCTCCGACTCTTTCAACACCGTAATCTTGAGACCCACAATAGTGCCATCAAAGGTGTTGGTCGCACTGGTCAATTTATTGCCATCCACGCTTATCTCGGCATCACGGGCTTGTTGCTTCTGGGTCAGCTTGGAGATGAAATTGTCAGCCAGTTCAGGTGTAGTGCCGGTTATCTGCAGATCCTTACCTGTTCCACTGACACCGGAGTCAATCACAAGGGCCGCCTTACCATCGGAGGTATTCATGATATTGACGCTAAGACCAAAGTTGTCACTATCATTGTTGATCCGCTTGCGAATGGACTGGAGTGAATCCCCAGCTTTAACATCCACATCAAAGGTCTTGTCACCTGCTTTGAATGTCAGGGTGCCATCTTGAGTGATCATGGGCGTGGTCGAAGAGGCGAAACTACCTTCAAATTTGCTGGTCTTCGCCAATTTTTCGACGCTGATGTCGTACTGGCCATTGGAAGCACCCGCCTTGCTCTCTACCTTGAACACGGGATTATCCTTGTCCTGCGTAATCGAAATGGCACGTTTGTTGAATGCATCATCCTTGGACATCGCCTTGAGGGTCGTCACAAAGGAAGCGATAGCTGACTTGAGCTGACCTACACCAGAGAGAGTGATCTGGGCATTGGTCTTTTTGGTGGTGATGGGCTGCATAAGTTGCGCCTTCTTGGCATTCACGCTTGCAGCAATGACAGACTCCAAATCCAGTCCTGATCCCGCACCAGCAGACGTAATAGTGGCCATTCTCACTCTCCTCGTAAAACTTGCGTATTAAATCTCTTTATCAAGCAATAATCCGACTCTTGAGCCACCACCTGTCACATCACCTTCACGCAGATCCTTGAGACGCTTGCTGATAGCCAGCAACTCTTCACTTGGGATCTGACGGATCATTGACTTGGTATTGGCGTCCATCACCTTGATAACAACTTGCTCGAGATCCTTTTCGACGCTGAAGTTGACGGTCCATCCCTGTAACTTGCTGAACTCCTGCAAGTTTTGTACCTCTTTTTCGATGTCCTTATCAGATACATCAGACTTGCGAACCTTCTCTTTGGTTCGCTCCTCTTGCTGTTTTTCCACATCCTGTGCCATCACCCGCTGCTCTTCCGCCATGCCAGATAGCACTTGAGCGGCCGACTGGCCGCTCTTGCTACTTGACTGAAGAGAAGAAGGAGTGACCGATGAGGAAATTCCAATGTCATTGGCCATATCGTCGCTCCTTTTCTATCTCATCACTACCCATTAACCCAACAGGGACAGCGCAGATTGCGGTCTTTGGTTGGCTTGCGCTAGGATACTTGAAGCAGCCTGCTGCAAGATGTTCTGCTTGGTCAGGTTGGCGGTTTCTGTCGCAAAGTCCGCATCACGGATGCGCGAACGTGCTGCACTCAAGTTCTCGGACACGTTGGACTGGTTGCGAATGGTCGAGTCGAAACGGTTTTGAACCGCACCAAGCTCTGCACGTTTGCTGTCCACAGCCTTGATCATGAAGTCAAGGTTAGCCATGGCCAATTGTGCTGCACTGGCAGTGCTAATGCTGCTCACACTGGTAGAGGTCACAGCTGTGGTGCTCTTGGCCACAGTATATGGTTCACCCGTGGCGTTGGTTGTCACTGTCGCACTACCCTTGGTAGATGCCGCAATACCACTGATGGTGAAAGCAGAGGTCATCTTAAAGGTGATAGTCTGACCAGCATCGGCACCGACCTGGAACGACCCCTTGTAAGAGCCATCCAGCAGCTTCTGGCCACCGAAGGTGGTATCAGAGGAGATACGGTTGATTTCAGTGGTCAGCTGATCAAACTCTTGCTGCAGTGCAGTTCGGTCGTCGGTGTTGTTGGAACCGTTAGCCGATTGCTGGGCCAGGGTACGCATGCGCTGCAACATGGAGGTGACTTCATCCATGGCGCCTTCAGCAGTTTGAGCAACCGAGATGCCGTCATTGGCGTTGCGGTTACCCTGATCCAACCCATTGACTTGCGAAGTCAAACGGTTGGAGATCTGCAGACCCGCAGCATCATCCTTGGCAGTGTTGATACGAAGACCGGATGCCAACCTAGTATAGGATGTATCCAGAGACTTGTTGGTATTCATCAAGTTACGCTGGGCGTTCAGTGATGAAATATTGGTGTTGATATACATAGCCATAAAATATTCTCCCGAAGAACATGCGACTGCAGGTTGCGTCGTCAAAACAGCACGACGTCCCACCGTTTGAAGAGCAGGTTGAACATGCCTGTCTCTTCAGGCGGGTGTCTGTTTGAACGAACAGGTCACCCGCAGTAGTGCAAACGTTGGATTCCGAACACCCCTCGATTGCTTCACTTTGGTTAACGGCGGCGCAGTGACAAGCTTTAGGAAAATTGTTGCCTAATGCGGCAAGTTTTCTCCGGCAAGCGGCAACAGAACATGAATTGAGCACCATCGCGATACAACTCGCAACTGATGATGACTCATTTCGCGGGATGAGATGGATTGGCACGGTTCATGCTTTAAACTGATAGAGTGACGTCAATTTGGCGGCACAATAAAAAGAGGCCGGTAAACCGGCCTAAAGATGAGCATATGCTCAGGAGAATATGACCAAGCGTGACAGAACTGAACAGCTGGGCAACACTTGGCATTACTAGTAGAGATTATATCTCTCCCGATAGAACAGAGTGCGACCCGAACACCCCTTTGTTCCATCTCTTGATCAGGGCGGCCTGAACAACCGCCCTGTTTTCTTTTGTTAGCCTTGCAACAGTGACAGTGCAGACTGCGGACGCTGGTTAGCTTGTGACAGAATGGTCGATGCCGCCTGTTGCAGAATATTCTGCTTGGTCAGATTGGCTGTCTCAGTTGCAAAGTCAGCGTCACGGATCCGTGAGCGGGCTGCACTGACATTTTCGGAAACGTTTGCCTGGTTACGAATGGTCGAGTCAAACCGGTTCTGCACCGCACCCAGCTCAGCACGCTTGCTATCGACGACTTTGATCATAAAGTCCAGGTTCGCCATGGCTGACTGAGCCGAGCTTGCCATCTCTATGGAGGACATAGCGCTAGAAGTCACCGGAGTACCTGTCGTCTTGGTGATAGTGTAAGGCTCACCCGACGTTGTTGTTGTCACGGTAGCACTACCGCTGGTCGCAGAGGCCATACCAGAGATGGTAAAGGCGGTAGTCATCCGGAATGTAATGGTCTGACCAGCGTCGGCCCCCACCTGGAAAGAACCTACGTAGCCACCATTAAGCAAGGTTTGCCCACCGAACGTGGTATCTTTAGCCACACGGTCAATTTCAGTCATCAGTTGAGTGTACTCTTGCTGCAACGCGACGCGGTCATCCGTATTGTTGGAACCGTTGGCTGATTGCTGAGCCAGGGTACGCATGCGCTGCAGCATCGAGGTGACTTCCTCCATCGCACCTTCTGCTGTTTGCGCTACCGAAATACCGTCGTTGGCGTTGCGGTTACCCTGATCCAAACCGTTAATTTGAGAGGTCAAACGGTTGGCGATTTGCAGACCAGCGGCATCATCTTTGGCGCTGTTGATACGCAAGCCGGATGCCAGTCGAGTGTAGGAAGTATCCAGTGATTTGGTCGTATTCATCAGATTACGCTGGGCGTTGAGTGATGAAACGTTAGTGTTGATATAAAGGCCCATGACTATTCTCCTAAGCTATTAAATTTACTCTTCTATTTGCTCAGGCTTTATTATTTTTTGTGCCCGATGCGTCTTATTTAACGGCTCGTTTTTGGATGTCTTTAGCATTTTTTTCAACGCTTCATCGCATTAACGCCGCTTACCTTATATATCGGCGAGTCGAGGGGAAACTTAAGGAAAAAATCGGGTCTAAACCAATGACTGACTCAACCTTCTAAAGCCCGCCAACGGCAGGAGACAAACGAGACACGCCCGGTTCATGCCGCGAGAAAAAATCCGTCCCGACTCTCAATTTTGTCGAGCACTGTTGGCGATTGGGCTCACCAGCCCCTAAAATCGCGGCCCCATCAACAATTTGGCGTGAGTTGTTCTCCATGCAGACACTGGTTGAGCAGATTGTTTACATCAGCGACATGTTTGGTACTGCGGTATTCGCGTTTTCAGGGGTATTGGTGGCTGGCCGACTCAGAATGGACGGGTTTGGCGTCATGGTTTTGGCGGCGGTCACTGCCATCGGCGGCGGCACCATCCGTGACATGATCCTGGGAGCCACCCCCGTATTCTGGGTGCGCGATCCCCTCTATATCTGGGTCGTCATTGCCACGGCGCTGATCGGTATGTGGATGGTCAAGCTGCCCCGCAGAATGCCCTGGTATGTGCTGCCGGTGGCGGATGCCTTCGGACTGGCCCTCTTTACCGTGATCGGTGCCCAGAAGGCCCTCAACTTCGGCACCCCGGGGCTGATTGCCGTGATCATGGGTACCATGACCGGGGTAGCCGGTGGCATGATCCGCGATGTACTGGCGCGGGAGGTGCCCATGGTGCTGCAAAAAGAGATCTATGCCACCGCCTGTATCCTCGGCGGCATTCTCTATACCCTGGCGCTGGAGGCGAACATGGACAGGGTAACGGCCATGCTCATCTGCATGACGGCCGTGTTTGGCCTGCGAGTAGCTGCTATCTACTGGCATCTGTCGCTGCCCACCTTCTCGCTGCAACGCAATTGAGAGCAGGCCCACAGCGTCATCATGTCGCTGTGGGCCGCGCGTTGAACCAAATAGGCTTTTCTGTTGTCATAGAAGCAGTCGTTGTTAGCCGGAACTTCTCATGCGCAAAATCGGTATGCTTACCACCCTCCTCCTGGCGAACGTGACGGCAGCCCACGCCGAAGCACAAGTGGTATTTGGACGACTGGCCTCGGCACCGGTGCAGCAGTTCAACCAGCAGATACGCCAGGCAAGCCATCAACAGCAAAACTGGGTTAATGACTACCGTGAGGTAGCTCTGCGATTCGTCGGTCATGGTGACACACCCAGCCGCATCCATGCCCAGCAGCTGGACAATGATCTGGTGCTCTCGGTCGCCCTCGACGGCAGCAAGAGCGACATGATCTACATCCTGACCCTCTATCGCAGCAACAACCTGTGGCAGATGCGGGAGGCAGAAATGGGCTGGCGTTGTCAGGGGCAAGACTCTTTTACTCCGGTTCCCTGTCCCTGATAGTCATTACTCACTCTGTGAAATAAAAAAATCCGGCACATTGGCCTAATGCCAGTCAGTTCAACATGACTTAAACTGTCTTGATTGGCTTTTTTTCACACTATATTTTTGTGACCTTACGTTCACGCAGCGTTAACTCCGCCCCCTTCGTTTCGGCAGCACAAACTGCCCCACCAGCTTATCCAGCTCAGTTACCGGCTTCGGGATAGTCCCCGGTGACATGTGCGACATGCAGCTCAGTTCATGGATGAGAGACACAACGCGATGTAAAAACGCAGTTGGCTCTCAGCCATCTTCACCATCAGGAGTAGTTAACCAACTTTCTGGTATTCGGGGTCTAGTATGAGGTGTAATGATGTGGTTTTTCAGCTGGCAAACTATGGGGACAGACCCACTATTTGCCCTGCGCCAGAACGTGTTATTTACAGGATTGTTCGGCCTGTTCATGGCATCTTGGCTGCGGCGCAAGCAGCTTAAACTTACCCCGTGGGAACAACTTGCTTAGCCCAGCAGCAATGAGTTTGCAGTCTGGTCAGAACCTTCCCACACCTGATGATACAGGGCGGTACGTCCGCCCTTTTTCTCTTTGATTTCATGCCACCATGGCACTTGCGCCATGTATTTCTGGCTACAGGATTGCTGCTCTCCCCTCAATACTGTTTTGCGACCAGCGCCCTGTTTCCTGCAAGTCACGGCAGGCATACTGACCCTTCGTTTTTGCCAAGGAGGTTCAGATGTCATCACCCGTGATTGTGATTGCCCAGCTTGAAGCCAAACCCGAATTCGCCGCCCAGTTTCGCGCCGCCCTTGAACCACTGATTGCGGCCACCTTGCAAGAGGCGGGCTGCCAGCGCTATCAGCTGCATCAGGACTTGGACAATCCACACAGCTGGATGCTCTACGAGGTATGGGAGAGCGAAGCGGCCCTCACCGCTCATCAGGGTCAGCCCCACTTTACCGAATTTGTCGCCAAGGCCGAGCCCTGGTTTGCCAGCTGCACCATTCGCCGCTATCAGCCGCTGGGCGCCTGACTGGCCCCTGTGCCGCTTACCATTCAGCCCATCGAGGGCCAACCACCACCCCATTGAGGAACGAGATGATCAATATGCCACCCATGGGTCTGGGCACCTTCCGCCTGAAGGGCGAGCCGCTGCTTGCCACCCTGACCAACGGTCTGGAGCTGGGCTATCGCCATATCGATACCGCCCAGATCTATGACAATGAAGCCGAGGTCGGCGCCGTGCTGACCCGCAGCACTGTTGCCCGTCACGAGATCTACCTGACCACCAAGGTGTGGACCAGCGAGTTTGGCCCAGGCAAGCTGATCCCGAGCCTGGAGGTAAGCCTGGAAAAACTGGGCACTGACTATCTGGATCTGGCGCTGATCCACTGGCCCTCCCCCAAGGATGAGGTGCCGATGGCGGTCTATCTGGAGCAGTTGGCCGAGGCCAAAACACAAGGCCTGACCCGGGAGATCGGGGTCTCCAACTTCACCGTGGCCCAGCTCAAACAGGCTATCGAGATTTTGGGGCCTGGGGCCATCGCTCACCAGCAGATCGAAGTTCATCCCCTGCTGCAAAACCGCAAGGTGGTCGAGTTCTGCAAAGCCCAGGGTATCGCCGTCACCGCTTATATGCCGCTCGCCTATGGCAAGGTGCTGAGCGAGCCGCTGCTGATGGAGATTGGCCAGCGCCACGGGGTATCGGCGGCGCAGGTGTCGCTAGCCTGGCTGCTGGCGCAGGACATGACAGTGATCCCGAGCTCCACCAAACGGGAGAATCAGGCTGCCAATCTGGCCGCTCTCGATATCACCTTGAGCAGCGAGGAGATGGCCGCCATCGCCACGCTGGATCGGGGCGAGCGCTGCGCCAATCCCGATTTTGCCCCCGCATGGGACTGACGCGAAAGGCGTGAGGCTAACGCGAAAAAAAGGCTGGCTCTGCCAGCAGGCCAGATAAAACAGGGAGTGCATCATGCTCTCCCTGTCTCTTTTCTTGCCTCACGCTTTGCAGCGCTTGCTGAACGTCCAGTCGCCATATTGATGCCAGATGCAGCGCCGCAATCAGGGCGCGTTCTGGCAAAGGGCGGGATCGAACACTTGCTTCCAGTCTGATTTCATATCGACCACCACCCAGCCCCGCGCTTTTGCCTGTGCCAGCCCATCGATCAGCTTGCCGCTGGCAGGCGGATGGCTGTCGTAGGCGTATTCGCGCGTGGCATCGGTGTGGTGCACCAACAGACCAAAAGTGTGGTAATCCGGGTTGGTCGAGGTGTATTGCAGCATGGGCACGTCGCCATCGCTGTTACCAAAAGCGCCGACCGGACGCTGCCCCATAAAGAGGTGAATGGCGGCCGGTTTCGCCTTGCTGTCATCGAAATAAGCGCCGTTCATGGTCTTGCGGATCTCGCTGCCCTCCCCGGTCAGGGCAAACTCGCCGAGGGTAAAGGAGCCAATCACCTGCTGGGGCGGGATACCATACATCTGCTCGGAAATCACCCGCATAAAATCGACGCCGCCGCCGGAGACAATCCAGGTCTGGAAGCCATTATCCCGCAGGTACCCCAGCAGCTGCTTCATCGGCAGATACCCGAGCTGATCGTAGTGGCAGCCAAAACGGGGATCCTTGCTGCTGTTGACCCAACGGCTAACCCGCTCGGTAAACTCGGTGGTGGTCATGCCGCTGTGGGTCAGTCCCACCAACTTGGCGAGCCCCTTCTCCCCCGATTTGGCCACGGCTTTGAGGTCGTTGTTCAGCACTGCCGCGACGATGGGGTCAGCCTTCCACTCCGGGTGTTCCGGCGCCAGGCGCTTGATCTCGTCCATCGCAAACTGCAGCTGATAGGTCATGGGCGCTTCAGGCCAGAGGGTGCCGTCATTGTCAAACACCACATGGCGCTTCTCTGGCGGAATAAAAGTGGCCTGCTGCTGATCGGTGGCATTGGTCACCCAGCGGGTGATCGCCTGCTTGGCCGCCGTGTCATTCCAGGCAGAGAGGGGATCGCTCTGGCCAGCCTGTACCGCAAAGGCGCCGCACAGCAGCAAAAGAGAGGAGAGTCGATTCAATGTCATCATGTTACCTGTCAGCTGGGTATTGCCTGTAGATGAAAGCGCACGGCCATCACAATACCGGCGCGCATGGGTTCAACACACACGGGTTTCACAGGGAAAATCCTATGGCGGCCAGCTTGTACTGGAGCTTAAGCAAGCTCAGAAAAGGAGCAGCGTTCATCCCGTTCTGCGAGGCAGATCACTGCGTTGCGCTCACGCCGCGGGCAGCACAATCCCCTCCCACTCAGCTTTATTGCTGCTTATTTGGCAAAAGTAATTTGCTGTCACCGTCATTTTTGCCAACAAAACCCATCGGCATACTGGCGCCATTCTCCCGTCGGGAGTCCCTAACCAAGGAGTTGTTATGCCACTGGCGTTATTTGCCCTTACCCTGAGTGCCTTTGCGATCGGCACCACCGAATTTGTGATCGTGGGGCTTATCCCCACCATAGCCCAGCAGCTCAATGTCTCGCTCCCCTCGGCGGGCCTTCTGGTCAGCCTCTATGCCCTTGGGGTTGCCATCGGCGCCCCTGTGCTCACGGCGCTCACCGGCAAGGTGCCGCGCAAGTGGCTGCTGGTAGGGCTGATGGCGCTCTTTACCGCCGGCAACCTGCTGGCCTGGCAGGCCCCCGGTTACGAGAGCCTGATTGTGGCCCGCATCCTCACCGGATTGGCGCACGGGGTCTTCTTTTCGGTAGGCAGCACCATCGCCACAAGTCTTGTGGCCAAAGAGAAGGCAGCGAGCGCCATCGCCATCATGTTCAGCGGCCTTACCGTGGCGCTGGTAACCGGCGTACCGCTCGGCACCTGGATTGGTCAGGTCTTTGGCTGGCGTGAAACCTTTCTGGTGGTAAGCCTGCTGGGTTTGGTCGCCATGGTGGGTAGCCTGCTGCTGATCCCGGGCAACCTGCCCAAGGGGGCGGCCTCGACCATCCGCGAGCAACTCTCGGTACTGACCAAAAAGCCGCTGCTGCTGGTCTACGCCAAGACCGCCCTCGGTTATGGCGGCGCCTTCACGGCGTTTACCTTCCTCGCCCCCATCCTGCAGCAGGTGAGTGGCTTTAGCGCCGGTGCGGTGAGCCTGATCCTGCTGGTGTACGGGGTATCGGTCGCCGTCGGCAATATCTGGGGTGGCAAGCTGGCCGACAAGATGGGCCCATTGCCGGCGCTGAAGTTGCTGTTTGCCGGTCTGGCGCTGGTGCTGCTGGCCCTCACCTTCACCGCACCCCATCCGGTGCTGGCGGTGCTCACCGTGCTGGTGTGGGGCGCCTTTGCCTTCGGCAACGTGCCGGGTCTGCAGGTACTGGTGGTGAAGCAGGCCGAACTGCACACCCCCAAGGCGGTGGATGTGGCATCGGGCCTCAATATTGCCGCCTTCAACGTCGGCATTGCGCTGGGATCTGTGGTCGGTGGTTTTGTGGTGGAACACCTCGGCCTGATGCACACCCCATGGATCGGTGCCCTTATCGTGCTGCTGGCCTACGGGTTGACCCATGTCAGCGAGCGCCGCGAAGCCCTCCGGCTCGCCGCCTGTCAGGCATAAGTTGCGCCAGCAGGCGTCACGCAAGGGCGTGGCGCCTGCTGCAATCGCCGCGACAGGCTTCTATGCTGTGACACAGCCTCAACCCGGCAACTGTTTCAGTAACTTTTTCAGCAACCAAGCCTGTCACCCTCGCATCATTTGCCACGGAGTCTGTTATGAAGGTGCTTATCGTCTATGCCCATCCCGAACCTAAAAGCTTCAACGGAGCCCTCTTCTGTCACGCCATCAGGGCGCTGGAGCAGGCGGGCCACACGGTGATGACCAGCGATCTCTATGCCATGGGCTTTGATCCCGTCTCGGATCGGCGCAACTTCACCGCCCCCAGCGATCCCGATTTTCTCAAGCTGCAACTCGAAGAGCTGGCTGCCACCGAGCAGGGCAGCTTTGCCCCGCAGCTGGAGCAGGAGATGCAAAAGCTGGAGGCGGCCGATCTGCTGATCTTCCAGTTTCCGCTCTGGTGGTTTGGCCTGCCCGCCATCCTCAAGGGGTGGGTGGATCGGGTCTTTGCCATGGGGCGGGTCTATGGTCAGGGCCATATCTACGAGAGCGGCAAGTTTCGCGGCAAGCGGGCGTTGCTGAGCCTCACCACCGGCGGCCCTGCCGAGACCTATCTGCCCGACGGCTTCAACGGCGATATCGACGGGGTGCTGCGCCCCATCCAGCGCGGGATCCTGCAATTTGTCGGCTTCGATGTGCTGCGCCCCCATATCTGTTATGCCCCGGTGCGGGTCTCGCAAGAAGAGCGGGAAGCCTGGCTCGCCCAGTGGGCCGAGCGCCTTGACCAGATTGAGCAGGAGTCCCCCATCGCGGTCGGCCGCTACCAGTAACAGCTGACGCAGCTGACACTCCCCCCCACACAGCACAAAAACAGCGAGCGGCCCCCGGCCGTTCGCTGTTTTTCACGCTCTGTCGTTATGGTTTTTGTTATCCGTTGGCGGGTCTTATGCCGCCTGTTGCACGCCTGCTTTGCCGGTCACCGCCCGCTTGAGCCAGTAGTCGAGGCTGACGTAGCGGCCCCCACCGTAAACCAGCAGCACCAGCAGCATCACGAAGTAGGTGGCGGCAAACTCCATCCCGTTGTTGAGCATCACGGGATCCCCCAGCTCAGTGATGTAGTTGTAGCGACCGGGGAAGTTGGCGGCCAGCCACTCGATAAAACCGTTGAGGCGCACAGTGGCCTCCATACTGCCGGTGGCGATGGCATCCCAGCCGTGCTTCCAGTGCACCATGGCGCTCGCCACGCTCATCAGGAAGATGGTGGGAATGGCCATGATACGGGTAAAGAGGCCAAGGGCGATGCAGATGCAGCCCAGTACCTCGGTGCCCGCCGCCAGAAAGGCGAGCAGGGTCGGGAATGGCAGGTTGAGCCCTCCTTCCGAGACCGGCGCACCAAACCAGGCGACCGTGCCGGCAAAGCCCATCACCTTGGAGTGGGCCCCCACATAGATGACCGGAATGAGATAGAGGCGAATGGCCAGCAGGGCCAGAAAATCGAGCCGCTTGCACTGGGCCACCGCCCGCTCATACCACTGGATCAGGGTGTTGTTCATGGGAATTCTCCTTGGTGTTTGCTAAATGGGGGCAAGGGGGTGCCGGGCTGGCGCTCGCCAACGGGCAGGGTAAGCAGACCCAACCGGTGAAAATGGCGCGCCCACTCGATCAGATCAAAATCACTGCGAACCTGTTGAACCTGTTGCTGGAATGCGGCTTGGGTGATCCCAGGCTGCTGTTGCAGCAGCTGGATCAGCGCCACATCCCATTCCCGCAAACGCTGGGTCACCACCTGATGCTCCGGGCTGCGAAACAGGCCATAGAAGTGGCTGCCCTGCCGGGTCGGCAGCACGCCGCTGCGACGAATGGCAAAGGGGAGCTCCAGCAGTTGCAGGGTAGGATTGAGCAAAAGCGAACTCTCCGCCGTCACCTCAACCCCCGATATAACTTGCGGCACTACCCCTTCATCAATCTCGACACAGAGGCAGGCCCACTCGTACTCCAGCAGCGCCAGCCGCTGCCTGGGCCAGTTGAGAGAGCCTTCACTGTGGCGATGCTGCACATAGCGGACAAACTCGGTGGCGATATGGTGAAACTCGGGGGCCTCGGCGCCGTGCTGGATAACAAAGCCCTCCACCAGCTGCCACCTGTCCACCGGTGCCCAGTGAGCGTGGGTGAGCGGAAAAGCGCTCTCCAGCACCGACTCCACATTGGCTCGCACGCTGCGGGCATAGTGGCTGGCAATGCCATCCTGCGGCAGCCGCACCCGGCTCGCCAGCCAAGCGGTCTGCTGCTGCATCCGCTGCGGCGCCGTTTTGGACGCAGTGATCAGAGATAACCGTCTATCCATAACGCACCTCCTGCACCTGACGGTCGAGCGCCTCACAACAGGCGCCGTGCACCCGCGCCAGCTCGGCCTCCAGCTCTGCCAGCGGTGGCAGATGGTGATCCCGCTCCAGCAGCAGGGGGCGCAGGCCGTGGGTCTGCACCGTATAACGGGCCAGCGCCACCACCTCCTCGCACACCGGTTTGCCATGGGTATCCAATAAAGTGCCGTCCGCCTCTTCCAGATGACCGGCGATATGGAAATAGCGAATCGCAGTGCTCGGCAGCCCGGCGATCATCCGTTTGGGGCAGTAACCGTGGTTGCGGCTGTTCACAAAGACGTTGTTGATATCGAGCAGCAGCTCGCAGCCGCTGCGCGCCACCAGCTCGGCGAGAAAATCCTCCTCCGGCATCTCGTGGTCATAGCCGTGGTAGTAGGAGATATTTTCCAGCACCAGCGGGCGGGCCAGCGCCTCCTGCACCTGCGCGATGCGCTCTGCCAGATAGGGGATGTTCTCCCACTGGCGCGGCACCGGTAGCAGTTCGTAGAGATAACCCTGTTGGTCGCGGGAAAAGCTCAAATGCTCGCTGTAGATCCCGATACCGAACTCATCCAGAAAGGTGCGGATCTTGCTGATCAGGGTGCGATTGAGGGGCTGGCAATCGCCGAGAGAGAGGCTGAGGCCGTGGGCCACCAGCGGGTAACGCTCGGCCAGCTGATGCAGCTGCGCCCGCTTGGCTCCGCCTATAACCATCCAGTTCTCCGGCGCCAGCTCGAGAAAGTCGATGCCGGGGCGGATGGGGCCGGAGCAGAGCGCATCCAGATGCTCCTGACGCAGCCCAATCCCCCGACTGCGGGAGCTTATTGGCCGCATACCCCCTCCGTCATCTTGCTGCCCTTGCTGGATCTGTCGCCATCAATCCCCTCGCCCGCCACGCCACACTTGCCATCGCGGGCGCGCACCAGCCGCCCCTGCGGATCACTGTCGAGGGCTTGCTTCTCGAAGCGCTTCTCGGTGCCGCACTTGCCCGCCGCACACTTGCCGCCGTGCTGTTCGCTGGGGGCGGCCTTGACCGGCGCATCGCTCGGGGTGGCCGCCAGCGCCAGCCCCGGAGTCAGGGCAATCAGGCTGGTCATGGCGATGGAGAGGGTCAGTTTGCCGGTGGTTTTGTTGCTGCTTGAGTTACTCATGGGTGGACTCCTTGACGGATGAAACGGGGTAGCTGGAGAGATCGCGGGCGGCCACGATCTGGCCGTGGAATTGCTGTTTGACGATGGCCATCGCCTCTTTCTTGTGATTGAGGCCAACCCCCATCCAGTGGTTGAGCACCAGCAGCTTGGGGTTCACCTCGGCGGCAATCTTGGCCACCACAGATGGCTTGGCATGGAGTGAGGCGGAGATCGGGTCGGCCCCTTCGTGGATGGCGAGCGGCATCACCAGAATGTCGGCCCCCTTGGCAAACGGCACAAAGGCCGAGTTGCTGCCGTTCTGATCCGCCGAGATGACGATGCTCCCCTCGGCGCTCTCGATGCGATAGGCCAGACAGGGCACGTCACCGTGAGGGATGCCGAGGGCGGTGATGGTCAGCCCATCCTGCTGATAGACGGTGTGGGGCTGCGGGCTCTGGTAGGGCACATCGTGCAAAGTGATGGGGAAGAGGCCATCGGTGCCATCCTTGAAGCCGCTCAGGTAGGCATAAGCGCCCTTGTCCTTGTTGAAGAGGGCATCGAAGTAGCCGCTCATGCTGGGAAAGGCCGAACCCGCCTCGGGCCCCGCCAGATCCAGCGGATCGCTGCGCTCGAAGAAATAGGCCCCCTTGAGCAGGGCGGGCAGGTCGGTCACATGGTCGGTGTGGAAGTGGGTGATGCCGATAAAATCGACCTCTTCGAGCTTGGCCCCCGCCTGACCGAAGCGCAGGTAGACGCCGCCACCGGCATCGATCAGGATGCGGGATTTCCCCTTCCACCAGATCACCTCGCTGGAGGAGGCGCGCTGATCGTCGGAGATGGGGCCGCCGCTACCGAGCACCTGCAGGGTGAAGTTCTTGTCCAGTGGCGTCAGTTGTACGCCCTGGCTGGCGGCACCCGCCGGCGCGGCGGCAAGGGCACAGCTGATGGCCAGCGCCACCGCTTTCAATGTCTGTTTCATATTGATTACCTGTCGGTTGAGTGACAGTTCGCGACTGTCAGTGAAGTGGCAGGGTGGGTGATCGGGCTGCGCCACTGGCAGCCCGACCGGGCATGCGGGCCAACCCCGCAGCTCAAATCTGGTCGCGGTCAGCCGCTTCCCAGCGCGCTTCCAGCCAGAGCAGGTTGCACAGGCCCAGCAGCAGGGCGAATCCGAGGCCCAAAATCCAGGTGAAGTACCACATAGCAGATCCCTTGAGGTCAGTAGAGTTGATGGCTGTCGCGCTTGATGCGGGCACGGTCGAGCTTGCCGCGCACCACCCGATAGACCCAGCCGGTGTAGCCCAGGTTGACCGGCATCAGCACCAGCACGAGGCCGAACATGATGGCCAGGGTTTTGTAGCTGGAGGTGCTGTCCCACAGGGTCAGGCTGCTGACCGCATCGAGGGATGAGGGCAGCACGAAGGGGAACAGGGCGATGGCCACCGAGCAGAGCATGGCGGCGCAGGCGATGGCGCTGGCCAGCAGCGCAATCCGGCCCCGCTCCAGCCAGGAGGCAATCCCGCTCACCAGCGGCGCCAGCGCCCCGATGATCGGCACCAGCCACAACAGCGGATAGTCAAAATAGTTGCGCAGCCAGCCACCGGCGTGGGGGATCACCCCCTTCATCAGCGGGCTGATGGCGGCATTCGGGTCAAAGGGTTGTGTGCCGACACCGGTCAGCTGAAACCCTTGCAGATCCACCAGATGCCAACCAGCCAGCAGATAGCAGAGGGTCACCAACGGGGCCAGCAGGATGGCGATGCCCCGTGCGCGCAGCGCAGGGGTGCCGGTCACCTTGGCTTGCAGAAAACCGGCGCCGTGCAGTAGCAACAGGCTGATGGCGGTGGCCAGCACCGAGAGCAGCCAGCCCCAGTGGAAGTCGAACGCGCCGTAGTGCAGGCGCAGCGCCGTGTCGAAGCGAAACGGCAGCCCCTCCATCACCAGACCGATAGCAGCACCGAGGATGAGCGCCGGTATCAGGCCACCGGCCACCAGCGCCCGATCCCACCAGCGGCGCCACACCGGATCGGCCAGCTTGCTGCGATAGTCAAAACCTACCGGCCGCAGAAAGAGCCCGAGCAGCAGCACCACCATGGGGATGTAAAGCCCCGAGAAGGCGGCGGCATAGACCAGCGGCCAGGCGGCGAACAGGGCACCGGCACCGGCAATCAGCCACACCTGATTGCCCTCCCACACCGGCCCCACGCTGTTGATCACCAGACGGCGGTCGTCGTCATCTTTCGACACCACCGGCAGCAGCATGGCGATGCCGAGATCGAAGCCATCCATAACGATAAAACCGACCATCATAAAGAGCACCAGCGCCCACCAGATGAGTTTCAGGGTTGCGTAATCCATCAGGCGATCCTCGCAAGTTCGGGTTGTTCACCGCTGTAGCGGCCGGTATGGAGAATGGCTGGCCCCTTGCGGATCACATGGCGCAACAGGAACAGCTCCACCACCAGCAACAGGGTATAGATGGAACAGATAGCAATCAGGCTGAACCAGAGTTGGCCCGGCTGAAGCAAAGAGACCGAGGCCGAGACCGGCAGCACGTCGCTGATGGTCCAGGGTTGACGGCCGAGTTCGGCCACCAGCCAGCCCGCCTCGATGGCAATCCAGGGCAGCGGAATGCTCCAGAGCAGGGTCTTGAGCAGCCGTGGCGAGTCTTGCAGCCGGTTGCGGCAGAGCTGAACAAAGCTCATCACCATCAGCCCCAGCATGGTGACACCAAGCCCCACCATCACCCGAAAGCCCCAGAACAGCGGCGCCACCGGCGGGATGGAGTCATCGACCGCTTTGGCGATCTCCGCCTCACCGGCCTTGGCGATATTGCTGGCATAGGGGGTCAGCAGCATGCCGTAGCCGAGATCCTTGCCGTGCTGCTCGAAGCGGGCGCGGTTGGCCGGGGTGTCATCGCCCTGCCGGATCTGGTCGAGGGCCTCGGCCGCCACCATGCCGCTACGAATGCGCGCCTCGTTCTGCACCTTGATATCCTTGAGGCCGGTCACCGCCTCGTCGATGGAGCGGGTAGCGATGATCCCCATCAGATACGGGATCTTGATGGCTGCGTGGGTGGTCTCGGCAGTCTGATCCGGGAAGCCGAACAGGGTAAAGGAAGCTGGCGCTGGCTCGGTCTCCCACTCCGCCTCGATGGCGGCGAGCTTGACCTTCTGCACCTCGCCGGTGCGATAGCCAGACTCATCCCCGAGCACAATGACCGAGAGAATGGCTGCCAGCCCAAAGCCGGAGGCAATAGCGAATGAGCGCAGGGCAAACTGCACCTCGGTCTTGCGCAGCAGATACCAGCTGCTCACCCCCATCACGAACATGGAGGCCGCCACATAGCCCGCCGCAACGGTGTGAACGAACTTCACCTGCGCCACCGGGTTAAAGAGCACGGCGGCGATATCCACCAGCTCCATGCGCTGGGTCAGCAGGTTGAACTCGGCCCCCACCGGGTTTTGCATCCAGCCGTTGCCGATCAGGATCCAGAGTGCCGAGAGATTGGAGCCGAGCGCCACCAGCATAGTCACCAGCAGGTGCTTGCCACGGGAGAGCTTGTCCCAGCCGAAGAAGAAGAGCCCCACCAGGGTCGATTCGAGGAAGAAGGCCATCAGCCCCTCGATGGCCAGCGGAGTACCGAAGATGTCCCCCACATAGTGGGAGTAGTAAGCCCAGTTGGTGCCGAACTGAAACTCCATGGTGATCCCCGTGGTGACCCCCATGACGAAGTTGATGCCAAACAGTTTGCCCCAGAAGCGGGTGATGTCCTGATAGATCACCTTGCCGGTCATCACATAAGCCGACTCGGCAATCACCAGGATCCAGGACAGCCCCAGCGTGAGGGGCACAAACAGGAAGTGGAACAGGGCCGTAGCGCCAAATTGCAGGCGAGACAGGCTGACCACGTCATCCGGATTGATCATGCGTCACTCTCTTTTGTTGTATTTGCCTTGCACGTTTCGTGCGTGACAAGTACATCACGGAGCATGACACCTATAACAGATGCAGTTATATTGAATTACACCTATAACAGTTGATCCAGATCATGTCCCTTTACCAGCAGTTGGCCGACCGCCTGCAAAGCCAGATCGACGATGGCATCTGGCAACCGGGGGAGCGCATCCCCTCCATTCGCCAGAGCTGCAAGACCCACGGGCTCAGCCCCATGACGGTGTTGCAGGCCTATCAACTGCTCGAAAGTCAGGGGCGGATCCTCGCCCGCCCCCAGTCCGGCTACTACGTCAAAGCCGCCTCACCACAGGTCGTGCAGCACACGCCGAGCCAGACCCACTACAGCGGCTCGGTGGATATCAACGATCTGGTGTTTGAGGTGTTGCAGGCGAGCAAATCGCGGGATCTGGTGCCCCTTGGCATGTCGGTAGCCGACCCGACCCTGTTCCCACATCCCCAGCTCGGGCGGGCGCTGGCCAGCTGCATGCGCAAGCTCGATCCCTTCAGCACGGTGGCCGACCTGCCCCCCGGCAACGAAGCGCTGCGCCGCGCCATCGCCCAGCGTTACGCCAGCGACGGGGTGGCGGTCAATCCGCAGGAGATCATCATCACCACAGGCGCCATGGAGGCGCTCTCCCTCAGCCTGCAGGTGCTGACCGAGCCCGGTGACTGGGTGGTGGTGGAGTCCCCCACCTTCTATGGCGCCCTGCAGGCCATCGAGCGGCTGAAACTCAAGGCGGTGGAGATCCCGGTCATTCCGGGGGTGGGCATCGATCTCGACCTGCTGGCCGACGCCCTCACCCGCATCCCGGTCAAGGCGTGCTGGCTGATGGGCAATGTGCAGCACCCGCTGGGCCACACCATGCCGGATAGTCACAAAGCGCAACTGATGGCACTGCTCAACAGCCATGGGGTGCCGCTGGTGGAGGATGACGTCTATGCGGAGGTCTACTTCGGCCGCGAGCGCCCCAAGCCGATCCGCCACTGGGATCAGCGTGGCGACAGCCTGCTCTGCAGCTCATTTTCCAAGTGTCTGGCGCCGGGCTTTCGGGTCGGCTGGGTGGTGGCGGGACCCCATGCAGAGCGGGTGCAGCGGCTGCAACTGATGTCCACACTCTCTACCAATGTACCGAGCCAGCTGGCGCTGGCCGAGATGCTGCGCCAGGGCGGGGTCGATGCCCACTTTCGCCGCCTGCGCCACACCCTGGCCCAGCGCCAGCAGCAGATGCGGGCGGCCCTGCAGCGCTTGCTTCCGGACGAGGTGCGGATCTCCTCCCCCGATGGCGGCTACTTTCTCTGGCTGGCGCTGCCTGCCCATTTCGACAGCCGCGCCCTGCACGCCAAGGCTCTGGGCAGCGGTTTTTCAGTGGCCCCCGGCGCCCTCTTTTCCAGTCAGGGGCAACACAACCACTGCCTGCGCCTCAACAGCTCCCATCCCTGGAGTGAACAGCTGGAGCAGGCCCTCACCCGACTGGCCGCGCTGATTGCCGCACAGCTCAGTGAAAAGTAACAAGGCAAAGAGCCGCTGACGAAACGAACAAAGGCCCGTAACGGGCCTTTGTGGTTGGGGAGTGACGCGGCGTTACTCGCCATAACAAACAGCTCATCTGGCCATGATCTGCGACTGCACCTTGAACCCCAGCGCCTCGTAGAGCGCTTTGGCGCGCTCGTTGAAGGCCATCACCTCCAGCCGGATTTGCTGAGCATCATGGGCCTTGGCCCACTCATCGCAATGGGCGATCAGCGCCTTGCCAATCCCGCGGGAGCGGTGCTGCTCATCCACCACCACCGAGCCGATGCGGCAAATCGGCGCACGGGTGAGAAATGGCACGCTCTCATTGATGTCGATCCGCGCCGTCAAAAAGCCCACCACCCTGCCATCCTGCTCGGCAACGCAGAACAGACGCCCTTCTGCACCGATGGCGCTCAGCAAAAATGCCCGCTCCTCTGGCGAAGGGGGGCAGAACACCTCGGGATAGTGCTGATGGTGGATCTCTCCAATCTGCCGGTTCAGCTCGACAATCGCGTCTATATCCAGTTCGGTTGCCTTGCGTATCTCCAACGGTTGCTCCTTGCGAAAAGGTGATGGTCCTGCGCCATCTTAGGGGCTGTGCTCAGCAATCCAAATAGGCTCATCCGCATCTTTTGACGGGCAGCAGAAACAACAACGCCCCTTGAGCGGGGCGTTATCGGCAATCCATGGCGATGAGGGGTATCAGGCAGGGGCGTTAAGTTGGGCTACCTGACGCTCGATGCTCCCTTTGAGGTTGTCATCGAGTTTGAGGGCGCGCGCCAGTTCGTCGAGATAGCCTCGCTCCATAAAGTGATCCACCTCGATGGCGAGCAGGGAGGCGAGATAGACCTCGGTGGCCAGCTCCATGTCGGTCACTTCCCGCGCCAGCGCGTGGGGATCGAGGGGGCGGGCCAGCTCGGCGTCAATCCAGCGGGCCACATCGCTCTGGCCCTGTTCGGTCAGGTACTCCTGAATTTTCTGACGCTCGGCGCCGTCGATATGGCCATCGGCCCGGGCTGCTGCCACCATGGCGCGCACCAAGAGGGCCGCGCGGGCATCCAGCGCATTGCCTTCCAGCCCGCTGATGGGATGAGTGGGCTGGGCGGGCGCCGCCTGCTGGGCCTGCCAATCCTGATAGAGCTTGTAGGCCAGCCCGCCAAGGGCTGCGGCGCCGCCCACGGCAGCGGCCTTGCCGCCATATTTGCGCACTTTTTTATTGCCCAGCAGCAGACCGAGCGCACCGCCGGCCAGCGCCCCCTGCATCTGCCCCTTGCGCTTGTCTCCGCCTTCGTTGAGCCAGCCTTTGCCAGCCCCCAGCAACTGTTCCAGCATCTGTTTCATGATGTCACTCCTGCGGCTATGTTCCCGTCGATAGAGCAAGATAGTGGCCCCGCCCCCCTGAATCGGGGATGAACCCTTGACCGGGCAGGCCGATGGGGCAAAGCTCAGGGAAACCCTTCAGGCAATAAGGATGTAACTGTGCCAAATCGCGAACTGACCCTGCAATTTCTGGCCGAACCCTCTGACGTCAATTTCGGCGGCAAGGTGCATGGCGGCATGGTGATGAAGTGGATCGATCAGGCGGGCTATGCCTGCGCCGCGGGCTGGTGCGGCGGCTATGCGGTGACCGTCTATGTGGGGGGGATCCGCTTTTTGCGCCCCATCCAGATTGGCCAGCTGGTGGAGGTGCACGCTCAGGTGATCCACACCGGCACCACCAGCATGCATCTGGCGGTGGATGTCTACAGCCGCCACCCCACCGAGACCGAGCGCCACAAGACCACCCACTGCATCATCATCTTTGTGGCGATGGATGAGCAGGGCAAACCGACCCCGGTGCCCCAGTGGCAACCACTGAGCGAAAGCGATCTGCAGTTGCAGCAGTACGCCAAAAAGCTGATTGCCCTGCGCGAGGAGATCGACAAGGAGATGCGCCAGCACCTCTGACCTTGGTGATTCCCCTGCCCGATATAGCGGGCGCTTTCGGCCAACGGCGGCTCCCCTGTATAATCCCCCCTCTTCCCGCAACCGGAACCCTGCCCATGTCACTGGAAACTGCCCCGCCCGAGGTGAAACTCGCGGTGGATCTGATTGAACTGCTGGAGACCAACCAGCTGGCCCCCGAGCTGGTACTGGCGGCACTGGCCATCGTCAAACAGGATTACGAGCGCAAGCTGGCTGAGGGGAAGGATCACTGATCCCCCCGTTTTATCTTTCCGATTTCAGTTTTTCACCACATAGCCACTCATTGCGGCCCCATCACCTCGTCACAGAGGGCGATCAGGGCCGCGCTCAAACGGGTGAGCGGCTCGCTCCCGCTTCCTCCGGCATGCAGCGCCAGCTCCACCGGCGCCACCTTGGGCCACTGGGTCAGGGCCAGCTGATCGGCGGGCATCAGCCGTTTGGGTAGCAAGCTCACCCCGATCCCCGCGCTCACCGCCCCCTGCAAACTGGCGAGGCTGGCGCTGACATAGGCGATACGCCAACGACGACCGAGGCCATCGAGCGCCTCGGTCATCTGCCGCCGATAGAGCCCTTCGCTCGGGAATACCACCAGCGGCAGCGGATCCCGTTCCCGTGCGGGCCAGTCGCGACTGTCGACCCACACCAGCGGCTCACGCCAGCTGGCAAGGGGCGAACCCTGCCCCCGCGTCTGCTTGACCAGCGCCAGATCCAATTCCCCCGCCGCAAAACGCTGCCAGATGTGGTGGCTCAGGCCACTTTGCACCTCCAGCCGCACCTCGGGGTAGTCACGGGCAAAGGCGGCCAGCACCGGGGTAATGGCGCCTGCGGCGAAATCCTCCGGCACCCCGAGGCTGAGCGATATGCTCCCCTCGCTCACCTGCTCCTCGGCCTGCGCCAGCAGCGCCAGAATGCGGCGGGCCAGCCCCAGCAATTTTTCCCCCTCCGCCGTTGCGACCACCTGACGGCCAGCACGATCGAGCAGCGGGCAGCCAAGCTGCTGCTCAAGGCGGCGGATCTGCTGGCTAATGGTGGATTGGGTCAGATGGACCCGCTCACCGGCGCGGGTAAAGCTGCCGGTGTCGATAATGGCGACAAAACTGCGCAGTAACAGGGGATCCAGCATGGGGCACTCCATTTACAAAACCACTGAACCCCATTCTATCATTTAATTTCCAAATGACTTTCGCCCCCGCTAGGCTGGCGTTTTTGCCTCCTTTGACGGTGATCTGCCATGTTCAGCCCCGATGACTCCGCGTCCCGAATACCCCCTGTTTCTCCCAGAACCGGAAACTGCACCCGATGAATCAACGAAATACGGATAAACCCGCAGGCCAGACTGCCCTGCTGGTGCTGGTGATCCTGATTGGCCTGAATCTGCGCCCCTTTCTTACCGCCATCGGCCCGCTGAGCGGCGAGATTGGCCGCACCCTGTCGCTCGGGATGGATACCCTCGCCTGGCTTACCCTGTTGCCGCTGTGGCTCATCGGGATTGGCGTGCTGCTCACCCCCAGCCTGCGTCGGCGCGCCAGTGCGTGCCAACTATTGGGGGCGGCCCTGCTGCTGCTCGCGGCGGGCAGTGCCCTGCGTTTTGATGCCCAGAGCGGCGCCCTGCTGATCACCACAGCCGCGCTCTGCGGCCTGGGTTCGGCGCTGGTGCAGGGGGTGCTGCCCGCCCTTATCAAACAGCACTTTGCCCGCAAGGTGCCGCAAGTGATGGGGATCTTCTCTGCCTGCATGATGGGGGGCGGGGCATTGGGGGCCAGTCTCACGCCACGGCTGGCAGTCAGCCTCGACTGGTCGCGGGCGCTGGCGCTCTGGAGCCTGCCGGTGCTGCTGGCCCTCGTCTGGCTTGGGTGGAAAGTGCGTCTGCCTCGGGCCGCGGCAATCGCCATTCCCCACGGCGAACAGCGACTGATCACCCTGCCCCGCAGCTGGTTGCTGATCGTCTGCTTTGGCATCATCAACAGTGGCTACGGCATCGTCGTGGCCTGGCTGGCCCCCGCCTATATGGCGCAAGGGTGGAGCGCCGCGCAGGCGGGCGAGCTGGTCGCCTGGCTGGCACTGGCGCAGACCGCCAGCGGCCTCGGCCTGCCGCTGCTGGCGGCACGCAGTCTGGATCGGCGGCCGTGGATGGGCCTTGCCATCGCCATGCAGCTGGCGGGATTCGGCGGCCTCTGGCTGGCGCCAGCCAGTGCCCCCATTCTCTGGTGCATGCTGTGCGGCGCCGGTCTTGGCGGCAGTTTTTCGCTGATCATGGTGATTGCGCTCGATCACCTGCCCGACCCGCGCCGCGCGGGCACCCTGAGCGCCCTGATGCAGGGCTTCGGCTTTATGCTGGCGGCCACCGGCCCTTGGGTGGCGGCACGGCTCTATCACTATGTGGGCGACTTTGCGGCCGCCTGGCAGTGGCAACTGGGAGGATTGCTGCTGATGAGCCTGCTGGTAGTGCGCCTCGACCCGCGCCACTACCCCCGCGTCATGGGGTTACCGACAGCCAGCGAGCCGACCCTTTCGGCACCTCTCCCGGCCAGCGCTGCGGCCCAAAGCAACACACCGGCCTGAGGCCGGTGTGTTGGGGATAATAGTGTTGGGGATAACCGTATTGGAGATGACTGGCGGCTGATGCCACTCAGAGGGGCAACTCAGCGCCCCTTCTTCTGCCTTCCGGTGTTAGCGGTGCGCGGCTTGCCGGGAGCCCCTTTGCCTGCACTACCCTTGCCAGCGCCGCCCTTGTTGGCAGCACCTTTTCCCGCGCCCCCCTTGCCCACCGGCAGCTTCTTCTCGAAGGCTTCCGGGCCCGGCACATTGGGGCGACCACCAATCTCGTGATCGTCATCGCGGCGCGGCTTCTTGCCCTGCCCCGGCTTGGCGCCTTGCGCCGCAGGAGCCTTGGCCGCCTTCGGTTTGTCGCCTTTGGCCGGTTTCACCTCGGAGGAGGAGTCCTCAATCAGCTTGAACAGATCGATCAGCTCGTCGTCGGTCAGATCACGCCACTCACCCACCGGCAGCCCCTTGAGGCTGACGTTCATGATGCGGATGCGCTCCAGCTTGGTCACTTCAAAACCGAAGTGCTCGCACATGCGGCGGATCTGGCGGTTAAGCCCCTGCACTAGCGTGATGCGAAAGACGAACGGCGCCTCTTTCTTCACCTTGCACTTCTTGGTCACAGTACCGAGGATCGGCACCCCGGCCGCCATGCCGCGCACAAACTCGTCGGTGACCGGCTTGTCGACGGTCACCAGATACTCTTTCTCGTGATCGTTGCCCGCCCGCAGGATCTTGTTGACCAGATCGCCGTGGTTGGTCAGGAAAATCAGCCCCTGCGAATCCTTGTCGAGACGCCCGATGGGGAAGACCCGGGTGCTGTGGTTGACGAAATCGACGATGTTGTCTTTCTCGCCCGCCTCTGTGGTACTGACGATGCCCACCGGCTTGTTGAGGGCGATCAGCACCAGACTGTCCGCCTCGCGCGGCTCGATTACCTGACCGTTCACCTTGACCAGATCGCCAACCTGCACCTGATCGCCAATCCCGGCCCGCTTGCCGTTGATAAAGACGTGGCCCTGCTCGATAAAGCGGTCGGCCTCGCGGCGCGAGCAGATGCCGCTCTCGCTGATGTATTTGTTCAGGCGCATGGATTCGTTAGCCAGCATGGGTCACCTGCCACAGGGTCTGGGCCGCGCCCGGTTGTGCCATCGCCTGTTCCGGCTGCGCCGGGGAGGCTGTCTGCTGCATCAGCCAATTCACTACGTCAAAGTTCTGCATACCATTCCATCTTCAAAAAAGGCCAATGCCAGCTTATCCATCAAAAAACGCCGCTACAGTAGCATAATTGCCCCCTCTCAGGGGCAGATAGTTGCAAGATAGCAGCGCCCACACGGGCATCCGCGGATAAGGTCACGCCGCCAGATGGCCCGCGATGCAGCCTTCGAACGGCCAGCCTGATGCCAACAGCGGGGATCAGGCGCCCACAGCCAGCGCGGACGAATGCCATCAACTATACATATCACCTTGTTTCCATTAGGCTTTAAGCCGGTTGGCTGCGCCCAATGTGCTGCGCCAAACTCGCCCGCCCAAAGGCGGCTCCACCTCTATCGCCAAGGATTGCACCATGCTGGCTCACACTCGCCGCCTTGTTCGCCGTGCTCTGCTGACCCTGTTGCTGCTGTTGCTGACCGCATGGGCGGTGATCGCCTACTTCGCCTGGCAGGCAGCGCCGCTGCAGCTGTGGCACACAGTGGTGCCCCCCGAACTCAGTGCCGATGAGCTCGATCGCAGCGACTGGCAAGCCTATCTGGCCCGCGAAGCAGAGCTGTTCGAGCTGGTGGCCACCGAGGTAGTCGCCAAAACGCCGCCGGAGCAGCAACTGGCCAGCAATCGCTACTATCAGGACGCCCCCATCAATCCCGCCCGCTTTCAGCAGAACTGGAACCGCTCCTACCTGCTGCGCCCCGAGGGGGACGTCAAAGGGGTGGCAGTGCTGCTGCACGGCCTGACCGACTCGCCCTACAGCCTGCGCCATCTGGCCAGACGCTATCAGCAACAGGGCTTTATCGCGCTGGGGCTGCGGATCCCCGGCCACGGCACTGTGCCCGCTGGCCTCGTGGATGTGGATTGGGAGACCTGGCTGGCCGCCACCCGACTGGCGGTGCGGGAGGCCAGATTGCTGGCACCGGGCAAGCGGCCGCTGCATCTGGTGGGCTTTTCCAACGGCGGCGCGCTGGCGGTGAAATATGCGCTCGATGCGCTGGCTGACCCGAGCGGCACGCTGGCAAAACCGGATCGGCTGGTGCTGATCTCCCCGATGATCGGGGTGACCCGCTTTGCCCGCTTCGCCGGGCTCAAGGCCGTGCCTGCCCTGCTGCCCGCCTTTGCCAACGCCGCCTGGCTCGACACCATGCCGGAGTTCAACCCGTTCAAGTACAACTCGTTTCCGGTCAACGGCGCGCGCCAGTCCTATCGCCTGACCCACGCCATCCAGCAGCAGGTGCGCCAGCTGGCCGCCAGTGGCGAGCTGGCGGCGTTTCCCCCCGCCCTCACCTTCCAGTCGGTGATGGACTACACCGTCAGCACCCGCTCCATCATTGCCGATCTCTACCACTACCTGCCAGCCAACGGCAGCGAACTGGTGCTGTTTGATATCAACCGCAGCACCCTGTTTGGCCCGCTGATGAGCTCGGCCTCCGAGCTGGCGCTGCACCGCTTGCTGCCAAACGCCCCCGGGCACTATCGCCTCACCGTGGTGGGCAATGTGGAACCCTCCTCCCCCGCAACCCAGGCCAGAACGCTGGCCACCGCCGATCAGCCTGAGCAGGTCCGCCCGCTGGATGTCGATTATCCCAAGGAGATCTACTCCCTCTCCCACGTGGCGCTCCCCTTCCCGATGGACGACCCCCTCTATGGCATGGCAGCGCGCCCGCAGCAGCGGGAGCAATATGGCATCAATCTCGGCGGTCTGGCCCTGCGTGGCGAGCGCGGCGTGCTGATCGTCAACCCCGGCGCCCTCACCCGCACCTCCTCCAACCCCTTCTACCCCTATCTGCAGCAGCGGGTAATGGAGACCCTCACCGCCCCTCCCGTCGCCCCGTCTGCTGCCGTAACCCCTGCCAGCAGCGGTCAACCTGATGCGGCCTATCAGGCAGAAGTGGAGCAGTTTTTACAGGAGAGCGACGAGAGCAGCGCGCCTTTCTAGGCTATATACTTACTGTGATGAAGATATAATCTCAAATTTTCTCAACAGTTTAAGACCAGTGCAGTGTCCCGTCGTTACCAGTTGACCGATGCACAATGGGGGCTTATCGAGCCCCTTTTTCTATCCCACCGCATAAGAGGACGCCCTACTCGTGAGCCACGCCAAGTGCTTGATGGCATTCTCTGGATACTTCACACCGACGCACCTTGGCGAGATCTGTCATACAACACCTTTCGACGTTGGCTGAGTACAGGTCGTATCGATACCATCCTTGCTGCGCTGCAACTGCATCTCAATGAAGAAGAGCTTATCGACTTCGACCTGTGGTGCATTGACGGCTCCAATGTCAGAGCATCCAAAGATGCTGCCGGAGCGCGTAAAAAAACACTCCGGTGAATCAAGCTCTTGGTAGCTCTCGTGGTGGTTTTGGCAGCAAAGTTCACTTGGTCACTGATAGTAATGATTTGCCGTTTGGGTTCTGCTTTTCAGCGGCAATCAGATATGCGACAAGTGCGTTGGCTATGACAAGGATTCCGACCTCATCAGGCCGTTATCGCACGCGGCCAGCAGCGATACCATAAGGAACTTCCGCTGGTATTAGACAAAGCTCGTTATCGTAGGCGAAATGTGGTCGAGCGGTGCTTCTGATGGCTGAAGAAGTTTCGTGGATCCTCAATGAGATATGAAAAGCTGGCTTTCTGCCTTTGTAACTCACGGGAACTATTGGTGGACAGACAACCAGCATTTGGAGAACACCGCCTAGCAAGGAGGTGATGAGCGCAGCAAGAAGAAGTTGGAGAGTTGAACAAACTGGGTGGCACTTCTGGCGTGGAAAAAATCGAGAGCCTGCACGATACACATTAAAAATCCGAAACCAATTAACAGGTTTCGGATTTTTTATTGAAGGTAAAAAACACGCTTACGGGCGGTACACCTTGACGTTGTCAAAGCCCTTCTCTTTCAGATACAGCGCCTGCAGCTTGCTCATCACGCCGCGATCGCAGTAGAGCAGGTAGGTCTTCTCTTTGGGCAGATCGCCAAAGGCGGTGGCCAGCTTGAAGAAGGGGATATGCAGTACTTCACGACCTTCCACCACCAGCGGCTTCTCGTCGTGTTCATCGGCAGAGCGGATATCCAGGATCACCTCGTCAGCGCCCAGCACCTGGGTGGTTTCCACCTCTTGCACTTCAGCGGCAGTCTCTTCACCGATACGGCGGATATCGAGGTAACGGGCCTCGGAGACCACCTTGTCCAGAATGGAGAAGTCAAAATTGGCCTCTTCCTCTTCAATGCGGGAGAGCTCGGCCTTCACGGTCGGCTTTTTGGAGATGACGCCACAATACTCCGGCATGGTCTCGGCAAATTCCAGGGTGCCGATACGGCGGGCTTCGTTGATGATATCCGGCTTGTCCCAGGTGATAAGCGGGCGCAGGATCACCTTGTCGGTGACCCGGTCGATCACGTTCAGGTTGGTGAGAGTCTGGCTGGAGACCTGACCCACACACTCACCGGTCACCAGCGCCGGGATCTGGAACTCGTCGGCCACCTTGGCGGCAGCACGCATCATCATCCGCTTGAGCACCACGCCCATCTGACCGTTGTCGATCTTCTCGAGGATCTCGGCAACCACCGGCTCGAAGTCCACAGCGGTGAAACGTACCCGGTGGGATGAACCGAAGCGGTTCCACAGGTGATAGGCCACCTGCTTGACGCCGATCTCGTGGGCAGCACCGCCCAGATTGAAGAAGCAGTAGTGCACACGGCAGCCGCGCTTGATGAACTGGAACGACGCCACACCGGAGTCAAAACCGCCGGAGAGCAGACTCAGCACATCTTCCTGGGTCGCGATGGGCATGCCGCTCAGGCCCTGATGGATGGCGCTGACGATGAAGAGCTCCTCGCCGTCGATCTCGAGGTTGATCTTCACGTCCGGGTTCTTGAGGCGCACACCATTGCTTTCGCAGTGCTGGTTCAGACCGCCCCCCACATAGCGCTCAACCTCGAGGGAGGAGAACTCATGCTTGCCGTGGCGCTTGGCGCGCACGCAGAAGGTTTTGCCCTTGAGCTGGTCGCCCCAAACGGCTTTCACCTGCTCGAAGATGTCGTGCAGATCGGTAAACTTGCTGGCTTGTACCTCGAGGAAAGCCTGAATGCCGGGAATACAGGCCAGGGCTTCGATAGCCTGCTCGCGGAACTGGTCATTGCGGGAGCTCACAATCAGCTTGTCCCAATCCATCCGTACGCGGGCATCGTCGTCGAAGCGGCGCAGGACATTGCGGATATTGCCCTGCAGGATCTTGATAAAGCGCTGGCGAACCGACTTGCTCTTGATGGTGATTTCCGGGAACAGCTTGATAATGAACTTCATGGTAATGACTCGGGTGACCTTGATTTAAGGGCGCGAATTATATCAGAACTTTGTGGCCAGCGCCTACTGGATGAGCGTTTGCTCACATTACCCCACGCAGTGTTTGCCGCGCGACCGCAATCTTGCGTATATTCCCGACCCTGCGCCTCGCCAGATTTTTGACAACAGACTGATCCGATGAAGACCTACATCTACTACCCCGGCATGGAGGTACGCGACGAGCTCTGGCTCAAATTTGCCTTGCTCTATCTGGAGCGGCTTGCCTTTGTCTTCACCGTCAGCGAAAAGAGCGGCCTCACCGCCCTGCTCGATACCCTTCAACAGCAGACCGATCTGCTGGCCAAGCGGCCCGATGCCGCCTTCTTTGCCGCCATTACCCCGCAACTGGAGAGCCAGATAAGCGGCCTGGTGGCCCCCGATTTCGTCCGCCACAAGGTGTTTGGCAACAAGGAGCTGATTGGTCGCTGGCGTCAGGAGGCCAACCACGACTGCTTCTGCCCGGATCAGGTGGGGCTGGAGCGGCTGCACGGCTTTTGCCTTACTCACGGCTTTGCGACCCGGGATGAGGGGGGGCTCAGAATGGCGCGACGCTTTGCCAACCTGATCTCCATGCGCCTTGCCCGTGAGTGGGCACTCGCCAATGACGGGGCGCTTATTACCGATCACGACTATCTCGACCGCCTGCTCCATCTGCTCGAATCCCGCTACCACAATCGCGGCGGTCAGGATTGCTTCCACCTCGAGCTCCCGTTGCAAGTGCCCACTCACCTGGCCGACATTCCGTTTGCAGAGCTGATTGCCCTGCGCGGGCGCAGCGGCTTTCGCCAACAGCTGGCCGAATTTCATCTGGCCATCGACAACCTGCTCGCCATGCTGGGTAGCGGCTATGCCGACCCGGCGGCCCTGACCCGCTTTGACCAGGCTCAGCAAGGGCTCAATCAACTACTGGGGCCCGAGACCCTCAGCATGCCACTCACCACCCTGGTCAGCACCAGCCTGCCCGCCGTAGCCATGCTCCACCAGTTAAAAGCGAGCCATCCCGAAAGCAACCTCATCTTCCATCCCATCAAGAAGAGCCACTTTCACCAACGCAAGAGCCAGCACTTCTTCACCCGGCTCGGTCATCTGCGCCAACCGGGCTGAATTGGCGGAATGAAAAAGGGGTTGGCATCTGCCAACCCCTCTCGTTATCTGCGGCCTACCAATCATCACCCCGGTGATTGGCCCGCTCTTGCGCCTGCCTGCGCGCCTCCATCGCCCTGTCACGGCGGATATTGGCAGGGGTACAGGCAAACTGTTTCTGATAGCAACGCGCAAAACTCTCGGAAGCAGGTTCGAAAGGTGAATAGAACCCGGTACGTTCAGGAGAAACATGGTGATCACCATGATTGGTTGTGGCACAACCCGAACTCATCAGCACCAGCAAGGGACACAGAACACGCAGCAAAAGAGAACTCCCGATTGGATTTGAATGAATTCGTAATTATTCACAAATTAATTCATCCAATCAAATATTGATGCATTTCAAATAGTTAATTACATTCACCTCAATGGCTGTCGGCAAAACGATCAACGGGTGATGGTGCTGGCATCACTGTCAGGATGCACCACACGAAACTCGATACGATCGCTGTTGCCCGCTTCATCGACCACCACCAGCTGATAACGACCCGCCATACTCAGCACCTGATCCCCGTCCCAGCGCAGTCGCTGGCCGTTGAGAAACCAGGCCGACTTGCCGACACCGCCCAGCACCTTGGGCTGCAACCGATAGCGCTGGCTGCGGATAAGGTTGCCCTCCCCCAGCGCCACGATGCGAATGGGAGCCTGCAGCTCGGCACTCTGCCCCTCCCCTGCACAACCGCTGGCCAGCAGCGCCTGCCGTCGCTCGCCGGGGGACCGCCACGGCTCCAGCGACAATGGCCAGAGGGCCCGAAAACCGGATTGCGCCGCATCGGGGCAACGGGTCAGCGTCGGCTTGCCCCCGGCGGTCAGTGCGACCTGGCGCAGCGGCGAGGGCCAGTCCATGGGATCCGGCAAGGTGGGAGGATCACGCCCTTCCAGCAACCAGGCGCTCTGATGCTGCAAACAGGCTTCAGGCAGGGTCGCGCTGGCCTTGCGCCCCAGCGGCCAGCAGATCTCTGCTTCGCTCACCGTGTTGGGTTGTGCCGGCAAGGGGCTGTTGTCCGAGAGCCGCGAATAGACAGAGAGCAGCAGCGGCACCGCCGCGCTCTGCCCGTAAAAACCGGGCATGGGGGTACCGTCGGGGCGACCAAGCCATACGCCTATGGTCCAGCGACCGGAAACCCCCATCGCCCAGCTGTCGCGATAGCCATAGCTGGTGCCGGTCTTCCAGGCCAGTCGATTGACCCGGCCGGTCGCCTCACTGGCAAAGGGCTGATCAGCCCGCCCCTGCGCGCTCAGGATCTGCCAGATGATCCAGGCCGCTCCCGGGCTCAACAAGGGGCGCGACACCGCCTGCTGCCCCGCCAGCCAGACCGGCATGGCCACCTGCCCCTGTCGAGTGAGCGAGCTGTAGAGCGCGACAAGCTGCTCGAGCCGAATACCCGCCGCCCCCAGCGCGATGGCCGGATTGGGTTTGTCGGAGAGCGCCAGCCGCACCCCGGCATTGTCGAGGCGGCTGACCAGCTTGTCGGGCCCGAGCGCCTCCAGCACCTGCACCGCCGGCACGTTGAGGGATTGCTGCAGCGCCTGAGCGAGGGTCACCGGCCCCTGAAAGGCGCCGGAAAAGTTGGCGGGGCGATAATCCGAGCCCAGCCTTGGCGCATCGGAGAGCAGGGAGGCCGAGTGCACCAGCCCCTCATCCATCGCCAGACCGTAGATAAAGGGCTTGAGGGTGGAGCCGGGAGAGCGGATTGCCTGCACCATGTCGAGGTAACCGTGGCGACGCAAATTGCCATACTCGGCGCTGCCCACATAGGCGCGTACCGCCATGGTTTTGTTATCTACCAGCAGCAAGGCGGCAGAAGTCTGCTCGGGGAAGCGGCGAATGTAGCTCGCCACCCGTCCCTCCAGCCAGCGCTGTAGATCCCCGTCGATGGTGGTGTGCACCAGCGCCCCGGTCTGATTATCAGCGGCGAGGCGGGCAAAGAGCGGCGCCTCCATCGGCGTGAAGTGACCGCGGGCCAGCACCGGCTCGATACGTCCCTCCAACCACACCGGCTCGGGCCAGACACCCTGAGCCACCAGTCGCTGCATCACCTTGTCGCGGGCGGCGCGGGCCCGCTCGGGATGGCGATCTGGTCGGTTGCGGCTGGGGGCCTGTGGCAGCACCGCCAACAGCGCCGCCTCGGCATAGGTCAGCTTGGCCGCACTCTTGCCGAGATAGGCAAAACTTGCCGCCTGCACCCCCTCCAGGTTACCGCCAAACGGCGCCCGGTTGAGGTAGACGGTGAGCAGGGTGCGCTTGTCGTAGTGCCACTCAAGCTGCAGTGCGCGCGCCATCTGGCGCAACTTGCCGGGCACGCTCCGGTGGTAGGGTTCGATAAGACGCGCCACCTGCATGGTGAGGGTCGAGCCGCCCGACACAGCCCGCCCATAGCGCAGCCACTGCCAGACCCCGCGCACCATGGCCACCGGATTAACCCCGGGATGGCGCCAGAAATGGCGATCCTCGTAACCCAGCAACGCCTCGATATAGCGGGGGGAGACCTGCTCCAGGGTCACGGGGTAGCGCCACACGCCGCTGGTATCGGCAAAGGCGCGCAGCGGTCGCCCTTTCATGTCAAGCACCACCCGTGCGTAGGCGGGGTCTAGTGGCGGCGGCGGGAAAATGCGATCCAGCGCCAGCAATGACAGCAGCAGTGCTACAACTCCCAGCACCGAAAAGTGCAGCAAGCGCGGCAGACCGCCAAGCCAGCGCCAGCCTGCGCGGCCACTGCGACCCAGGCTCAGCCAACCACGCTGCCAAAAAGTGAGCGGGCGAACCCGCTCAAGGGAGGGTTTGTTACTCAGAGATACGCACCTCGTGGATATCCTCACCCACAGCCCGCAGTTCAGGCCGGTACATATCCTCCACCTGGGTCGGTGGCACCTGATAGCGGCCCGGCGTCACCGCCCGCATCAGGTAGACCAGTTGCTGGTTGCTCCCCTCGCTCAGCTCCAGCGCTGCCGTGTAGCGGTCATCGCGAAACTCCTGATGCTTGAGATAGTCGTTCCACTCACTCTGCCACGCCGGTTTCCCCTCGATGGAGAGCTCTTCGAGCTTGATGCTGTTGCCAAGGGCCGGGTTCTCCAGCTCGAAGCCTGCGGGCACCATCTCCACCAGCAGGGCATCGGGCACCGCCGATTCGCTGCTGACATTGAGCCGTACCACCACCAGATCGCCCACCTTCACCTTGGCGGGATCAAACGGCTGACCATCGCTGTTGAACCAGCTGCGGGTCACGCTTATCCCCTGACTCAAACGGGCAGGAGCCTGTTCGGGGTAACCGATCAGGGTGCGCTGCACATAGAGGGATCCCTTGCCCTCGTTGGTGACGGTGCTCGCCGCCAGTGCCTCGGGGGCACCCTGCTGCAGCGGAGCCGAACCGCTCAGGGATCCACTGCCAAGAGAGGAAGTTACCTTGGCCTGCCAGTCGACGGCAGGATCGAAACGGGCCAGTCGCAACAGAGCGAGCCGCTCCTGAGTGCTGAGCCACTGACGATGGGCCAGGGTATCGGCCACCTTGGCGCTGAGATCAGGCCAGCGCTCCGCAGCCAACTTGTGCTGGCGCAGCAAGGAGAGCTCAAGGGCTCCATCGCGTAACTGCGAACCGTAATCCCCGAGATAGTCGTCACCGCGCTCGGTCGCCAATGCCCGGCTGAGGGCCTTGGCGGCGTTCTGCTCATCCCCCATGGCCGAGAGCGCCAGCGAGAGGTGGAGCAGCGGCAAACCGGAGCGAGCGTGATCAGCCTGCTGCTCCCAGATAAGTCGCAGGGTAGCGAGCGGTGCCTTGCCCACCCTGGCCAGCACATAGGCGCTGTAGGCCTGATAGGCCAACTGACTGTGCTCGGGGGCACTGCTCCAGCGCTCACCATACTGACTGTCGGTGAGATAGCTTTGCAGCCGGTTCAGCGCCTGATTGAGCATTGCCTCCGGCACTGCGTCGCCCGCCTCCTTGCGCGCTAGCAGGTAGTCGGCGGCATAGGCGGTGAGCCACTGCTCCTCGTCGGAGCGACCATCCCACAGACCAAAACCGCCGCTGGGCAGTTGCAACCGCTGCAGCCGTTGCTGCAGGGCACGTTGCACGTCCGCCTCGCTCGCCGCTTTCTTGCCCTCTGCGGGTTTGCTCCAGGCGGCCCGCTCATCGGCCGTGGTCAGCAAGTAAGGCCAGGCCCGCGACAAGGTCTGCTCCAGACAGGCGTAGGGGTAGTCAGCCAGCGCCTGCCACTGGGCTGCCGGATCCCAGGGGGGAGTGCCGGAGAGGCTGAGCAGCCCCTGGAGGTTGGCGCGATCCAGCCCGACCAGCTCAGCTGGCGCAAAGCTCATCTGCTGGCCGGGGGCCAGCATCTGGTAGCGCTGGCGAGTCTCGGCCGGCCAGGGGGAGCGCAGCGGCAAAGTCCAGTCGCGGCTGATGGCAAAATCCTTGCCGCTGGCCGCCAACTGCAGGCTCGCCACGCCGCTCGCCCCGGTCACGGTGAGCGGCAGGGTCAACCACTGCTCCTCGCCGTTTTTAAGGATAAGAGTGCCGGGCAGCTCGTCATTTGCCTTGAGTCCGCCATTGAGGGTCCAGGCAAGGGAGAGGGTCTGATCCTCGCCGCTCATGTTGCGCAGCTGCACCAGCGCCCGGGTCTCATCCCCTCTCGCGCCAAAGCGCGGCCAGCCAATCTCGGCCACCAAGGGCGCCACCACCTTGACGGCGCGCTCGGCCTCCCCGACTTGCTGTTCGTTCCAGGCCAGCGCCATCAGCGCCAGTTCGCCGTTGAAGTTGGGCAAATCGAGCGGGATCACCGCCTTGCCCTGTTGGTCAAAACTCACCTCACCGCTCCACAGTGCGGCGATCTCGACCCGACTCTCCAGCGCGCCACCCTTTTTCAGCGGCGCCCGGTCACCCCCATAATTGAGGCGGGCCAGCTTGCCATCCTGCGGCGGGATCACCTGGCCGTAGTTGTCGAACAAATCTTGGGCGAAGCGCTTGCGACCAAAGAAGATCTCGAACGGGTCGAGAGGTTGGTAGTCGCTGATATTGAGCACGCCTCGATCCACCGCAGCCAGCACCACCCGTCCCTGACTGTTGGGGGTGGAGGTGGCGGTCACTTCCAGCCGGGTAAGCGGCACCGCTTTATCAGGCGCGCTCAGGGTGAACGGCAGACGGCGCGCTTCCCGGTCCAGGGTGAGCGGCACCAGCCCGACCGAGCGCAGGCTCTGCCCCTGCTGGCCGCTGACCGGTTTGGAGGCGCTGTCTGGCGCGGCGATCTGGGCCGAGATATGCAAGTCATGACGCTGCCACTCGGGGCTGACCGGGATCTCGAACTCGCCGCGGGCATCCTTGGCATCGCCACCGGCCCCCTTGAGCTCGATGCTCTGCCACCAGCGCAGGCCGTCGCCATCTTCCACCAGCAGCAAGCCCTTACCGGGGCGCGGGGCCACCAGCGTCACTTTTGCCTTGTCACCCGCCTGATAGGCGCGTTTGTCGAGGGTGATGGCAATCTTGTCAGGCCGCGCCTGCTCGCCACCGCCACCCCAGGCGTAACTGCCTATTTCCACCCGCAGGCTGGATTGATGGCCCTGACTGTTCTCCACCTCCAATCGATACCAGCCCGCCGCCAGTTGCAGCGTGAGCGGGGTCGGCCCCTTGCCATCCAGCTGCAGGGTCTGCTCCTGTTCCAGATAGGGCTGGCTGTTGAACTCGTACTTCCACCCCTCCCCATCGGCGTAATGCCAGTAGTAGTCGCGGTACTCGTTGATAAGGCGCACCTTCACCGCCCCCGCCACCGGCTGGCCTTGCTCATCAAGGTTGAGGATCTGGAAGGGGAGCGGCTTACCCCCCTCTACCCGATCCGCCACGAAGTCGGCCTTGAGCGCCGGCCACTGGCTGCCCGCGGGCCAGCCATACTGGGTGCGGCTGCGATTGACGGCGCGGCCACCGGGCTCGGCGAGCGACACCCGATAGGCCACCTCCAGCGGCCCGAGGGCGCGCACCCCATCGAGTTCATCAGCAAGCGAAAAAGTCCCCTGCCCCTGCGCATCGAGGGTGAGACTCCGCGGCTCGAGATCCTTGGCCTGCTCGGCAAGCAGCACGTCACCCAGAGTGAACTCCTGCCACTGGGTAAAAGGCATGGTGGCGCGGCTGATCTTTACCTCCGCCTTGGCCTTGGTGGCACTGGCCGGCGCGCCGTAGAGATAGTCCCCCTGCAGTGGCAGGCTGAGGGCGGCGTCCAGACTCGTGACTTCCCCATCCGGCCCCTTGCCAAGCTGCAGTTTCAACCGTTCAGGCAGAAATTCCTCCACCAAAAAGGGCCACTCGAAGCGACTGCCGGCGGCGGTCTTGAGGCTGATGGTCCAGCGCCCGAGCGGCGCATCATCCGGCAGACGCAGGCCGTAATGGGCGGCGCCCAAATTGTCCGGCAGCAGCCGCTTTTGTTCGAGCAGCTGGCCGTCCGGCTGCTTCACCTCCAGCTCCACCGCCATGCCCGGCAGCAGCTGGCCATCCTGCCCCTTGAGCAAAATCTCGCTGTCGAGCCGCTCGCCGGGGCGATAGAGATCGCGCCCACTGAACAGATACAACTGCTGGGCCTGCCAGGGCTGGGTGCCGAGATCGAAGGTGGAGAGATCGAGCGCCGCCCCATCGAGGCGCAGCACCGCCAGATGGTTGCCCTGTTCGGCCAGCAGCAAGCGGGCCCCCTGCACCTGATCGAAGCGACGATGGCCCTGCGGATCGGTGGTTTGCACCTGCAGCCGGTTACCCTTCTCGTCGAGCAGGGAGAGCTGCACATCCTTGAGCGGGTCGGCACTGGCCAGGGAGCTGACGAACACCTCCAGCTGATCGCGGTAACGGCGGGCACTGAGCCCCATGTCGCTCACCGCAAAATAGGTGGTCTCCTTGCGCCAGTCGTAGTTGCCAAGGGGCGACATCACCGCAAAGTAGACGCCAGCCTCAGCCAGCTGCGGCTCCTTCACATTGATGAGGCGGGTCTCGCGCCGGTTGGCATCGAGCTCCAGCGCATAGCGGCCGCTGAATACCCGCTTGGCCCGCTGGGTGATCTGCTCAAGCTCCCAGTTCCCCATGCCGGCACCGGGGCGATATTCCGCCAGAAAACGGGGCAGATATTCCGCATCGACCCGAAAGAAGTCGATATTGACCTCATCCACGTTGACAGCGCTGATGGGCAAGCGAAGTTCCTGACGCAGCGGCAATACCATGCCACTGGCGGTAAACGAAGCCCCCGCCTCCAGCGGCCGGGTTTTGAGGGTCCAGCTTCGGGGGGATGGGCCCAGCCCTGCCTTGAGGCTCACCTCATAGCTTTTATCGGGCTGCACGTTCGGGAAATAGAGGGTGCGACCATCGTCGGCGAGGATCCACTCCCCCTGCACCTGCTTGCCCCCCTCACTGACCCCGAGCCAGCTCTGCCAGTTTGCCTTCGGCGCCAGGGGGCCGGAGAAGACCAGCGCCAGTGCCGGCGCATCGCGATATTGGCGGGCATTGGCCTGTACTACAGAAGTTGGCGCCCCGGCCTCCTGCTGCGCAGTGGATTCTGTGGTCGGTACTTGGCTGGTGGGCTTGTCAGGGCCGCAGCCAGACAGCAAACCGACCACCCCGCAAAGCAGCAGGGTTGACCAGCGGCGGCGCAGAGCGCCGGTTTCAGCGGTAGAGCGGTGAGAAGCAGAGGGAGAGTCGAAGAGGCGCATAGGTTCCATCCCGAGTTGGAGCGCTGCAAACGCAGCGTGGCTGGAAACAGGATAAGGCATCCTGCTCACCCGACACAAAGCTCATTACCCGAATGGGCACAATTCCGCGCCCCTGCAGCACGAGAATCCCCTTGCCCACTGATCCAGTGCGGCAAGGGTTGTCATCTAGTCGTGGCTGGTCTCGTTTTTTGCTCCGCCTTTGAACCAGCGAAACAGGATGGCCATGACGGCCGCCAGAAACAGCACCAGTGAGGTAATCAGCAGGGCCCGGGTCAACAGTTCGCTGTGGTGGAGGAAGAAGGGGGTATTCATCGCCAGCTTGCCCACCAAACTGAGGCAGAGCGCCCACATAAAGGCACTGGCAAAGCTGGCCACGCACATGCGCAGCACGCTCAGGCGGCCAATCCCCATCAGCATGGGGGTCAGCACCCGCACGAACGGGATAAAACGGGAGGAGAACATCGCCAGAAAACCGTACTTTTTCAACAGCCGGGTCGCCTTGGGCAGGCTGTCGGGAGGCAACATCCGTTCGATATGATCCATAAAGCGGGTGCGCTGCAGTGCCCGTCCCTGCCAGTAGGCGAGCACGGAACCTATGCCAGCAGCCAACGGCAGATAGACAAGAGTCACTTCGGGGCCAAACACCCCCATGCCAACCAACCCACCGGCCAGCAGTACCAAGCTGTCCCCCGGCAGGGGCAGGAAGACGAATGCGGACTCCAGCAGCAGTACCAGCATCAGGCAACTGATCAGCAGGGGTACCGCCTGCATCTGAACCAGGGCGTCAAAATCCTGATGCCAAATGGCCATCAGCATATCCAGCATGTCACTCTCCCTACTACACGGTTCATCATGAACGAGGCAGGGGTTATAGCACCCATCCCCTGAACAAAACGTTAATTTTGTCCGGCACAGGAAATAAAGTGTGTCGAAATATTGCTGCAATTAGGGAATGCAAGGAGAGCGAAAAGCAGAAACAAAAAGCCCCTCATCTTGCACGCACAAGGGAGAGGGGCAAACAGGCACAGAAATAAAACGGTTACTCGGCGGTGGCCATCTGCCAGGTTTTGAAGCCGCCGGAGATATTCTTCACTTTAAAGCCGTGCTGGCTCAGCAAGCGGCAGGCGACATGGCCGCGCAGCCCGACCTGACAGCTGATAAGCAGCTCTTTCTCTTTGGGCAGCTCATGGAGGCGACCACGCAACTCGTCGAGGGGGATATGCAGCGCCCCCGGAATGCGGCCCAGCTTGTCGAGCTCCGGGCCATTACGCACATCCACCACCAACTGATGGGGGTTACGAGCCTGCACCTCGGCCACGTGGCAGAGCAGGGTGTCCCCCTTCAGGTGGTTGCTTGCCACAAAGCCCGCCATGTTGATCACATCCTTGGCCGACCCAAACGGCGGCGCATAGGTGAGCTCCAGATCCTGCAGGTCAAACACGGTGAGGCCGGCGCGCTGGGCCACCGCCAGCACATCGATGCGCTTGTCGATGCCATCCTTGCCCACCGCCTGGGCGCCGTAAATCTTGCCATCGGGGGCAAACAGCAGCTTGAGGCTGACCGGATGGGCACCTGGGTAGTAACCGGCGTGGCTGCCCGGATGGACATAAACCTTCTCGAACGGCAATCCCAGTTGCACCAATCGCTTCTCGTTGAGGCCGGTGCTGGCCACCGCCAGATCGAACAGCTTGCAGATGGCGGTCCCTTGGGTCTTCTTGTAGGTTTCGCTTCGGCCCAGCATATTGTCGGCGGCGATGCGCCCCTGCCGGTTGGCCGGGCCCGCCAGCGGGATCAGCACAGATTCACCGGTGACGAAATCTATCTCTTCCACCGCATCCCCCACCGCGTAGATGAAGGGATCCGAGGTACGCATCCCGGCATCAACCTTGATGCCGCCCCGTGGGCCCAGCTCCAGCCCTGCTTTGGCGGCGAGCAGGGTTTCCGGCTTGACGCCGATGGCGAGGATCAAGAGACCGGTATCAAGATGGGAACCGTCATTGAGGGTCAGGCGCAGGCCACCGCTTTTGGCTGTCGGCACGACGGAGGTCTTCTCGGCAGGCAGATCCAGACTCTCGATGGCGGTGAGGCCGGTGCGCAGGCGCAGATCGATCCCCTCTTCCCGGATGCGGGCATGGAGCATGTTGGCCATCTCCTTGTCCACCGGCGCCATCACCTGATCGGCCAGCTCCAGCAGGGTGACATCCAGCTTGCGCTGATGCAGCGCCTCCATCATCTCCAGCCCGATAAAACCGCCACCCACCACGGTAACGTGGCGCGGCTGATCGTGGTGCAGGGCCGCCAGAATGCGATCCATGTCCGGGATGTTGCGCAGGGTATAGACATGGGGGCTGTCGATACCGGGGAAGGGAGGACGGATCGGCGCCGCCCCCGGGCTCAGCAGCAGCACATCGTAATGCTCGCGCTGCTCTTCACCGGTTTGCAGGTTGCGCACCAGCAAGGTCTTGCCCGCCTTGTCGATCTCAATCACATCGTGGAAGACCCGCACATCGACGTTGAAACGGCGCTTGAAACTCTGGGGAGTCTGCAGCAGCAAGGCATCCCGGTCGGGGATATCGCCCCCGATGTGATAGGGCAGACCGCAGTTGGCGAAGCTGACAAACTCGCCCCGCTCGAACATCACGATCTCTGCCTCTTCACTCAAACGACGAGCACGAGCCGCCGCCGATGCGCCCCCCGCGACACCACCGATAATCAGGATCCGTTTCATCTGCAAGACTCCTCATACATGATAATGGGCAATAAATTAGACTTTTCTAATTTAGAATTCAATGAAATTTTGTTTCACACCATTTTGCAGTATTCTTGCAACCCCGACGGTTGCTTAACAGGATGTTGTTTGTTCATGTCGTCTACCGCACTCAGTCATCTTCCTCCTGCCCTCCAGACGCCACTCTTTTTCCGTCTGGACCTGCGCAGTCAACGGCTGGTCGCCCTGACCGACGTGATGCAAACCCCGCTCTACTGGCTCGACGAACCGCGCGCCCCCTGGCCTGCCCAGCTGCCCGATGCCCTGCGCCTGCCCATCGAACAACTGCTGGCCAACGGCCATGGCGGCAAGATCACCGTGCGCTTTGCCAGCCAGCTCTGGCATATCGCCCTCGCTCACGAGCAGGATGGCTTCTGGCTCATCTGTCTGCAGAACCTTCGTCAGGAGCCCATCGCCGATCTGGCATTGCAACTGCCGCGCCTCAGCCAGATGGCGAGCCAGCAACAGTATGCCCCCCTGCTCGAGGCCCTTAAAGAGAGTTTGGGGGCCGATCGGCTCATCCTCTGGCACTATCAGGCCAACGGCGATCTCGGCAGCGAGCAACTCACCCCGGTGTTCACCCTGGGGGTCGAGGCGCTCTACCCCATTCGTGGTGACAGCCGCTATATCCGCGCCCTGCGTACCCGCAAAGCGTTGAGTTTCTCGGAGGCCGCCCACCAGCCGATGCTGAGCAATCACCTCTATCTGACCAGTGCCGGTGTGCGCTCACGCCTCGATGGTGCCCTGCTGGAGCAGGACAAGCTGTTCGGGGTGCTGAGTCTGGAGTATCTCGATCCCACCCCGCTTAGCGAGGAGATGTTGCAACTAGTGCGCAGCAGCGCCCAGCTGCTCGGCCACTGGCAACCGCAACCGGAAGAGCACCGCGCCGAGCTGGCCCTCCCGCCCGAGCTGCACCAGCAGACCGGCATCGACTACTGCAAGACGTTGGTAAGCTGGGCCATGAGCGCCAGCGGTGCCCGGGTGGGCTGGATCGGCGAGTTCCAGCCCCGCGGTCAGGATCTCTGGATCATCCCCCGCTGCGTCATCAACGAGGAGATCTGCTCCACCCTCAAGCCCATCCAGCTCGACCCCGGCCCCGCTCAGGAGCTGTTCCAGCATGGTCAGGCCATCTATGTGGAAGATCTGCCAGTGCGCTATCCCAAGGCGACCCGGCTGCTGGCCCTCAATGCCAGCGCCTACATCGGCATTCCGCTCCATGGCCAGAGCGGCGCCCCCATTGGCCAGATCACCCTGCTGCTCGATACCCCCCTTGAGGAGCCCGAACAGCTGCTGGATCTATTGAGCAGCCAGCACGAGCGGGCCGCCATCGAACTCAAGCGCCTCGCCACCGACGATGCCCTGCGGCTGGCCGAGGTAGCCTTTAATACCCACGATGGGCTGATTGTGATGGATCACAACGGCATCATCCTCAAGGTCAACCACTCCTTCAGCCGGATCACCGGATTTGGCGAGGTAGAGGTGATCGGTCACTCCATTCGCAAGCTGCGCCCCACCTACTACGGGGATCATCTCAAGGAAGATGTCAGCCGCACCGTCAACGAGCAGGAGTTCTGGCTCGGGGAAGAGCGCTGCCTGCACAAGGATGGTCACCTCTTTCCGGTGCGCTTGATGGTGAACGGTGTCAAGGATGAGCAGGGGGAGCTCAGCCACTTTATCTGCAGCTTCTACGACATCACCCAGGAAAAAGAGGCGGCCAGACACATCGAGCAGCTCGCCTATTACGACGATCTCTGCGGTCTGCACAACCGCCGCAGCCTCAACCATATTTTGCAGCAGACCCTGAGCGCCACCAACGGCCAGTGGGGCGCCCTGCTGCTGGTGGATCTCGACAATTTCAAGTCGATCAACGACTCCCTCGGTCACGCCTGCGGCGATCTGTTGCTGCAGTCCGTGGTGCAGCGTTTCAGGGAGCTGCCCCAGGACAATCTAGTGCAGGCGCGTATCTCGGGGGATGAGTTTGCCCTGCTCTTTACCCAGCTGGGACAAGGGGAAGTCACCGCCAAAATTCTGGCAGAGCACTTCGCCCGCGAGCTGATGGGACTGTTTCGCACCCCGTTCGACATCGGCGATCACAAACTGCACTGCAGCGCCTCGGTGGGGATCAGCCTCTTCTCCGGCAACGAGACGGATCATCTGGTCCTGATGCAACAGGCCGACACCGCAACCCACATGGCCAAGCGCGCCGGTCAGGGCCACTACGTCTTCTTTACCGAGGCGATGGCCCAGCATGAGAAGAACCGGCTGACCCTTACCAATGAGCTGCGCGATGCCCTGCGTCATCACGAGCTGCAACTCCACTATCAACCGCAATACCGGGTCGACAATGGCTCACTGTCGGGTATCGAGGCGCTGCTGCGCTGGCAGCGCAGCGACGGCACCATGGTGCCACCCGGGGAGTTTATCCCCATCGCCGAAGAGACCAGCCTGATCCTCGAAATCGGCTACTGGGTGATGAAGACCGCCTGTGCCCAATACAGCTTCTGGCTCAACCGTGGCCTGCAGATCCCCCATCTGTCGGTCAACGTCAGCGCTCGCCAGTTCCACACCCAAGGCTTCGTACAACAGGTGGAGTACATCTTGCGCGACACCGGTGTGCCCCCCTCCCGCCTGCTGCTGGAGGTGACCGAATCGGTAGTATTGGAGAATCGGCAGGAGAGTATTGCCAGAATGCGCCAGCTCAAGGAGCTCGGCATCCTCATCTCCATCGACGACTTCGGCACCGGCTACTCGTCGCTGGCCTATCTGCGGGATCTGCCCGCCGACGAGGTGAAGCTGGACAGAAGCTTCATTCAGACCCTGGTACACAGCGAACAGGACAGAGCCATCGTCAAAGCGATACTCGATCTGGCCCAGGTCTTCCGTTTTACCGTCACCGCCGAAGGGGTCGAAGAGGAGGCGCAGCTGGCCATCCTCAAAGCGCTGGGATGCCAGCATTATCAAGGGTTTCTCACCAGTCGACCGCTCACCGTCAAGGGGCTGGAACAGCTGCTTGGCAGCCGGGCGCCGGACTAAAGGTGTAGGATCAATAGGGGTTTATGTAATAAAATAACGGCCTGCTCGAATCGTTGGAGTTGTTTATGTCTGTCATTAATCGGATCCCTGCCGTTGAAATCAGCCAGCCAGCCGGAGCTCACGGCACCGTTGGCCGGATCCATTCCGTCGAAACCTGCGGCACTGTCGATGGCCCGGGAATACGCTTTATCGTATTCATGCAAGGCTGCCTGATGCGCTGCAAGTACTGCCACAACCGCGATACCTGGGATACCGAAGGTGGCCGCGAAGTGACCGTACCGGAGTTGATGAGTGACATCACCAGCTATCGCCACTTCATGAATGCCTCAGGCGGTGGCGTGACAGCGTCCGGCGGTGAAGCCATGCTGCAACCCGCTTTCATTACCGAACTCTTTACCGCCTGCAAAGAGAAAGGGATCCACACCTGTCTCGACACCAACGGCTTCGTCCGCCATCTCGACGAACAGGTGGATAAGCTGCTCGACCAGACCGATCTGGTGCTGCTCGACATCAAACAGATCAATGACCAGAAACACATTCCGCTGACCCACGTCAGCAACAGATACACCCTGGAGTTTGCCCGCTATCTGGCAGCCAAAGGCAAGACCATGTGGATCCGCTACGTGGTGGTGCCGACCTGGAGCGACGACGACGAGAGCGCCGAAGGGCTGGGCCAGTTTATCGCCGAGCTGGGCGATAGCGTGGAGAAGGTGGAGCTGCTCCCCTACCATGAGCTCGGCAAACACAAGTGGGACGTACTGGGCGACCCGTACGAGCTGAGCGGGATCAAGCCCCCCAGCAAGGAGACCATGGAACGGGTCAAGGGCATCCTCGGCAAGTACCACAACAACGTCAAATATTGATGGTAAAAGCAGGCTGATTCGTCAGCCTGCTCTGCTATGGGGCGGTCGGGAAGGCCGCCCGGACTCTACTGCATGAATGGACGACAAGATGAGTGAAGGACAACTCGCCGCCCTCCTGATCTGGCTGGTACTGCTGGCCTTCAGCCTGCGCCGCTCTCTGTGGCAAACCCTCCATGACAACCCCCTCTATCAGCACCTGTTGCTGGGTAGTGCCATCGCGCTGGTGCCGCTCTGGTATATAAGGGCCGGTCTGCATGAGGGGCTGGAGGTCCATTTTCTCGGGCTCACCTCCCTCACCCTGCTGCTCGGCTGGCGGCTGGCGTTGCTCGCCCCCTGCCTGACCCTGCTGGTGCTCGGTTACTTCGGCGTCACCAATCTGGCCGATTTTGGCTGGCAAGCGCTGGTTGGCATCGCCCTGCCGGTGGCCACCAGCTGGCTGCTGTTTCTGGCCAGCTGGGCCTGGCTGCCGCGCCATCTCTTTGTCTATATCTTCGTTGCCGCCTTTCTCGGCGGCGCCATCACCATCTCGGTCAAGGTGGCCGCCAGTGCGTTGCTGATGGGGCTAAGTCACAGCTACCCCTGGCACACCATCACGGCGGATTACCTCTCCATCTGGCCACTGCTGCTGTTCCCCGAAGCCCTGCTCAACGGCATGGCGATGACGGTGCTGGCCATCTACCGCCCTCACTGGGTCAATACCTTCTTCGACCGCACCTATCTGGGCAAGTAGCTCTCTCTTTCCTGATCTGCGCCCATAAAAAAAAGGAGAGGCCATCGCCTCTCCTTTTGGTATTCCCAATTCTGTCAAACCTTGGCTTAGTGCAGCTTCAGGGTCGGGCGCAGTACCCGGTTGATGCGACCCACCAGCATGATGAGGCCGGTCTTGACATAGCCGTGCAGGGCGATCTGGTGCATCCGGTAGAGGGAGATGTAGACCAGACGGGCAATGTAACCCTCCACCATCATGGAACCGCGCATCAGGTTGCCCATCAGGCTGCCCACGGTGGAGAAGCGGCTGAGGGAGACCAGCGAACCGTGGTCGTGGTAGAGGTAGGGCTTCATCTCGCCGCCGTTCATCTTGGCCAGAATGTTCTTGAATGCCTGGCTGGCCATCTGGTGGGCAGACTGGGCGCGCGGCGGCACGAACTTGCCATCCGGCTGCGGGCAGGCGGCGCAGTCACCGATAACGAAGATGTTCTCATCACGGGTAGTCTGCAGGGTCTCTTTCACCACCAGCTGGTTGATGCGGTTGGTCTCAAGGCCCGCGATATCCTTCATGAAGTCAGGTGCCTTGATACCGGCCGCCCACACCATCAGGTCAGCTTCAATCAGCTCGCCATCCTTGGTGTGCAGACCGTCGCTGGTCGCTTCGGTGATCATGGTGGCGGTACGCACGTCCACACCCAGCTTGACCAGCTCCTGATGGGCGGCGCCGCTGATGCGCTCCGGCAGAGCCGGCAGAATGCGCGGGCCCGCTTCCACCAGGGTCACCTTCAGGCTGTCGGTGGTGAGGTTCTTGAAGCCGTAGGCGTAGAGCTGCTCGACCGCGTTGTAGAGCTCGGCAGAGAGCTCGACGCCGGTGGCGCCGCCGCCAACGATGGCAATCTTCACCTTGTCGCCCGGCTGGTATTCGGTGGCGAACTGCAGGAAGCGGTTCATCATGCTGTTGTGGAAACGGTGCGCCTGGGAGGGGCTATCGAGGAAAATACAGTTATCCTTGATGCCCTTGGTGTTGAAGTCGTTGGAGACAGAACCGATGGCCATCACCAGATAGTCGTAGGGCAGCTCGCGCTCGTTGACCACGATGTCGCCATTGTCGTCGTGGATCGGGGCCAGCACGATGCGTTTATCGTCACGCTTGATGTCGGTCAGGGTGCCGAGCTGGAAGTCGAAACCGTGGTTCTTGGCGTGAGACTGGTAGCTCAGAGCATCGATGCCCGCGTCCATGGAACCGGTGGCCACTTCGTGCAGCAGGGGTTTCCACAGGTGGGTGCGGTTGCGATCGACCAGAGTGATCTTGGCCTTGTTCTTCTTGCCAAGCTTGCGACCCAGACTGGTGGCCAGCTCCAGGCCACCGGCGCCGCCGCCTACAACGACAATATTCATCATGATGATTTTCCTCGGTTCCTCAAAACGAAAGGGAGCCATTGGCTCCCTAAAACGAAATCGGTCGACGTGATGGATCAGGCTTCTTTGAAGGCCTTCATCCGCTGCAGATGATGCGAGATATTTTTGAACTTATGAGTCTCGCGCTCATCCCACACGATGTCGTAATAGTTCTTCAATTCACGTTCAGTGTCCCGATTATCGCGCACTTCATCCTGAACGGAAAGGATACACAGGCAGTTTCCTGAATTTTTCTTACGAAATTCAGTTACACACTTGGTACCGATATCGTCATATTCTTCCGGCCGGTCGATCTTGCCCTGCATGTTCTCTTCCGGATGGAGGTTGGGGTTGAAGATCACTTGGCGAATGCCGCACAGAAAGCCGATCCGCTCGCTCCAGTAGCCACCAAGACCCACGCCGCAGATCAGCGGTTTGGGATCGGTACTCATATCGAGCTGTTTTTTCACTTCCTTGAGCAGATGGCTCATATCATGACGGGGGTGAACCGTGCTGTAGTGCACGAAACGCACATCATCATCAATAAACTGCAACTGCAGCACTTTCTCGTGATTGCCGGGGCTGGTGGCATCGAAGCCATGCAGATAGATGATCATGGATAAGACCTCAGGATCTGTGTCGGTTTTATCGAAACTACCCCAGCGGCGGCCCCGTGCGCCACCAAAACATCCAACTTTCTTGCTTTGGATCACGCCCCCGCCCCCGATTGCGCCCTGCGGCCCGCGAGCGCCGTCACATGCAGAGGGGCGCATTGCGAGCAACGTTATGGTGCCCGGCTATCAAAGTGAGATCGCCAGACCAATAATGATAAACCCCTTACCAATCTGAGATGCCCTCACCTCCTTCCCCTGCCAGCAGCCGGACACTTATCTGGCCGGTATGTGACTCATCCCGCAAAAACAAGGCGTTATCGCCAAACGTTTTCTCTCGTGAGCAGCGTTGTGCATGTTTTGTGCACTGACCCGTGCTGCCCCGGATCCCTCTCACTACTGCCGAGGGATCTGGCTCCTCTGTCAATACACGAGATCAATGACCGGGAAAGCTGCGGCTTTCACTATCTTGCCTGTAGCAGTTGCGCGGGCTTCAAGGAGTGATCTGTTCATGAACGAGACCAATCCCCCCTCCCCCCAACCAGGTGCGCGCAAGCGCCCGGTGGATGAAGTGGAGCGCATGCTCCCCATGGGCCAACTCTTTACCCTGGGCCTGCAACATGTGCTGGTGATGTACGCCGGCGCCGTGGCGGTGCCATTGGTGATTGGCGGCAGTCTGGGGCTGCCCAAGGAGCAGATCTCCTACCTTATCAGTTCGGATCTCTTCTGCTGCGGCATCGTCACCCTGCTGCAATGTGTCGGGATTGGCCGCTTTGCCGGGATCCGGCTGCCGGTCATCATGTCGGTCACCTTTGCCGCCGTGATGCCGATGCTGGCCATCGGAGCCAACCCGGATCTGGGGCTGACGGGCATCTTCGGCGCCACCATTGCCGCCGGTATCATCTCGACCCTGCTGGTGCCGCTGATAGGTCGGCTGATGCCGCTCTTCCCCACCGTAGTGACCGGGGTGGTTATCACCTCCATCGGGATCAGCATTATGCAGGTGGGGATCGACTGGATGGCGGGGGGCAAGGGTAATCCGGAATATGGCAGCCTGCGCTATATCGGCACCAGCTTTCTGGTGCTCGTCTTTATCCTGCTGGTGACCCGCTTCACCAAGGGCTTTTTCAGCAATATCTCAGTGCTGCTCGGAATCATCTTCGGTTTCGTGGTGGCCATCGCCATGGGCGAAGTGAGTCTCGATGGCCTCGGCGAGGCAGCCTGGTTTGCCCCCATAGTGCCCTTCGCCTTCGGCTGGCCCACCTTCGATCCCATCTCCATCGCCACTCTGACGGTGATCATGCTCATCACCTTTATCGAGTCGATGGGGATGTTTCTGGCCCTTGGCGACATCGTCGGCCATCCGGCCAGGCGCGGTGATATCGTGCGCGGGCTGCGGGTGGATGGCATCGGCACCATTATTGGTGGGATATTCAACAGCTTCCCCCACACATCGTTCTCCCAGAATATCGGTCTGGTGAGCGTGACCGGGGTATCGAGTCGCTGGGTCTGCGTGATGTCGGGGGGGATCCTGCTCGCCTTTGGCCTCATCCCCAAGATGTCGGTGCTGGTCGCCTCCATCCCGCCCTTCGTGCTGGGGGGCGCCGGTATCGTGATGTTCGGTATGGTACTGGCCACCGGCATTCGCATCCTGGCGCGCACCGATTACAACAGCAACCGCCACAACCTCTATATCGTCGCCATCAGTCTCGGAATTGGCATGATCCCGACGGTCTCCGGGAATTTTTTCCAACAGCTTCCGGCGCAGCTACAACCGCTTTTTCATAGCGGTATCCTGCTGGCCACCATCAGTTCGGTGCTGCTCAACCTCTTCTTCAACGGCTATCAGCCGGACCTGACTCACCAGACCCGTCCTCTGTTCGTTGGTCCCATCAAACCGCAGCAAGAACAGGCATAACAAACAGGCCCCCGGACAGAGAGACTGTCCGGGGGCCTGTTGTTCATATCACCGCTGACCCAATCAGGCAGGCAACTGCGTGAAGCGCTCTACCGCCTGCTCTACTTGTGCCAGACTCCCCTGCCAGAAGGCGGCCTCACGGATATCCTGCCCCAGATGCTTGGCTACCAGATCTTCGGCGCTCATCCGGCCGGTATCGCGCAACAAGGCGCGATACGCCTCGGCCACGCCCTCTTCCCCCGCCGCCTTGCGGCTCATCAACTGCTGATAGACCCCGAGGCTGAACAGATAACCGAACAGATAGGGGTAGTTGTAAAAGCCAAACCCGGCGATGGAGAAGTGCGCCTTGGCCGCCCAGAACATCGGGTGATAGCGGGTCAGGCTCCCCTCATACCAGCGTCCCCACGCATCGTCGGTCAACGCCTTGAGCCGCTCTGCCGACACATAACCCTGCGCCCGCTCGGCCACCAAGGCCTGCTCGAAATCGAAGCGGGCCGGGATATTGACCAGGAAGGTGGCAGCGCCATCGGCTTCGGCCCAAGCGATGACCAGCTGCTCTTCCGTGCTTTGCGCCTGCTCGAACAGTGCGCTGCGCACCAGGGTTTCGGCGAAGATGGAGGCGGTCTCCGCCAGCGTCATGGGGTAGCTGCGCTGACTCATCGGCAGATCGCGGATCACCCAGTTGTGCCATGCATGACCCAGCTCATGGGCCAGCGTAATGACGTTGTCCATGGTACCGGCATAGGTAACGAAGACCCGCGGTTCGACCGGTTCGGCAAACTTGGTGCAGTAGGCGCCGGTGCGGCGATTTGGCGTGGGCGCCGCATCAATCCACCCCTTCTCGGCCATCATGCGGGCAAACGCCCCCATCTCGGGATCGAAACGGCTAAAGGCATCGGCAATCAACTCGATCGCCTCATCAAAAGGAATGTCACGGCTGCTGGAAGCTGGCGGCGGCGCAAAGAGATCCTCCGGCCCCAGATCGTCGAGACCAAGGCGCTCAGCCATCAGCCCCAGGGCGCGCTGACCCAACCCACGGGCTCGCCAGGTTTCGCTCATCAGGGCATCGAGGGTGGCACGCTCGATATGGCTCTGGTGGCAGGAGAGATCCAGCGCATCGAGCAACCGGGTGTTGCCACGCTGACGGGCCAGCTCCAGCCGCCAGCCGTTGAGGGCATTGAGGATAGCGGCAACCGTCTCCTGCTCCCCTTCCCAACCGGCGCTGATGGCATCAAAGGCTTCTAAACGCAGCGCACGTATCGGGCTGGAGAGCAGATTGCTCGCCTCGGCCAGCCCCATCTCGCGGCCATCAATGGTTAACCGGATCTTGCCCACCAGATCGTTGTAGAGGTTGCCCCAGGCGTGCAGACCATCGGTGCCCAGACCAATCACCAGCTGCTCCGCCGCCACCGGCAGGCGCTGATCCTGCAAACGACGCTCATGGCGCAGGCGGTACGCCTCCTCGCCGAGCAGCGGATCACTCATCAGCGCGGCGAATTCCTCCTCCGGCAACGCCAGCATCAGATCTTCCACCGGCGCCAGGGTCTTGAACAGATCGGCATTAAGGGCGCGGGCACGGGACGCCAGCTGTTTGGCCTGCGGATCCCGCGCATCCTGACTGCCGCGGCACGCGGCCAGAATGGCGACGTTCCAGCCGATATGGCGAATATCACGGGCGCGCAGCCGCACTTCCCGCAAGAAATCCAGCAGCGCTGCGTCATCGCCGCGCACCCCGTCCAGACCTGCCATATAACTGGCCAGATCTTCCAGCGCGTGGCGGGCGGCGCGCATGTCCGCTTCCAGCTCGGAGCTGTCGAGGCCCGGGTAGATATGGTCGTTATTCCACTGTTGTTGATACATAACTTCTCGCAAAGGCCTTTATCGGGAGGCGCAACAGACCTGCGGGCAGCAAGTCCGAAACCGGGCAACCCGAGGGCCAAAAAATGAAGAGAGGAAAAAGAGAAAATGGCCCGCAAGCTCGCTTATCCCTTGGCCGGGGCAAGACGGCTCACCAGCGTCATCACGGCAACCAGCAGCAGACCCGCCACCACACCGGCCACGGCGTTAAGCAAAGTGGGGGTCACCACTGCCAGTACGGCCCCCACAGTGGGCAGAGTGGCGACAACAGCGGCGGCGCCTTCAATCAGGTGATGGGCAAAAGGCCAGCCATGCACCAGAATGCCACCGCCCACCATAAACATGGCGATGGTTCCGACCAGTGCCAGCAGGTGCATCAGGCGGGGCGCTGTCACCAGCAGTCCCTGCCCCACCGCGCGGCGCAGGGCGCTGCCATCGGGCTTTTGCAGCAGATGCAGACCGATGTCATCGAGCTTGACGATCAGCCCCACCAACCCGTAGACCCCAATGGTCATCAGCAGGGCGATGCCTGCCACTACCGAGAGCTGCAGCGCGAGGCTTGCTCCCTGTACCGTGCCAAGGGCGATGACGATGATCTCGGCAGAGAGAATAAAATCGGTGCGAATCGCCCCTTTTACCTTCTGCTGCTCGAAGGCTACCAGATCATCGGGAATGGGGGCTGTATGTGCCTCCCCCTCGCTCACTTCATGAGGCAGGAACTTGTGGGCCAGCTTCTCGGCCCCCTCAAAGCAGAGGTAGGCACCTCCCAGCATCAAGAGCGGCGTGATAAGCCAGGGCACCAGGGCACTGATGGCGATGGCGGCGGGCACCAGAATCAGCTTGTTGCGAAATGACCCCTTGGCCACCGCCCACACCACCGGCAACTCCCACTCGGCGCGCACCCCGGAGACCTGCTCCGCGTTGAGGGCCAGATCATCACCCAACACCCCGGCGGTCTTCTTGGCCGCCATCTTGGTCATCAGCGCCACGTCATCAAGCACGCTGGCGATATCGTCGAGCAGGGCCAACAAACTGGTTCCGGCCATATCAAAGCTTCCTTATATCAGTGAGAACAACACCGCGAGAGAGGTGTACGTCCCGATAACCACCAGGGTCAACAAGACCACCTCATGGCGATCGCAGGCCATCATCGGCCGAGCCAAAAATCCGGCGCTCGCCATCGGGGGGTTACGTCTTTCGGGCAAAAGATGGCACAGTGTAACGAGAAGCCGCCGTTTCGGCAGCACCCCTGAGCCATTTGTTCCTGGTTCCCTCTGAATCACCTCAAGGAGTTCCCATGCAACCCTGGCAACCTCTGCTCGCTCTCTGGTTTGGCGACGAAGCCGATGATGTCCTGCGGGCCACACGGCAAGCCCCCCTCTGGTGGGGGAAAAGCAGCGAAACGGATACCCTGCTGGCCAGCCGCTTTGGCGAGCTGGCAGAGGCGGCAGCCAAGGGCAGTCTCGCCCACTGGGCCGATCTCCCCAGCGGTCGGCTGGCGCTGATCCTGCTGCTCGACCAGCTGCCCCGCAATATCCATCGCGGCACGCCTGCGGCCTTTGCACAAGATCCGCTGGCACGGGATCTCTGCCTGAAAGGGCTATCCATCGGGGCGGACAAATCCCTCTCGCCACTGGAGCGGGTCTTCTTCTATCTGCCGCTGGAGCATGCCGAATCCCGCGAACAACAGGCCAGAAGTGTGGCGCTGTTCGAGGCACTCGCTGCCGAGCAGGCTGGCACACCGGCGCAGGCGACCTTCGCAGGATTTGCCGACTTTGCCCGTCGTCATCAGGTGATCATCGAACGCTTTGGCCGCTTCCCCCACCGCAACGACATTCTGGGTCGCCCCAGCACACCGGAAGAGGCGGCATTTTTGCAACAACCGGGCTCAGGCTTCTAAGCAGGCCATATAAAAAATCCCCGCCAGCTGGCGGGGATAGCAGGTGGATAACAACCGTCAGCATTACTGAATGCGGTAACGGGATATCTGCTGGTGGATGCTCTCGGTGGTGACATTGAGCTCCTCGGCGGCGGCAGAGGTCTCTTCTGCTGTGCTGCTGGTTTGCTGCACGACCTGAGCAATCTGCTCAACCTGATGGGCAATCGACTCGGCGGCCGAGCTCTGCTCGCGGATGGCATTGGTGATCTCGCCCACCTGCTCCATCACCCGGTGCGACGCACTGCGGATCTCGGCAATAATGGCGCCACTCTCGGTCGCCATGGTGACCCCCTGGCTCACCTTCTCCTCCACCAGATGCATGCGGGAGACTGTATTGTTCGACTCCTGCTGGATCGCCTCTACGGTGGCGGAGATCTCCTGGGTGGATTGCGCCGTCCGCTCAGCCAGTTTGCGCACCTCATCCGCCACCACCGCAAAGCCACGGCCGGACTCCCCGGCCCTCGCCGCTTCAATGGCCGCGTTCAAGGCCAGCAAGTTGGTCTGCCCCGCCACATCACGGATCACGTTGACCACACCGCCAATGCGCGAAATGCCCTCACCCAGCGCAATGACCTCGGCCGAGGCCTGCCGAATGGAGTCGGCTATCTCGTTGATGGCATGGACGGTGCGCTCGATGGTCCGGCCCCCCTCGGTCGCCAGCTGCCCCGACTCATTGGTGATGCGGCTAGTCTCCTGAGTACGCTGGGAGATATCGGTGATGCTGACCGTCATCTCTTCCACACCGGCGGCTATCAGGCTGGTGGCATCATTGGCCTGATTAGCCGAGCTGGCCAGGTGCTGCGCTGCCTGAGAGAGGGATTCGGCGGTGCTCTTGATCTGCAAGCTGCCGACGGAAAATTCGGTAAATGTCTGTTGCAGCGTATCGAGCAGCCGGTTGACCGCATTGAGGGTCAGGCCAATCTCATCCTGCTGTTTCACGTCTGCTCTCAGGGTAAAGTTGAGGTCACGCTGGATCCGGGTCAGGGTATCCATGGAGGTGCGAAGGGGATTGGCCACCTGATTGAACAACCAGACAAACAGCCCCATCGTCAGTACGGTGGCACCACCGGCGATAAACAACAGGGTTTGCAGGCTGCTGTCATAATTCTCCTGGCCCTGCTTCTTGAGCGCCAGTCCCAAATCCATATTGAAGTTGACATGAAGCTCGATTGCCTTGGCAAACTGCTGGAACACTCTGGTGGCCTCTCCTGCCAACATGTCTCGCGCTTCATCGTTCTTGTTTTGTCTGGAGAGCTGTAGAACCTTGTCTATCTCCTGATAATATTGCGCGATAATGCGCTGATCATCGTCGGTCAGGCGTCGGTCTTCGTCATTGGAGAGCATCTCTGCTTTATATTTCTCCAGTTGCGAATTGATCTGTTTGCGATGCTCGGCAATATCCGCTTCTATCTGCTGCATCTTGCCATCATCGGTATTGAGAATGTGACTTTGCACTCGGGAGTGCAGCTCATAGAACGCAGCCTGCACCTCCTTGATCAGCGCAATACTGGGCACCGTATTGTCCGTCACATAGCTCAAGTCTCGATTGCCAGCCCCAAGGCGGTTGATACTGAACCAGCTGAGGAAAACAAGCGCCAGCATAACCAGCAGCGCTATCAGTTGAAGCCGACGAGCAATGTTCATAACCGTACACTCCAGATGAAAACTATCTAGCAGTGTAGACGAGCCATAAACAACAACGGCCCGCATTGGCGGGCCGTTGTTGTTTATTTTTCATGGCGTTGTGATCAGGCTTTGGCTGGCTCACTCTCGCCCAGCGCGACGGTTTCACCCAGACTGTCTTCGGTCTTGGCCACCACACTGGCGGCGATGGCGTTGCCCAGCACGTTGGTGGCTGAGCGGCCCATGTCGAGGAAGTGATCGATCCCCAGCAGCAGCAGAATGCCAGCTTCCGGAATATGGAACTGGTTCAGGGTGGCGGCAATCACCACCAGAGAGGCGCGCGGTACCCCGGCCATCCCCTTGGAGGTGACCATCAGCAGCAGCAGCATGGTGATCTGCTGGGCCATGGAGAGCTCGATGCCATACGCCTGGGCAATGAACATCACCGCGAAGGTGCAGTACATCATGGAGCCGTCGAGGTTGAAGGAGTAACCCATCGGCAGCACGAAGCTGGCGATGCGCTTGTCACAGCCGAACTTCTCCAGACGATCCAGGGTCTTCGGATAGGCCGCTTCGGAGCTGGCGGTCGAGAAGGCCAGCAGGATGGGTTCGCGGATCATCGCCAGCAGCTTGATGACACGGCCACGCAGGAAGACGCTGCCCATGGCGATCAGCAGCAGCCAGAGGCAGGCCAGCGCGATATAGAACTGGGCCATAAAGCTGCCGTAAGTGACCAGAATACCCAGCCCCTCTTTGGCCACCATGGCGGCGATGGCGCCAAACACCGCGAACGGCGCAAAGTTCATCACGTAGCCGGTCACTTTCAGCATGATCTCGGCGGCACTGGCCATCAGCACCACCACCGGCTTGGCCAGATCGCCGAGCGCAGCGGCAGCCAGACCGAAGAAGAGGGAGAAAACCACGATCTGCAGGATCTCGTTGGTGGCCATCGCCTCTACCACGCTTTTGGGAATGGCGTGGGTCACGAAATCTTTCAGGGTAATGGCACCGGCAGCAATGCCCGAGCTGGCGGTGTCATTGGGCAGGGAGAGCGAGAGACCCACACCCGGCTGCATCAGGGTCACCATCACCAGACCCAGGCTCAGGGACATCAGGGAGGCAAGCATGAACCAGCCGAGGGTCTTGGCACCGATACGCCCCACGGTGCGGGTGTCGCCCATCTTGGCGATACCGACCACCAGGGTGGTGAAGACCAGGGGAGCGATGATCATCTTGATCAGGCGCAGGAAGATATCGGTCAGGATAGTGATGTTATTGGCGAAATCCGCAGCCTGATCTGCGGCAAACATCCGATAGCCCTGGCCGGTGAGGATGCCAAACATCATGGAGATGAGGATGGCGACCGTCAGTTTATTCATTTTCATGGGGGAGTCCCGGTTTTGATTGGTGCAAGCCGTAAACAGTGGCGTGGGAGCCACTACAGTCCGTTTTTGTGATCCGAGCCGTTGATTCCTGGCGGCTGGTATGCTGGGAGAATGCCTAAAAGCAGGGGGTAAATCTAGAGGCTTTCTCCAGAATTTTATCCTGCCATTAGGTGTATGTGATATAGATCTTGCAAACCACCAATATTAATCACTGTTTATTTTGATTTTGGCGAGATATTTCGCATCCAGAGTTCGCTCATCGAGTGCCCGTGGCAACAGGCGAAAAGTGAGCAGCGCCGAGATGGAATGCTGCACCTGCATCTGGGCCATAAAGAGATCCGGCTCATCCTCGTCAAAGCCGAAGATCGGCCGTGATGGGGTCACCCTGACGGCATCGCGGTTAATAGTCAGCTCATCGACCTTGAGCCAGGAGTAACCCTCTGCCAGTGCCAGCTCCCCTGCCCGCTTGAGCACATATTTGCGGGCGGTCTCCCTGTCCACCAGATCGTTGCCGACAAACTCCAGTTGCCACTTGTCCGGGCCAAGCCGGGTCTGGGAAAAACCGGTCTGGCCGTTCCAGAATGACTTTTCACTCTCGTAAGGGGTGGCGCAGCCCACCAGCAGCAGGGTGAGCATCAGCAGACAACAGGGTTTAGATACGGATGCAGACACGAGAGGCCTCGCCAGGCAAATGAGCAACAGAGTTGTTACTACACCATAAAGCGCGGTGGCTGCACAATCGACTCACGCCAACAGCGACCGGCACGCATCACCACAGGCTTCGCGCCTGTGCGGCAAATCGCAGGCAAAAGAAAAGGCCTTGTCGTTTGACAAGGCCTTTACCGGGGAATTTGGTCGGTGTGAGAGGATTCGAACCTCCGACCCTCTACACCCCATGCAGATGCGCTACCTGGCTGCGCTACACACCGACGGAGTCAGCTCGGCTGACGGGGGCAGAGTTTATGGAGATGACCCTGCCCTGTCAACAGGGAAACGCCGCCGATTCCTCGACCACGGTGCGTTCGCCTGCTTTGCGAACAATCAGCGGTTAAAGGTCAGCCGCTTGCCCAGGATCTGGTCAGTCACCTGCCCGTTTTGCCAGGCGATCTGGCCGTTCACCAGCGTCATTTCCACCGTGCTGTGGAAGCGGTAGCCGTTGAAGGGCGACCAGCCACAGTGGTAGAGGATGTTGTCATCGTTGACCACATAGGGCTTGCCCAGATCCAGCAGCACCAAATCGGCGAAATACCCCTCGCGGATATAACCGCGCTCCTGCACCTGGAAGCGCTCGGCCACCGCATGGGAGGTCTTCTTGACGATAGTCTCCAGGGTAAACACGCCGTTGTGGTAGAGCTCCAGCAGCGCCTGCAAAGAGTGCTGCACCAGCGGTACGCCGGACGGCGCCTTGAAGTAGCTGTTCTGCTTCTCTTCCCAGGTGTGGGGCGCGTGGTCGGTGGCGATGATATCGAGCACGTCGTTGCGTACCGCATCCAGCAGTGCCTGCTGGTCGGCGGCACTCTTCACCGCAGGGTTGCACTTGATCAGGCTGCCCTGGGTCTCGTAATCGGCTTCATTGAAGAAGAGGTGGTGAACACACACCTCGGCGGTGATGTTCTTGTCCTTCAGCTCGCTCAGGTCGTGGCTGGCGGTAAACAGCGACAGCTCCTTGGCCGAGGTCAGATGCAGCACATGCAGCTTGGCACCGTATTTTTTCGCCAGCGCCACCGCCATGCTGGAGGATTTGTAGCACGCCTCGTCACTGCGAATGCGGCCGTGCTCGCCCATCGGCACATTCTCGCCCCACTTGGCCCGCGCCGCCTCTTCCGCCTTGGCGATGGTCGGGGTGTCTTCGCAGTGGGTGACGATCATCACCGGACTTTCGCGGAAGATGGCCGCCAGGGTCTCCTGATTGTCCACCAGCATGTTGCCGGTCGAGGAGCCCATAAACACCTTGACCCCGCAGGACTGCTTGGGGTCGAGACGCTTGATCTCTTCAAGGTTGTCGTTGGTGGCGCCGAGATAGAAGCTGTAGTTGGCAACGGAGGAGTTGGCGGCGATCTGGTATTTGGCTTCGAGGGCGTCGAGAGTGGTGGTCTGGGGATTGACGTTGGGCATTTCCATGAAACTGGTGGTGCCACCGGCGACGGCGGCGCGGGATTCGCTGGCGATAGTCCCCTTGTGGGTCAATCCCGGCTCCCGGAAGTGGACCTGATCATCGATCATTCCGGGGATGAGATGGCGACCTGCGGCATCGATCACCAGCGCATCGGGCGCCTCGATATCCGGGGCGATGCGGGCAATCCGTTCCCCCTCGATCAACACATCGGAGGCATAGATGCGGCCTTCGTTGACCAGGGTGGCATTCTTGATAAGCAGTTTGTTCATGGGGGGTTCCAGTTCCTTTGCCGATAATCGCGGGTCATAATAGCGCAAAACTGCCCTTTCTCTGTAGCAAGGCCTGACTGATGAAGTTATTTGTAAGAGATTTGACCGTGATCGACTCCAGCTACCTGTGCGAACGCCGCGGCATGGTGGGCGAGAGCTGGCTGGTAGATATCGAAATGAGCGGTGAGCTCAACGAAATGAGCATGCTGCTGGACTTTGGCCGGATAAAGAAGCTGATCAAGTCGATCATCGATGAAGAGGTGGACCACAAGCTGCTGGTGCCGACCGAGTGCCCGCTGATCCACGTTGAGGCTCTGGATGGTGACGAAAGCACAGTGGATCTGCTGCGCCCGGGGCGCTCCATCCATCTGCGCTGCCCATCCCAGGGCTTTGCCTTTATCCCGGCCCCGCAAGTTGATAAAGAGTCGGTGACCCGCTACCTGCTGGCGGTTCTGGCCAAACGGCTGCCGGGCAATATCAAGGATCTCTCCCTGACCCTGCGTCAGGAGGCGATCACCGGCGCCTTCTACCACTACAGCCACGGCCTGAAAAAGCACGATGGCAACTGCCAGCGCATCGCCCACGGCCACCGCTCTCCCATCGAGATCCACGTCGATGGCGAGCGCGACCAGGAGCTTGAGCTCAACTGGGCCGAACGCTGGGGCGATATCTATCTCGGCACCGAGGAGGACAAGGTGGCGCTGACCGAACTCGCTTTGAGCCCCCGTGCCAATGCCCAGCTTGGTGCGCATCACTGCGGCTTCAAATATGTGGCGCCGCAAGGGCTGTTCCAGCTGGCCATCCCCAGCGCCGAGGTGGAGATGATCGACACTGACACCACGGTTGAGCTGCTGGCCTGCTACATCGCCCGCGAAGTGAAGAAGATGGTGGGCGACAAGTTCGTCAAGATTGTCGCCTATGAAGGGGTCGGCAAGGGCGCGATTGCCTACGCCTGATCCCCTTGACGCAGCCGCAATAAAGAGAAGGCCCCGCATCTGCGGGGCCTTGTTGTTTCAACTCTCGAGCATCAGGCACTGAGGCGGAAACGCTTGACCAGGCTCTCTTGCTGCTCGGCAAGGGAGTCCAGCTGCTGGCTGGTCTCGGCTACCCGCTCAATCCCCTGATAGTTGAGATCCGAGATATCGGAGATGCGGTTGAGGTTGGTGGCGATATCGGCGCTGGTGGCCTGCTGCTGCTCGGCGGCAGAGGCGATCTGGCTCGACATGTCGCTGATCAGCACCACAATCCCCTGCACCTCCTCCATGGCGTTGTTGGCGTGAGAGCTCTGATCCACGCAGCTGTCCATCTCGCGGGAGCACTCCTGCATCACGGTCACCGCCTTGGCAACTCCCTGCTGCAGGTTTTCGATCATGGTCTGGATTTCGCTGGTGGACTGGGCGGTGCGGCCCGCCAGACTGCGCACCTCATCCGCCACAACCGCAAATCCGCGCCCCTGCTCGCCGGCCCGCGCCGCTTCGATGGCGGCGTTGAGGGCCAGCAGGTTGGTCTGCTCGGCAATGCCGCGAATGACATCGAGGATATTGCCGATCTGGCTGCTCATGGCGCTCACATCACCAATCACCTTGCCGGTCTGTTGCAGCTTGCCCGCCAGTTGATGAGTGGTGGTGATATTGCCTGCCATCACCTTGCGCCCCATCTCGGAGGCCTTCTCCACATCCTGCACCCGCTCCAGAGTCTGGTTGGCAGCCTGCGCCACCTCGCGCACCGAGGCCTCCATCTGGGTCATGGCGGCGGCGACCGAGGCGGTCTCCTGCCGCTGTTTCTCCAGATCCGCCCGCACCGATTCGGTGGTGTGGCGGTTGCCGTGGGCGGCATCGTTAAGCTGGGCCGACGCTTGTGAAAGCTGCGCCAGCACCTCCCCCATCTGGGCAATCAGCAGGTTGATCTGGCTGCCCAGCTGACCAAATTCGTTCTTGCTCTGAAAACCGATGCGCTGGGTCATATCGCCCTGGGTTACTTCGGTCAGCACCCGCAGCAACTCCCTGAGCGGACGGCGAATGGCCTTGCCCAGGGTATAAGCCACCAGCATGGCGATCAGGATGGCGACGACGATGCTGGTTCCCTGTGTCAGGGTGCTCTGGCTCTGTGTGGCTTTGGCGTGCTGAATGCTTTGACTCATCAGCTGCTGACTCTGGCCGGTGATCCGCTCAAGCCGGTTCTGGATCTCGACGATGAGCGCGCTCGCCTGCTTGCTCTTCTCCCGCATCTGTTCCTGCTGCTTCATCAGCGCCAGATACTGGGAGAGCACGCCTTCGCTTGCGGTGGTATCGCGCACAAAGCCGTGAACATAGTGGCCCATGTCGTTCTCGAAGTTTTTCAGCTCCCCCTGCAGATCCTTGATGGTGCTGTTGAACCCCTCGATCTGCATCTTGTTGCGCTTGAGCGCCCCTTCGATGGGAGCTGGAATGGTCTGGTTGAGGGCGTCCATGGTGGAGAGTTCGATGGCGGAGAGCTTGGTGGTCAGGGTCTCGGAGAGCATCTTGATAAAGCTGTCGTCGATGGTGACCATCATGTCACCCAGACTCTTCTTGAACTGGGGCAGACTGACCTGAAACTGCCCCTTGGCCAGATTGACCTTGTGCAGTCGGGTGAGCAGCGCCTCGTGTTCGCCGGGCAGGGTATCGGTCAGTTGCAGGTAGCTGTCGACCTGCTGGCTGAGGCTGCTCATCTCCCCTTGCAGTTCGGGATGGTGGGCCACCTGCTGGCGCAAGACATCAAGGCTCTTGCCCACCGCAGCCTTGGCCTGTTTCAGTTCGGCCACTTCGGCTGGCAGCTGTTTGGGGTCCTGCTCGGTGAGCACATCCCCCAGCCACTTGTTGGCGCTGAGCAGGGTGATCTGGGTCTGGCTGCTGGCAATCACCAGCGGCATAGACTGCTGGGTCACCTGCTCCAGTGCGTTCCCCAGGGTCTCCTGACTACGAAATGTGAGCAGTGAACTGGCCACCATCACGGCCACCAAGATCGCGAAGCCAAGGTAGACTCGCTGCAAGATGGAGAGATCCGACATTGTTTGTTTCATTATTGTCCCGCTGTATATGCAAAAGTCCCTTGCCTGAGTACCCCGTCCTTTTGATACCCTGCAGACCACCCTGAACAGGCGCTGCAGATGACGTCCCTCTGGCTATCGGTATTTTTAACAATAACTGAAGGGAATGGGACATCAGCTGTGTCAAATGTCGGCTTGTGTCACACTTGGCGTGCTGCTCGCCCCCCTTTCGGGAGCCGCTTGGGGTTCTAGTTCAATTTTCTGTTTCATATAAGGGAGTTAGCCATGGCGCAAGAAACCATTTTCAGCAAAATCATCCGTAAAGAGATCCCCGCCGACATCCTTTATCAAGACGATCTGGTCACCGCATTCCGGGATATCCAGCCCAAGGCCAAGACCCATATTCTGATCATCCCCAATGTACTGATCCCCACCGTCAATGACGTGGAAGCCGAACATGAACTGGCCCTTGGCCGGATGTTCACCGTGGCCCGCAAACTGGCCGCCGAGGCTGGCATCGCCGAAGATGGCTACCGCCTCATCATGAACTGCAACCGCCACGGCGGGCAGGAGGTTTACCACATCCACATGCATCTGGTCGGTGGCCAGCCGCTGGGACCGCTGCTCAGCCTGTAATGACTCGCTACATCGCTACCTGCCGCAGCGCCCTGCTGCTCTGCGGCGCCCTGCTGTTGCTGGGGGGCTGCGCCTCCCGCTGGCAAGACATGTTCGTCTCCTACTCCGATCAGATGGTGCCGCTGCGCAACCAGCTGCTGCTGGGCCATGCCGCCGAGGCGCTGCCCGAGGTGCGCGACTCCACCCTCGGCGATGACACCTTTGTCCTCGATCGCCTTGAAGAGGGGCGCATCGCCTGGCTCGCCGGTCAGGATGCGGGCAGCAAGCAGGCGTTTTCTGCCGCCGACAGCCGCCTTCAGTGGGAAGACAATCAGGCCGAATACCGGCTGAGCCACGGTCTGGATCAGGTGGGCAGCCTGCTCACCAACGACCAGTCGATGGCCTACCTCACCCCCGATTACGAACGCACCATGCTGCACCACTATCTGGCCCTCAACTACCTGCAACGGGGTGATGCCGATGGCGCCCTGGTGGAGGTGCGCCGGGCCAATCAGGTTCAGGAGCAGGCCCAGAAACGGCGAGCTGACGAGGTGCGCAAAGCGAAGGATGAGAGCGAAGAGGCCGAGACCGAGGGGGAGATGCGCCAGCTGATGTCGCGCGGCGCACCCGAGCTCGACCGGTTGATCGGCAAGGTCAAAAACGGTTTTCAGAACGCCTACACCTTCTATTTTTCCGCCGTGCTCTATGAGGCAGCCGGGGATCTCAACGATGCCTGGGTCGACTATCAGCGCGGCTACCAGATAGCGCCGGACAACCGCAGCCTGCAAGATGCCTTGCTGCGTCTGGCGCGGCTGCGTGGCTCACCGGACGAGATCCGCGAGACAGAGAAAAAGATAGGCCGCAAAGCACCGCCGCTTGCAAAAGATCAAGGCCAATTGGTGGTGCTGTTTGAAGATGGTTTGATCCCGGCACGGCGCGAACTGTTCCTGCCGCTCCCCATCTCCACCTCCCGCGGCGATTTTCGCACCTTTACCGTCGCCATCCCCTATTACGATAATCGGGCCAGCGACACCGGCCCGCTGACGGTGGAAGTCGGCAAACGGGCCTGGCAGACCAGCGAGCTGGTCAGGCTGGAAGCGCTGGCCGCCAAAGATCTGCAGGAGCGGCTGCCCGGCATGCTGACCCGCCAGGCGCTGCGGCTGGTGGCCAAGGAGCAGATGCGCCGCACCGCCGCCAAAGAGGGAGGCGATGTGGGCAATATTCTGGTGGGGATCTTCAACACCCTCTCGGAGCGGGCTGATACCCGCAGCTGGCTGACGCTGCCAGCTCAGGCATCGAGCTGGCAGGGGATGGTGCCGGCAGGTGACATCAATCTCACCCTGGGCGCAGGGACGGCGCAGCGGCAATTGCCGCTCACCATCCACAAGGGACGCACCACCCTGGTCTGGGTACAGCGCCTCGGCGCCGGTCTGACCACTCGGGTGATGCCGCTCTGAGCAGATGGCGAAGAGAGATGAGCAAGACAATTAACCGGGCAGGCTCACACGCGGCCCCACTCACCCCGATTAAGGAGAGCAAGATGAAAGCATACGGGTTGGCCCTCGGGCTCGCGCTGCTGCTGACCGGCTGCGCCACCAACACCTCCGGCGTGGCGCTCTATGGCCCGGCGGGCGGTGCTCCCACGCTGGAGCAGCATCAAAACGTCAACGTCACCCTGACCGAGCTGAGCCGCCGCCAGCAAAATGGCCTGCTGCAGGTCAATGTGGCCGCCGCCAGCACCCAGCGCGGCGATAACAAGCTGCAATATATCTTCTATTGGTATGATGAGGCCGGTCAGGAGGTCGCCAGCGATGGCCGCGGCTGGACCCCCATCAAGCTGCATGGCTATCAGACCCGCACCCTCTCGGCCCTGGCGCCCAGCCCGGCGGCGCAGGGTTACCGGATTTACGTACGCGAAGTGATTGAGGAATCCTACTGATGAAAATGAATCATGCCCTGCTGATATTGACCTCTGCATTGCTCTTGGGCGGCTGCTCCAGCACCACCGTCAGCTATGGCGATCCCACTGAAACCGAAACCGTCACCGTCGATTACGGCTCAAGCGACCTGCAGGCCATCGCCGACAAGATGGCGGACTCCATGCTCGCCTCCCCCGCCACCAGCGAGATCACCGCTGGCGGTCGTCCGGTGATGTTTATGGACTCTATCCGCAACAAGACCTCCGAGCACATCGATACCGAAGCCATCACCGACACCATCCGCACCAAGTTGCTGCGGGCCGGCAAATTCCGCTTCGTTGACATGAGCAAGGTGGCCGCCGTCAAGCAGCAGCTCGAATACCAGCAGAGCAGCGGCATGGTAGACCCGGCCTCCATGGTACGTCTGGGCAAGCAGACCGGTGCCCGCTACATGGTCTATGGCAACCTCAGCAGCATCGTCAAGGACAATGGCAAGGTGAAGGATGTCTACTACCAGATGACCATGAACCTGATGGATCTGCAAAACGGCGAACTGCTGTGGGCCGATCAGAAAGAGATCCGCAAACAGGCGAAGAAATCCACCTTTGGCTGGTAACAGGCTCCTGGTGACAGGCAACTGTGATCCGCTGCTGGCCAGCCTGCCAGCCCCCTGGCGGGAGGGGCAGCTGGAACCACTCGGGTTAGGCCTGACCAACTGCAACTATCGACTGCGCCTCCCCTCGGGGCGCAGTTACTTTTTGCGTCAGGGCCACTCCGACCCGATGCGCCTTGGCATCGACCGTCCCACCGAGTGGCAGCTTTATCAGGGGGCGATGGCAGAAGGGTTGGCGCTGCCCTGCCACTATGGCGATCCCGCCAGCGGCCTGATGTTGCTGGAGTGGTGCGATGAGCCAAACTGGGTGCACGCGGCGCCACCGGCAGCCGATCAGCCCCGTCTGCTGGCTGAGGTGCTGCGCAAGCTCCATCGCCTGCCGCTGCCTGCGGTGATGATGGCGGTGCGAGCTCACGCCGCAGGCTATCGCGCCCGGCTGGCACGCATTCCCTCCTGGCTGCCCGCACTGGAGCGGGGCTTGCTCGCCAGCAGTGAGCCAAATGATTGCTGGCGCCCTTGCCACCATGATCTCAATCCGGCTAACTTGTTGGGAAGCAAACCCTGGGTCATCGACTGGGAGTATGGCGCGGCAGGTCACCCCGGCTTTGAGCTCGCCAGCATCCAGCGTACCCATGAGTGGCCCGCCGAGCGACGCGACGAGCTGGAAGCGCACTATCTGCAGGCCCTGCCGCGCCACCAGTGGCCCGATTTTCAGAGCGAGGCATTTTTACCCTGGGTCGACTATATCGGCCTGCTCTGGGCCCTGCTGATGGCAGAGCAACAGCCCTCACTCGACTATGACACCCTGATCGCCATCAACCGGCAACGACTGGAGTAACAGATGATAAACAAGGTGCGCTGGCACAAGCCGAAAACCTGGGGTCTGCTGCTGATCGGCCTGCTGCTGACCGGCTGCTCCACCCGGGTGATCTACTACTGGCTCGATACCGCCATCATCTGGCAGCTGGATGACTACTTTGCCCTCTCCTATTCGCAGAAGGATCTGCTCAGCCGCGAAGTGAAGGGGCTGATGGCCTGGCATCGCCAGCACGAGCTGCCGCGCTACGCCAAGGATCTCGACGCGCTGGCCAAGGCAGTGGCCAGCCCCATGACGCCGGAGCAGATCTCGACCAATCTCGATGCGGTGCAGCAGAGCCTGACCCGCACACTGGAAAACACCATCCCCCGTGCGGTCAGGCTGGCGCGCACCCTGACCGATGAACAGGTGGCCCGCTTTATGACCGATCGGGTCAAGCGGCAACAGGAGCGGCAAAAGGACTTTGCCACTGAGCCCAAAGAGCAGATGCTGGCAGAGTTTCGCGACAAGATGAACAAGCGGCTCGAGTTCTGGATTGGCGAGGTGAAACCGGCACAGGCGCCACTGGTAGCCCAGTGGGCCGAATGGCAATACGAGCTGATGCCTCCCTGGCTCGAGTTTCAGGAGTCCTGGACCCAGGAGCTGGACAGGCTGATGAAGCAGCGCCAGAGTCCCGACTTTACCCGCGAGCTGACTGACCTGCTGGCCGAGGGGGATGGGCTGATGGATGGCCGCTTTACCGGCTATACCGAGCAGTCACGCCAGCGTACCGTCAACTGGCTGAGCGCCATGAGCCAGTCGCTGGATATCTCCCAGCGGGCCCATCTCTACTCCCTGCTCAAGGGTTATGCCCGTGACTTCAAACAGATGAGCGGCAGCTGACGAGCGGCATCGAATGGTGCCATGCGCCCGGGGCAACCTTGTTCAAACCGGGCGCGTGTGGTAGTTTGCCCTTTCTATTTATCGGGAATTAACTTTTTGCGCCTTATCGACAAAGTAAAACTGGTGCTGGTAACTCTGGTTATCGCCCTCACCCTGCTTTGTTCCATCGCCCGAATGGAAGGCCCGCTGCTACCCGCATCTCCCCAGAGTGAACAGCAGACTCAGGTGTTCAATCAGCTTAGCGACAGCGATGATGGCATCATCAAGTTTGTCGGCAGCCATCAGAATCACCTGCTGCGTCTCGAACAATCCCTGCGTAGTGACAACCAGCCCAAGAGTGTGGTCTATGAGCTGATCCAGAGCTGGTCTGCCCAAGCAATCCTGCTGCTGCTGCTCGGCTGGCTGATGCTGGCACCCGAGCTCTATCACAAACAGAGTTTTCGCGATCGCTTCGGCGCGATCCACCGGCGCCATCTACAGCGCCAACATCTGCAATATCGCTTCACCCAGAGCTATCTGAGCGCCTGACCCCGGAGGGGCTGGCACATCCACTGTTTGCTCATCTCCTCTTCCTGACGGATCCGGCAACTGCCTGATCCGCATCTGATGCATCCCATTTTTTGCGCCTTGCCGAGCCTTGTTGCTATCGGCCCGGGCACCATTCTCCTGACAGAGGCTTGTTTGCCATGAGAAAGAGCAATCGAACAGTTCTCAACCGCATGAGCAAGTGGCAGTACGCACTGCTGCTGTTGATGCTGTTGACCTTTACCTTTTACTCCCTGCCCACCTTTTTCGGTGAGCAGCCCTCCCTCGGCCTGCACGGACAGCAGCGCCTGACCACCCAGCAGCAGATGCTGCTGAGCGACAAACACCTGACCCCGCTCAAGGTCATTGAGCAACCTGAGCGAGTCGAGCTGGTCTTTGCCAGCCAGGGTGAACAGCAGCGCGCCAAGCAGTTGCTGGAGCAGCAAGGGGTCGACAGTGCCGCCCTGACCCTGGAGTTTCACTCCAACGCACCGGCCTGGATCACCCGCCTTGGCGCCGACCCCATCAAGCTGGGGCTCGATCTGCGTGGCGGCTCCCAGCTGCTGATCGGGGTGGACGTGGACTTTGTCATCGACAATCAGACCAAGAATCTGGTGGATACCCTGCGCACCCGTTTCCGTGAAGCCAACCTGCGCGGCGCCAGCGTCACGCGCAGCGCACAGGGCGCCGTAGCCGTCACCCTGCCGGAGGTGGCCGAACAGGAGAGCTGGCTCGCCATCATCAAGGAGAGTGCCGGTACCCGTCAGGATCAGTGGAAGCTGACCCGCTCCGGCAATGATCTGAAACTGGTGCTGAGCGAGGCGGAGCGTACCCTGCTGGTCAACAACGCCGTGACCCAGAACCTGTCGATCCTGAAAAAACGGATCAACGAGCTCGGCATCGTCGAGGCATCGGTGGTGCGTCAGGGGCAGGATGGCATCCGTATCGAACTGCCCGGGGTACACAACCCCAAGCAGGCGAAAGAGGTGATCGGCGCCACCGCCTCGCTGGCCTTCTACGAGGCCAAAGCCGACAGCCACTTCTATATCGCCGATCGCAACGGCCAGGCCGTCGGCATGGCGCGCAAGCCGGTACTCACCGGCGAGCACATCGTCGATGCCCGCGCCAACATGGGCGAGATGGGTCAACCCCAGGTCAATATCGTGCTCGACACCCTGGGCGGCAGCAAGATGAACCAGTTCAGCCGCCAGCATGTGGGCAAGCCGATGGCGACCGTCTTCACCGAGTACAAAACCAACGCCCAAGGCAAACTGCGCGCCCAAAGCGAAGTGATCAACGTCGCCACCATCCAGACCGCCCTTGGCAACCAGTTCCGCATCACCGGTATTGGCAGTCTGCCGGAGGCGCAAGAGCTGGCCATGCTGCTGCGTGCCGGCGCCCTCACCGCCCCTCTCAAGATCCTGGAAGAACGCAGTATTGGCCCGACGCTGGGGATGCAGAATATCGAGGCGGGCTTCACCGCACTGGCCTTCGGTATGGCGGGCATGATGCTGTTTATGATGGCCTGGTATCGCAAGTTCGGCTGGGTTGCCATCACCGCGCTGGTCGCCAACCTGTTGATGCAGGTCGGCATGCTGGCGGTGCTACCGGGCGCCGTGCTGACCCTGCCGGGGATCGCCGGTCTGGTGCTGACGGTGGGCATGGCGGTGGATACCCATGTGCTGATCTTCGAGCGGATCAGGGACCGTCTGCGAGAGGGTGGCTCACTGGCCAACGCCATCGATTTTGGCTATCGCTCAGCCTTCCACACCATTTTCGATGCCAACATCACTACGCTCATCTGTGCTGTGGTGCTCTACTCCATCGGCTCCGGGCCGCTGCAGGGCTTCTCCATCACCCTTATTCTGGGTCTGCTCTCCAGCATGATCACCGGGATCTGGGGGACGCGCGCCATCATCAATCCCCTGTGGGGACGCAGCAGCGAGCGCACGCTGAAGGTGTAACGGGACAGCAGTCCCTCTGATGAGCGGCTTTGGCTGCGCCATCGGCCATGGATATGGCCGGAGCGGCCAAAGCAGAACACTATTTTCCCGGCGTGTCGCGACACGTCGTGATGGGCCAACAGCCTGATGCTGGCTGGCCAAGGAGAGAATTATGTTGAGAATGATCGTTGCCATGGGGCTGACCCGTTGGCGCTATATCGGCCTGTGGGCTTCCATCCTGCTGACCGTGACCAGCGTCGCCATCTTGCTGGTGAACGGCCTCACTCTGGGGCTCGATTTTACCGGCGGGATCCTGCTGGAGTTTCATATCCAGACCCTGAAAGAGGCCCATGAGCTCAATGCCATGCTGTCCTCCCCGCTGGCGGGAGCCGTTGAGCTGAGTTCGGCCGGTATTCCCGGCGAGTGGCTGATCAAGCTGCCCCCCCACGAACTGCCCTGGCCCGCGGCAGATCTCGCCACCATGCTGACCCAACAGCTGGGGATGCCGGTCGAGTTGCTGCGCACCACCATCGTCGGCCCTCAGGTGGGTGCCGAACTGTTCCAGCAGGGGATGCTGGCGGTGCTGGTCGCTTCGCTGGCAATGTCGGCCTATCTGGCGTTTCGCTTCGAGTGGCGTCAGGCCATCGGCATTCTGCTCTCGGTGGTCCATGACGCCATCGTAGCGCTTGGGTTGCTGTCACTCTTTCAGATCGAATTCGATCTGAACATCATCGCCGGTTTGATGGCGGTGATCGGCTACTCCCTCAACGACAGCATCGTCATCTCGGACAGGCTGCGGGATCTGCTGAGCTCGCGTACCCAGATGGGCATCCACGAGTGCTCCGATGTGGCCATCAAGGCGACCTTCAGTCGCACCATGATCACCTCGGGCACCACCCTGTTTACCGTGGGCGCTCTGTTGCTGTTTGGCGGTGACGCCCTCTACGGCTTCTCCTTCACCCTGTTTGCCGGGATCCTGGTGGGCACCGTCTCCTCCATTACCGTCGCCTCGACCGTGCAGGAGCTGCTGGGCCTCACCCCGCAGGCCTACCAGAAGAAGAGCGAGGAGCCACTGGCCAACGCAGCCTGAACCTTGTTAATCAGACCCGGCTCACCGGGTCTCAACAAACCAGGCCCCTGCCAGCCATTGGCAGGGGCTTTTTCATCCCTCCTCTCTCGCCGCCCCTTTTGGTACTCGGCTCGCTTCAATTGACAACTGACCATATTGAAAGCAATGACGGATCAACTCGTCATTTTTAATAACAAAAAGGTCATTTTATTACGTCAGAAACCATAAAATGTGACTGAAAGCACTTTCTTGAGGGCTCAAAGGAGGCAACATTGTAGTGATTTATCTACAAAGGGATATGAGATGTTGTTACAACCTGCCAATACAGCAAAATCCAGACAGTTGCTGAACGAGACCATGGCTTTGGTACTCGCAGGAGGGCGGGGTAGTCGCCTCAAACAGTTAACCGACAACCGTGCAAAACCTGCCGTTCATTTCGGCGGCAAATTCCGCATCATCGATTTCGTGCTCTCCAACTGCATCAACTCCGGCATCCGTCGGGTCGGTGTCGTGACCCAGTACAAATCCCATAGCCTGTTGCGCCACCTCCAATCGGGCTGGTCTTTCCTGCGCTACCAGATGAACGAGTTTATCGATCTGCTCCCTGCCCAGCAGCGGGTGGATGAGGTGAACTGGTATCGGGGTACCGCCGATGCGGTCTACCAGAATCTGGATATCATCCGCGATCACGCCCCCAAATATGTGGTGGTGCTGGCAGGCGATCACATCTACAAGATGGATTACGCCGCCATGCTGCTCGACCACGTCAATATGGGCGCCAAGGTGACCGTTGCCTGCATCGAGGTGCCACGCAGTGAAGCAAGCGCCTTCGGGGTAATGGCGGTGGATGATGATCGCAAGATCAACGCCTTCGTCGAAAAGCCTGCCAACCCGCCCGCCATGCCGGGCAAGGCCGATACCGCGCTGGCCTCCATGGGCGTCTATATCTTCGATGCGGAGTATCTCTATCAGCTGCTGGAAGAGGACATTGCCAACGAGCAGTCCCATCACGATTTCGGCATGGACGTGATCCCCCGCGTGGTGAAAGAGGGCACCGCATTCGCTCACCCGTTTGGCATGTCCTGTGTCGGCTGCTGTCCGGATCGCCGCCCCTACTGGCGCGATGTGGGCACTGTGGACTCCTTCTGGGAGGCCAATATGGATCTCGCTTCCGTCACGCCTGAGCTCGATATCTACGATCAGGACTGGCCCATCTGGACTAGTCAGAACATGACTCCTCCCGCCAAGTTCGTGCAGGACCGAAACGGCCAGCACGGCATGACCATCAACTCCATGTTTGCCGGGGGCACCATCGTCAGTGGCTCTTTCATCCTGAGTTCGGTGCTCTTTACCAATGTGCGGGTCGACTCCTTCTGCACTCTGGATCAGGCCGTTATCTTCCCGGGAGTGGAGATTGGTGCCGGTTGCCGACTGCGCCGGGTGGTGATCGACAAGGGGTGCAAACTGCCGGAAGGCACGGTGATCGGTGAAAACGCCGATGAAGATGCACGTCGCTTCCACCGCTCCGAGCAGGGCATCGTGCTGGTCACCCAGGGGATGCTCACTCGCCTGAACAAAGAGCTGCAGGGAAAACAGAAGCGCTGATCCGCAGCCAGACGGGATACCCCTTCCTACCGCAAAGGGAGCCAATATGGCTCCCTCTTTTTATGGCTTATCAGATAGCCGCCTCACACCATCATTGCCATCGCGTAGCTGTGCTGCAGAGATGACATTCAATGTGGTCGAACAGCTGGACAATGCAGCCTTTACGCCTCAAATCGTAAACATTAAATTACAAAACAACCATTACCCCTCCGAAAAATCCTCTGTATTATTCCTGTTCGCGCTATATAGCAGCTCCTTTATCTGACTTCTTAGCGGTAAACCCGCTAGTTTCACTTGATTGTTTGTTTTTCCTTGGTAAGGTGATGGCGGTTGCGTAACAAAGCAGGTACCGATGTAAACATATAGGTACAGCCGCTTTTGGCTTAATACAGTAGAGAGAATGAAATCATGCAAAGAGACCCCCTGAACAACATCCATATCCAGTCCGAACAAGTGATGATCACGCCTGCCCAGCTCAAGGAGAAGTTACCCATCTCCGACAAGGCGCTGGCATTCGTGCAAGGGGCCCGCAATACCATCGCCGACATCATTCACCGCCGCGATCACCGCCTGTTGGTGATCTGTGGTCCCTGCTCCATCCACGATATGGACGCCGCCAAAGAGTACGCAACCAGACTCAAAGCGCTGCATGATGCCTATCAGGACTCTCTCTACATTGTCATGCGGGTCTACTTTGAGAAGCCGCGCACCACGGTCGGCTGGAAAGGCTTTATCAACGACCCCAATCTGGATGGCACCTTCGATATGGAGCTGGGGCTGCATCGTGCCCGCGAGCTGCTCTGCTGGCTGGCGGAGCTGGAATTGCCGCTGGCCACCGAAGCGCTCGACCCCATCAGCCCGCAATACCTGGCCGAGCTCTTCTCCTGGTCAGCCATCGGCGCCCGCACCACCGAATCCCAGACCCACAGGGAGATGGCCTCCGGTCTCTCGATGCCGGTCGGCTTCAAGAACGGCACCGACGGCAACCTGGGGACTGCCATTAATGCGTTGCAGGCGGCCTCCTCCCCTCACGCCTTTATGGGGATCAACCAGCAGGGCCAGGTTGCGCTGCTGCAGACCCAGGGCAACCCGGATGGCCACGTGATCCTGCGCGGCGGCAAACATCCCAACTATGACTCGGTCAACGTGTCGCTGGCGGAAGAGGCGCTGGAGAAAGCGGGCCTGCTGCCAAGCCTTGTGGTGGATTGCAGCCACGGCAACTCCAGCAAGGATCACCGTTTGCAGCCCAAGGTGGCCGACAACGTCATCCACCAGATCCAGGAGGGCAACCGCTCCATCATCGGGGTGATGCTCGAATCCAACCTGTTCGAGGGAAACCAGTCCAGCGAGCAGCCCAAGGAGCAGATGCGCTACGGGGTCTCCATCACTGATGCCTGCATCGACTGGGACACCACCGCTACCCTGCTGGCCCGCTGCCACAGCCAGCTGGCTGACCCTCTCAAGGGCAGAACTGCGCGGTAAGCCGTGGTATCTTGTCGTAACCTATTGAACAATCGAGGTATCACCGCTGGTGGCATCAAGCCGCTCACGCCGTGATACCTTACTTGCATCTTTGAATTTCAGGGCGCCGCCGCTCGCGGCGCCAGCAGGGACTGGATATGGCTGAAGAGTTGAATGTACTCAGGGACAAGATAGATGCGGTGGACAAGCAGCTAATCGATCTGCTTGCCGCCCGTCTGGCCCTGGTGGGAGAAGTGGGTGAGGTAAAGAGCCGCCACGGCCTGCCCATCTATGCACCGGATCGGGAAGCGAGCATGCTGGCCCGCCGTCGTGCCGAGGCCGAGCAGTTGGGAGTGCCCGGCGATCTCATCGAAGACGTGCTGCGCCGGGTGATGCGTGAATCTTATGCCAGCGAGAAAGATACCGGCTTCAAATGCATAAAGCCGGATCTTGGCAAGGTGGTCATCATAGGCGGTCAGGGCCAGCTTGGTCGGCTGTTCGGTCATATGTTCAGCCTCTCAGGCTATCGGGTCGAGACGCTGGAACAAGCCGACTGGCCGTGCGCTGACGAGATCCTCGCCGGAGCCGGTCTGGTGATGGTGGCGGTGCCCATCGATATCACCTGCCAGCTCATCGACCGCCTCGGCAACCTGCCCGCCCACTGCCTGCTGGTGGATGTCACCAGCGTGAAAGCGGCACCGCTCGAACATATGCTGGCGGTGCACCAAGGGCCGGTACTGGGACTGCACCCCATGTTCGGGCCGGATGTGGCGAGTCTCGCCAAGCAGGTGATCGTCTGCTGCCAGGGTCGTGACCCCGCCGCCAGCCAATGGCTGCTGGATCAGATGACCATCTGGGGCGCCCGCTTGCAACAGGTGGAAGCCAAGGCCCACGATGAGGCGATGACCCTCATTCAGGCACTGCGTCACTTCGCCACCTTTGCCTATGGCTGGCACCTCTCCCGGGAGCAGGCCAATCTGGATCGCCTGCTGAGTTTGAGCTCTCCCATCTACCGGCTGGAGCTCGCCATGGTGGGGCGGCTGTTCGCTCAGGATCCCCACCTCTATGCCGACATCATTTTGTCGTCACCGCAGAATCTGGCGATGATCCGTCGCTACTACCAAAACTTCGGCGAAGCGCTGGGGCTGCTGGAGCGGGGGGACAGGGACGGCTTCATCGAGGCCTTCTCGCAAGTCTCCGGTTTCTTCGGCGAGCATGCCGACCAGTTCCTGCGTGAAAGCCGCATGCTACTGGCCCAGGCCAACGACCGCCGCCAACACGGCTGATCCTGCAAAAGTAGTAACAACTCATGCCACTCGGAAGGAGCCGCCACCGTTCATAACTGGATGCGAGCCAAAGATCTCCATTGGAAGGGGCGATTAAGCGTGCGGGTTGTCATTAACAATGGCAACCCGCTTTGCAACTAGTCTCGAAGCAAACCCAGTCCTACCTAATCGTCGCCATCTGCCGCACACATCGCTGCTCTCTGTCATCCACCCGCTTGGCAAACCAGGCGGTGGTGAGGTTGCGGGTGATTTTTGGGCTCTTTAGCTGTATGCCGGGCAGGATGGCGCGGGGCAGTCGCTTGCCCGCTTGCTTGTCGGCCAGGGTAAAGATGCGATGGTAGAGATCGGTCTCGGCAAATTCGGCGGTATCCCCTTTGCGCAGGCTCTGGTGGATCGCCTGTTTGCTCATATTGACCCGGTTGGCGAGGGTGTAGACGGCAAGCTCGGTATTGCCCGGCAGATCCGAGTCATAGCGGATCAGATCCCCGTCCAGGGCCAGAGTTTTGCCACTCAAACGGCTGACGGCAGCTTGAAAAGCGGCATTGCGACTGGCGTACCAGCCGGCGTTGAAATCGGCAAAGCGGTAGAGGGTATCCGGGTAGTCGGCGGGATAACCGAAGATATGCTTGGTGCCAAACCAGATGCCGCCGCGACGGGTAAAGACTTCGTGGCGGATGGAATCCTTGATTGGATAGGGGTAGCCACGGGCGTTGGCCTCGGCAAAGGCGATGCTCACCTGCATCGGGCCGCCGGTATGCACCGGGTTGAGGTTGCCAAACAGCGTCTTGCCCATCGGCAGCATGCTGATCATGTCTTCGAAGATTTCACTCATCTCCCGCTCGGTACGCAACTTGTCGATCCGCTCGGCGTAGCTCTTGCCGGTGGGCGAGTTGATGGAGAGCGCGGCCCGCACCATAAATTCGGGGATCAGCAGCTTGGCTGCCCGTGAGTTGATCTCTTTCCAGGCGATCTTGCCAAGGCCCGGCACCACGGGGTCGGCCTGATAAGTGGCTTCCTGCTCCGCCACCGCCAGCACGCTACAGACATTGTGATCATTGACCGTCACCCCCTGGGTGGTGAGCGCCGTCACCACGTCGTTAGCCCACCCCTGTTTGTCAGGCACCTGACGGGGCAAGAAGCGCACGATGCGGCTCTTCATATCCGCCGGTTTGCGCGGCTGCATGGCAGGCGGCGTTTTGGGGTTGCTTACGCTCGCCTCTTTGGTGGGCGCGGAGGCGGGATCACTGGCACAACCGGCCAGCAACAAGGCAGAGCAGAAGGCAAGAAGACGACAGGAAGGCAAAGCGGTCATAAGCATGTCCATTTTTTGTTGGCCCTACAGGCAGCGCCGCTGGCACTGCACTGACAAGCAAAGTGGGGCCATTGTAGAGGATTGCCTGCCGCAGTTGAAACCCGCGCTCGCAGCATCCCCTCCCCTTGCCAGCTTTTGCCACCCCACGCGCCATCCGTTGTCTGCGATGCGGAACTCATGACCTTCTTCAAGGATTCACCCGCCCCGAACCGAACGCTTAGCGACAGATAAAAAGAAACCCCCGCCATCGCTGGCGGGGGTTGGTCGTCTGGCAAGTCGGGCTGATGCCCGCTGCAAACGCTTAGCGGTTTTTCACCTTCTGGTGCAGCTCCTGCACCGAGTTGACGTTGGCGGTGGCATCCACGCTGATGGCCATGCAGGTGGCAAACGCCTCATTCATGGTGGTGGTATACGCCACCTTGTTCTGCAAAGCGGCGCGACGCAGCTGCTTGGAGTCCTGGATCGCTACCCGCCCTTCGGCGGTGTTGACGATGTAGGTGTACTCGCCATTCTTGATGCGGTCGAGAATGTGCGGGCGACCTTCGTGCACCTTGTTGACCAGGCGCGGGTTGATGCTCGCTTCACCCAGTGCGACTGCAGTGCCGTGAGTGGCATCCAGCTCGTAACCCAGCTCCAGCAGCTTGGCAGCCAGATCGACCACCTGCGCCTTGTCGCTGTGACGCACTGACAAGAGGGCACGACCCTCTTTCGGTACGGCGTGGTTGGCGCCCAGCTGCGCCTTGGCATAGGCCTCGGCAAAGCTGCTGCCCACCCCCATCACCTCACCGGTAGAGCGCATCTCCGGCCCCAGCAGCGGGTCAACTCCCGGGAACTTGGCGAACGGCAGTACCACCTCTTTCACCGAGTAGTAGGGCGGGATGATCTCTTTGGTGAAGCCCTGCTCTTGCAGCGACTGACCGGCCATCACGCGGGCGGCAATCTTGGCCAGCGGAGCACCGGTCGCCTTGGAGACAAACGGCACGGTACGGGCGGCACGCGGGTTCACCTCGATGAGGTAGATGTCATCGCCCTTGACCGCGAACTGCACGTTCATCAGGCCGATAACACCGAGCTCCAGCGCCAGCTTGCGCACCTGCTCGCGGATCTCGTCCTGAATTTTCTTGGACAAGGTATAGGGAGGCAGGGAGCAACCGGAGTCACCGGAGTGGATACCGGCCTGCTCGATGTGCTCCATGATGCCGCCGATGACCACGTCGGTGCCGTCGCAGATGGCATCCACGTCCAGCTCGGTCGCATCGTCCAGGAAGCGATCCAGCAGTACCGGCGATTCGTTGGAGACGCTCACCGCCTCGGCGAAGTAGCGACGCAAATCCTGCTCGTCGTAGACGATTTCCATGGCGCGGCCACCCAGCACGTAGGAGGGGCGAACCACCAGCGGGTAGGTAATGCGCTCGGCCAGCAGCACGGCCTGCTCCAGCGCGGTGACGGTGCCGTTTTCCGGCTGCTTGAGGCCGAGGCGCTCGACAGCAGACTGGAAGCGCTCGCGGTCTTCGGCGCGGTCGATGGCATCCGGGCTGGTACCGATAATCGGTACGCCGTTGGCTTCCAGTGCACGGGCCAGTTTCAGCGGGGTCTGGCCACCGTACTGAACGATGACACCCTTGGGTTTTTCGATGCGCACGATTTCCAGCACATCTTCCAGGGTCACCGGCTCGAAGTAGAGACGATCCGAGGTGTCATAATCGGTCGAGACGGTCTCCGGGTTGCAGTTGACCATGATGGTCTCGTAACCGTCTTCGCGCAGGGCCAGCGCTGCGTGCACGCAGCAGTAGTCGAACTCGATACCCTGACCGATACGGTTCGGGCCGCCACCGATGATCATGATCTTGTCACGGCTGCTCGGGGCCGCTTCGCACTCCTCGTCATAGCTGGAGTACATGTAGGCGGTGTTGGTGGCGAACTCGGCGGCGCAGGTATCGACCCGCTTGTAGACCGGGAAGATGTTGTGGCGGGCACGCAGCTTGCGCACTTCCCCTTCGGCCACACCGAGGATCTTGGCCAGACGGGCATCGGCAAAGCCTTTGCGCTTGAGGGCGCGCAGGAAGTCGGCATCCAGACCCGCCATGCCGCGCTCTTTCACCTCTTCTTCCAGTTTCACCAAGTCTTCAATCTGTACCAGGAACCAGGGGTCAATCTTGGTCAGCTTGAAGATGCCATCCATGGAGAGACCGGCGCGGAATGCATCGGCGATGTAGAAGATACGGTCGCTACCGGCGTCCTGCAGCTCGTGACGGATGCGGGTCAGGGAGTCCGGGGCATTGAGGTCAACCATGGGGTCGAAGCCGGTTTTGCCGGTTTCGAGGCTGCGCAGCGCCTTGTGCAGGGACTCCTGGAAGTTGCGGCCGATGGCCATCACTTCACCGACCGACTTCATCTGGGTCGTCAGACGGTCGTTGGCACCGGCGAATTTTTCGAAGTTGAAGCGCGGCACCTTGGTGACCACGTAGTCGATGGCCGGCTCGAAGGAGGCCGGAGTACGGCCGCCGGTGATGTCGTTCATCAGCTCGTCGAGGGTGTAACCGATGGCGAGCTTGGCGGCGATCTTGGCGATGGGGAAACCGGTCGCCTTGGAGGCCAGCGCGGAGGAGCGCGACACCCGCGGGTTCATCTCGATGATGACCATGCGACCATCTTTCGGGTTGATACCGAACTGGACGTTGGAGCCGCCGGTCTCGACGCCGATCTCGCGCAGCACCGCCATGGAGGCGTTGCGCATCAGCTGGTACTCCTTGTCGGTCAGCGTCTGGGCTGGCGCGACCGTGATGGAGTCACCGGTGTGGATACCCATGGGGTCGAAGTTTTCGATGGCGCAGACGATGATGCAGTTGTCGTTGCGATCCCGCACCACTTCCATCTCGTACTCTTTCCAGCCGATCAGCGACTCGTCGATGAGCAGCTCTTTGGTCGGCGACAAGTCCAGACCGCGCTCGCAGATCTCGACGAACTCTTCGGTGTTGTAGGCGATGCCGCCACCGGAGCCGCCCATGGTAAAGGAGGGACGGATGATGCAGGGGAAGCCGACCATCTGCTGCACGCCCCACGCCTCTTCCATATTGTGGGCGATGCCGGCACGCGGGCACTCGAGGCCAATGCTGCGCATCGCCTTGTCAAAACGGGAGCGGTCTTCGGCCTTGTCGATGGCATCGGCGGTGGCACCGATCATCTCGACACCGAACTCGGCCAGCACGCCATGCTTCTCCAGTGCCAGTGCGCAGTTGAGCGCAGTCTGGCCACCCATGGTGGGCAGGATGGCGTCCGGGCGCTCTTTCTTGATGATTTCGCGCACCACTTCCCAGGTGATGGGCTCGATGTAGGTGGCGTCAGCCATCTCCGGGTCGGTCATGATGGTGGCCGGATTGGAGTTGACCAGAATGACGCGGTAGCCCTCCTCGCGCAGGGCTTTGCACGCCTGGGCGCCGGAGTAGTCAAATTCGCAGGCTTGGCCGATGACGATGGGGCCAGCGCCGAGGATCAGGATGCTCTGAAGGTCGTTACGTTTTGGCATGAAACTCTTTCCTCTATTTCTTAGGCGCGATACTGCTTAATCAATTCAATAAAGTGGTCAAAAAGACCGGCACAGTCGTGCGGGCCCGGGCTCGCTTCGGGGTGCCCCTGGAAGCTGAAGGCCGGACGGTCGGTGCGATGGATACCTTGCAGGGAACCATCGAACAGGGAGACGTGGGTGGCGCGCAGGCAATCCGGCAGGCTGTTCTCGTCTACCGCAAAGCCGTGGTTCTGAGCGGTGATCATGACGGTGTTGTCATCGAGGCTCTTCACCGGATGGTTGGCGCCGTGGTGGCCAAACTTCATCTTGACGGTCTTGGCACCGGAGGCCAGACCCAGCAGCTGGTGACCCAGACAGATGCCGAATACCGGCGTGTTGGTATTAAGGAAAGCCTTGATGGCCTCGATGGCGTAGTCGCACGGCTCGGGGTCGCCGGGGCCGTTGGAGAGGAAGATGCCATCCGGGTTCATAGCCAGTACCTCGGCGGCCGGGGTCTTGGCAGGCACCACGGTCAGGCGGCAGCCACGGTCAACCAGCATCCGCAGGATGTTGCGCTTGACGCCAAAGTCATAGGCTACCACGTGGTATTTCAGCTGGTCGGCATCCGGGGTGACGTGCCCCTTGCCAAGCTGCCAGCTCCCGGTCGTCCAGTTGTACGCCTCACCAACCGTCACCTCTTTGGCCAGATCCATCCCCTTCAGACCGGGGAAGGCGCGGGCCTGCTCGAGGGCATAGGCTTCATCGACCTGTTTCCCGGCCAGAATGCAGCCAGCCTGAGCGCCTTTCTCGCGCAGGATGCGGGTCAGTTTGCGGGTGTCGATGTCGGCGATGCCAACGATGTTGTGAGACTTGAGGTATTCGGAGAGGGATTGCTGATTGCGGAAATTGGAGGCAAGTATCGGAAGGTCCCGGATGATCAATCCCTGAGCATGGATCTGACTGGACTCTTCATCTTCGCTGTTGGTGCCGGTGTTGCCTATATGGGGGTAAGTGAGGGTGACGATCTGACGGGAATAAGAGGGATCGGTGAGGATTTCCTGATAGCCCGTCATCGACGTATTGAAAACCACTTCACCAACGGAACATCCCTCGGCGCCTATCGACACGCCTTTGAACACAGTTCCATCTTCCAGCACTAGCAATGCAGTGTGATTCAAGACAACCTCCAGTTATTTAGCTTTAAATTCAGCAATTTACCTGGGTGTTGCGGGCTCGGTTCCGGTCTTGGACAGGACTCGAACCCGGCAGATTTCTGGCAAATTGGGCGCATTCTACTTAAAAAAAGTGGCATTTCAACGTCTTTTCTCAGATGAAATGCATCTAAATTCAATAAAAAAGCAACATTACCCATTATCTATGCACTAAACCACTTTGCAACCCCCTCCTATGAAAGAAAAGGAAAAACCACCACCAAAAGATGACACCAAGCCAGCAATAGCGACAAAAACAAACAAAAAAACCAATTAAAACAATGGCATTTATTTTTACACAGAAAACATTAATGACAAATTTAACGCTTTTAAGATGACAAGAGTGAACATGAAAAATGGAAAACGTTTTTCTGCGTTTGAATTTTTAGTCTTTTCCGATCGGTGTAAAAAAATGGCTTTATCAGCCATAAAGATGCTCAAATCTGTTACCTGGTGATGACATTCAGGAAGGGAAAATCTGGTGGATAACGCAATAGTGTGATTTATAAGGCATTCAGATAAAAATTGCCGATAGCGTGTCTTTTTACACAAACTCTGGCTGACTGACAGCAAAAACCCCGGCAAGCCGGGGTTTTTCACTGGGTAGCTGTAGTACGAAAGTGCCGCACAGAGGCATCACTTGAGATTGAGCACATCCTGCATGTCATAAAGACCGGCACCCTGCTGACCAAGCCACTTGCCCGCCCGCACAGCACCGTTGGCGAAGGTCAGGCGACTTGAAGCTTTGTGGCTGATCTCCACCCTCTCGCCTATATCGGCAAACATGACGGTATGCTCCCCCACCAGATCGCCGGCGCGAATGGTGGCAAAGCCGATAGTGTTGCGATCCCGCTCGCCAGTGATCCCCTCGCGACCATAGACGGCGCACTCCTTGAGATCCCGACCCAGCGTTTTGGCGACCACTTCCCCCATGGAGAGGGCAGTACCGGATGGCGCATCCACCTTGTGGCGATGGTGGCCCTCGATGATCTCGATGTCGGTGTAATCCCCCATCACCTTGGCGGCCTGCTCCAGCAGCTTGAACACCAGGTTGACCCCGACCGAGTAGTTGGAGGCGAACACGATACCGATCTGCTTGCCCGCCTCTTTCAGGGCGGCCTTGCCTGCATCGTCAAAACCGGTGGTGCCGATCACCATCTGCTTGTGGTGGGCCAGCGCAAAAGCCAGATTGGCAAGGGTCACCTCGGGGCGGGTGAAGTCGATGATGAGATCAAACTCATCGCGCACCTTGTCCAGACTGTCGCTGATGGCCACACCCAGATGGCCCAGCCCATTGAGCTCACCGGCATCAAGACCGATCACCGCCGAACCCGGCCGCTCCAGCGCGGCGCCGACCACTACGCCATCGGTGTTGGTGATGGCCTCCAGCAGCACCTTGCCCATACGACCATTACAGCCCATCACGGCCACACGGATCGGATTGTCCATCTCCACCCTCTCATCTCTTTTAATTATGGAAAGAGACCGTTTTACCAGCCCGCGCCGGGTTTGAAAAGCCATGATGCCACCACTCCTTGCTGCGCTCGCCAACGGCAGCGCACACTGGCTGGCCAAGAACTTCCTTTTGGTCACAGGCCGTTTTTCATCGTCTCACTCCATCATTTGGCAGACCGGGTGCCATCTGATAGGTTCGAACGAGTAAAATGCCAGCATAAGCAAAATCAGGGCAACGCCCGTGTCGATATCAAACGAGGTGCAAGGATGAGCGCAGGATTGCTGTTTGCAGTGGGGTTGGGATCACTGACCCTGGTCATGCTGGCCGCGGCTCTGCTGTTTGGCGGGCCGAGCTCGGCACCGGCGATGGCCAGCATCAACGACCCTTTCAAGGGGAGTGACTGGAGCAATATGCCACCCCTCTCAAGATACCCGGCGCGTGACGGCACGCAGCTGGCCTATCGGCACTATGGCGCAGAGGGCAATACGAAGAACAACAAGGTCAAGGGCAGCGTGGTACTGGTTCACGGCTCTTCTGCCAGCAGTCAAAGCATGCACAAGATGGCGAACGCCTTTTCGCAAGCGGGATACGACGCCTACGCCCTCGATATTCGCGGCCATGGCGCATCGGGCAACAAAGGCACCATTGCCTACATCGGCCAGCTTGAAGACGATCTGGAAGATTTCATCAAGTCGGTAGCCCCCGACAAGCCTGCAACACTCGTCGGCTTCTCGTCAGGGGGTGGCTTTGTCCTGCGCGTTGCTGGCAGCACGCGACAAACCCTGTTCGAGAGCTATCTGCTGCTCTCCCCCTATCTTGGCCCCACCGCCGCCAACTACCGGCCCAACAGCGGTGGCTGGGTGCGTGTCGGCTTGCCTCGCCTCATCGCCCTGAGCATCCTCAACGGTTTCCATATTTCCGCACTCAACCATCTGACCGTGCTGAACTTTGCCCTTAATGATGAGGCGAAATCCCTGCTGACTCCCTCCTACTCCTTCAACCTTGCCTCTAACTTTCAGCCAGAGCGCGACTATCAGCAGAATTTACGCAATGTGCAACGCCCCTGCGCCGTGATCGCGGGTGCAAATGACGAAGCCTTCCAAACAGATCAACTTGAACCTGAGTTAAGACGTCTCGGCATCTCCTGGCCTGTCACCCTGCTGCCCGGAATTGGCCACATTCCGCTGACGCTGGAACAGGACGCCATCACAACAGCCGTTCAGGCGGTGGAGAAATTGACACAGTAACCACACAGCCCAGGTCTTGTGTCCACGCGTTCTGGAAATATCCGTACCATGCTCACGTAGAGATAGAGAGAGGTGCGGCTGACGTGCGGCAGCGGGAGAAATCTCCAAGATGGCATGCAGAGATCTTATCGTTTACCTCTTTCCTTATTAAAGGCACGCGATACCCCCAGATACCCGCGGACTGCGTCAGAACAGCAATGAACAATAATCAGCACTAACTTCTTTTTCCGAATATTCTTTGGATATCTCAATAACACCAGAATCATCAAACAAAAACACCTATCCATCTGGACGTCTATCTTGACCAAGCGATGTTGACTCACTACTGTGGGCCCCCCAATGCGGCAGGATGCCCGCCCTGTTTTCCCCCTATCCCTATCAGATACAGGTACAAAGCAGTTTATGACAGGAGGTCATTGTTCAATTTCAGAGGAACACATGATCCAGACTCAACCCAGTGCCAGGGCCTTGCTGCCACTTCTGGTTTTTCTCGCACTCTTTATCGGTACCGGTACCTGGCTGACCCTGCAGGGGGTCGAGTTCGCCTTCTATCAGCTGCCAGCTCCGGTTGCTGCCTTGCCTGCGGTAATGCTGGCCCTGCTGCTTGGCAAAGAGAGCTTCAACAGCAATCTGGAGACCTTCTTCAAGGGGGTTGGCCACAGCAATATCATGGCGATGTGCCTTATCTATCTGCTGGCGGGCGCCTTTGCCAGCGTTGCCAAGGCCACCGGCGGGGTTGATGCCACCGTGGCGCTGGGCCTGTCGCTCATCCCTGGCTGGGCGCTGTTGCCCGGACTGTTCCTCATCTCTGCCTTTATTGCTACTGCCATGGGCACCTCCATGGGCACCATAGGTGCCGTGGCGCCGGTCGCGCTGGGCGTGGCGCAGGCGGCCGGTATCGATCCGGTGCTGATGGCAGGCACCATTCTCTCCGGCGCCATGTTTGGCGATAACCTCTCCATCATCTCCGACACCACCATAGCAGCCACCCGCAGTCAGGGGTGCGAGATGAAGGACAAGTTCCGCGAGAACTTCAAGATTGCGGCCCCTGCTGCCATCGCGGTGATCCTGCTCTATCTGACCCTGGGCTCAGTGGGTGAATCCCCTGCCAACGGCAGTGCCATCGAGCTGTTCAAGGTGATGCCTTATCTGCTGATCCTGGGGCTGGCGCTCGCCGGAGTGAATGTGTTTGTGGTGCTGGGGATCGGTATTCTGACCGCCGGTGCGGTGGGCATGATCAACGGCTACGCCATCGGTCAGTTCAGCAAGGATATCTATCAGGGCTTTACCGGCATGCAGGAGATCTTCCTGCTCTCCATGCTGATCGGCGGTCTCGGCGCCCTGATGGAGCGTCAGGGTGGACTGGCCTGGATCAGCGAGCGCATCAGCGCCCTGATTGCCCGTTTCACTCGCGAGCACAATGGTGAACAGAACGAGAAAGCGGCCGAGCTCGGCATCGCCGGGGTGGTGAGCCTCACCAACCTGTGCACCGCCAACAACACGGTGGCTATTATCGTCGCCAGCAAGGTAGCCCGGGATCTGGCCGAACACCACGGTGTCACCCCGCGCCGCGCCGCCTCCATGCTCGATATTTTCTCCTGCGTGGTACAGGGTCTGATCCCCTGGGGGGCCCAGGCGCTGCTGCTGGGATCCATCTTCGCCCTGTCGCCGTTGGCGGTGGTGAGCATGAGTTTCTACCCGATGGCGCTCGCGGTAGCGGCACTCATTGCAGTGTTTGTGAAGCACCAGATGCGCGGCAAAGCTGACAAGTAACAGGCCAGAGGCTGGCGCGCCGACATGCCATCAACAGGGGCCACACCCTGGCCCTTGTTGACTCACTATCGGATCCGCCAGCATTTATCCCACCGTTCCGGGCATCAGCCGTCCGGGGCGGGGTTTCCCTGTCCCCCTTAACGTCAAGAGTGAATGTGCTAAGGTAGAGCGCGTTCAAGCAATCGATGCGCAGCTATGCCAGAGGTTCCCCATGCATGAGTCCCAACCCGAACGTCAATCCCTGCGCCAACTGGTTCGTCAACGCCGCAAAAATCTGAGTCCGGCCGAGCAGCAAGCGGCGGCCCAACAGCTGCTGGCCCAGTTCAAGCAACACCCCGAGATCCTCGCCGCCAAACGCATTGCCCTCTATCTGGCCAATGACGGGGAGATCAATCCATTGCCCACCATCCATTGGCTGTGGGCCCAGCACAAAGAGGTCTACCTGCCGGTGCTCCACCCCTTTACCCCGGGTCACCTGCTCTTTTTGCGCTATACCGCCACCAGCCCCATGGTACGCAACCGCTACGGCATCGAAGAGCCGGAGCTGGATATCCTGCAGGTGGTGCCCCACAGCACGCTCGATCTTATCTGCACCCCGCTGGTCGCCTTCGATGCCCAGGGCAATCGTCTTGGCATGGGGGGCGGCTACTACGATCGCACTCTCGCCATCTGGCATGAGCACAAGCTGGGCCCCAAGCCGCTCGGCATTGCCCACGACTGCCAGCAGGTGGATGCGGTCCCGCAAGAGGAGTGGGATGTGCCGCTGCCCCAGATCATCACCCCGAGCCACTGCTGGCGCTTTGAATAAGCTGTTTTTGGCCAGCAGCCCCGGCTTTGTGCGCGCAAACGCAGAATAAACAGGCAAACGATTTACAAAGTCCCTCTTTTTGCCCCGGAACGTGAGCAACAAGGTCGCGACGGGGTACCGGGTTGGATATAATGCGCCCGCTTTTTTCTTAAGGAACGATCATGACTCAAGATGAAATGAAGAAGGCGGCCGGTTGGGCTGCGCTCAAGTATGTGGTTCCCGGCACCATCGTCGGGGTGGGCACCGGCTCTACCGTCAACCACTTTATCGACGCGCTGGCGACCATGAAGGACGAGATCAAGGGGGCGGTATCCAGCTCCGTGGCCTCTACCGAGCGCCTCAAGGGCTTCGGCATCACCGTATATGATCTCAACGAGATCGACGCCCTCTCCGTCTATGTGGATGGCGCCGACGAGATCAACGCAACCCGCGACATGATCAAGGGCGGTGGCGCAGCCCTGACCCGCGAGAAGATTGTTGCCGCCGTCGCTGACAAGTTCATCTGCATCATCGACAACACCAAGACCGTCGACGTGCTGGGCAAGTTCCCACTGCCGGTTGAAGTGATCCCCATGGCCCGCGAATACGTGGCCCGCGAAATTCGCAAACTGGGTGGCAACCCGGTGTGGCGTGAAGGCGTGGTCACCGACAACGGCAACCATATTCTGGATGTGAAAGGCATGGCCATTACCGACGCCAAGGCGCTGGAAGTACGACTGAACGCCATCGTTGGTGTGGTCACCAACGGCCTGTTCGCCGCGCGCGGCGCTGATGTTGTCCTGATCGGTACGCCGGACGGCGTGATTACCCAGTAATCCCGACACCGGTAGCACAGTGCAGCGGCATCCTCCCTCGCTCGCCAGCGCCACTCTGCCACCTCTGACGCAGCAGCGGCGTTGATTGAGCCCCGGGATGGGATATGACCCAAACATTGCACTGTGAATAAATGACGGCGCCTGATGGCGCCGTTTTTATTTATCCCTCAACAAGTTGCATACGGATGTTTACAACATTCGTTGATAACTTCAAAGAATTTGACTTTCGTCACAAATATTCCCTCTCCCAAACGTTTTTGCTACTTTACGGTTTTCTTCGCACACCAAATCTGCACTTACGTTTGCACATACAGAGGGATCGTCATGACTGCCAAGTTTTCGTTGGACAAGGATAAAATCAAGGTTCTGCTGCTGGAGGGGGTTCATCCCAACACCGTAGAGACCTTTCGTGCCGCAGGTTACACCAGTGTGGAATATCTCAAGACCTCGCTTTCCGAAGAGGAGCTGATTGAGCAGATCCGCGACGTCCATTTCATCGGGCTGCGCTCCCGCACCCAGATCACCGAGAAAGTCCTCGACGCAGCCAACAAGCTGGTCGCCATCGGCTGCTTCTGCATCGGTACCAACCAGGTCGAGCTGGAAGCGGCCCAGATCCGCGGTATTCCGGTCTTCAACGCCCCCTTCTCCAACACCCGTTCGGTCGCCGAGCTGGTACTGGGCGAGATCCTGCTGCTGCTGCGCGGCATCCCCGAGAAAAACGCCAAGTGCCATCGCGGCGTGTGGGAAAAACTGGCCAACCGCTCGGTGGAAGCGCGCGGCAAGAAACTTGGCATCATCGGCTACGGCCACATCGGTACCCAGCTTGGCATCATCGCCGAAAGCATCGGCATGAAGGTTTATTACTACGATATCGAGAACAAGCTCTCGCTGGGCAACGCCATTCAGGTGCCAAGCATGGTCGAGCTGCTCAATATGTCTGACGTCATCAGCCTGCACGTGCCGGAGACCGCCTCCACCAAGAACATGATCGGTGCCGAGCAGCTGCGGATGATGAAACCGGGCGCCATCTTCATCAACGCCGCCCGCGGTACCGTGGTGGATATCGATGCGCTGGCTGACGTCATCAAGAGCGGCCATATTGCCGGCGCCGCCATCGACGTCTTCCCGGTCGAGCCCAAGTCCAATGACGAGGAGTTCCAAAGCCCGCTGCGTGGGCTGGAGAACGTCATCCTGACCCCGCACATCGGTGGCACCACCCATGAGGCGCAGGAGAACATCGGGCTGGAAGTGGCCAACAAGCTGGTCAAATACTCCGACAACGGCTCTACCCTCTCCGCCGTCAACTTCCCGGAAGTGTCGCTACCGGGCCACAAGGGCTCCAGTCGCCTGCTGCACATTCACCGCAACCAGCCGGGTGTGATGAACCAGATCAACCAGATCTTCGCCGAAGAGGGGATCAACATCGCCGGTCAATACCTGCAAACCAGCAGCCATATCGGTTACGTGGTGATAGACGTGGAGACCGAACACAGCGAGAAGGCGCTCGCCAAGCTCAAGGAGATCAACGGCACCATCCGTGCCCGCATCCTCCACTGAGAGACCCTTATCTGCGCAGCAAAAAGCCCGTCGTGATGACGGGCTTTTGTATGAAGCAGAACCTCAAAGCAGCGTGATGGCTTACCACCACCCCAACAGGTTGCGGCCTACCAGCGCCCCCCATACCAGGGCATTAAGGGCCAACGCGATAAAGACGGCGGCAGAGCCCAAATCCTTGGCGCGACCGGAGAGCTCATGATGCTCGGAGCCAACCCTGTCTACCACAGCTTCAATGGCGGAGTTGAGGATCTCGACGATCACCACCAGCCAGCTGATGACGATAAGCAGCAGGATCTGGTTGAGAGAATCCCCCAGCCAGAAGGCAAGTGGCATCAGCAACAGGATCAGCATCAGCTCCTGCCGAAAAGCCGCCTCGTTAATCCAGGCTGACTTGAGCCCCTTCATGCTGTAACCGGTTGCGTTGATGATGCGGGTGACCCCGGTTGCCCCTGGCTTTGCCACGCTATCTACCTCATTTGGAATCGATTTTGGCCTCACATCCTATCAGAGCCCCCCAAGGTTTCAATCAGGGGACTTTTGCTTTATTTTATCTCTTTGCTTTTTCGCCCCTTGCGGCTGACACCACCCACTCGAGACTTGAGTTGTATGTCCATTCACACAGATGAATTGCGCACCCGTCGCCTGGAGTCACTGATCACTCCGAGCGAGCTTGCCCACGCGTTTCCGATCACCGATACCATTGCCCAGAATCTGCTGGATGCCCGTCGCGAAGTGGAAGCCATTCTGGCCGGAGACGATCAGCGCCTGCTGGTCATTGTCGGCCCCTGCTCTATTCATGATCCCGCTGCTGCTCGCGAGTATGCCCAGCGCCTCAACGCCCTGCGCGAGCAGTATAAAGAGAGCCTCTGCATCGTGATGCGCACCTATTTCGAGAAGCCGCGCACCATCGTCGGCTGGAAAGGGCTGATCAATGACCCGCGCCTCGATGGCAGTTTCGATGTCAACGAAGGGCTGAAACTGGCGCGCAAACTGCTGGTCGATATCAACGAACTGGGCATGCCAACCGCCACCGAATTCCTCGATATGGTGACCGGCCAGTATATTGCCGACCTCATCACCTGGGGCGCCATCGGCGCACGTACCACCGAATCCCAGGTACACCGCGAGATGGCTTCGGCTCTCTCCTGCCCGGTTGGCTTCAAGAACGGCACCGACGGCAATACCCGCATCGCCATCGATGCGGTGCGCGCCGCCCGTCACAGCCACATCTTCTATTCGCCGGATAAAGACGGCAAGATGACCATCTACCGCACCGCCGGTAACCCCTTTGGTCATGTGATCCTGCGTGGCGGCCACCGCCCCAACTACGACACCGCCAGTGTCGATGAAGCCTGTGAAGCGCTGGCCGATGTGGGCCTGCCGGAGCGTCTGGTGGTCGATTTCAGCCACGGCAACAGCATGAAGGATCACCGCCGTCAGCTGCTGGTGGCGCAAGATATCTGCGATCAGCTGCGCCGCGGCCGTACCGGCATCGCCGGCATAATGGCCGAAAGTTTCCTGGTGGAAGGGCGTCAGGATGTAGAGAACGGCTGCGCCGCCACCTTCGGCCAGAGCATCACTGATGCCTGCCTGTCATGGAGCGACACCGAAACCCTGCTGGCGATGCTGGCCGAAGCCGCACAGGTGCGCCTGAGCAAACAGGCTTGAACTGCGAATAAAACCAAAGGGGCCGGTATTTTTGATACCGGCCCCTTCTTCTTGCTGTCGGCCGATTACGCTTCGCTAATCGGCCCTACATGCGCCCTCTTTCCTGTACACCCTACTTACAAACTGGGCATAAACCACACACGCCCTGCCGCTTCGATGCGGTCGGTGCGGATCTGGAATACCTGCGCCAGCAGCGCCTCATCCACCAGCTCGACACCCCCTTCGCGCACCACCGTGCCCCCTTGCAGGCAGAGAATGCGGTCGGCCCAGTCGATGGCCAGATTGATATCGTGGATGGCGAGCACCACCAGTAATCCCTGCCCGGCCAGGGTTTTCAGCAACCGCAATAGCGCCAGCTGATGATGCAGATCGAGCCCCGCCAGCGGTTCATCCAGCAGCAGCACCTTGCCGGTCGGATTGAGGCTCGGCCACACCTGCAGCAGGGTGCGGGCAATCAGCACTCGCTGCTGTTCACCGCCCGACAACCGGCTGAAGTCACGAGCCAGCAAGGCTTCCAGCTCCAGTGCCTCGCACAATGCATTTATCGCCTCGTGCTGTCTGGCAGGTGCAACCATCTCATCGAGCCCCAGGCTCAACACCTGAAACACCGGAATATGAAACAGCTGGGGCTGACGCTGGGGCAGCATGGCGCGCCGTTTGGCAAGCTCGGGCCAACTCATGTCAGTAAGCACTTCCCCCCCCAGCAGCACTGTGCCATCGGCGGGTAAAATCCCCGCCAGCGCCCCGAGCAGGGTCGACTTGCCACTGCCATTGGGGCCAAGCAGCGCCACCAACTGGCCGCCATGCCAGCGGATATCTAGGGGAGAGAGGCGTCCGGCAATGGCGAGTGCGCGCGCCTCCAGCATCGGCGCAGCAGCACGAGAAGAAACCGGCATGGGATCAGCGGGTGACATCGGCATCTTGCCTCAACAACGGGTAAATAAGGAGACTGCGCGCCCCGACCAAATCATGCAGATATTCATGCAGCACCATCGGCAGTTTGCCTCAATAGCAGGTAGATAAAGAGCGGCGCCCCCACCGAGGCGGTGATGACGCCGATAGGCAACTCCCCCGCGCTCAGGGTGGATCGAGCAACCAGATCGGCCGCCAGCAGCAGGGCCCCGCCGCCAAGCGCCGAAGCAGGCAGCAGAAAGCGCTGATCGCTGCCACCGCAGAGCCGCAGCAGATGGGGCACCACCAACCCGACAAAACCGATGACACCACACAACGACACCGCCACACCGGTCAGCAGACAGACCGCCAGCACCAGCCACACCCGCATCTTGTCGACATCCATCCCCATCAGGCGAGCCTGGGTCTCCCCCAACAACAACTGTTGCAGTGCCTTGCCCTGCCAGCAGAGCCAGCCCAGGGTGAGCGGCAGCACCAGCCACCACCAGCCGAACTGCTGGCTGCCGTAAGAGAGGCTGCCCATCATCCAGAACATGAATTCACGCAAAGAGCCATCGTCGGCAAAGTACATCAGCCAGGTCATGGCCGCATTGGTGAGGATGCCGATGGCCACCCCAAACAACAGCAAGCGGGCATGACCGAGACGCGCCCGGCGAGCCAGCCGAATGAGCAGCATGGTCACCAGCAAGGCGCCACCAAAGGCCGCCAGCGACAGCCCCCAGCCGGGCAGATAGAGGCCGAGGGACTTGGCCACCGCCATCGCCACCATGGCAGCCAGTCCTGCTCCGCTTGAAACGCCAAGCAGCCCGGGTTCGGCCACCGGGTTGTGCAGCATCACCTGCAATACGGCGCCGCCACAAGCGAGCGCGGCGCCAGCCAAGAGGGCCAGCAGGGTGCGCGGCAGGCGCAGCTCCAGCAGGATGCGCTGTTCGAGATCGCCAAGGGGCTGCCAGGGCAGCAGCACAAACTCGCCCCAGACGAGGGAGAAGAGAAACAGCAGCAGGGTCAGCAGCGTCAAGCCACAGAGCCAGCGCCGCTGCCAGCGCTGCTGGCGGGCGATAAGGGAGAGGTACAAGGAGGATCCCCGACAATAACAAGGCTTCCCCCCGGCCCTGTCGCAGCGCCGGGGGAGAAGCAGGAAAAAGGCATGATAACAGTGGCTTGCCACCCAAGGTCAAGGCTGGTAACGCTTGGCCATCACCCTTATCTCGCCGCTGGCCACCAGATTTTGCAGCGCCACCAGCAAGGGCTGGCGCAGCGACTGGTGAGGTGAGTGCTTGCTCATCCCCAGATAGAGGGTTACCGGCGTGGCGGGGCGGTAGTCCGCCTTGCCTATCCGGCTGGCATTTCCCTGACTCAGGGCATAGTCCACCTGACAGTCGGTGCCAATCATCAGCGGCAGGTGACCCCGCTGGACCATGCGCAGCAGCTGATCTTCGGTGGGTACTCCGTGCTTGTCGAGGCGGCTGTCACTGTTGAAGGGCTCAAAGTAGGCGGAGTTGAGCACATAGCCCACCTTCACCCCCTGCAGATCGCGGTATTGGTGGATCCGGGCCACATTGACCGGCTGACCATAAAACGCGGGCCAGCACTGGTAGTAGGCAGGCTGCAGATAGTCGATAAACTGCGCCCGCTCGGCGGTATAGGCGAGGCCAATCATCAGATCGACCTGACCGGTCTGCATCTGCTTGAGCGCCCTGCCCCACGGCATCCGCCGTATCTGCAACTCAATGCCGCTCGCCTGTTGCAACCGGCGCAGGATGTCCATGTCAAGCCCCTGCAACCGGCCATCCGCTTGCAGGATGCGAAATGGCGGCCACAGATCGGTGGCCACCGTCAGCGTCGGGGCCGCACGCACCGGCATGGCAAATAACAGTAACAACACTATCCCGCATAACTTGCCCATCCCGTCGCATACCTCGCACGGCTTATCCTGTTGGTTAAAAATACCCTCCCGCACCACGTATGAAAACCCGTGGTTCAGGGATAAAATGCGCCGGATTTTCAAGGAGAACCCTATGAACCCGATTTTCGCCAGTATCGGTCTGCTGCTCTGCAGCAACGTCTTTATGACCTTCGCCTGGTACGCTCACCTCAAGAGCATGAACCATAAACCCTGGATCATTGCCGCCCTGGTGAGCTGGGGTATCGCCCTGTTCGAATACCTGCTGCAAGTGCCCGCCAACCGCATCGGCCATACGGTGATGAGCGTGGGCCAACTTAAAATCCTGCAAGAAGTGATCACACTCACCGTATTCGTCCCCTTCTCTATCTTCTATCTCAAGGAAGATCTGAAATGGGACTATCTCTGGGCAGGGCTCTGCATTCTCGGTGCGGTCTTTTTTGTCTTTCGCGAGAAACTGACCGGCGCCTGAGGCTGTACACTCAATATCATCCCGCTCATGGCATCTCATTGATCGAAGAGGCAAAAAAATGGAATTGCGAGACATGTTACAGATCCTGGCCAAGCAGGATGGCTCAGACCTCTATCTGTCGACCGGCGCGCCCCCCTGCGCCAAATTTAACGGCGGCCTGCGCCCCCTCAACGAAACGCCGCTGGAGCCGGGTGAAGTGGCGCGGATCGCCGCCGAGATCATGGATGGCGAGCAGAAGCAGCAGTTCGAGAAGGATCTGGAGATGAACCTCGCCATCTCCCTGCCCCAGATCGGCCGCTTTCGGGTCAACATCTTCAAGCAGCGCAACGAAGTCTCTCTGGTGGCCCGCAACATCAAGACCGAAATCCCCCGCTTTGAAGATCTCAAACTCCCGCCTGTGTTGCTCGACACCATCATGGAGAAACGCGGTCTGGTGCTGTTTGTCGGCGGTACCGGCTCGGGTAAATCCACTTCGCTGGCGGCGCTTATCGACCACCGCAACCGCAACAGCGGCGGCCACATCATTACCATCGAGGATCCGGTGGAGTTCGTTCATCGCCACCGCAAGAGCATCATCAACCAGCGGGAGGTTGGCGTGGATACCCGCAGCTTCCACGCCGCCCTGAAAAACACCCTGCGTCAGGCGCCGGACGTCATTCTTATCGGCGAGATCCGCGATCGCGAGACCATGGAGCATGCGCTGGCCTTCTCCGAAACCGGCCACCTTGCCATCTCCACCCTGCACGCCAACAACGCCAACCAGGCGCTGGATCGCATCATCAACTTCTTCCCCGAGGAGCGCCGCCCCCAGCTGCTCAACGATCTGGGCAACAACCTCAAGGCTTTTGTCTCCCAGCGGCTGGTGAAAACCACCGATGGCGGCCGCCGGGCCGCAGTGGAGATCATGCTTGGCACCCACACCATCCGCGACATGATCAAGCGCGGCGAATTTGGCGGCCTCAAAGAGGTGATGGAGAAATCCAAAGCCCTCGGCATGGTCACCTTCGACAGTGCCCTGTTTGACCTGGTAGTGGAAGGGGTAATTGAGGAAGAAGAGGCGGTGAAAAACGCCGACTCGGCCAACAACCTGCGCCTCAAGATCAAGCTGTGGAAGGAGAAGGGACAGATTGCCAGCAGCAGCGATGCCACCGGCTGGAGCCTCGAACCCACCAAGGACGAGAAGGGCGATTTTTTCTAACCTGCCTCTCGAGAACCCCGGGCCCGCCCAGGGTTCTCTTTATCCAGCACGGCTGACCCGAATTATCCGCTCAGCTCACACAGGTCACTGCCAGTCAGCACCAACGGCGAACGCGCTGGCAATACGCCACATACTCGTCGCCGAAACGGGCGCGCAGCAGCCGCTCCTCCGGCATGATCTGAAAGCGAGTCAGCCAGGCCACCAGCACGATTGGCCCAACCCAGACCCAACTTCCACCGAGATAACAGCCCCAGGCGGCCAGCCAGCAGAGCAGCCCCAGATACATGGGATTGCGGCTGACACGATAGACGCCACAGGTCACCAGACGACTGGTGTGCTGAGGTTTGGTGGGGCTGACCGTGGTCTGGTGGTGACGAAATCGTTGCAGGGCACCAAAGCCCATGATGGCCCCCGCCACGACCAGCACAGCCATCAGCGCCATTGCCCAGATGCCGGGCTGACTCTCCCCTCTTAGCCACCACATGGCCCCGGCACAGAGCAGAAAGATCAGCGGTGGTGGCAAACGTAACTCAAGATTGACCATTTTCTTCCCCTGACGAGTGTCGGCCGAACCCGTGTTGCGGTAGACTCCCAACCAGTCAGCGCCTGTTGAGAGTGACAAAGATCATAATAATAACAACAAGTTGTGGTTAAACCACCACCAATGTGGCCGACCCCGTCCAAACTATCCAACGCGAACAACAAAAAGGAATCACCATGCACAAGAAAACTCTGCTGGCTACCCTGATCTTCGGCCTGCTCGCGGGCCAAGCCGTTGCGGCTCCCTATCTGCCCCTTGCGACGGATCATCGCAACGGCCAGGAGCAAACCGCCAGCAACGCCTGGTTGGAAGTGGATCTGGGCGCCTTTGAACACAATATCCAGACCCTCAAGGATCGCCTCGGCGACAAGGGCCCGCAGATCTGCGCCATCATGAAGGCCGATGCTTATGGTCATGGCATCGACCTGCTGGTCCCCTCCGTGGTCAAGGCCAATATCCCCTGCATCGGCATCGCCAGCAACGAAGAGGCGCGCGTCGCCCGCGAGAAGGGCTTTACCGGCCGTCTGATGCGGGTACGTGCCGCCACTCCGGATGAAGTAGAGCAGGCCCTGCCCTACAAGATGGAGGAGCTGATCGGCAGTCTGGTGAGTGCCCAGGGCATCGCCGATATCGCCCAGCGCCACCACACCACCATTCCGGTGCATATTGCACTCAACTCCGCCGGCATGAGCCGCAACGGCATCGACCTGCGTCTGGCCGATGCCAAGCAGGATGCGCTGGCCATGCTCAAGCTAAAGGGGATCACCCCGGTCGGCATCATGACCCACTTCCCGGTGGAGGAAAAAGAGGACGTCAAGATGGGGCTGGCCCAGTTCAAACTGGACTCCCAGTGGCTGCTGGAAGCGGGCAAGCTGGATCGCAGCAAGATCACCATCCACGCCGCCAACTCCTTCGCCACCCTGGCTGTGCCGGACGCCTACTTCGACATGGTGCGCCCGGGCGGCCTGCTCTACGGCGACTCCATCCCCTCCCACACCGAGTACAAGCGGGTGATGGCATTCAAGACCCAGGTCGCCTCGGTCAACCACTATGCCGCGGGCAACACCGTCGGTTATGACCGCACCTTTACCCTCAAGCGTGACTCCTGGCTCGCCAACCTGCCGCTGGGCTACTCCGATGGCTATCGCCGCGCCCTCAGCAACAAAGCCTATGTGCTGATCCAGGGTCAGAAGGTGCCGGTGGTCGGCAAGACTTCCATGAACACCATCATGGTGGATGTGACTGATCTGAAAGGGGTGAAACCCGGCGACGAAGTGGTGCTGTTTGGCCGTCAGGGTGACGCCGAAGTGAAACAGGCGGATCTGGAGGAGTACAACGGCGCCCTGCTGGCGGATATGTACACCATCTGGGGCTACACCAACCCCAAGAAGATCAAACGCTGATAACACGATATGAAAAAGGGCTCCCGCGGGAGCCCTTGTTGTTATTGCTTAATTGTCTGCCGCGCTCAAGCGGCCTTTTTACGGGTCACAAACAGACTCAGCCCCATGGATGCCAGCAGGATCAATGCAACTACGCCCAGTGCAATGCCGGTCGGGATCTTGAAGATATCCAGCAGCAGCATCTTGACCCCGATAAACATCAGGATCAGCGCCAGACCGTATTTGAGCAGGGCGAAGCGATCAGCCACACCTGCCAGCAGGAAGTACATGGCACGCAGACCCATGATGGCGAAGATGTTGGAGGTGAGCACGATGAAGGGATCCGTGGTCACCGCGAAGATGGCCGGGATACTGTCCACCGCGAAGATGAGATCGCTCACCTCCACCAGCACCAGGATCAACAGCAGCGGGGTGGCATAGCGCACACCGTCACGCCAGACGAAAAACTTCTCCCCTTCCAGGGTCTCGGTCACCTTGAAGCGACGGCGCATCCAGCCCAGCAGCGGATTGTTGGCCAAGTCAGGCTCCTTGTCGGCCGCCCACAACATCTTGGCACCGGTCAGCAGCAGGAAAGCGCCGAACAGGTAGAGGATCCAGTGGAACTGCTCGATGAGCCAGCTACCGGCGAACACCATACCGGCACGCATCACGATGGCACCCAGCACCCCGTAGAGCAGCACCCGGCGCTGCAACTCGGCCGGAATGGCAAAGTAGCCGAACAGCATCAGCCAGACGAAGACGTTGTCTACTGCCAGCGCTTTCTCGATGAGGTAGCCAGTGAGGAACTCCAGCCCCTTCTGGTTGGCAATCTCACGGCCCGCGCTGTGATCCAGCCAAAGCCAGATAGCCAGGTTGAAGAGCAGGGCAACACTGATCCAGATGAGGGACCAGATGCCTGCCTCTTTGAGGGACACCTTGTGAGACTTGCCGCCACCGACAAAGCGTATGTCTATCCATAACAGGACCAGCACTATGCTGAAGAAACCGGTCCACATCCACCATTCACCCATTTTCACTTCTCCCAAAAAAGACAAAACCCACGACCGAGAGGCGTGGGTTTGCGTTTGGAGCAGATACACCTTGCCTCTCGGCAAGGTCTCACTTACAGCTGATTTGCATCGACTGCCCGGCTGCCGGGTGCACTGCAGGATATGGGTGCACCGTAATGACGACAAACCGGCGAGAAGTTACTCCCCTTGTTGCGCGGATAGTAGCAGCGGTAAAAGATAACGCCAAGAGGCATCTTCACTGCCGTCAAAAATAAATCGGGGCCCCATCAAGGAGCCCCGCAAACAGGTTCAACACATCCCCATCAGAGCGGGTCGACCTTGAGGCAGGAGACTGCGTGATCGAAGTTCCCCTCCAGCACAGGGCGGGTCTTGGCGCACTCGGGGCCAGCCACCGGGCAGCGGGTGCGGAACACGCAACCGGACGGCGGGTTCATCGGTGAGGGCAAATCCCCCTCCAGGATCTGGATCACCTTGTTGCGCTCCAGCTCAGGGTCCGGGATCGGCACCGCTGACATCAGCGCCTTGGTGTAGGGGTGCAGCGGATTGGCGAAGATCTCCTTGCGGGTCCCCAGCTCAACGGCGTTGCCCAGATACATCACCAGCACCCGGTCGGAGATATGTTTGACCACCGACAGGTCGTGGGCGATGAAGATAAGCGACAGCCCCATCTCCTTTTGCAGGGATTTGAGCAGGTTGACCACCTGCGCCTGAATGGATACGTCCAGCGCCGACACCGGCTCGTCACAGATGATCATCTTGGGCTCGAGGATCAGTGCCCGGGCGATACCGATCCGCTGGCACTGGCCGCCGGAAAACTCGTGCGGATAGCGGTTGACCAGGTTGGGCAAGAGCCCCACCTTGCTCATCATGGCGCGTACCTTCTCCTTCACCTCTTCCCGCGGCAGGTTGGGGTAGAAGGTGATGAGCGGCTCGGCGATGATGTCGCCGATGGTCATGCGCGGGTTCAGAGAAGCCAGCGGGTCCTGGAAGATCATCTGGATCTCTTTGCGCTTCTCGCGCAGGGCATTCTGATCGAGCTTGGTAAGGTCGTCACCCAGCCACACCACCTTGCCATCGGTGGCCGGTACCAGACCGATGATGGCGCGGGCAAAGGTCGATTTGCCGCAGCCGGACTCCCCCACCACACCGAGGGTTTCACCCTCATAGAGACGCAAGGTCACCCCATCGACCGCCTTGAGATCGGACGGTTTGGCCCAAGGCCACGCCTTGCCACTCTTGATACTGAAGTGGACCTTGAGGTCAGACACTTCCAACAGCAATTTTTTGTCGGCACCCATTTAGTTGGCCCCCTTGTTCATGGCATCCGAAACCCAGTGCCAGTGGCAAAACCGCTCCCGACCGTCGTTGAACGGTTTCAGAGGCATGGATGATTGCTGGCCGCAGTTAACAGCATTCATACGCTTACCTCCTTGGCGTTGATGGCATCAGATATCCAGTGGCAAGCACGCTCCCGACCGTCGTTGAACGGGGTCAGGATCGGTGACTGCTGGCCGCAAATCTCGCTGACCCGGTGGCAACGCTCCTGGAAGGGGCAGCCGGTCGGCAAACGCAGCAGGTTGGGCGGATTGCCCGGGATGGTGGGCAGCACTTCCCCTTCGGTATCGAGGCGGGGAATGGCGCGCAGCAAACCTTCGGTATAGGGGTGGCTCGGGCGATAGAAGATATCGTCTACCTTGCCGTACTCCATGGTACGACCGGCATACATCACCAGCACCTTGTTGCAGATACCGGCGACCACGCCAAGGTCATGGGTGATCATGATGATGGCAGTGTTGAACTCGCGTTTGAGCTCGTTCATCAGGGTCATGATCTGGGCCTGCACGGTCACGTCGAGCGCGGTGGTCGGCTCGTCGGCGATCAGCAGTTGCGGCCGGCAGAGCAGCGCCATGGCGATCATCACCCGCTGGCGCATGCCGCCGGAGAACTCGTGGGGATACATCCCCATCCGCTTGCGTGCTTCAGGAATTTTGACCGCATCGAGCATCCGTACCGACTCTTCGAACGCTTCCGCCTTGCTGACGCCCTTATGCAACATCAGCACTTCCATCAGCTGATCCTGCACCTTCATGTAGGGGTTGAGCGAGGTCATGGGGTCCTGGAAGATCATGGCGATCTTCTCGGAACGGATCTTGTTGAGCTTGGACTCCGGCAGGTTGAGGATCTCCTCACCCTGAAACTTGGCGGAACCGGTAATAATGCCGTTTTTGGCCAGCAGCCCCATGATGGCAAAGGCCGTCTGGGATTTGCCGGAGCCGGACTCGCCGACGATCCCCAGGGTTTCGCCCGCAGAGAGAGAAAAGTTGAGGTCGTTGACCGCCACCACATTGCCGTCCGGGGTCTTGAACTCGACCCGCAGATCTTTCACATCCAGTAACTTCATATAAAAACTCCTTATCGATCTTTCGTGATGCTTTCCTGTCGATCCGATGCTCGATTAACGATCTTTCGGATCGAGGGCGTCACGCAGACCATCCCCGAGGAAGTTGAAGCAAAACAGGGTCACCACCATAAAGCAGGCGGGGAACAGCAGTTGCCAGATGGCCACTTCCATCGACTTGGAGCCTTCATCCAGCAGGGCACCCCAGCTGGTCATCGGTTCCTGAACCCCAAGGCCCAGGAAACTCAGGAAGGATTCAAACATGATCATGCCCGGCACCAGCAAGGTGGCGTAAACAGCCACGATACCGAGTACGTTCGGTACGATGTGACGGGTGATGATCTTCCACTTGGAGACGCCACAGACGTGAGCCGCCTCGATAAACTCCTTGCTCTTGAGGCTGAGAGTCTGGCCCCGCACGATACGCGCCATGTCGAGCCAGCTCACCGCCCCGATGGCGATAAAGATGAGTGCCAGATTGCGGCCAAAGAAGGTGACCAGCATGATGACAAAGAACATGAACGGGAAAGCGTTGAGGATCTCCAGTACCCGCATCATCAGGCTGTCGACCCGACCACCGATAAAGCCGGAGGCCGCGCCATAAAGGGTGCCGATGATGACCGCCACCATGGCGCCCATGATGCCGACCATCAGGGAGATACGGCCACCCAGCAGGGTGCGCACGAACAGATCGCGTCCCAGGCTGTCGGTACCAAAGTAGTGACCCGCTTCCATATCGGGCGGCGACTGCATGGCGCCCCAGTCCGGATCGTCAAAGGTGTATTGGGACAAATGGGGGCCAAAGATGACCGCCAGACCGATGATGGTCAGAATGATCAGGCTGGTCAGGGCCGCCTTGTTACGCAGGAAACGGCGACGGGCATCCTTCCACAGGGAGCGCCCCTCCACCACCTCGACCTTTTGCGCGAACGCCTCGACGGCATCGCGTTTTTCAGTTGAAACAACCATGATGAACTCCTGAATTAGTAACGGATCTTGGGATCGATAAAGGCGTAGAGAATATCGACCACAGCGTTAAAGGTGATGGTGAGGGCGCCGACCAGAATGGTCAGACCGAGCACCATGGAGTAATCACGGTTAAGGGCACCGTTGACGAACAGCTGACCGATCCCCGGCAGGCCGAAGATGGTCTCGATCACCACAGAACCTGTGATGATGCCGACAAAGGCCGGGCCCAGATAGGAGACCACCGGCAGCATAGCCGGACGCAGCGCGTGTTTCAGGATGATGTGGCGCAGCGGCAAGCCCTTGGCACGGGCGGTACGGATGAAGTTGGAGTTCATGGTCTCGATCATGCTGCCCCGCATGATCCGCGAGATGGCAGAGATGTAGTACATCATCATGCCGAACACCGGCAGCACCATAAACTGGATGCCACCACCCTGCCATCCACCGGCAGGGAACCAGCCAAGATGAATACTGAAGAACAGCACCAGCAAGGGCGCCAGCACAAAGCCCGGGATCACCACCCCGGCCATGGCCGACGACATCAGCAGATAGTCGATGATGGTGTTCTGTTTCAGGGCCGCTATGGTGCCGAAAGTGACCCCCAGCAACACGGCGAAGAAGAAGGCCGTGGTCCCGATCTTGGCGGATACAGGCAACGCCTGGCTCACCAGGTCATTGACGGTGAAATCCTTGTATTTGAAAGAGGGGCCCAAATCACCCTGCACCAGGTTGCCCAGGTAGGTGAGATATTGCATGCCAATGGGTTTGTCGAGCCCGTATTTGGCCTCAATGTTGGCGATGACTTCGGGGGGCAGTGAACGCTCGCTGGTAAAGGGGTTACCGGGGGCGAAACGCATCATGAAGAAAGAGACGGTGATCAAGACCAGCAGAGTCGGGATCGCTTCCAATAGCCGTTTAAAAATGAATTTCAACATAGACATTTCCTGTCCTGTACTGCTTCCAAATGGTCGCGGTTGTAATAAAGGCCCGCCGTCCGGCGGGCCCTGCTTGTTATGCGACTTGTTGCTTTAAATCAGTGAGCAATGATGTACATATCTTTGCTGTAGAGGTTATCCAGCGGGTTAGCCGGGTAGCCACCCACATAGGATTTCACCATGCGCGGAGTAACGTATTGATAGATAGGGGCGATCGGCATGTCCTTGGCAAGGATGGCCTCAGCCTGGGCATAGATCTTGTTGCGGGCCACATCGTCAACCTGATCGCGAGACTCATCCATCAGCTTGTCATACTCCGGATTAGAGTACTTGCCGTCGTTGGTGCCGTGGGTGGTCTGCATCAGATCCAGCATGGAGGAGGCTTCGTTGTAGTCAGCGTTCCAGCCGGCACGAGCTACTTCAAACTGCCCCTGTTTCTTGGTTTCCAGGTAAGTTTTCCACTCCTGGTTGACCAGGCTCACCTGCACACCCAGCTTCTTCCACATGGAGGCCACGGCCACGGCCACTTTCTTGTGGTTGTCGTCGGTGTTGTAGAGCAGTTCGAGCTTGAGCGGCTTGCTGGCATCGAAACCGGCTTCTTTCAACATGGCTTTCGCTTTGGTATCACGCTCGGCCTGGGTCATCTTCGACCAATCGGCGACCACTGGCTTGAAACCATCCACATAGTCTGGGGTCAGACCGTAAGCCGGAGTCTGGCCCTGACCCATTACCTTGTCGGCGATCACATCACGATCGATGGCGTAGGAGAGCGCAGTACGGACACGCACATCGTCAAACGGTTTGTGCTTGAAGTTGAATTGGTAATAGTAAGTGGACACCAAGCCGGTCACCTTCAGCTCATTCGGGTAATCCTTCTTGAGCTGCTTGAAACGTTCGATAGGAGTGGTGTAAGTCAGATCCACCTCACCCGCCAGATAGCGGCTCAGATCGGCGTTGGTAGACTGGATCGGCAAATAGACCACTGTATTGATCACTGTCTTGCCGTCGTCCCAGTAATTCTTGTTGCGCTCAAGCTCTATCCGCTCGTTGACCACCCATTTCTTCAGCACATAGGCACCATTGGATACCATATTCTCCGGCTGGGTCCACTTGTCACCAAACTGCTCGACTACCTTTTTCGGTACCGGATAGGTGGTGGTGTGGGAGAGCATGCTGACGAAGTAAGGGATCGCTTTCTCAAGCTGCACTTCGAAGGTGTAGTCGTCGGTCGCCTTCACACCCAGCGTATCAGCGGGTTTCTTGCCAGCGATAATATCGGTGGCGTTGGCGATAGTCGGCATCTCCAGATACCAGGAGTAAGGAGAGGCTGTCTTCGGATCAACGGCACGCTGGAAAGCAAAAACAAAATCGTGGGCAGTGACCGGGTCACCGTTGGACCACTTGGCATCTTTGCGCAGGTGGAAGACGTAGTGCTTGTTATCCTTGGTTTCCCAGGATTCTGCTACGCCAGGCAGTACTTCACCCTTGGGACCAGAAAGTACCAGCCCCTCGAACAGGTCACGAAGAATATTGGATTCGACCGTTCCTTCGGTCTTGTGCGGGTCAAGGGTCGCAGGCTCGGAGCCGTTGCCTTTTACCAGTTGCTGGACTTCAGCCAGCTTGGTTCCCGCCGGGACATCGGCAGCCTGAGCCACATTGACGCCACCAAACAGTGCAGCCACCAGCAATGTGTTAATCATTGTTTTTTTATGAGTCATTTCCCTACTCCAACAAGAACATTCCATGCATTTTTTAAAGTGACGGGGTTAAAACCCGCTCCCAGCATAATTCCCTGCCAATTCCGATAATGCAACAGATATTGTCAGGGTAATCGTCATTTTCTGGTCAAAAAATCAGCTGGCACGCGCTTTTTCAGTATTAAAACACCAACAAAACGCTCGTTTTTCACACAAACGACCGATTCTAGAAAAGACCGGGCAAAAAGCAACCAATAAAAAGCCGGTCACGAGGACCGGCTTTCATAAAGCGGAGCTGGCTCACATCAGGCTGGGGAAAACCCCCTTGATGCCGGCCACCATGATCTCGATACCCAGCGACATCATGATAAGACCCATGATACGGGTCACCACGTTGATGCCTGTGTTGCCCATGATCTTGAACAGCAGCGGCGCGGCGCGGAAGATGAGCCAGGAGCAGAAAGAGAAGACCACGACAACCACTGACATGCCGAGCAGCTGCTGCCAGTGGCTCTGGCTGGCATAGACAATCACCGAGGAGATAGCACCGGGGCCCGCCATCAGCGGCAGCGCCAACGGCACCACGGCGATAGACTCGCGCACCGCCAGTTCACCCTTCTCCTGTTTGTTGTGCTTCACCTCGCCCAGCTTGCCCTGCAGCATCGACCAAGCAATCAGGGTAATCAGCGACCCACCGGCGATCCGGAACGACGCCAGCGAGATGCCAAACCCATCGAGGATCAGCTGCCCCATATACATGGAGACCAGCAGGATCACCATCACCGCGATATTGGCGGTGGTATTGGTTTTCATCCGCTCGGCCTGGGTATGGTGGCTGGTCAGACTGACAAACACCGGCAACAAACCAAGCGGGTTGATAATTGCGAACAAACCGACAAAAAACTTCAGATACAACGAGACGTCAATTGCTGCCATAGGCGCCTTCCAATAGAGTTTCGGGCCCAGCGGGCCAGTCCATTAATTTCGTGCGTAAATTTACATCATAGCCAGAGCGGGCACCAATCAAATAATCTCACCATTTTGAGGGTTTTTTAGTTAGTTCATCTAATGCATCCGCGCTAACTGGCATAAACCGATGCCAAAAGCCCTTTCTACCGCCCGACACGCGCCAGAAAAGTGAGCGCAAGCCTGCTTAATCATGACCAGAGAGTCCGACGATGACTGACCGAATGACCAAGCGACTCGAGAGAATCCAAGCTTTGCCTTCCCACTATTTCAGGCCAGACATCACTTCATTGACTTGGTAATAGAGCCACAATGCAAAAACCGGGAAAGCGGGCAGAAATGGCGTCCTCGGGGAATAAAGCGGATTAGTCATGGATTAAAACAACAATCATTTTTGCAACAAACGCTGGAATAAAGTGCGTTTGTCGGTGATTTTGAAACCAATTCACTCATATTTGCTAACCTACACAGCCAGAACGGCCCTACTATCTGATGCCGAAGTGCAATTAACCACTTGATAAATGTGGTTTATTACCTTGTATTAACAAGTCTCTCGCCTTTCCCTTTGATGCACATTCCGATAACATCAGTCAAACAAGGATTGTGAAATAAAATTTCTTTTGTTCTTTTGTTACACATGATCCAGATCAAGTTTTTCTGAGTCAGCCCCGCTCTATAATCGACTCAGAAAGCGATTTAGTAAGGCATGTGAAAAAGCTGTTGCAACGATACCGTCTTGACAGGGCGACTATAATTGCCGGGCATTGCCAACGTCTTACTAAACAGTTTTCAAATAATCAGGAGATAAACATGGCAGTAACCAATTTGGCTGAACTGGATGCACTGGTCGCCCGCGTTAAGGAAGCCCAGCGTGAATTCGCCAGCTTCTCTCAAGAGCAGGTAGACAAGATCTTCCGTGCCGCCGCCCTGGCCGCCAACAACGCCCGTATCCCCCTGGCCCAGATGGCCGTGGAAGAATCCGGTATGGGTATCATCGAAGACAAGGTTATCAAGAACCACTTCGCCTCCGAATACATCTACAACAAGTACAAAGACGAGAAGACCTGCGGCATTCTGAGCGAAGATGATCAGATGGGTACCATCACCATCGCCGAGCCGGTAGGTATCATCTGTGGTATCGTTCCGACCACCAACCCGACCTCCACTGCGATCTTCAAATCCATGATCGCGCTCAAGACCCGCAACGCCATCATCTTCTCCCCGCACCCCCGCGCCAAGAACTCCACCAATACCGCTGCCAAGCTGGTACTGGATGCCGCTGTTGCCGCCGGTGCACCGAAAGACATCATCGGCTGGATCGACCAACCGTCTGTTGAGCTCTCCAACGCCCTGATGAAGCACGAAGACATCAACCTGATCCTGGCCACCGGTGGCCCGGGCATGGTGAAAGCAGCCTACTCCTCCGGTAAGCCTGCTATCGGTGTAGGTGCTGGTAACGTACCTATCGTTATCGACGAAACCGCCGACGTGAAGCGTGCCGTTGCCTCCATTCTGATGTCCAAGACTTTCGATAACGGCGTGGTCTGTGCTTCCGAGCAGGCAGTCATCGTTGTTGATGCCATCTACGACCAGGTTAAAGAGCGCTTTGCATCCCACAAGGGCCACGTGCTCTCCAAAGAAGATGCTGACAAGGTACGTAAAGTCATCCTGATCAACGGTGCCCTGAACGCCAACATCGTTGGCCAGCCAGCCACCAAGATTGCCGAGATGGCAGGCGTAACTGTACCGGCTGATACCAAGATCCTGATCGGTGAAGGCGTCAAGCTGTGTGCAGAAGATGAGTTTGCTCACGAGAAATTGTCCCCGCTGCTCGGTATGTTCCGTGCAAGCAGCTTCGAAAACGCCGTTGATATGGCCTGTGACATGGTCAACATCGGTGGTATCGGCCACACCTCAGGTCTGTACACCGACCAGGACCGCAACGCTGACCGCATCAAGTACTTCGGCGACAAGATGAAGACCGCGCGTATCCTGATCAACACTCCGTCTACCCAAGGCGGTATCGGTGACCTGTACAACTTCGCAATGGCACCGTCCCTGACCCTGGGTTGCGGCTCCTGGAGCGGTAACTCCATCTCCGAAAACGTGGGTCCGAAGCACCTGATCAACAAGAAGACAGTCGCAAAACGGGCAGAAAACATGCTGTGGCACAAACTTCCGAAATCCATCTACTTCCGTCGTGGTTCCCTGCCGATCGCTCTGAGCGACCTGGAAGGTAAAAAGCGTGCCATGGTCGTGACCGACCGCTTCCTGTTCAACAACGGCTACGCCGATGAACTGGTCAGCCTGCTGAAAGCACAGAATATGGAAGTGGAAGTGTTCTACGAAGTAGAAGCTGACCCGACCCTGGCTGTGGTTCGCAAGGGTGCCGAGATGGCCAACTCCTTCAAACCGGACGTTATCCTGGCGCTGGGCGGTGGTTCACCAATGGATGCGGCCAAGATCATGTGGGTAATGTACGAGCACCCGAACACCGCGTTCGAAGATCTGGCCATGCGCTTTATGGATATCCGCAAGCGTATCTACAAGTTCCCGAAAATGGGCGTGAAGGCCGAACTGGTCTGTATCACCACCACTTCCGGTACCGGCTCTGAAGTCACTCCGTTTGCGGTAGTAACCGATGAAGTGTCTGGTCAGAAGTATCCGCTGGCTGACTACGAGCTGACCCCGAACATGGCCATCGTTGATGCCAACCTGGTCATGGGCATGCCGAAGTCCCTGTGTGCCTTCGGTGGTATCGATGCCGTGACTCACGCCATGGAAGCCTATGTTTCCGTACTGGCTAACGAGTACTCCGACGGCCAGGCGCTGCAAGCCCTGAAAATGCTGAAAGAGTACCTGCCGTCCAGCTACCAGAACGGTGCCAACGACCCGATCGCTCGTGAGAAGGTGCACAATGCTGCCACCATCGCCGGTATCGCGTTCGCCAACGCCTTCCTGGGTGTGTGCCACTCCATGGCTCACAAACTGGGTGCCGAGTTCCACATTCCGCACGGTCTGGCTAACGCCCTGCTGATCAGCAACGTCATCCGCTACAACGCGAACGACAACCCGACCAAGCAGACTGCGTTCTCCCAGTACGACCGTCCGCAGGCTCGTCGTCGTTACGCCGAAGTCGCTGACCACCTGGGTCTGACTGCTGCCGGTGACCGCACCGCAGCCAAGATCGAGAAGCTGCTGACCTGGCTGGACGAGCTGAAGGCGACCCTGGGTATCCCGGCCTCTATCCGCGAAGCTGGCGTGACTGAAGCTGACTTCCTGGCCAAGGTTGACCAGCTGGCTATCGAAGCTTTCGATGACCAGTGCACCGGCGCCAACCCGCGCTACCCGCTGATCAGCGAGCTGAAGCAGGTTCTGCTGGACTCCTACTACGGTCGTCCGTTCACCGAAGCCGCTCCGGTAACTGCTGCCCCGGTTGAAGCCAAGGTTGAAGGCAAGAAGAAATCCAAGGCCTGATAACCAGTCCTGAGATAACAAGCCCGCGCACTGCGCGGGCTTTTTTTATCTGCCATGTCCCGTCCTGAATATGGTTTACACCTTTCCCCCCAATAAATGGAGAACCCGATGGGACAAGGTGTGAAACGGACACAGCGCGATTACTCGCTGACTTTTAAACTGGCGC
>NZ_JBGLRA010000005.1:0-281083 GCF_041402405.1 Aeromonas sp. S13(2024) | reverse complement strand
GGGGTGAAATGCTCGATGACGGATGGGTATGACTGTTACCAGAATGCGTTGGCGGAGCGGGTGAACGGGATTTTGAAAGGAGAGTTATTGTTGCAAAGCCCGCAGGATTTGGCGCAAGCGCGGGAGATGGTGCATGAAGCAGTAGATATTTACAACGCGGAGCGGCCGCATCATGCGTTGAAATACAGAACCCCCGATGCAGTACATAGGGGGTTCTGAGTAGAGAAATGCTAGTTGAAAATGTGTAGACCTATTTCAGGACTAGACACACTCAAGTTGCACTCACACAATACCGCCACACGGCAGGTACGGGCTAGTCTTAGCCGTTCGTGAGCGGCAGAGAGAGGCGTTTGGCCAGTGCCTGGAAGTGCTGGCTCACCTCGGCCCCGAACAGGGGGTCGCCAATGGCGCGGTTTTGCCAGTTTTGCTCCAGATGACGCCAGTCATCCTCGGTCAGGGAGTCACGCAGATGGGGAAAGATCACCCCCTCTTCATAGTTCATGTGTGCCTCTTGCAGTTCCACGAAGCGCTCCAGCTTGGTAGTGAACTGATCGAGGGGGATCACCGCATCCATCAGGATCATCTCCACCATCTCCTTGAGATCGGCCCCAGCCTCCAGCAGCTTGACGTGCTCCTCCTGCAGGCGGTTGGCGACCTCCCCCTCCACCACCCGATATTTCAGGTAGTAGTCATAGATGAGGTCTTCCTTGGGATGGTGGTACTTGTCAGAGACCTCCCGCAGGTAGTCGATGACATCGCGCACCAGAAAATAGCTGATGGGCTCTTCGGCACGGATGGCTGCCAGCTTGTGCTTGAGCAGCTCCAAAAGTCGGGCGATGTTGAGATGATCCTTGTGCAGACTGGATAACATGGGCACTCCTTGGCTCTGAATTAATCTTATGTCCCTGAGTATACGGTCATTTGTCGCCCGAACTTTGCACTCAATCAAGTGGGATGCAGACAGATTTCCACTCTATCGGACTCTTGCCCTGTTGTTCCAGCAAGCGATTGGTCTCGCTAAAGTGACCGCAACCGATGAAACCGCGGTGGGCAGAGAGTGGGCTCGGGTGCGGCGCGGTCAGCACATAGTGGCGCTGGCGGTCGATGAAACGTCCCTTCTTCTGGGCATGGGCACCCCACAGCAGGAACACCACACCCTGACAACTGGCATTGATCTGCTCGATGACCCGATCGGTAAAGGTTTCCCATCCCAGATGGGCGTGGGAATGGGCCTGACCGGCCTGCACCGTCAGCACAGTGTTGAGCAGCAAGACCCCCTGTTTGGCCCAGGATTCGAGAAAGCCGTGATTGGGTGTGACGAAACCTGGCAGGTCACGCTGCATCTCTTTATAGATGTTGACCAGTGAGGGAGGCGTACGCACGCCGGGCAGAACGGAGAAACAGAGACCGTGCGCCTGATTGGGGCCGTGGTAGGGGTCCTGGCCCAGGATCACCACCTTGACCTGATCCAGCTCGGTCAGCTTGAAGGCATTGAACACATCGGTGGCTGGCGGGTAGATCACCTTGCCCGCTTCCCGCTCGGCTCTGACGGTTGCCAGCGTACTCTTGAAATAGTCCTGCTCTTTCTCAGAGCCAATCACATCACTCCAGGTCAGCACCCCGGCCTCCTCACTTGATACGGCGAAGGGCTCAGGATAGGGGGCCAGCCCGCAAGACGCAACCGTGGCTCACGCTTTCCAGAGCCTGGCTAGGCGCCCCGAGCGCTCCAGCTTGCGCAGGCCGGTATTGAACAGCAGCATCAGACGGCGCGCCTCGGGATCGGCCTTGCGCATCAGCAGGTATCCCGGTTGCAACCAGATGGGGTCGGCGGCACCGGTCAGTGACAGCGATTGGGGATGACGAACGAGCGCCTGCTGGAACAGAGTCTGTGCCACCTGCTCATCCATCACCAGATAGTGGATCCGCCCGTCGAGCAGCTTGCCCATGCTCTGCTCATCGGAATCTGACCACTCGAGGGTGAGCCCGGCTTGGCGGGCGGCAAAACCATCGCCATAGAAATAGCCACGGGTCACCCCGACCGGCTCGTGTTTCAGCTCACCCAGATTGACCGCGGGTGTACCGGTCAGCGTCATCAGGCGAGTGGTGAAATGGCCGAGCGAGGCGGAGAGATAGAAAAGCTGCTCCCGCTCGCGGGAGCGAAACCAGGGCATGGTGACCACATAGCGCCCCTCCAGAGTCAGTCGGTAAGCCTCGGCCCAGGAATAGAAGTAAAAGCTGACATCGAGCCCCTCTTCGGCAAAGGCCTGGCGCACCACCTCACAGAGGAAGCCCTGATTGGGCAACGCCTCAGTGATATAAGGTGGCCACTCGCCCACAGCAATACGCACCGTCTCGGCCCGTACCGCAACACTGCTTGCCCAGCAACAGAACAGGGCCAGCCATGCCCACTTTCGCCACCCATTATTCACCCGGCACTCTCCTCGTTTTTTTGCTGAGTGTAGCCAACCCCTCAATTAACCTCAGAAAAAAGCCGAAAAGATGTAGTTAAATTACTAGATTGGCGAGATAAAAGATGCATAATTTGGATATCTTACAAAATCAGAAAAATGACCTATTTTTGATTCAACTCAAGAATTTAATCCCATTGAAATGGCGCTTTGTCGGATTTTCTTGATCTAGATCAATTTTGGTAATATTACCACCGTGGTATATATGACCCCATCAAAGAAAAGGTGTAAGGCAAGGGCCCTTTAAGTCATCGCCATCGACGGTAGCTTAAATACATCAGGGTAATTTCCTTACAGTTGGATTCGCGTTCCCATTGAGGAGTCATACCATGATCAAAGGCATTCAAATCACCCAGGCCGCCAACACCGCTCTGCTGAACTCTTTCTGGCTGCTGGACGAAGAGAAGCAACAAGCTCGCTGCATCTGCGTCAAAGGCGATGCTTTCGCTGCCGATCAAGAAGTGCAACTGGCTGACCTGGGTCAGTTCGAATACCGCGAACTGCCAGTTCAGGCTGAACCTGCTGTTGAAGGTGGCCAGCACCTGAACGTCAACGTGCTGCGTCGCGAAACTCTGGAAGATGCTATCGAAAACCCGGAGAAGTACCCGCAGCTGACCATCCGTGTATCTGGCTACGCAGTGCGTTTCAACGCCCTGACCCCAGAACAGCAGCGTGACGTGGTTACCCGTACTTTCACCCAGAGCCTGTAATCAGCGCCTTGCAGTGAAGAGCTGATACTCGCTGTATCGGCACAAAAAAACGGCCAATCGGCCGTTTTTTTATTGCCCCCGCACCAGCCAACGCGGCCGTGCGGGGGGAAACAGCGCTTACGCCCTGTCCGCTTCCAGTTGCCCGACCTTGCCGCCGAGCGCTGCATCCATTTTCTTCTCGTCCAGCTGCTTGCAGTATTTGGCGACCACCACGGTGGCAACCCCGTTACCGATCAGGTTGGTCAACGCCCGCGCTTCGGACATAAAACGGTCGATCCCCAGGATCAGCGCCAAACCAGCCAGTGGCAGATGGCCCACCGCCGAAATAGTCGCCGCCAGCACGATAAAGCCACTACCAGTCACCCCTGCCGCCCCTTTCGAGGAGATCAGCAGTACCACCAGCAGGGTGATCTGTTGGAACAGATCCAGCGGCGTATTGGTAGCTTGGGCGATAAAAATCGCCGCCATGGTCAGATAGATGGAGGTGCCATCCAGGTTAAAGGAGTACCCGGTCGGAATGACCAGCCCCACCACCGATTTCTGGCAACCCAGCTTCTCCATCTTGTCCAGCATCCGCGGCAGTACCGACTCGGAAGAGGAGGTCCCCAGCACGATCAGCAACTCCTCACGAATGTAGGAGATGAAACGCAGGATGCTAAAACCTGAGGCTTTAGCGATGCTGCCCAGCACAATGAAGATAAAGAAGAGGCAGGTGAGATAGAAGCAGGCAATAAGCTGGCCTAGCTGTACCAGTGAACCTACTCCATATTTGCCGATGGTAAATGCCATTGCCCCGAATGCACCGACCGGCGCCAGTCTCATTATCATATTGATAATGCCAAATATGACTTTGGAGAAACTGTCGATGACGCCAAAAATAACCTGTCCCTTTTCACCGATATGATGCAGGGAGAAGCCGAACAGCACCGCAAACAGTAACACCTGCAAGATATTACCGCTGGCAAAGGCACCGATCACACTGCCCGGAATAATATCCAGCAAAAAGGCGATAATGCCCTGGGACTTGGCCTGCTCCGCATAGGCGGAGATGGCGCTGGCATCCAGCGCTGCCGGATCGACGTTCATGCCGGCACCCGGTTGCAGCAGGTTGACCACGCACAGCCCGATGATCAAGGCGATGGTGCTGACCACCTCGAAGTAGAGCAGAGCAATGGCGCCGGTCTTGCCGACTGCCTTCATACTCTCCATCCCGGCAATGCCGGTAACCACGGTACAGAAAATAACGGGGGCGATGATCATCTTGATCAATTTGACGAAGCCATCACCGAGGGGCTTCATATCGGCGCCCAGTTCCGGGTAGACATGCCCCAGAAATACCCCGAGGGTAATCGCAAGCAATACCTGAAAATAGAGGCTGCTAAATAGTTTCTTTCGCATTATTAACGTCCTGTTAATTTAATTGCACATTGTTATGGCAGCAATAAACATGCAGATAGCCGGACGAGATATCTGCGTACCTCACCCGATCCATGCTGTTTCTGCATTACTACGGGGACCACTTTACATGTAATAAAAAACAATTAAGAGACATTAATCACACAGCAAAATTAACACCATTAACACCACAGCAACCAACAATTGTTTGCTCGTAGATTAATTTGAGTCTTCAACTAAATATGGCAGATATAAAAATACCCCGCATTGCGGGGCATTTTCATCAGGCATGACAGCGTCGGGATCAGGCCGAGGTATCGAGAGGTTCGAAGCCCTTGATCAGGTCATCGATGGCCTTCATCTGTTTGAGGAAGCCTTCCAGCTTCTCCAGCGGCAGGGCGCTCGGGCCATCGCAGCGGGCAATTTTCGGATCCGGGTGGGATTCGATAAAGAGACCGGCCAGACCGACCGCCATGCCGGCACGTGCCAGCTCGGTCACCTGTTCGCGACGACCACCGGAGGCGGCACCCAGCGGATCACGGCACTGCAGGGAGTGGGTCACGTCAAAGATCACCGGATAGCCACCGGTGCTCTTCTTCATCACGCCCAGGCCCAGCATGTCCACCACCAGGTTGTCGTAGCCGAAATTGGCACCGCGCTCGCACAGGATCAGCTGATCGTTGCCGCACTCCTCGAACTTGTCGGTGATGTTCTTCATCTGACTTGGGCTGAGGAACTGCGGCTTCTTGATGTTGATAACGTTGCCGGTGCGGGCCATGGCTTCCACCAGATCAGTCTGGCGCGCCAGGAAGGCGGGCAGCTGGATAACGTCAACCACCTCGGCGACCGGCTTGGCCTGATGGGGTTCGTGCAGATCGGAGATGACCGGCATGCCGAAGGTCGCTTTCAGCTCCTGGAAAATCTTCATCCCCTCTTCCAGACCCGGACCGCGGTAGGAGTGGATGGAGGAGCGGTTGGCCTTGTCCCAGCTCGCCTTGAAGACAAACGGGATGCCCAGCTTGCTGGTCACTTCCACGTACTTCTCGCACACCGCCATCGCCATGTCGCGGGATTCCAGCACGTTCATGCCGCCAAACAGCACGAACGGTTTATCGTTGGCAACGTCGATCTGGTTGATCTTGATATTCTTCTGTTCCATCTAAGACATCCTTAATAAAAGGGCCTGAAGCCTAGTTACTCCGTTGCGACCGGACGCAGCGGCCTTGATATTCTTCTGTTTCAGTTTCAAGCCGCCCTTAATGGAGGGGCTTGGGGCTCAGATCCAGCGCGGCCAGTTGCACTTTCAGCACATCGGCCACCGGATCGTCCGGGCATTGTTCAATAAAATATTCAAAATCGTCTGCGGCCTGGCGCGGGCAATCGAGCTGCTCGTAGATAAAGCCGCGATCCCGCGTCTCCAGCGGATCGCCAGGCTTCATCCGCAACAACAGCTCGCTGCAACGCAGCGCCTCGGGCATACGATCTTCCCGCAGCAGGGCCCCCTTGCTGACGTTGAGCAGCCGTTCGATGATCTCCCACTGGCCGGAGGGCTGCAGGTAGTCGGGGGTCAGGGTCGCCAAGTCCCCCAGCGCACCGCGCAGCAGCAGCTCGATGCGGGCCAGGCTCAGCTCGTCGCCGGTAAAGGGGTCGACATAGACCTCCCCCTCGCCACCGGCAAAGCTCACCAGGAAGTGGCCGGGGAAGCAGATCCCCTCCACATCGAGCCCAAGCTTGCGCCCCAGCTGGATGATGAGAATGCCGAGGCTGACCGGGATCCCTTTGCGCTGAACCAGCACCTGATTGAGATCGCAGTTGTTGGCAGAGAAATAATCCTGCCAGTCGCCATGAAAACCGAGGCTGTGGTAGAAGCCCTGCAGCAACTGCTGGCGCACTTCGTCGCAGGTGCCCTCTTCGATCTGCTCATCCAGCCACTCGTCCAGCAGGTTCAACTCGCGGATCCCCTCCTCGACCGAGCCATAAATTTCGTCACTTACTGACAACGCCAGCTCGGTGATGTCGTGGGCTTCGAAATCGGTCCATTCGTCTATGTGTAACATTCTCTTCATGCCTTAGCCGAACACACTCGTCTGTTTGAGCACTGCCAACTTGGCAATAAAGTAGATCCAGCCGAGCGCCCCCAGAAAGGAGCACCAGCGCACCAGATTGCTTTTGGCCAGCCGCAGCGCCATCGCCGCCAGAAATACCAGCACCAGAATGGCCATCAGTTTCTCGCTGAGCCAGGGCGTTCCGTTATTGAGCGGGTTGAGATCCAGCACCATGCAGAGCAATACGCCGGAGAGCACCACCAGACCGTTGAGCCAGCCGCTGACCTTCATCACCGGCGCGCTATAGGCTCGGCCAGTGGCGGTCTGTACCCAGTAGAAGCGGAGCATAAACATCAGCACGGCCCCGGCAATCAGGGTGAGGTGCAGGTGTTTGAGCACAAAAACCATATTCAATCCTTGCATGGGGGCGCACAGGCAACCCGCCGATTAACAGTGAGGAACCGTCAGCGCAGCGGGCAGAGGCCCAGCGTCACCCTGTCGTTATCCCCGTAATCACGCACCGTGGCTACCTCGCGGTAACCGCCATCGCGCAGCAACTGACGCACCGCCTCACCCTGATCCCAGCCATGCTCCAGCAGCAACCAGCCATCGGCCAGCAGATAAGCGGGGGCATGGGCCACGATGTGGCGGATATCAGCCAGCCCGGCGTCATAGGCAACCAGCGCCGAGCGGGGCTCAAAGCGCACGTCACCCTGCTCGAGATGGGGATCGGCGCCATCAATATAGGGGGGATTGGAGACAATCACCGCAAAACGTGGCGTATTGTCGCGATCCGGCTCGCCAAGGGGCTCGAACCAGCAGCCGTCGCGCACCTCGATGGGTAACCCCAGCGCGGCGCTGTTCTCGCGAGCCAGTGCGGCAGCGTCCACCATCCGATCCACCGCCCACACATCGATTTCGGGCCGCTCGGACTTGAGCGCCAGCGCGATGGCGCCGGTGCCGGTGCCCAGATCCAGCACGGCGCACGGCCCCTGCGGGATTTTGGTCAACGCCTGCTCGACCAGCACCTCGGTATCGGGGCGCGGGATCAGGGTCGCCGGACTTACCTTGAGGGGCAGCGACCAGAACTCCCGCTCTCCCACCAGATGGGCGATGGGTTCGCCATTGAGACGTCGGGTCAGCCACGCTTGCAGGGTGGCCTGCTGGGCGGCATCCAGCTCGCGCTCTGGCCAGGTCATCAGATAGCTGCGACGACACCCGAGCAGATGGCAGAGCAGTACATCGGCGTCGGCGCGGGGGGATTCTCCCTCAGCCAACACAGTCATGATATGGGCGCGGGCCTGCTGGATCTGCATCAGTGCCACTCCACTTTATGGGCAGAACACTTAATACGAGCTTGCCGGATCACCATTTGCATCAGTTGTTCTCGGCCAGCGAGGCGAGCTGATCGGCCTGATACTCCTGCACCAGCGGGGTGATGACGCAGTCCAGATCCCCTTCCAAAATTTCGGAGAGGCGATAGAGGGTCAGGTTGATGCGGTGCTCGGAGAGGCGGCCCTGCGGATAGTTGTAGGTGCGAATGCGCTCGGAGCGATCGCCGGAGCCCACCAGATTACGGCGGGTGCTCTGCTCGGCGGCGCGGTGGCGCTCATCCTCGGCCGCTTGCAGGCGGGCGGAGAGCACCGACATCGCCTTGGCGCGGTTCTTGTGCTGGGAGCGCTCGTCCTGACACTCCACCACCAGACCGGTCGGCAGGTGGGTAATACGGATGGCCGAGTCGGTCTTGTTGACGTGCTGACCACCGGCACCGGAGGCGCGGAAGGTGTCGATCTTCAAGTCGGAAGGGTTGATCTCGATCTGCTCGGCTTCCGGCACTTCCGGCAACACGGCGACGGTACAGGCGGAGGTGTGCACGCGGCCCTGAGATTCGGTCTCCGGCACCCGCTGTACCCGGTGACCACCGGATTCAAACTTGAGACGGCCATAGACGCGCTCGCCGTCGATCTTGGCGATCACCTCCTTGTAGCCACCGTACTCACCGTCATTGCAGCTGACGATGGAGACGCGCCAGCCCTGACGCTCGGCAAAGCGGGAGTACATGCGGAACAGGTCACCGGCAAAGATGGCCGCTTCGTCGCCACCGGCACCGGCGCGGATCTCCAGATAGCAGTTGTTGTCATCCTTGGGATCCTTGGGCAGCAACATCAGTTGCAGCTCCTGCTCCAGCGCCTCCAGATTGGCCTTGGCCAGCGGCAGCTCCTCCTGCGCCATCTCGCGCAGGTCGGCATCCTCCTCCTCCAGCATCATCTGGGTGGTCTCCAGATCATCCTGCGCCTGACGGTAACGCTGGAAGGCGTGAACGATATCTTCCAGCTGGGCATATTCGCGGGTCAGGGCGCGGTAGCGATCCTGATCCGAGACCACATCCGGCTCGCCGAGCATGGCCTGTACTTCTTCGTGGCGCTCGATGAGGCCTTCCAGCTTTCTGATCAGTGACGGATTCATAACTCTTGCATTCTCAATGGAGGACGGGACAACCGGCAGGTTGCCCGAAAATTATGGCTCTTGTGACAACCCCAGCGCCTGCCGCAAGCGGGAGAGCTCGCTCTGATCCCCCTGGGAGGCAGCCTGGCGCAACGCCTGGGTCGGCGCGTGGATCAATTTGTTGGTGAGGCGATGGGCCATCGCCTTGAGCGCCTGTTCGGCACTCTCGCCCTGCGCCAATGCCAGCAGGGCCCGTTGCAGCTCTTCGTCAGCCACCTGTTGGGACTGATGGCGGTAGTCGCGAATGAGATCGACCGAGCTCTGGCCGCGATACCAGCCCATAAACTCGTCGCGCTCTTCCTGCACGATCACTTCCGCCTGCGCGGCAGCCCGTTTACGGGTTTCGAGGTTCTGCTCGATGATCCCCTGCAAATCATCCACCGTGTAGAGATAGGCATCAGAGAGCTCATCGACTTCGGCTTCGATGTCGCGCGGCACGGCAATATCCACCAGAAACATGGGTTTGAAGCGGCGGGCCTTCAGCGCGCGCTCCACCATCCCCTTGCCGATGATGGGCAGGGGGCTGGCGGTCGAGCTGATGACAATATCCGCCTCGTGCAGATAGTCGGGGATCTCTTCGAGCGTCATCACCTGGGCACCGAATTCGGCTGCCAGGGTCTGGGCACGCTGCAGGGTGCGGTTCGCCACCATCATCTTGGTGACGTTCTGCTCGCGCAGATGACGGGCCACCAGTTCGATGGTCTCCCCCGCCCCGACCAGCAATACCTTGGTCTGGGAGAGATCGGAGAAGATCCGCCGACCCAGGCTGACGGCGGCAAAGGCCACCGACACGGCACTGGCGCCAATCTCGGTATCGGTACGCACCCGTTTGGCCACCGAGAAGGATTTCTGGAACAGCCGCTCCAGCGCCCCCTTCACCGACTCCGCCTGCTGGGCATGAGCGTAGGATTGCTTGATCTGCCCCAGGATCTGCGGCTCCCCCAGCACCAGCGAGTCGAGCCCGCACGCCACCCGCATCAGGTGGCGTACCGCCTCTTCATCGTGATGCTGATAGATGGCAGTGACCAGTTCGGCCGCGTCCAGCCCGTGGAACTGTTGCAGCCAGCGCAGCACTTGCTCCTGCCGCTCCTCCTCCAGATTGCAATAGAGTTCGGTCCGGTTGCAGGTGGAGACGATCACCGCCTCGCTGACACCGGGTTGGCTCACCAGCTCACGCAAGGCGCGATCGATGCAGTCCGGGCCAAAGGCGACCCGTTCCCGCAAGGCGACACTGGCGGTGTTGTGGTTGATTCCGAGGGCAAGCAAACTCATGAGTGGGCGACGATCATTTCATACGCTGGGTGCAAAGGCTGCCAATTGTACGAGAAAGGGTAAGTCTTTAAAAGCAATACGGCCGCCCCGTATACTGTGGCAAATTCCTCTCTCTGGAGCCGTCTCTTGCTGCTACGTATTTTTACCGTCACCTGCCTGCTGTTGCTGGCCGGTTGTGCCACCACCCAGCCCCAGCGTGACCAGGTGAACTGGAACCAGGAGCGGGCCCGCCTCGAGCAGCTGACCCATTGGCAGCTCTCCGGCAAGATGGCTATCATCACCCCCCAGCAAAAGGGCAGCGCCCGTCTCAACTGGCAGCAGGATGGGGAGGATTATCGCCTCAACCTCACCAGCCTGATCGGCACCAGCATTCTGGAGCTCTCCCGCAGCAAGGGGGAGATCACCCTGCTCGACAGCGACGGCAATCGCCACCAGAGCCAGGATGCCGAAGCACTCATCTATCAACTGACCGGCTGGAATATTCCGGTTGCTGGATTGCCAGAGTGGATCAAGGGGCTGCCGGGTCAGGCGGAGTTTGAACTCAACCCCGACAGCAGTCTGGCCAGCGTGCGCGACGGCCAGTGGCAGATCGTCTATGGCGATTATCGGGATCAGGATGGCTACCGCCTGCCGCACCAGCTGACCATGACTGGCCAGAACAGCCGCCTCAAGCTTCAGATCAACCAATGGACTCTTGCACGTTAATGGCTTCCACACGCTGGCCGGCACCGGCCAAACTCAACCTGTTTTTACACGTCAATGGCCGTCGTCCCGATGGCTATCACGAGCTGCAGACCCTGTTTATCTTCCTCAACCACAGCGACTGGCTCGAGTTCGAGGTGATACCGAATAGCGACACTCTCACCCTGAGCCCGGCCATTCCCGGTGTGCCGGATGAGCAGAATCTAATTATTCGGGCGGCGCGGCTGCTCCAGGCAACTCTGCCGAGCCCGCAAGGTGCCCATATCCGGCTGGAGAAAGTGCTACCCATGGGCGGCGGCATTGGCGGCGGTTCGTCCGATGCAGCGACCACGCTGGTGGCGCTTAACCACCTCTGGCAGGCGGGTTTGAGTGAAGATGAACTGGCAGCACTTGGCGTCCAGTTGGGGGCCGATGTGCCGGTGTTTGTCCGTGGCAAGGCGGCCTTTGCCGAAGGGGTGGGCGAGCGGCTGCAACCGGTCGAACTGCCCGATGCCTGGTATCTGGTACTCAAGCCCGATTGCCATGTGGCGACCGCGGCCGTATTCCAGGATCCGGACCTGCCGAGAGCCACGCCGAAAATGGCGCTGGACAACTTGCTGGAAGGCGAGTGGAAAAACGATTGCGAATCACTGGTGAAAAAGCGCCACCCCGAGGTTGCCAATGCGCTCGGCTGGTTGCTAGAATACGCGCCGTCAAGAATGACGGGCACAGGAGCCTGCGTCTTTGCTCAATTTGAAGACGAAGTGACTGCTCGGGAAGTGTTGGCCTGCGTGCCGAAGGGACTTGATGGGTTTGTCGCCAAGGGCGAGAACATATCACCTCTCTTCTCCACATTGCAACAGTTCAAATGATTGGGGTATCGCCAAGCGGTAAGGCAGCGGGTTTTGATCTCGCCATTCCTAGGTTCGAATCCTAGTACCCCAGCCAATTTTACCGAACGGTATTGATGATGATTAACATGGCCGGTTTTGCACTCGGCCACGGATTCGGGTTACCGGTATCATCACAATCATTGGGCAGCAGACACCTTGTACGTTATCTTGATAAATCGTTTGCCCCAAAACGATAGGGTCTGATTTCAGACTCCCCCACATACTGGATGCAACCCCGAGGTTTCAAACCGTGCCTGACATGAAGCTGTTTGCTGGTAACGCAACGCCGGAACTAGCCCAGAAGATCGCAGATCGCCTGTTTATCAAACTCGGCAATGCTGCCGTAGGTCGCTTTAGCGACGGCGAGATCAGCGTACAGATCAATGAGAATGTACGTGGTGGCGATATCTTCATCATTCAATCCACCTGTGCCCCGACCAACGACAATTTGATGGAATTGATCGTCATGGTGGATGCTCTGCGTCGTGCTTCAGCTGGCCGTATCACTGCCGTTATCCCCTACTTTGGTTATGCCCGTCAGGACCGTCGCGTCCGCTCCGCCCGTGTACCCATCACCGCCAAGGTTGTCGCTGACTTCCTCTCCAGCGTCGGTGTGGATCGCGTGCTGACCGTTGACCTGCATGCCGAGCAAATTCAAGGTTTCTTCGATGTTCCGGTAGACAACGTGTTCGGTAGCCCGGTGCTGCTGGAAGACATGAAGTCCAAGAACCTCGAGTCTCCTGTCGTTGTCTCCCCGGACATCGGTGGCGTCGTGCGTGCCCGCGCCATCGCCAAGCTGCTGGATGACACCGACATCGCCATCATCGACAAGCGCCGTCCCCGCCCGAACGTCTCCCAGGTCATGCACCTGATCGGTGACGTTGCCGGCCGCGACTGCATCATCGTTGATGACATGATCGACACCGGCGGCACCCTGTGCAAAGCCGCAGAGGCCCTGAAAGAGCGCGGTGCCAAGCGTGTATTCGCCTACGCTACCCACCCGGTCTTCTCCGGTTCCGCCGTCGAGAACATCAAGAACTCCGTGATCGATGAACTGATCATCACCGACTCCATCCCGCTCACTGCGGAGATGAAAGCGGTCGGCAAGGTCAAGCAGCTGACTCTGTCAACTGTACTGGCCGAAGCCATTCGTCGCATCAGCAACGAAGAGTCCATCTCTGCCATGTTTGAGCATTGATAGATTCAGCAATAACGAAAACCGCCATCAGGCGGTTTTCGTCTTTCTGGACCTTCTCTTTCCAACTTTCTGCTATCTGGTACGACCCTGCCCCCGGCAGGCTTAAGGATTTACCCATGAATTGCTTGCGTCCCCTCCTGCTCGCTACCCTCACCTCCGCCCTGTTCGCCTGTCAGCCCGCCAAAGAGAACCCGCCCTTCGTGCTGACCCTGGCTCACATGAACGACACCCACTCCCAGTTTGATCCGGTCAATGCCGAGATCAAAGGGCAGATCTTTGCCCAGCAGGGGGAGACGGACACCCTCTATACCCGCTTTGGCGGTTATCCGCGCCTGCTGACCATGGCGAAAGCCTATCAGGCCGAGGCGCTGGCCAAGAACCAACCCTTGCTGCTGCTGCACGGCGGCGATGCCTGGCAGGGCAGTGGCTACTTCAAACTCAACGAGGGGATGGCCAACGCCGAGTTGCTGAGCCAGTTCGGCCTCGATGCCATGGCGCTGGGCAACCACGAGTTCGATCTGGATAACCAGAAGCTGGCCCGCTTCATCGAGGGGGTCAACTTCCCGGTGCTGGCCGCCAACCTCGACACCAAGGCCGATCCGGCCCTCAGCAAGGCTGACAACCTCAAGCCCTTCGTGGTCTACGCCTTTGACGGCAACCAGAAGAGCCCGGTCACCGATCTCGACAACCTGCCACAAGGCAAACAGCTGGTCGCCGTCATCGGTCTGGTACTGGAAGACATGGGCAATATCGCCCCCAACGTCGGCAAGCTGCGCTTTGGCAAGGAGGTCGCCTCGGCTCAGGCCACGGTCGACATGCTGCAAGCCAAGGGGATCCATCAGATCGTGGCGCTCACCCACATCGGCAACGAGCGGGATCTGGCGCTGGCGGCCAAGGTAAACGGCCTCGATGCCATCGTCGGCGGCCACTCCCACAGCCTGCTCGGCGATTTTCGCAATATCGGCTGGGGCAAGACCGGCGATTACGCCAAGCTGGTGACCAATCCGGATGGCATCGGCAAAACCTGCGTGGTGCAGGCAGGCTCCTACGCCCAGGCCATCGGTCTGGCACAGGTAACCTTTGACAGCCAGGGTCAGGTGACCGACTGCCAGGGCCACAATAGCCTGCTGGCCAGCCGCGACTTCTTCGCCGATGCGGCGCGCAAGCAAGCGCTCGACGATGCCCGGAGCAAAGAGGCAAGCCAGTTTGTCGACAACCAACCCAATCTGGTCACCGTGGATGAAGATCCGCGCCTGCGCGGCATCATCGACAGCCACTACAAACCGGCGCTGGAGAAAGCCTACGGCCCGGTGATCGGCACCATCCCCGAGCAGCTGCAAAATGCCCGTCGCCCCGGTGACAACGGCAGCGACAGCCATGGCTCAGATGTAGCGCCGCTGGTTGCCGAAGGGGAGTTCTACTGGGCCAATACCCCAGCAGTGCAAGATCTGACCGGCGGCCCGGTCGATTTTTCTCTGGTGGCGGTGGGTGGCGTGCGCGCCGACCTGCCTGCTGGCGAATGGCGCGAGGGGGATAGCGCCCTCACCCTGCTGCCGTTCAAGAACCAGCTCGCGGTGCTGACCCTGACCGGCGCCGAGGTGCGCGCCCTCCTGACCGAGACCATCACCGCCACCCTGCCCGCCAGCGCCCATGCCGGCAAGTTCCCCTATGGCGGCCACCTGCGTTACACCTTCCAGGAGACCGACGCAGGCAAAGCGGGCACCCTGACCCAATTGCAGCGCAAGACCGCAAGCGGCGAGTGGCAGGATCTGGTGGATAGCCAGCGCTATCGGGTGGTGATGAACGCCTACAGCGCCAACGGCAACGATGGCTGGCAGGCACTGGCCAATGCCCAGCGCCAGAAGAGCGAGCGGGTCGACATCGCCAGCGTCAATGGCAAGCTGACCGCCTTCCCGGTGTTGAAGGTGGCACAAAACGGTGAACTGCTGAGCGCCGTCTATGACCCGGGCCAGGCCCTCGATTGCAAGGCCAGCGGCGTGGATTGCGGCACCGATGCAGCCTCTTTCGTGGAGTATGTGCGCGATGCCCGCCCCTCCCTGACCGCGCTGGATGAGGAAACTGTCACCCTGCTGCGTACCAAATAACGACGGTAGTCAACCGGGCACAATCCATCGGTAAGCTGAAACGGGCCTCATGCAAGAGGCCCGTTTGCCCACCGTTAGCCACCCATAGCCACCCATTGGCCGCAATAATGCTGCAAATCCCGCCATAACATGCGCATTGGTTGAGTGATCGCCACTCGGCGGCTAGAATATTGCGTCCTATTGCCCTGGGTAGTGTGCCCACGGCAGCTGCGAGTGAAGACATCAAGCGTGACAAGCGAAATCAAACTGATCGTCGGACTGGGCAACCCCGGCCCGGAATATGCCAAGACCCGCCACAACGCGGGCGCCTGGTATGTGGAGCAACTGGCCCGCTGGCACAATGTCAGCCTGCGTGAAGAACCCAAGTTCTTCGGCCATACTGCCCGCATCCTGGTCGAGGGGCAGGATGTGCGGCTGCTCATCCCGAACACCTATATGAACCTCTCTGGCAAGGCGGTGGCCGCACTGGCGCGTTTTTATCAGATTGAGCCGGAAGCGATGCTGGTGGCCCATGACGAGCTGGATCTGCCGCCGGGCATCGCCAAGTTCAAGCAGGGTGGTGGTCACGGTGGCCATAACGGCCTCAAGGACATCATCGCCAAGATGGGCAACAACAATAACTTCTTCCGGCTGCGTCTCGGGATCGGCCATCCCGGCAGCAAAGAGCAGGTGGCTGGCTTCGTCCTGACCAAGGCCCCCAGCAGTGAACAGAACCTGATCGACGCCGCGCTGGACGAGTCTCTGCGCGCCACCGACATCCTGTTCAAACAAGATATGACCAAGGCCATGAATCGCTTGCACAGCTTCAAGGCGGAAAAGGGTTAGGTCGGTTTGAGCCTGTACGGGCATTGTGCCGGTACATGAGCAACGACCAGAACAAGCATGACATGGGCCGCCTGCGGGCGACCCCCAACAGCATCCATCAAGTAAGGTAACAATCCATGGGTTTTAAATGCGGTATCGTGGGCCTGCCCAATGTAGGCAAATCCACCCTGTTCAACGCGCTGACCAAGGCCGGTATCGAAGCCGCCAACTTCCCGTTCTGCACCATCGAGCCGAACACAGGTGTGGTGCCGATGCCGGATCCCCGCCTCGATCAGCTGGCTGCCATCATCAATCCGCAGCGCGTTGTGCCGACCACCATGGAATTCGTCGACATCGCCGGTCTGGTTGCCGGTGCCTCCAAGGGTGAAGGTCTGGGTAACCAGTTCCTGGCCAACATCCGTGAAACCGAAGCGATCGGCCACGTTGTGCGCTGCTTCGATGACGAGAACATCATTCACGTTGCCGGCAAGGTCTCTCCCGCTGACGATATCGAAGTGATCAACACCGAGCTGGCCCTGTCGGATCTGGACGCCTGCGAGCGCGCCATTCACCGTCAGTCCAAGCGCGCCAAAGGCGGCGACAAGGATGCCAAGCTGGAAGTGGAAGTGCTTGAGAAGATCAAGGTTGCGCTGGAAAACGGCCAGATGATCCGCGGCATGAAACTGGATAAAGAAGAGCTGGCCGCCGTCAGCCACCTCAACTTCCTGACCCTGAAACCCACCATGTATATCGCCAACGTGGCGGAAGATGGCTTCGAGAATAACCCCTATCTGGACAAGGTGCGTGAAATCGCCGCCGCCGAGAACGCTGTCGTGGTCGTGGTCTGCTGCGCCATCGAAGCCGACATCGCCGAACTGGACGATGAAGATCGCGCCGAGTTCATGGCTGACCTTGGCATCGAAGAGCCGGGCCTGAACCGCGTTATCCGCTCCGGCTACCAGCTGCTCAACCTGCAGACCTACTTCACCGCCGGTGTGAAAGAGGTACGCGCCTGGACTATTCCGGTCGGTGCCACTGCCCCGCAAGCGGCAGGCAAGATCCACACTGACTTTGAAAAAGGCTTTATTCGCGCCCAAACCATCGCCTTTGAAGACTTTATCAACTACAAGGGTGAGCAAGGCGCCAAGGAAGCGGGCAAGATGCGCGCTGAAGGGAAAGATTACATCGTCAAAGATGGCGATATCATGAACTTCCTGTTCAACGTCTAATCCCATGACAGGCCAGCATTTGCTGGCCTGTTTTTTATCTGCCATTGCCCGGGCAATCATGGCAATGTCTTAAAAAAAAGCAGATTGTTGGGCTTTTGCGCAACAGAGACCAATAACTGGTCAAACGCACTCAAATTGCGTTTTTCTGGCAAAAAAAGGGTTGACGCCCCAGAGCCAGATACGCATAATTCGGCCCGCACGGTGACGAGGTAACGACTCACCGGAAGCAAGGTTGGCTATGTAGCTCAGTTGGTTAGAGCATCGCACTCATAATGCGGGGGTCACAGGTTCGAATCCCGTCATAGCCACCATCTCTAGTTGGGGTATCGCCAAGCGGTAAGGCAGCGGGTTTTGATCTCGCCATCCCTAGGTTCGAATCCTAGTACCCCAGCCATTTTTAAAAGTTCTTTGCCAGTCTCATGACTGTTGAGGAGCGCTGTTGGGGTATCGCCAAGCGGTAAGGCAGCGGGTTTTGATCTCGCCATCCCTAGGTTCGAATCCTAGTACCCCAGCCATTTTTCTGTTCTCTTCCACATCAGTGGTCGATAACAAACGGCTATGTAGCTCAGTTGGTTAGAGCATCGCACTCATAATGCGGGGGTCACAGGTTCGAATCCCGTCATAGCCACCATTATTTCTGTTGGGGTATCGCCAAGCGGTAAGGCAGCGGGTTTTGATCTCGCCATCCCTAGGTTCGAATCCTAGTACCCCAGCCATTTTTCTGTTCTCTTCCACATCAGTGGTCGATAACAAACGGCTATGTAGCTCAGTTGGTTAGAGCATCGCACTCATAATGCGGGGGTCACAGGTTCGAATCCCGTCATAGCCACCATTAATATTGCGGAAGTGGCGAAATTGGTAGACGCACCAGATTTAGGTTCTGGCGCCCTAGGCGTGAGAGTTCGAGTCTCTCCTTCCGCACCATTAATAGCAGTACCAAACAGACCAGCTCACGCTGGTTTTTTTGTATCTGAAATTTGCCTCTCCCCAGTTTTTCTCTCGCTCCTCTATTAACCCATCTCCACGTTAATTCCCGTCCATCTCACTCTTCACTGATTCCGAGCACGCCTTGCCACGCTTGTCTCCCGGCCATAAAAAAGCGGCCCGCAGGCCGCTGGTGCACACATTCATCATCCCGGTTATCAGAACGGGAAGAACCAGGGAATCGCCACCACGCTCACCGCCATCACCAACAGGGTGAATGGCACTCCGATACGGATAAAATCGGCAAACTTGTAGTTGCCCGGCCCCAGTACCAGGGTATTCACCGGTGACGAGACCGGCGTCATAAAGGCAGCCGAGGCGGCAATGGCAATGGTCATGGCAAACGGATAGGGCGAGACTCCCATCTGCTGGGCCGTGCCCAGTGCAATGGGCGCCATCAGCACAGCTGTCGCGGTGTTGGAGATAAAGAGCCCGATCACCGCGCAGAGGGCAAACAGGCTGGCCAGCATCACCCGCGGCCCCATCTCCCCTACCGCATTGATCAGGCCACCGACGATCAGATCCACCCCGCCGGTTTTTTGCAGCGCCAGCGCGAAGGGGAGCATGCCGACGATGAGGATCAGGGTCGGCCAGTGGATCGACTTGTAGGCACTCTCCATATCGATGCAGCGAAACTTGCCCATCAGCAGGCAGGCGATCAGCGCGGCAATCACGTTGGGCACCGGATCGGTCACCATCAGCAGGATCATCACACCAAGACAGAAGAGGGCATGAATGGCCTGGCTGCGGGCGGGGGCCATCTCGTCCACTTCGGCGGGCAGCCCCATCAGCAGAAAGTCGCGACTATGGGTCTGCAACTGTCTGATGTGGCTCCAATTCCCTACCACCAGCAGGGTGTCGCCCATCTGCAGCGGCTCATCCACCAGCTTGCCTGCCAGTGCCTCACCGTCGCGGCGCAGCCCCACCACGCTCAGGCCATAGCTGGAGCGGAAGATCACCTCACGCACGCTTTTACCCAGCAGCTTGGACTCAGGGATCAGCGACACCTCGGCCATCCCCACCTCCCGCGCCTGATCGGAGAAGTACTCCCCGCGCAGGATCATGGGTTCAAGCCGCGCTTCGCTACAAAACGCCCGCACATCCACCTCGGGGTCTGACATGTCGATCAGCAGCACATCCTTGGCCTGAAATTCACTGATCCCCGACACCGGCACCATCACCCGGCGAAACTTGCGCCAGCGCTCCACCCCGATGACGTGGGCACCATAACGGGCACGCAGTTGCAGCTCGTCCAGGGTGTGACCAATCAGCGGGGAGTCAGGCCGCAGCGCCAGACGACGGGCCCGACCGGCCAATCGGTAGTCTCGGATCAGATCGCGCAGGGTGCGGCGCCCGGTCGACTTGCCTTTGCCCTCTTCCCCTTCACTCACCAAGGAGCCGCGCACCAGCAGCATGTAGAGGATGCCCAGCCCCAGGATCAGCACGCCCATAGGGGTGAAATCGAAGAAGCCGAAGCCGTGAATGCCGTGGCGCATCAGCTCGCTGTTAACCACCATGTTGGGGGGCGTAGCCACCAGCGTCATCATGCCGCTGATCAGCCCGGCAAAGCCGAGGGGCATCATCAGGCGACCGGCCGGGATCCCCATCCGGTTCGCCACGCTCAGCACCACCGGGATAAAGATGGCCACCACTCCGGTGCTGCTCATCACAGCCCCCAGACTCGCCACCGCTACCATCAGCAACACCAGCAGCTTGGTCTCGCTGCTGCCCGCCACCTTCACCAGCGCATCCCCCACCTGATAGGCGATGCCGGTGCGCACCAGCCCCTCACCCACCACAAACAGGGCGGCAATCAGAATGACGTTGGGATCGCTAAAGCCCGCCAGCGCCTCCGGCAGGGTGAGGGTGCCGCTCAGCACAAACAGGATGACCACGCCCAGGGCGACCACGTCCATGCGCACCTTGTTGGTCATGAAGAGATAGATGGCGCCAGCCAGCAGACAGAGCACCCAGACAAGCTCGGAATTCAATGCAACCTCCTTTTATCACGTGATTCTCCTCCCGGAGAGTGGACTCTATCAGACCACAGCCATGGCGCTATCATCTTGCTACATATCAATAAAGTCCGGCCAGCGGGGGCACCATAACCCATCACTGCTGGAATAACCGGGCAGCAGCGGCGATTTCTTTGATATGGGCCAAGTACGGGGCGGACAAAAGTCCTGCCCCTCCTCCCCCTCACCCCTTAGAATGGCGCCCTCGCATACTAACCCTCATGCCCAAGGATCAGAAAATGAGCATATTCGAGCTGTTCAGCATCAATAACACGCTAGTGACCATACCACTGGGTGGCGGCTATGCCATGTCATGGATTGAAGCCATCGGCACCCTGTTTGGTCTAGCCTGTATCTGGTTCGCCAGTCAGGAGAAAACCATCAACTACCTGTTTGGTCTGATCAACGTCAGCCTGTTTGCCATCATCTTCTTCCAGATCCAGCTCTACGGACTGTTGATGCTGCAGCTGTTCTTCTTCTGCGCCAACGTCTACGGCTGGTACGCCTGGACCCGCCCGGCCAACGATCAGGGGGATACCCTGCAGATCCGCTGGCTCAGCAGATCCAAACTGATGGTGACCGCAGCCGTGAGCGTGCTGGCCATCGCTCTGCTGACCCGCTATATCGACCCGGTCTTCGCCACCCTGGCACGCACCTCGGTCTCCCTGCTCAACCTGTTTGGTGCCAACCTTGCCATCCCCGAGCCCTCCCCCGATGCCTTCCCGTTCTGGGATGCCAGCATGACGGTGCTCTCGGTCGTCGCCCAGATCCTGATGACCCGCAAATACGTGGAGAACTGGATCCTCTGGGTCGTCATCAACATCATCAGCATCGGTGTCTATGCCGCGCAGGGCGTCTACGCCATGTCGCTGGAGTACCTGATCCTGCTGTTTATCGCCGCCAACGGCACTCGCCTCTGGGTGATTGCCGCCAAGTGCCAGCCACAAGGTCTGTAAGCCATGACTCTGTTACCCCATCTCCAGTGCCGCCCCGACCAGATTGCCGAGCGGGTGGTACTGTGCGGCGACCCGGCCCGGGTCGACCGCATCGCCAGCCAGCTCGAACAGTGTGAAGTGCTGGGGCAAAACCGGGAGTTTCGCCTCATCAACGGCCGCTATCAGGGGCTGCCCATCACGGTCTGCAGCACCGGCATCGGCGGCGCCTCGGCCATCATCGCGCTGGAGGAGCTGGTGCAAGCCGGTGCCCGCTCGCTTATTCGGGTCGGCTCCGCCGGTGCCCTGCAACACGACATCGGGCTGGGCGACCTTATCGTGGTGGAAGGGGCTGTACGCAATGAGGGTGCCTCACAGGCCTATCTGCCCGCCGAGTACCCCGCCTGCGCCGATATCTGGCTGCAGGCCGCCTTGCTCAACCATGTGGCAACCGGCAGCCAGCCTCATTGGCACGGGTTGGTACGCTCCCACGACAGCTTCTATCGGGATGATGAGCAGGAGGTGTGCCGCTACTGGCATGCCCGTGGTGTGCTCGGCGCTGACATGGAGACCGCATCCCTGCTGACCGTGGGTCGCCTGCGCAAGGTGCGGGTCGCCGCCGTGCTCTGCAACGTGGTGCTGTTCGAGCAGGATGTGCAACAAGGGGTAGCGGATTACGCCAGCGCCGAACAGGCGATGATGACCGGTGAGCAGCACGCCATCGCGGCCGCCCTCCACGCTCTGGTGCAATAAAACGCAAACCGTTAACTGCGGCACATCCGCTACCGTGCGGGCTGGTATCCGGCCCGCACTCTTGCTAGCCTCATGGCCCTCGTCATCCGGTGCGACAGGCAAGTCATGCAGCAACAGCCCTACCCTCTCGGCCGTTTTCACGCCGAACTCCAGCAGCTTGAACCCCGCTTTGCCGCGGCGCTCGACGCCTGCACCCTGTTTCTGCGCCGCTACCTGCCGGGCGAATTGATCATGCGGCAGGGGGAGCAGAGCGAGCAGCTCTATCTGGTCGAACATGGCCGGGTCTCCCTCAACAGCACGGTACACTCTGGCCGCCGCTTCCAGCTTGGCGAAATTGAGTGCCACTACCAAATCTTCGGCGAGATGGAGTTCTTCAGCGCAACCCCGGTACAGTGGAACGTAGTGGCCGAGACCGAGCTGGATGCCCGGGTCATCTGTGCTCACAAACTGGCCCAGCGCCTGCTGACCGAGCCCGAGCTGACCCTCTTCTTCGCCGCGGCGCTGGCCAGCGACTATCTCGATACGCTGGAGATCACCACCAGCCGGCTGCTCCACCCCATCGCCTACAACATCGCCTACGAGTTGTGGCGAGAACGCCAGCGCACCCCCATGCTGGGGTCACGCAGACGGGCCCATGAAGCGGCGCGCTTCGGCACCACCGAGCGGGTTTACCGCCGCGCCCTCAAGGAGCTGGTCGAACAGGGCATAATTGCCGACAGCAGTGACGGCCCCGTTATCGCCGATCTGGCCAGGCTGCGCGCCTATCTCGATCTTTGATTTCCATTCACCTCATTTCGATTCACCCAGTCAGGAGTCACCATGTCTGCTCATTCCTATCCCGAATTCACCTTCTTCAGCCGCTTCGTTGCCGACATTCAGGCGGGCCGCAAGACCATCACCATCCGCGACGAGAGCGAGGCCAACTGGCAGCCCGGCCAACGTCTGGCGCTGTTCACCAACCCGGAGCACCAGCCCTTTGGCACCATAGAGGTGCTCTCGGTCAAGGCGGTCGCCTTCGATGAACTGAATGACAAGCACGCCCGTCAGGAGAACATGACCCTCCCCGAGCTCAAACAGGTGATCCGCGATATCTACCCCGATCTGCCGCCGCTCTATGTGATTGAATTCCAGCTGATTGAAGCCTGATTTTGTGAGCTGCCTCAGCTAACGCCGGTTGCGCTCTCTGGCTAAAAGCGCAAAATAACTGTTTTTATATACAGTCATTGGTGCGTTATGGATACACAACTTGAACCGGCCATTGCGGCCATGGTGGCAGAGTTCATTGCAGCAGGCCGCCCCAAGGCGAGCAGCCTGAGCTGGCAGGAGCGGCGTGAAGGTTATCTTGCTTCAGCCATATTGGGTGGTGAACGGGAGGAGGTTGGCGCTGTCGAAGAGTGGCAAAACGGCCATTATTCCGTTCGCCTCTATCAGCCAGCGCCAACCTCAAGCGCAAGCCGTCCGGCCCTGATCTACTTTCATGGCGGCTGTTTTGTCAGCGGTGAGTTCGACACTCACGACCGCCAGATGCGCATGCTGTGCAATCGCGCCGAGGCACTGGTGTTCGCGGTACATACCCGCCTTGCACCTGAACACACCTATCCTACCGCCCACGATGATGCACTGGCAGCCACGCTCGCCATCATGGTCGATGTGGAGAAATGGCATGGGGATCCGGCAAAGATTGTCCTTGCGGGCGACAGTGCCGGCGGCCACCTAGCCCTGATCACCACCTTGCGACTCAAGGAGCGAGGCGCCCCCTTGCCTGCCGCCCAACTGCTCATCTATCCGATGCTCGATGCTGCGGGCAACAGTGACAGCTATCGGCAGCTAGGGGATGACTACCTAATCACCCGCGACATGCTGTTAAGCGGTTTTCACGCCTATCTGGGGGAGCAGCCCGCCACTCACCCCGAAGCCAGCCCTCTCCACCATCCGGACCTGTCAGGATTACCGCCGACCCATATCGTAACGGCGGAATATGATCCGCTGCGCGATGAGGGGGAAGCCCTCTATCGCAAACTGCTGCAAGCCGGAGTCACAGCTACCTGTCAGCGGCAACTGGGCGTTATACACGGCTTCTTCCAACTGGCCGGAGTCAGCCCCGCGGCGCGTCAGCTCATTGAACAGCTCTCACTGCTTATCAGGAGACTCTGATTTGGCCTTTGCCGAGCGATGTGTTAATAGTGTCCTCTTTTGAATCAGGGAGGTGACCCGAGTGTTTGAGATAGCGAGCCTAAAAGAGGGGATGATGCACGGGGTCGAGCTGTTCCAGCTGCTGCTTGAGATCATCTCCATCGCCTGTGTGGTGATAGGGCTTGGCAAGACCCTCTGGCTAGCGGCGCGGGTGCGGGATCACCAGCCCGGCTTTCCGCGCATTCGTCTCTGCTTTGGCAGTTGGCTTATTCTGGCGCTGGAGTTCCAGCTGGCCGCCGACATCCTGGCCACCACGGTCGCGCCGAGCAAGGAGGAGCTGATCCGCCTCGCCATCATCGCGGTGATCCGCACCTTCCTGAACTACTTCCTCGGCAAGGAGCTGGAAGCACAAGCGGAGCGCCAGCAGGAGCAGCGCAGCGAACAGGCCAAGACTGCTCAATAACCAGTATTCCTGCATAGCATCAGCGCCAAGTGCCGTGCCATCCCGACCACAGCCGTGGCCCGGGATGGCACCTTTGTGACCCTTCCCGCACTTTTGGCAATCAGCCAACTATGGAACCCTTTTCAAGGTTTCCCCTGCCCTGTCGAGTAGCAGCTCATCTGCGTAAGATAGAAAATCTCCTCCCTCAACCGGCCAAGCTGATGAACCCGCAACCCCTCCACACGCCCGATATAGACCTCGATAGCTGCGTCATCTACCAGATCTACCCCATGAGTTTTCAGGACAGCGATGGCGACGGCATGGGCGATATCAACGGCATCCGTCAGCGCCTCGGTTATCTGGCCACCCTCGGGGTCGATATGCTCTGGCTCACCCCCATCTATCGCTCCCCCAAGCGGGACAACGGCTATGACGTGGCGGACTACCGTGCCATCGACCCCGCCTTCGGCACCCAGGCCGAGATGGAGCAGCTGATAACCGAGGCGGCCGCCCACGGCATCGGCATCATGATGGATATCGTCGCCAACCACACCTCCACCGAGCATGAGTGGTTTATGAAGGCACTGGCCGGAGATCCCCGCTATCAGGGCTATTACGTGTTTCGCGATCAGGCCTTCGTTGACGCCCACCCCATTACCTCGATTTTTGGTGGCAGCGGCTGGCAGTATGTGCCAGCACTTGATCGCTACTACCTGCACAACTTCGATGCAAGTCAGGCCGATCTGGACTGGGATAACCCGGCGGTGCGTGCCGAGATGGCAGAGGTGATCAACTTCTGGCTGGCCAAAGGGATCAAGGGATTTCGCTTCGATGTGATCGACATGGTGAGCAAGGAGTGGGACCGACTGGCCATGAGCAACGGCCCGCGCCTGCACGACTATATCCGCGAGCTCAATGCCGCCAGCTTCGGCGGCAAGGGGATCATCACGGTGGGGGAGACCTGGGGGGCCGATCTCGCCCATATGCAGAACTATTCGAACCCGGATGGCAGCGAGTTCAGCATGGTGTTCAACTTCGAGCATCTGGGGCTCGGCAGTGACAAGTGGTCATCCCACTTTGATCCCCTCGCCTTCAAGCGAGCCATGGCCCGCCACCAGCAGGGGCTGCATGGCCGGGGTTGGAACAGCCTGTTTCTCGGCAACCACGACCTGCCTCGCGCCGTCTCCCGCTTTGGCGATGACAGGCCTGAGTTGCGGGAAACCAGCGCCAGGCTGTGGGCCATGGTGCTGCACATGATGCAGGGCACCCCCTTCATCTATCAGGGGGAGGAGCTCGCCATGACCAACCGCCACTGGCAGCCGGGCGAGCTGCGCGATGTGGAGGCCATCAACTACCGCGACAGCCAGTCAGGGCTGGATCCTGCCGAGCTGAGTCGGCGGCTCGATGCCATCGGCCGCGACAACGCCCGCACCCCGATGCAGTGGAATGCCGGCCCCCACGCCGGTTTCAGCACAGCCACACCCTGGATTGCCCTCAATGCAAACCACGTCGAGATAAATGCTGACGAACAGCTGACCCGCCCCGACTCCCCGTTTCACTGCTATCGCCAGCTCATCGCCCTGCGCAAGGCTCACCCTGTCATTCGCCACGGCAATTTCGAGCTGCTGGATGGGGATGATCCCGAGCGCATCAGCTATCGCCGCCACTGGCAGGATCCGGCCAGCGGAGATCGGCACACCCTGCTGCTGCTCGCCAATCTCACGTCCAATCCCTTGACGATGCCCCACTTCGACAAGGTGACAGACGAGATGCGGTTGCTGCTGGCCAATTACCCAAGCGAACCGCTGCCACTCTTCGCCCCTTATCAGTGTGCCATCTGGCTACGAGTGGATCAGGATTAACCCCGTGCTGACGGGCCATGCCAATGGCCCGTCAATCGCTACCCGTCGGCTGTCAGCAGAAAATCACGCCCCCACGTGGCGGGATTAAATTAACCACTATTACTGACTTATTAATTGATTATTTATCCCGTTTGATACGCTCTCATTGCCCCTTTTACTATGCCAGCGACCTATCCATTGCCGATGCAACTATCGGCCTTCAAACTGGCATAGCAAAGTGGAAAACAGATGATCACCACAGACGGGAATAACGCAGTCGCCTCGGTGGCGTACCGCACCAGCGAAGTCATCGCCATCTACCCCATCACCCCCAGCTCGGCCATGGCTGAGCAGTCGTCGGCCTGGTCGAGCGAACGGGGCAAGAACCTGTGGGGGGATGTGCCCCGGGTTGTCGAGATGCAGTCGGAAGGGGGCGCCATCGCCGCCGTCCACGGTGCCCTGCAGACCGGCGCGCTGGCGACCTCGTTTACCTCGTCGCAGGGGTTGCTGCTGATGATCCCCAACCTCTACAAGCTGGCGGGTCAGCTCATCCCCTTCGTGCTGCATGTGGCGGCGCGCACCGTGGCGACCCATGCGCTATCGATCTTTGGCGATCACTCGGACGTGATGGCGGTGCGCCAGACCGGCTGTGCCATGCTCTGTGCCAGCAATGTGCAGGAGGCGCAGGACTTTGCCCTGATCTCCCAGATAGCGAGCCTCAACAGCCGCCTCCCCTTTATCCACTTCTTCGACGGCTTTCGTACCTCTCACGAGATCGCCAAGATAGCGCCGCTCGCTGACGACACCCTGCGTGCCCTGCTGCCCGCAGATGCCATCCGCGCCCATCGTGACCGGGCGCTCACCCCCGACAAGCCGGTCATTCGCGGCACCGCCGCCAACCCGGACACCTACTTCCAGTGCCGCGAGGCAAGCAACCCCTGGTATGACGCCGCCTATGGCCATGTGAACGAGGCTATGCAGGCTTTTGGCGAACAGACCGGCCGCCACTACCGGCCGTTTGAATACGTCGGCCACCCGCAAGCGGAGCGGATTGTGGTGCTGATGGGCTCGGCCATCGGCACCTGTGAGGAGGTGATCGAGCGCCTGCTTTCCCAAGGGGAGAAGGTAGGGCTGGTGAAGGTGCGGCTGTTCCGTCCCTTCTCGGCCGGGCACCTGCTGGCCGCGATTCCGGAGAGTGCCCGCACCATCGCCGTGCTGGATCGCACCAAGGAGCCGGGCGCACAGGCCGAACCCCTCTATCTCGACGTGATGACGGCGCTGGCCGAAACGGTCAGCCGGGGCGAGCGGGCAAACCTGCCACGGGTCATCGGCGGCCGCTACGGCCTCTCCTCCAAGGAGTTCGGCCCCGCCTGCGCGCTGGCGGTGTTTGCCGAACTGGCACAGGAGAACCCGCGCCCGCGCTTTACCGTCGGCATCTTCGATGACATCACAGGTCTCTCGCTACCGCTGCCCGCGCTGAATTCGCAAAGCCTCATTCACGGCCAGCAACACAAGCTGGAGGCGCTCTTCTACGGCCTTGGCAGCGATGGCACCGTCTCGGCGGCCAAGAACAGCATCAAGATCCTCGGCAACCACACCGACCTCTATCCGCAGGGCTATTTCGTCTACGACTCCAAGAAGGCGGGCGGCCTCACCGTCTCTCACCTGCGGGTGGGCGAGCGGCCGCTGCAAGCGGCCTATCTGGTGGAAGAGGCGGACTTTATCGGCTGCCATCAGTGGCAGTTTGTCGACAAGTACCGGATGGTGGAGCGCTTGAAAGCGGGCGGCATCTTCCTGCTCAACACCCCCTACAGCGAAGCGGAGATCTGGCAGCGCCTCCCCAGCGAGGTACAGCACGCCCTGCGCGAGAAAGAGGCGCGCTTCTACATCATCAACGCCGCCAGGATTGCCCGCGACTGCCAGCTCGGCAACCGCATCAATACCGTGATGCAGATGGCCTTCTTCCAGCTCAGCGCCATCATTCCCCCCACAGAGGCCACCAGCCTGCTGAAGCAGGCCATCGCCACCAGCTATGGCAGCAAGGGGCAGACGCTGGTCGAACGCAACTGGCAGGCACTGGAGGCAACCTGCGCCGCCCTGACCCGGGTGCCACTTGGCGAGCTGGATCCCGCCAGCCGCGCCCGCCCGCCGGTGGTTTCGGCCAAGGCCCCCGACTTTGTCCAGACCGTCACCGCCACCATGCTGGCTGGGCTGGGTGACAGCCTGCCTGTCTCCGCCTTCCCGCCGGATGGCACCTGGCCGGTCGGCACCACCCGCTGGGAGAAGCGCAACATCGCCAAGGAGATCCCCATCTGGGAGGCGGAGCTCTGTACCCAGTGCAACTACTGTGTCGCCGCCTGTCCCCACTCGGCCATTCGCGCCAAGGTGGTAGAACCGGATGCGCTGGCCGCAGCTCCCGCCACTCTCGATGCGCTGGATGTGAAATCCCGTGACATGCGCGGCCAGCAGTACGTGCTGCAGGTGGCGCCGGAGGATTGCACCGGCTGCAACCTCTGCGTAGAGGTGTGCCCGGCCAAGGATCGCAGCAACCCGGATCGCAAGGCGATCAATATGGCTTCACGCCTCGATCACCTCGACGAGCAGAAGGCCAACTACGACTTCTTCCTCGACCTGCCAGAGCGTAGCGCCGAGCAGCTGGAGCGCATCGACATCCGCACCTCCCAGCTCATCTCGCCGCTATTTGAATACTCCGGCGCCTGCTCCGGCTGTGGCGAAACTCCCTACATCAAGCTGCTGACCCAGCTCTATGGCGATCGGCTGCTGATTGCCAACGCCACCGGCTGCTCGTCCATTTATGGCGGCAACCTGCCTACCACCCCCTACACCACCAACGCCGACGGGCGCGGGCCGGCCTGGGCCAACTCGTTGTTTGAAGACAACGCCGAGTTCGGACTGGGCTTCCGTCTTACCGTCGATCAGCACAGGGAGCGGGTGCGCCGTCTGCTGGCGAACCTGGGCGACACCATTCCGGCAGCGCTGCGCGAGGCGCTCGGCGATGCCACCCTGCCGATTTCCGAGCAGCGGGCCCATATCCAACAGTTGCGAGTGTTGCTGCAAGAGAGCAAGGCCCCGGAGGCCCTTGAACTGGCCCGCGATGCGGACTATCTGGTGGAAAAATCGGTCTGGCTCATCGGCGGCGATGGCTGGGCCTACGACATCGGCTTTGGCGGGCTCGACCATGTGCTGAGTCTGGGGGAGAACATCAATGTGCTGGTGCTAGATACCCAGTGCTACTCCAACACCGGCGGCCAGCAGTCGAAGGCGACGCCACTCGGTGCCATCACCAAGTTTGGCGAGCAGGGCAAACGCAAGGCACGCAAGGATCTCGGGGCCAGCGTGATGATGTATGGCCACGTCTATGTGGCGCAGATCTCCCTCGGTGCCCAGATGAACCAGACGGTGAAGGCAATTCAGGAGGCGGAAGCCTACCCGGGACCGTCGCTCATCATCGCCTACAGCCCCTGCGAGGAGCATGGCTACGACATGGCCGAGAGCCATGAGCAGATGAAGCAGCTGACTGCCACCGGCTTCTGGCCACTCTACCGCTTCGATCCGCGCCGCGCTGACGAGGGTAAATTGCCGCTGGCGCTCGACTCGCGGGCCCCCAATGCCTCGCTGGCCGAGACCTTGCGCCATGAGCCCCGCTTCCAGCGGCTGGAGCGCCAGCTGCCGGAGGTGGCCAGCCAGCTCTATGAAGAGGCGGAGCAGGAGGCCAATCGCCGCTTCGCCTGGCTGAGCCAGCTGGCAGGCAAGGAGAGCCCGGCGCAGGAGTAAGCCACGTATGGCTTGATGGCAGCAGCCACTCTATTCACCAAATAACCATCAGGGCTCCCCGCGGGGAGCCCTGATGCTAGCTATGGTGAGCCAATGTCGGCGCAGGCCAAATCAGGCGCTGATGGAGGCCAGCTCGTGGCGCTTCAACGCCAGCAATGTGATGAGCAGCGCCAGCGTGGCGATCAATGCCATGCCGATATAGGTCGCGCTGAAGCCCGGGGCCAGCAGATCGGGGGCGAGCCGGCTTAGATCGCCACCGCTGCCGGCTGGCAGGCGCAAGTGGAACAGCATGGAGCAGATAGCCACGCCGACGGCACCGCCAAGCTCCCGCCCGAAGTTGAACAGCGACATGCCGATGCCGCGATCTTCCCGTGGCAGGGCGTTCTGCACCACCACCGAGAGGGCGGGCAGCACCAGACCGAGACCAATACCGGCAAACCCGAGCGCCAGCTTGACCCAGGCATCGAAGTGGATCTGCCACAGAGCCACCGCGGCCAGCGCAAACCCTACCGCAACAAAGCTCTTGTAGTGACCGGTACGGCCAATCAGCTTGCCACCGACAAAGGCGCCAGCGGTGATGCAGATCATGAAGATGACCATGATGGCACCGCTCTCGCTGGCACTCATCCCCTTCTGCCACTGCATCTGCAACGGCAGATATACCAGCACGGCAAACATCAGCAACTGGGATAGCATCACCAGCAGCACGCTCACCAGATAGCCGGGCAGCCGGGCCAGATGGGCAGGCAATATGGGGTCGTGGGCACGCCGCTCAATCAGAACGAGCAGCAGCAGTGCAACGCCCAGCGCCGCCGAAAGCCAGACGGCAGGCAGCGCCGCCTCCGGCGAGAGCAGCAACAGGGTGAGCGTGGTGACGGTAATCAGCAGACCCGCCCCCTTCCAGTCGAAGCGACTGTGGCGACGTACGTTGAGCTGCTTGAGGTTGCGGTTGATGAGAAAGACCGCCAGCGCCCCGAGCGGCAGATTGATCCAGAAGATCCAGCGCCAGCTGAGCTGCTCGGTGAAATAACCGCCGAGCAAGGGGCCAGCGATGCTGGAGACCGCATAGACCGCCGAGATGTAGCCCTGATACTTGCCCACCTCCCGCGGTGGAATGGTGTCGGCAATCACGGTAAACGCGAGGGCAATCAGGCCGCCGCCTCCCAGCCCTTGCAGCACCCGGGCTGCCAGCAAGGTCGGCAGATCCTGGGAGAGCGCACAGGCCACCGAGCCCGCCAGAAACAGGCCGATACCGATATTGAGCATCCGCACCCGGCCAAAGAGATCGCTCAGCTTGCCGTAGAGGGGCAGCACGGCGGTGGCCGCCAGCAGATAGGCGGTGACCACCCAGGTGAGGGCGGCACCGGCGTGCAGCTCGGCGCCAATCATGGGCAGCGGGGTGGTGACGATGCTCTTTTCCAGTGAACCGAGCGCGATCACCAGCGCCACACTGGAGAAGATGGTTTTAGGGGATATTTTCGAGGTCATAAGCGGACTCGCAGATCTGATATGCCAAAGTATCCGGCAATGAACGGATTATTGTCTCACAAATCAGCAAGAGATAGAAAAAACGGCGGCCACAATCTGCCCAACCATGAGGCCGATCCCACAAAATGCCGACCGTTTCTGCTAGCCTGCTCTATTTGATTCGAGGAGCCCCCATGAGCAAGCGTGAGCAGTACGGGTTTGATCACTACGATGCCCTGATTTTCGATATGGATGGCACTTTGGTAGATTCCATGCCCCTTCATCTGGATGCTTGGGAGCTCACCTGCGCCGAATTCGGCATCCCCTTCGAGCGGGAACAGCTCTATCAGTACGGCGGCATTCCCACCCGCAAGATCATCGCCATGCTGGCCGAGCAGCAGGGGCTGACGGTGGATGTCGAGGCTTTTACCCGTCGCAAGATTGCCCTCTATATGGAACATATCGACAAGGTCAGCGTCTTTCCCAAGATGTGGGAGCTGGTCAGGCACTATCACGGCAAGGTCAAGATGGGGATTGGCACCGGCTCACCGCGCAATCAGGCGGACTCCATCCTCAAAAGCACCGGACTCGACGCCTATATCTCGGTGGTGGTGAGCGCCGATGATGTCACCAACCACAAGCCGCATCCCGACACCTTCTTGCAGGTGGCCGAACTGCTCGGCGCTAATCCGGCAAATTGTCTGGTGTTTGAAGATACCCGTATCGGGCTTGAGGCAGGCAAGGCGGCAGGGATGGATACCGTGCTGGTTATCGAAGGTGACCTGCACCAGCGGTAAGCGACTCAGGGCAAGCAGGCAAACCGATAGGATGGTGCCATCACAGTGGCACCATTTTTTATTCACGTGAGCATGGCGGCAGCGTCAGTGCCCGGACAGAGTTGCGATCACCGCAGGAATAGTGGCAACCGTCAGACAAAGGGCGTTGGCCTGCGCCTCATCCTGTAGTGCCTGATGAGTGCGAAGCAGCTCAAGGGCTTCGGCAGGGGTATCTGCAAAGGTGGGGGCGGCGATGGCAGCAAATCCCTGTTCGACCAGTTGACGACGCTCATCGCTATAGCTGGGTGCATTGGCATCTAGATAGGTAAGCGCCTGACCCTGCTTGAAAAAGTGATAGTTAGGCATCGATTGGCCCCGCAAAAATAAAGCGCCATTCTACTCCTTTTTGCTCCGCCACCAGCGTCAATCCGTGTCGTATCAAGTGATCTGGTTCACATTTTTATCAACAAACCTTCACCTGTTAGGCGCCATCCAAATCCCACCTTAACGCGGCGTCAGACAACACCCGATACCGTCACTCTGCGCCAAACAAAACGCCTCCACAAAGGAGGCGTTGCGACTGAAACAGGGTGGTTCCCGTTACATGGCATTCGTCGATTCGAAGATCTTGTCCGCCGAGGCCTCGACAAAGCCCGGATAGAGCACACCGTCGGCCTGCGGATAGCGCAGGGCAAACTCGTAGAAGCAGCTCGGGATGGTACGCACCCCATCGCTGAACGGCACCTCGGCTTTGTCTGCCATGGTGGAGGATTGCTCCAGCATCACCTGCGGGTCCCCCTTCACCTCGCCACCCACGCTGTTGAGGACAAAACCCGCCGCCTTGAGCGCCGCATTGACCTGATGGATGGTGTCGAAATCCTTCAACTTGTTGATATTGACCGTGAAGTGGTTGGCACGATAACCCCAGGCTGCCATCCAAGCCGCATACTCGCTCTCCGCCAGCAGAGTCTGATAATCGGCATAGGAGACCTGCCAGGGGGCGCCGGTGTAGAGAAATGCCGGGGTATCGGTCAGATGATCGGGCACCTGATCCGCCAGCTTGTGGATGATGGCCTGCGCCGCTGGGGAGAGTTCTTCCACCTTCAGCTCGCTGATAAACACCTTGGGAGCGTCCGGATCCTGATGCTCGAAGTGCTTGGCGTAGAGCTTCTTGGCCTTGAAGACGTACTCGCCCTTCTGCTCGTAACCGAGCGCCAGAAAGTGGGCGGCCAGCTTCTCCAGCCCCAGTTTGGGCAGGTTGTAGGTACGAAACGCCACGTGATCGTTGACGATGGGCTCGCCGCCACCCAGCAGGGTGTGCACCTTGGGGGCGCTCGGGGTCACCTTGATGTAGTTGTCCCACAGATGGCTGAACAGGGCGTCGATATCCTTTTGCATCTCTCTTTCCTTTGATTGCGGGTACAGATGGGGGCACCGCTGGATGCCCCGTGTCGTTATTAGAAGCGCAGGCCGGGCGACAGTTGATCCGGCATGGCGGCCTTGCTGTCTTCAACGGAGGCAACCGGATACGCACAATAGTCAGCGGCGTAGTAGGCGCTCGCCCTGTGGTTGCCAGAAGCACCGATACCGCCAAACGGCGCGGCACTGGAGGCACCGGTGATGGGCTTGTTCCAGTTGACGATACCGGCGCGGATTCGCTTGAAAAAGTGGTGCCAGTCCGCCTCCTTGTCCCCCAGCAGACCGGCCGAGAGACCATAACGGGTAGCATTGCCCTGATCGATGGCAGCATCGAAATCATCGTAACGAATGAGTTGCAGCAGCGGGCCGAAGTACTCTTCGTCAGGCTGCGCGCTCACTGAGGTCACGTCGATAATGCCCGGGGAGACAAAGCCGGTGCCCTCTTCCAGGTGCTTGAGGGTAAGCAGGCTCTCGCCACCGAGGCGCTGCAGGTTGGCTTGCGCCTCGACCATGCCGAGGGCTGCCTTCTCGCTTATCATCGAGCCCATGAACGGCTGCTCGGCGGCGTCGTAGAGGCCAACCTTGATCTGGCTGACCACCTCGACCAGTCGATTGACCAGGGCATCGCCCCGCTCACCCCGCTCGACAAACAGACGGCGGGAACAGGTGCAGCGCTGACCAGAGGTAATAAACGCCGACTGGACGATGGCATGCACAGCGCCGTCGATGTCGCTCACATCTTTCACGATCAGCGGGTTGTTGCCGCCCATCTCGAGGGCCAGAATTTTGCCCGGCTGACCGGCAAACTGCTGATGGAGGAAATGACCGGTGCGGGAAGAACCAGTAAAGAAGAGGCCGTCGATGTCGGGGTTACCCGCCAGCGCCTTGCCGGTCTCGACCTCCCCTTGCACCAGATTGAGCACGCCCTTGGGCAGCCCCGCCTCCTGCCACACCTTGACCATGGCTTCGGCCACCATGGGGGTCAGCTCGGAGGGTTTGAACACCACGGTGTTACCCGCAATCAGCGCCGGGACTATATGGCCGTTGGGCAGATGACCCGGGAAGTTGTAAGGGCCGAACACAGCCACCACACCGTGAGGCTTGTGACGGACAAACGCCTTGGCGCCCGGCATGGCATTTTCAACGGTGCCGGTACGCTCGTCGTGGGCACGGATGGAGATGGCAATCTTGCCCTGCATGGCCGCCACTTCGGTGCGGGTCTCCCACAGCGGTTTGCCTGTTTCGCGGGCGATGGTCAGGGCCAGCGCCTCTTTCTGCTCGCCGAGCAGGTCAGCATAACGGCGCACTATGGTCAGACGATCCTCAAGGCTCATGTCCGCCCAGTGGTAGAAAGCGGCGCGGGCGGCCTTGACGGCAGCATCCACTTGCGCCGCGCTGGCGGCAGCCCCCTGCCAGATCACCTCGTTTTTGGCCGGATCGGTTGACTCGAACGGCTTGCCTTCACCGGCAAGCCACTGACCGTCGATAAATTGCACTAACTGGCTCATCCATTCACTCCCTGTCGCTGGCAGGCAGCCTCGGCTGCCTGTCTGATAATCGGTTTGCTTGTCCTGTTTGCCTCAGTCGAGGTCAACCACCCGCACCATGTCGCCATCCTGCACCTTGAGTGCCGCCGCCATCTTGGGCGGAATGATTGCTTCGTGCTTGTCGAGATCGACCCGGATATTGCCGTAGCAGGCGCGGTAATGCTCGAAACGGCTGTTGCAGATAAGGTGGGTCTTGCCACCGATGGGCTCGCCCACCAGCACCCGCAGCTTCTTGCTGCGGCGCACGCTGCGGATATTCTTCACGTCGCACTCGACGGTGGGGCCCGCATCGAAAATATCGACGTAGCCACGGTTCACAAAGCCTTCGTCCTGCAGCATCTTGATGGCGGGACGGGTCTTCTCGTGGGTCTGGCCGATAACGGCCCGCGCCTCTTTGCTCAGCAAATTGACGTAGATGGGATACTTTGGCATCAACTCGGCGATAAAGCGCTTCTTGCCGATGCCGGTCAGATAGTCGACGGTGGGAAAATCCATCGAGAAGAAGTGGGTTTGCAGCCACTCGTAGAAGGGGCTGTGACCGTTGGCATCGGAGACGCCGCGCATCTCGGCGAAGACAGTCTCGTCAAACAGCTCGGGGTGCTCGGCCATAAACAGAAAGCGGTGCTTGGAGAGCAGGCGGCCGTTGAGCCCCTCGCGGGCACATTCGCGCAAGAACAGGGTGCAGAGCTCGGAGTTGCCGGTGTAGTCGTTGGAGAGGGTCAGGGTTTCAACGACGTTGTAGATGCCGAGCTTGGGAGAAGAGTGCACCACCTTGCCGATGTGGTAGTTGTAAAACGGCTGGGAGAGGCCAACCGCGGCATCAATGGCACAGGTGCCCACCATCTCGCCGGTCTCCAGATCCTCGGCCACGAAGAAGTAGAGGCAGTCCCCCTTGCCGGCGGGCTTGTCGGAAAAAGTCTGGGTAGAGGCGTCAATCTTGCGCTGCAGCAGCTCATCGTTGACGGGCAACGAGGTCATGCCGGTGCCGGACTCGATGGCGCAGGTCTTGAGCCCGGCAAAATCTTTTTGCTCGATGGGACGGATAACCAACATAAATGACAACTCCCTTTCATTGACGACAGGTGGGGTCCCGGCTCCTGCCGGGAGAACTCCCCACCTCAATTTGGAATCAGGCGTTAACCACCTGGGCAACCGCCTTCTCGAAGCGGGCCAACCCTTCCTTGATGTCCGCTTCCGGGATCACCAGTGAAGGGGCAAAACGAACCACGTTGGTACCAGCCACCAGTGCCATCAGCCCCTGATCGATGGAGGCCAGCAGGAAGTCGCGGGAACGCCCCTTGTAGGCATCGCTCAGGGCCGCGCCCAGCAGCAGACCCTTGCCGCGGATCTCGCTAAAGCAGTGGTATTTGGCGTTGATTGCCTCGAGCCCCTCGCGGAACAGCTGTTCGCGTTGCTTGATGCCAGCCAGCACCTCCGGAGTATTGATCACGTCGATCACCGCCTCGGCCACCGCACAGGCCAGCGGGTTGCCGCCGTAGGTAGAGCCGTGAGTGCCCACTTTCAGGTAAGAAGCGATTTCGTTGGTGGTCAGCATGGCGCCGATGGGGAAACCGCCCCCTAGAGCCTTGGCGCTGGTGAGGATGTCCGGCGTGACGCCCAGACCCATATAGGCATAGAGATCACCGGTCCGGCCGACGCCGGACTGCACTTCGTCATACACCAGCAGGGCATTGTGTTTGTCGCACAGCTCGCGCACCCCTTTGGCAAACTCGTCGGTAGGACGAATGATGCCCCCCTCCCCTTGCAGCGGCTCCATCACCACGGCGCAGGTGTTGTCGGAGATCACTTCGGCCAGCGCCGCCAGATCGTTGTAGGGAACATGGGTAATGTCACCGGGCTTGGGACCGAAGCCATCGGAGTAGGCTGCCTGGCCACCGACGCTGACGGTAAAGAAGGTACGACCGTGGAAGCCCTGATTGAAGGCGATGATCTGGGTCTTCTGCTCGCCAAACTTCTCGATGGCATAGCGGCGAGCCAGCTTGAGAGCCGCCTCGTTCGCTTCGGCGCCGGAGTTGCAGAAGTAGACCTTGTCGGCAAAGGTGGCGGCGACCAGCTTCTTGGCCAGACGCAGGGCTGGCTCGTTGGTCATAACGTTGGAGAGGTGCCACAGCTTCTCGCCCTGGGTTTTCAGGGCCTCGACCAGCTTGGGATGACAGTGACCCAGACCGTTGACGGCGATGCCACCGGCGAAGTCGACATACTCGCGCCCTTCCTGATCCCAGACACGTGACCCTTCACCACGCACCGGGATGATCTTGGCGGGCGCATAGTTGGGAACCATCACTTCATCAAACACTTCACGTGTCACTGCCAACAACTCTGACATATAGCTCTCCTTCGATTCGGCGACAGAATAATCCACCGCCCAAAAGTTAAATCCGTGTAAACGTGACGGGATTATCACAGAAATAAAGTAAAAAGTCTGTAACAAGACGGCCTATAAGGAACAATGTTCGATTGCTCTTGAGATTTTAGGCAACCGCATTGCATAACGACTCAGGGGGGCTTGGCAAGAGATAATTTGGGCAGGAGAGGGGGTGAATAAAGTGTCAGGAAAATTTTTTTTGCCTTCTCTCGAACTTGAGAAGGCGATCACAACTTTTTTATGAACGCGCCAGAAAGTTGGCCAGCAACTGATGGCCCTGCTCGCTCAAAATACTCTCCGGATGGAACTGAACACCCTCGACAGGGAGCGTCTTGTGGCGCAGCCCCATGATCTCGTCAAACGAGCCATCGGCATGCTCGCTCCAAGCGGTGATGTCGAAGCAGTCGGGCAGCGTGTCGCGCTCCACCACCAGCGAGTGGTAACGGGTCACCCGCAGCGGGTTGTTGAGCCCCTTGAACACCCCCTCATTGCGATGGCGGATGAGCGAGGTTTTGCCGTGCATTACCTGACGGGCACGTATTACGCGGGCGCCGAAGGCCTGCGCCAGCGACTGATGACCGAGACAGACGCCGAGAATGGGCAGCTTGCCAGCAAAGTGACTGATGGCATCGAGAGAGATCCCCGCCTCATTGGGCGTACAGGGACCGGGAGAGATCACCAGAAAACGGGGGGAGAGCTGCGCTATGGCATCAAGCGTCAGTTCATCATTGCGCTTGACCACAACCTCTTGCCCCAGGGCGCCGAAATATTGCACCAGGTTCCAGGTAAAAGAGTCGTAGTTATCGATCAACAACAGCATGAGATAACCAACAGCGGAGAATTAACGATCGAGATAACGACCCTGTTCCATTTCCCGTTCACGCTGACACTCGGCCAGATAGATGGCGGCAGCAACGGCAGGGGTTTTATGGTGCTTGTCGATGGCATTGGAGACCATCAACTGCAGGGTATTGAGGTTTTTCGCCTTGCGAAATTTACGTAGCCAGTGACCTTTGTCACTCAGCTCTTCAGCAGAAATAGTTGGTTGAACAGGCATGCTTTCTCTTGGGGATATTACCCAGGTTGAAATAAAGAAATTAAACAAAATAGCCGGGCAGAAAATAAAGAAAGCCAGGCAAATACCCAGCTCTCTTCTACTACACCTTCCCAGTATGTCAGGCTCGAGGAACGAAGCCGACTACATCATATACGCTGGTCAGGGTTTTTTCAGCTCTTTCGCGCGCCTTTTGTGCTCCTTCTGCCAGAATCGCGATCAGATGGGCCTCATCCTGACGCAACTCGTGGAAACGGGCCTGGATCGGTTCCAGCAGCGCCACCACGGCTTCGGCGGTTTCGGTCTTGAGGTGGCCGTACATCTTGCCTTCGAAGTGCTGCTCCAGCTCGGGGATGGACCGACCCGTCACCCCGGACATCAGGGTCAGCAGGTTGGAGACACCCGGTTTGTTTTCCGGGTCGAAACGCACCACCGCCGGCTCGTCGGAGTCGGTCACCGCACGCTTGATCTTCTTGACGATCTGCTTGGGATCTTCCAGCAGGCCGATGAAGTTGGCCTCGTTGTCATCCGACTTGGACATCTTCTTGGTCGGATCCTGCAAGCTCATCACCCGCGCCCCTTCGGTCGGAATGAAGGGCTCCGGCATGGTGAACACGTCACCATAGAGGTTGTTGAAACGGGTGCAGATGTCGCGGGTCAGCTCAAGATGCTGCTTCTGGTCGTTGCCGACTGGTACCTGATTGGCCTGATAGAGCAGAATATCTGCGGCCATCAGCACCGGATAACCGAACAGGCCGACGTTGACGTTGTTCTCGAAACGGGCGGACTTGTCCTTGAACTGGGTCATGCGCGACAGCTCACCCATCTGGGTGTAGCAGTTGAGGATCCAGCCCAGCTCGGCGTGCTGCGGCACGTGAGACTGGATGAAGACGGTGCTCTTCTTGGGATCGATACCGACCGCCAGATAGAGGGCGGCCGCATCCAGACAAGCCTTGCGCAGGGCAGCCGGGTCCTGACGAGTGGTGATGGCGTGCAGGTCGACGATGCAGTAGAGGCAGTCGAACTCATCCTGCATGTTGACCCACTGACGCAGGGCCCCCATGTAGTTGCCGATGGTCAGTTGACCGGAGGGTTGCGCTCCGCTCAATACGATTGGTTTAGTCATGAGAGTGTTAATCCTTGTTATTCAGCCAGCCCAGCTGCGTTATTAGACCAAAAGTGCATCGAGCTGGGCAAACTGCTCGAATACCCAGTCTGGATGGGAGTCGGCGATGGGACGGCCATAGTTGTAGCCGTATGTAAGACCCACCACCTTCATGCCAGCCGCCTTGGCCGCCAGCACATCATTTTCGGAGTCGCCCACCATCAGAGTGCGAGCCGGGCTCACCCCCAACTCCTGGCAAGCGTGCAGCAAGGGCTCCGGGCTCGGCTTCTTGACCGGCACACAGTTGCCGCCAAGCCAGAGTTCGAAACAATCGCTGATGCCAAGGGCATCGAGGATAGGGGCCACGAAATCGCTCGGCTTGTTGGTGACGATCGCCTGCTTATAACCCAGGGTTTGCAAACGGCGCAAACTCCGGGCAACCCCATCATACATAGCCAGCCCCTGCAGCAAACAGGCGTTGTAGTGCTGGAAAAAGATCGGACGGGCCTTGGCAAACAGCTCGGGGTCGGCCTCGCGATAGGCGATCGCCCGCTGGATCAGCTTGTCGGCGCCGTTGCCAACCCAGGTACGGATCACCGCTTCATCAGCTTGTTCCAAACCCAGATCAGCCAGAGTCAGATTGACCGCCAGCGCCAACTGGGCGGCGCTGTCGATCAGGGTGCCGTCCAGATCGAACAGCACCAAATCAAATGCGCGCTCAGCGTGTGACATGAGCCAGCTCCGCACGCATCTTGTCGATCACCGCCTTGTAGTCAGGCTGGCTGAAAATGGCCGAGCCGGCGACAAACATGTCGGCGCCCGCTTCGGCGATCTCGCGAATGTTGTCGACCTTCACCCCGCCATCGATCTCGAGACGGATATCGCGGCCGCTCTCGTCGATCAGACGACGCACCTGACGCAGCTTGTCGAGGGTGCCGGGGATGAAGCTCTGGCCACCGAAGCCCGGGTTGACCGACATCAGCAGGATCACGTCCAGCTTGTCCATCACATACTCGAGGCAGGAGAGCGAGGTAGCAGGATTGAGCACCAGACCCGCCTGGCAGCCCATCTCCTTGATGAGGCCCAAAGAGCGATCAACGTGATCGGACGCTTCCGGATGGAAGGTAATGAGGGAAGCACCGGCCTTGGCAAAATCAGGAATGATGCGATCCACCGGCTTGACCATCAGGTGCACGTCGATGGGGGCCTCGATACCGTAGTCACGCAGCGCCTGACAGACCATGGGGCCAATGGTCAGGTTGGGGACATAGTGGTTGTCCATCACGTCGAAGTGAACCACGTCGGCACCGGCAGCCAGTACCTTGGCTACATCGTCACCCAGACGGGCAAAATCGGCAGAGAGGATCGAGGGGGCAATCAGAAAGTCTTTCATCAGCATCATCCATTGGCAGCCAGGGAGAAAAAGCGGCGCAATTTTAACGTAAAAGGCGGGCGAAAACGACTCGAATGCGGGGTAAATGGGGCAATCACCTACCCTCCCCCAGCAACCCGGGTTATAGGACATCGGCACGGGCGCGGACTCGCCCATAAAAAACGGCGCCCCTGGGGCGCCGCATGGTCTGTTACGTCAGTGGCAGCAGTTCACTGTCGCTGGGATAGTAGCCCTGCTCCGGTTCGATTCCGGGCGGATAGAGCGCCAACAATTCGGCCACCTTGTTGCGGGTGCCGCCGTTGCGACTGATGGTGCGCTTGACCAGGATTTCGTCGAGGCGGGCACCGCGATAAAGCTCACGAGTCAGCTCGATATCGTGGTTGCTGATCAGCACCGGCACCCCTTTGTGAGCGGCTGTGTGGCGGGCCAGTCGCGCCAGGATCGCCTGATCATCCAGGGTAAACCCGCCGGAGGCATAGGTGGTGAAGCTCGCCGTAGTGGAGAGCGGCGCATAGGGTGGATCACAATAGATAACCCAATCCTCTTCGGCTCGCTTGATGGCATCGGCGTAGCTCTCGCAGATAAAGGTCGCCTTCTGCGCCTTTTCGGCAAAGGCCCACAGCTCTTTTTCCGGGAAATAGGGTTTCTTGTAGGAACCGAACGGCACGTTGAAGCCGCCCTTCTTGTTGTAGCGGCACAATCCATTGAAACCGTGACGGTTGAGAAACAGGAACAAGAGTGCCCGCTCGAAGGTGGTCTCGGTCTGATTGAACTGGGTACGCAGCCGGTAATAGGCCGCCTTGTGGTTGTGCTCTGCCACAAACAGCTTGCGCGCCTCGGCAATGAAACTGTCCGGCGTCAGCTTGAGGTGGTTGTACAGGCAGATCAGATCCGGATTGATGTCGTTGAGCACATACGCGTCGTAGTCGGTGTTGAGAAACACTGACCCGGCCCCGACGAAGGGCTCCAGCAACACACGCCCGGCCGGCAGGCGCTCGGCAATCTCTTCAACCAGGGAGTATTTTCCCCCGGCCCATTTTAAAAAAGCGCGTGTTTTTTTCATGGAAATCCGGTGTGTAAGAAGGCAAGACCCAAAAAGGGGGACGATTCTACCCCCTTATCCGGTATCAAGGCTATTGCTTCAGCTCTTTTTGTACCTGTGCAAACGACTTGGGCCAGGGCTGTCCTTTCAGCAAGGCTGGCGGAAGCTTGCGAATGGCACTCTTGGCCTGGGTCAGACCGGCATAATCCCCTTGCAGCACAACGTACCAAGGGCTGCCACGGAATTTGGTCTGATAGACCCAGACCTTGCCCGCCAGACCATGCTCGGCGACAAATTGATCCACCGCCTTGGTGTTGCTCGCCCCCATCAACTGAACGCTGTAGTGGTTGCGCGGCTTCTTGTTCAAGGTGGCGACCGGTGTCAGGGCCACTTTGGGTGCTGGCGCGGCAACCGGCTCGTTGCTGGCGGTTTTGGTGGTAGCAGCAGGCGTTGCGGTTGTCGCCGGATTCAGTGCTTTGGAGGTACTGGCTGGCGCCGTGGTTGCGATTGCACCACTGGGGGCTGTGCCACTCGGGTTCTTGCCGGTCAGCTCGTCCACCACGTCAGTAGGCAGTGCGCCGCTCACCTTGGGTTCGGTCATCAGCTTTTGCACGACCTCGTCAGAGATCACCACCCGACGCCCTTCGTAATTGGTTGATTCGGTGGTCACAGTTTCGCTCTCCACCGATTTGGGCAGCACTTTCGCCTCCGGCTGCCAATCTTTCACCACCCCGTTGGGATTACTGGCTGCAGCGCTGTTTTGCGCGCCTTGTGCAGCGGAATCGGTATTCGAACCGCCAGCGGTGAGGGGATCGCCTCCCGCTACCGGGATCGGCAATGCCGTATTTTGCGCCGGATCCTGCAGTGCCGGTTTGCTTTCATTGTCAAACAGCGCAGGCAGCAGGTAGCTCAGCGCCAGCAGGCCGCCAGCGACCAGCGCGATAGCGGTGGCAATCTTCTTGACAGGCAACTCCGCCTGACGCTTCTTGGGCCTTCTGTCGGTCATGATATCCTCCAGTAACTGCATGATGGTGGACGGATGTCCGTTCGCCGTTTTCAGGATCTCCTCCACTTGCGGCTTGGGCAAGAGGGTCGCCGGGATCTTGAGCTCTTTGGCTTTCTCATACAAGAAGATGCGCTGCTCGGGCGGGCTCAGTGGCGGCACTTCCAGCTCAAGGGCTGGCATGGCACGCCCTTTGAGCTGCGGTCGTTGCGTACGACACCAGACGTCACTGCCCGAGACAATAATGGCCAGCTGATGGGGCGTCGCCAGGGTATCGTTATGACGGATGATCGCCCACAACTCTCCCAGCAGTTCGGCTGGCAACTGGTCGGCCCGCTCTATCAACAGCAGCAGGGTGGCAGGCTTGCTCCCCTCCAGCATGCGAAAGAAGCTCTCCGCCAGCGCATCCTGTGGATTGAACAGCGGGCGCGCCACTACCTGTGGCAATAACAGCTGACGCACATCCACCATCTTCATGGCAGGCGTGCCGATCAGGCTCACCACCCGCACTTTTTCCGGCAACACGCCGAGCAGGGATTCGCACAGCGTACCGCGACCACAACCGGGTTTACCGGAGAGAAAAATGAAAGGGTGATTGAATTCAATCAGATGCAGCAGCCGGTCAACCAGCTGCCGCTGGGAAGGAAGTTTTAGCAGTTTATTCGTCACGACCAGACTCGATCACCGCCAGCAACTCGGCATCGGACACATCCCCCACCACCTGCGCATGGCCGATACCAACCGGCAACACCAGACGCAGCTTGCCTTCCAGCACCTTCTTGTCACGGCGCATATGGCGAATAAAGGCGGCGAAATCCATCTCGGCAGGCGCATGAATGGGCAGATTGGCGGCCAGCAGCAGGGCGCGCACTCGCGCAACGTCCGCTTCGCTCATATCGCCACGGGCCTGCGCAGTCCAGGCAGCCAGCATGGTGCCAGCGGACACTGCTTCACCATGCAGCCAGTTGCCATAACCCTGCTCGGCCTCGATAGCATGACCAAAGGTGTGACCCAGATTGAGCAACGCACGGACGCCGTGCTCGGTCTCATCCTGACCGACCACATCGGCTTTGATCTCGCAGCAGCGTTTGATGGCGTAGGCCAGCGCGGCAGATTCCAGCTGTTGCAGACGCACCATGTTCTGCTCCAGCCAGCTGAAGAAATCAGCATCCCAAATGATGCCGTACTTGATCACCTCGGCCATCCCTGCGGCAAATTCGCGGGCTGGCAAGGTACTCAGACATTCGGTATCGATAACAACTTGTTTGGGCTGATAAAAAGCCCCAATCATGTTCTTGCCGAGGGGGTGGTTGACAGCGGTTTTACCGCCGACAGAGGAGTCAACCTGGGAGAGCAGAGTGGTCGGGATCTGGATAAAAGGAATGCCACGTTGATAGCTTGCTGCCGCAAAGCCCACCACATCCCCGATCACGCCGCCCCCCAGAGCGATCAGTGTCGTATCGCGCCCATGGTTGGTTTCAAGCAGAGCAGACATGATCTGCTCAAAGGTCGCCAGGTTCTTGTACGCCTCGCCGTCAGGCAGGATCAGGTGTTCAACCTGAAAACCCGACAGCAGAGCGGTTACCCGTTCAAGATAAAGCGGAGCAACAACCGTGTTGGTCACTATCATCACCCGCTTGCCCTTGATGGTCGATACCAGCGCCTCGGGGCGCTGCAACAACCCGGCAGCTATCTCGATGGGATAGCTGCGTTCACCCAGTTCGACCTTCAACCGTTCCATGGACGTCCTCTAGATTACATACCGATCAGCTTTACAATTTGATTGGCAACGATTTTTGCGCTCTGGTCATCGGTGTGCACAACAAAGTCGGCAACCTCTTCATACAGGGCATTGCGCTCTTGTGCCAGACGTTCCAGCACTTCGCGTGCTGGTTCTTCGGTCTGTAGCAGAGGGCGGCGTTTGTCTCGCTGTGTGCGCGCCAGCTGCTTTTCGATAGTGGTTTCGAGGTAGACCACGATGCCGCGAGCAGACAACTTGTTGCGGGTTTCGCGACTCTTGATGGCACCGCCACCCGTCGCCAGCACGATACCCTGCTGCTCTGACAATTCGCCGATCACCTTCTCTTCGCGAATCCGGAAACCTTCTTCGCCTTCAACATCGAACACCCAGCCGATATCAGCACCACTGCGGCGCTCAATCTCATGATCTGAGTCGAAAAACTCCATATGCAGTTGTTCTGCCAGATGTCTACCTATGGTGCTCTTGCCCGCACCCATGGGACCTATCAGGAAAATATTGCGTTTCTCAGCCATGTCTTTTCGTTAGTAATTACAAACTGTACGACCCCGATGAATACTGGATCGGGGTACCTATGAACCTTATCTTGCGATGGATCAGGAGGGGGATTATCTCAATAGATATCGGGACTGGCAACCGCAGCCCTTACGCCCCAGCCTCATTGGGGCGTAAGGTTATATGTGTTTTACCCTCACATGTAAAGCATTCAGAAGGCGTCGGTGACTATCTTGGGCGTCACGAAAATCAGCAACTCCCGCTTTTTGTTCTCGCTGGTGGTCTTGCGGAACAAGGCCCCCAACCCGGGAATATCACCCAGCAGCGGCACCTTGGTCACATCGCTCTTGATGGTCTGCTGATAAATGCCGCCCAACACCAGGGTCTCGCCATTGTTCACCAGCACCTGAGTGGTGATGGACTGGGCGTTGATGGAAACCGCATCACCGGTACCGGTCGGTACCGTTTCACCCTTGGTATCCTGGGTCACGGTCAGGTCGAGAATCACCCGATTGTCAGGGGTGATCTGCGGGGTAACCTTCAGGCTCAATACCGCCTTCTTGAAGGTAACCGAGGTAGCGCCACTGGAAGAGGACTCCACATAGGGGATCTCGGTACCCTGCTCGATCAATGCCGGTTTCTGGTTCGCCGTGGTCACCCGCGGACTGGCGATAATCTCGGCCTTGCTCTCTTTTTCCAGCGCCGACAACTCGAGATCCAGCAAGGTGCCATCAGCCAAACGGGCAACCTGGAAGGCCAAAGTACCGGCCGCATTGGTCACCGGCAGATTGACGTTCAACCGATCGTCTGCTGTCGGTCTGGTAATTGTCGAGCCACCATTGTTGTTACCAGAGCCATCATTCCCCTCGATGGAGCCGGACGTACTGTTGCCATGACCATCGTTTTTGGTCACCCCCCAACGCACCCCGAGCGCTTCATCAAAGCCGTCATCAATGGTCACCATCCGCGCCTCGATAACCACCTGCTTGACCGGAATATCGAGAATATCGAGCATCCGTTTGATGCTGCTGATGACATCGGCGGTATCCTTGACCACCAGCACGTTGGTCCGTTCATCCACACTCACCGCACCACGGGGTGACAGCAACTTGGTACTTTCGGAAGAGAGCAGGGCAGCCACTTCCGAGGCCTTGGCATAGTTTATCTGCAGATATTCGGTATAGAGCGGAGCCAAATCGGCAACCTGATTTCGGCTCTCCAGCTGTTGCTTCTCGCGTGTTGCGATCTCTTCTGCAGGCGCTACCAGCAAGATGTTGTTATCCAACCGCTTATCCAGACCCCGCACCTTCAAAATAATGTCGAGCGCCTGCTCCCACGGCACCCCATCCAGACGCAGGGTAATATTGCCTGATACCGAATCTGTGGTTACCAAGTTAAGGTTGTTGAAATCGGCAATAAGCTGCAATACGGTACGGACTGGAATATCCTGAAAGTTCAATGAGATGGGCTTTCCCTGATACTGCTTGGATGCGGTGGCCGTCGTCCGCTTTTTCACCTCGATAATGAAGAGCTTGTCTGCCTGATCGTAACGGTAATCAAACTGACCATTGATCGACAATTCAAACAGGGTATCGCTGCCCTGCCGGGATACTTCAACCTGAGAGACCGGCGTTGCAAAATCCTGCACGTTGATCAGATTAAGCAAGCCATCTGGTACACGAGTGCCATGAAACTTGGCCAGTACGGTCTGGCCGCGGCTGCTCACATCAACAGCGGCCGAGCTGTTATCCAGCGTGACCAGAAACTCTCCCTGGCCATCTTTGCCACGACGAAAATCCACACCGGTAACTGAGTTGAAATAGGCGCCGCCCCCACTGCTCTGATAGTTGTTGAGCACCGGCTTGCTGGCAGGATGTGTGGCTACCGGCGTTGTCACGGGCGCAACAGGCATAGACCGGGCAACGACCTGAGGATTGAGCAGCGCCGAAGGAGAGGGTGTGGCCACCATCGCAGAGGGCGCTGGCACAGGAGTAGCCGAGGGTGCGGGCGCAATCAGGGCGCTCTCACCATTGATGAGCCCGGAAGAGGCCCCCTCGCCCAATGACACCAGTAATTTGTTCCCCTGTTGCTGCACCTGATAGGGAGCAAGCTGATCGAGTGCGATCTTGATATCCAGACCTGCGCCCTTACCCTCAACCTTGATATTATCTACCCCCAGGCGCTGGATCGGCAGCGGGTTCACTTTAAGTGCCCCTACCGCACCGGGAACGTGCAACAACAGCTGATTGGGCTGATAAGAGAGACGATCGGTAAAGCCAGTGACCGGCTCACTGAAACTGAGCTCCACCAGCAATTGATCAGCAAGCAGCGGATTGACCTTGATCTCCTGCAGGGTTGCCACTGCCCACGCCTGACTGAGGGCGCTGGCGCAAAACAGCAAAGCTACTTTGGATACACTCTCTATTGTTGTTCTCATTGCTGTTCGTCCCTGATTATTGTTTTTCTTGCATATTGGCCATTGCCAACTGGGTTTCTCTTGTTACCCAGCACCCCTTCCCGTCCGGAATGGTTTCCAGCAAATCCACGGCAGTGTCAGTGATCTTGATGACCCGGCCCTGATCAAGCCCCATATACTGGTTGAGCCCGACCCGCATCGATTTGCCATCCGGGGTGCTGATCAAGGCCCACAACTGACCCGCCTTACCCAAAGAACCATGCATCGACAGACTGGCCAGCGAATAATTTTCCAGCACCTCTTTCTCACGATCCATCAGGGTCTGAGCACAATCCGGCTGGGCCTTGGCAGTGCTTGTACTTCCGACCGTCGCCTCAGGTTGGGGAACCATGAAGGGGCTGCGCAACTCGCGTTGCTGGTAGTGCATAGGGGCAAAAGGCTTCAGTTCGGGCAAGGGCTCGATAGGTATGGGTGGCCTTGCTTTGGTCTGGGCGACATAGCTATCCATGTCCTCCTGGCCACCACAGGCCGCCAGCAAGAGAGCAGGCAACAACCAGCAGATGCGTCTCATTGTTTCGGCTCCACTGTTTTACCGTTGTACTTGTAGGTCTTGGCCAACATCGACATCGAAATCAGCTCCCCTTCATCCTTGCTCTGACCCAGAGTGAAGGAGTCAAGAATGACGATACGGGGCAAAGCGGCCATGTCAGCGGTGAACTTGCCAATTTGATGGTAAGTGCCCACGACTTCGATACGCATCGGTAGCTCTGTCGAAAACTCGTGCTTGACCTCAGGTTCCCAGTTGATCCGGTTCAATTTCAAGCCGTTGTCGGTAGCAATAAAGCTGATATCGTCCAGCAGCCCGGCGACCTCATGGGTATTGGGCAACTGCTTGAGCTGGGTATCGACCAGTTGCTCAAGCTGAACCATTTGCGCCTTGTATGCCCCCAGGTTGGCAGCCAGCATCGCCTTGCTTTCAAACTGGGCTTTCAGTTCGGTCTCCTTCCCCGCTTCCTGAGTCAAACTGGTCAGTGAGTTGGCAATCACGTAGTAGTAGATGGCGCCACCGGTCAACACGCAGCAGAAAAAGATGAAGACCCCTTTTGCCCATTTTGGCCAGCTTGCTATGTCATTGATATCCAGCTCGTTGAGTTGCTGAAGATTCATTGTTGCTCCTTGGCCACATTCCCTGCAGCCGCAGCATTGTTGGCGATCAGGAACATCATGGAAAACTGGCTCAATGACACTGGCGCAACATCAGCCGCAAAAATAGTGCTTATCTTTGCCTGACCCAACCAACCGGAACCATCAATCCGCCGCATCATGCTGGCCACTCGACCATAGGCTTCGGTCTTGCCATTTACATCAATAATATTGTTCTGCATCGAGAGGGTGTTCAGGTAAACCCCGTTGGGTACCAATGAAGGCAGCTGATTGAAGAGGCGGACGGGCACATTGCGTCGCATCTGCAACTGCTCGATGAGCTGCATCCGATCGATCAGTTCCTTGCGACGCTCTTTGAGCAGACGGATCTCCCCCAGTTGGGCATCCAGAATAGTCATCTCCTGAACCAGCCTCTGGTTGCGCTGCTGCTGGGCGACGATCTGGCGATCAACCAGCCAGTTGGCAAAAAATCCCAGCGCGACCGTGGCCAGCACAAAAATCCCAAGCAAAGCCCCAAACTGTTTCTTTTGGCGCTGGGCACGGGCTTCACGCCAGGGCAGAAGGTTTATATTTGACATGGTGTGAAACTCCTCAGAGCCAACCCGAATGCCGTCATATATTTAGCACCATGTACCAGCTCGGCCTCCCCTTTCGGCTTGCCAAACAGGGCGAACAGATCCGGGTGCAACACCTCGCAATTGACCTCTTCTTTTACCTGTACCAACAAACCGGGTAGCAGACTGCCTCCCCCCGTCAGCACCAGTTTTGCGATGTCGCGATAACCGGATGAACTGCAAAACAGCTGGATATTGCGCCGCACTTGCTGCAACAGCGAGTTGATGTGGGGCATCAGCACATCCAGCTCATGGTCAACAGGCAAGGTACCTTTGGTTTTAGCCTGCTCAGCCTCATCCAGCGTCATGCCATAAAAGGAGGAGAGCGCCTGGCTGTACTGATCGCCGCCGAAGTTTTGCAAGCGGGAGTAGATCACCTCTCCCTTGACCAGCGCCGCAAAGGTCATGGCACTGGCACCGATATCTATCACCCCGATCGGCCGTTCACTCTCCTGCAATTCGGGCAGACAGGCCACCACGGCACGGCCCAGCGCATGGGCGCCCACATCCACCACCTTGACAGCAATACCAGCTTCGGCAAGGGCGCTGACCCGGCCGTTGACACTCTCGGTGCGGGCTGCGCTCAGCAGCACATCTTGACGATCTTCGCTATTGTTGGTGCTCAGTACCTCAAAATCGAGACTCACTTCATCGAGGGGGAAGGGAATGATCTGCTCGGCCTCCAGTTGCACCTGATTCTCCAGCTCCTTGTCGCTGAGGCGGGCATCAATCTGGATCACCTTGGTTATCACGTTGGAGCCGGTCACCGCAGTGGCGGCATAGTCGCTGTGAGTTGGGATCAGGCGCTTGAGAGTCTTGAGAGATTGGCTGACGCGCTCGATATCCTGCAATTGATAGTCAACCAGCGTCCCTTTCGGGGTGGCAATATCGGCGACCGATTCGAGATGAAGCTTGCCGGGTCGGCCACTGAGGGTAACGGCCTTGATGGTCTGGCTGCCGAAATCAATGCCCACCAGAGGGAGGAGGGATCCCTTGTTAAAAAGCCCAAACATATACACATCCATGCGTTATTTGGTTTTATTCCTGAACAGAGTGTAGGACACCCGATCAGAGGAGTGCTTCACTCATCCTAAATGCTCTAACTATCAATGTCATAAAGTTTATGTCGAAAAGTGACCCATCTCGCTTTCTTCATGGCAAGTGGCCCTCCTTGGTTATTGCTCCCCGTAGTGCTAACCTCTCGCATCCTTTTGAGGTGGGTGGCTCGCCACAGGAAAACCTCGAATTCCCGATGGCAAAAGGGCTATACTCTGCGCCCGTTGGCTAATTTTAAGACGATTGGTAGTTCTTCCATGCTGAAATGGCTCGTTCGCCTGTTTATTGTCATGATGCTGGGTGCAGTGCTGGGTGTCGCCAGCCTCATCGGTATCTACTTCTATATCAAACCCCAACTGCCCGATGTCACCGCACTACGTGACGTCAAGCTGGCAACCCCGATGCGGGTTTACAGCCGGGATGGAGAATTGATCGCCCAATATGGCGAAATTCGTCGCATTCCGCTGCGTCTGGACGAAATTCCGCAACCCATGATCGATGCCGTACTGGCGACCGAAGATGCACGTTTCTATGAGCACCCGGGCATTGACCCGATTGGTATCATTCGAGCTGCATCCGTCTGGGCTGTTTCCGGCCATGCCCGTCAGGGGGCCAGTACCATCACCCAGCAGGTTGCTCGCAACTTTTTCCTGAGCAATGAGAAGACCATCATCCGCAAGATCAAGGAGGTCTTCCTGGCCTGGCGGATCGAACAGAATCTCTCAAAAGACGAGATCCTCGAACTCTACCTCAACAAGATCCCCCTCGGTTATCGCTCCTTCGGGATCGGTGCTGCGGCACAGGTTTACTTTGGTAAAGAGGTCAAGGATCTGGGACTTGATGAGATCGCCATCATTGCCGGTCTGCCGAAAGCCCCCTCCATGCTCAACCCCATCCGCTCCCCCGAGCGGGCCTTTGCGCGCCGCAACGTGGTGCTGGGCCGGATGCTGGAAACTGGCAAGATCACCCAGGCCCAGTTTGACGAAGCGTCCAAAATGCCGATCAAGGCCCGTTTTCACGGCGCCGAAGTGACCCTGCACGCCCCCTATCTCGGTGAAATGGTGCGCCAGAAGATGGTCGAGCAGTTCGGTGAAGATGCCTACACCATGGGCCTGCACGTCTACACTACCGTCTCTGCCGAACGTCAGCGGGCAGCAAGACAGGCACTGCTGGATGGCGTTTTTGCCTATGACATGCGCCATGGCTATCGTGGCCCGACGACTCAGTTGTGGAAGGCAGGCGAGACAGCCTGGGATTACGAGCAGATCGTCGCTCACCTTGGCAAGCAGCCCACTTATGATCCGCTGATGGCGGCGGTCGTGACCAAGCTCGGTGATCGCAGCGCCACGCTGGTACTGAAGAATGGCAAGGAAGCAGAGCTCGGCTGGAATGGCATCAAATGGGCTCGCTCCTTTATTACCGACGACCGTCAGAGCTATGCCCCTAAATCGGCGCGCGATGTGCTGAAAGTCGGCGCCCAGATCTGGGTGCGGGAAGAAGGCGAAGAGTTGCTGCTGGCCCAAATCCCGGACGTCAACGCCGCGCTGGTTGCCATGAACCCGAAAAATGGCGCGCTGGAAGCGCTGGTCGGTGGTTTCAGCTTCGAACTATCCAAATTCAACCGGGTCGATCAGGCGCGTCGCCAGATCGGTTCCAATATCAAGCCTTTCCTCTATGCGACCGCGCTGGAGCATGGCTATACCCTGGCGTCGCTCATCAACGATGCGCCGATCAACCAGTGGGATCCGTCAAAAGGGCCCATGTGGCAGCCCAAGAACTCCCCGGCCGTTTATGATGGCCCCACCCCGCTGCGTCTGGGTCTGGCCAAGTCCAAGAACGTGATGTCGGTTCGACTGATGCGCGCCATCGGTCTGGATACCTATATCGACGGTCTGACCCGCTTTGGCTTCCCCCGCGACTTCATCTCTCCCCATGAGTCGCTGGCGCTGGGCGCTGCCGAATTCACCCCCCTCGAGGTAGTGCGTGGTTACTCGGTTCTGGCCAACGGTGGCTTCCTGGTGACCCCATACTTCATCGACAAAGTGACCGACAGTCTGGAGAACACCCTCTATCAGGCCAACCCTGCTATTGCTTGCACCACCTGCGAACAGCAGGCCGCACCCGAGCAGAGCACACTGCCGCAGACAACTGTTGATGGAGCCTCACAAGATGGCACACAGACCCCTCTCGCGCCAACCATCGCACCTCATACCATCAGTGCCCAGAGCGCATTCCTGATCACCGACACCCTGAGCACAGCCATCTGGGGTGGCAACGGCTGGCGTGGTACCGGCTGGCGTGCAGCCCGCGACCTGAAACGTCACGACATCTCCGGTAAAACCGGTACCACCAACGAATCGCGGGATGCCTGGTTCTCCGGCTACACCCCGGACATCGTTGCTACTTCCTGGATCGGTTTTGACAACCACCAGCGTGGCCTTGGCCGTGCCGAGTTTGGCGGTGGCGCCGCGCAGCCTATCTGGATCGACTTCATGAAAGTCGCCCTCAAAAAGCTGCCGGAGCACAAAATGCCGGTTCCCGAAGGGATCATGACAGTGAAGATTGATAGCGAAACCGGCCTGCTGGCAACCAGTGGCGGCATCGACGAATACTTCAAGGAAGGGACCGAGCCGACCCGCTATGCAGCACCGAGCTCGGATGGCAATCAGGTCTACGGTGGTGACAACCCCGATGTGGAAGGGCCTGTCTCAACCGACGATATCTTCTAAGCTGCTCTCGCGGCAGAAGCAAAACCGGCAGCCTTGGCTGCCGGTTTTTTTATTAGGCCAACTGCTTGGTCATCAGCGTGGCGATCGAGGCGGCCAGCTCGTTGAAACAGGGGCGACGCACCGAGTAGTGGCGATAGAGCAGCGAGATGGTACGCCCCGGCACAGGGTCAACCACAGGTCGATAGCTCACCCCTCCCTCATCATGATCGGCAGGTACGGCCAACTTTGGCACCAGAGTCATGCCGCTACCGGCGGCCACCATGTTGCGCAGGGTCTCGAGACTGGTGCCCTTGAAGCGTTGATCCTCACCTATCCCGCCGGCGAAACAGAATCCCATCGCCTGATCCCGCAAACAGTGGCCATCGGCCAACATCAGTAATTTCTTGCCCTTGAGATTGCCAAGGGGCACCTGCCTTGCCTGTGCTTCGGGGTGATGGCAAGGCACAGCCAACCACATCGGCTCATGATAGAGCTGGATTGAACCAAACCCCTCCATCCCCGGCATCTCGGCCAGAATGACGCAATCCAGCTCCCCCTCTTCCAACCGCTTGAGCAGGGTTTGGGTCTGCTCCTCATAGAGGTAGAACTCCAGCTGGGGAAAACGCTCACGCAGGGTCTGGATAATGCGGGGCAACAGGTAGGGGCCTACGGTCGGAATAAAACCGATATGGATCTCCCCTGACATCGGCTCGGAGAAGTGCTGACCGATGCTCTTGAGCTCGCGCACCTCCTTGAGCACCCGACGAGCCTGATGGGCCATGGCATCACCAGCCGGAGTAAACAGCACCTTGCGCGAGGTACGCTCGATCAGAATGACCCCGAGTTCATCCTCCAGCTTGCGCAGCTGGCCGCTCAGGGTGGGTTGACTGACAAAGCAGCGTTCAGCGGCTTTGCGAAAATGTTTTTCCTCATCCAGCGCCACCAGATATTCGAGATCGCGAAGATTCATACAGCAAGAGTCCTGCCTGGAAAATGGGCCATCAGCATGCACAATATCGTCCGGCGGGACAAGTCATCAGCTCGCGGTGAACCTCTCTGGCTGCCCCTCCAAAACAGCAAAGCCCGATCACCTTGTGGTAATCGGGCTGTTTGACTCACCGAGGGATTACACCCTGAAACGGCGCACCATATCTTGCAACTGGGTAGCCAGATGGTTCAGCTCGTTACACGCCTGAGCCATCTGGGTGGCACCGGCGGCCACCTCTTCGGAAGCATGACTGATATTGACCACGTTACGGTTGAGCTCCTCGCTCACCGCCCCCTGCTCTTCGGTGGCTGTCGCAATCTGGATATTCATGTGGGAGATGCTGCTGACCGAGCCACTGATCTGGGAGATGGACTCGCCCGCTTCCCGCGCGGTAGCAACCGTGGTGTTCATCAGCTCCTGACTCTGTTGCATGGTACTGCCCGCCTGTTCGGCACGCTGCTGCAACTCGGCAATGATGGTATTGATCTGAGAGGTGGAGTCCTGAGTGCGCTTGGCCAGAGTACGCACCTCATCCGCCACCACCGCAAACCCCCGTCCCTGCTCACCGGCACGGGCCGCTTCAATGGCGGCGTTCAATGCCAGCAGGTTGGTCTGTTCGGCAATACCGCGGATCACCTCCAGCACCATACCGATATTGCGGCTGTCATCGCCCAGTTGGCGGATCACCACCGCCGTGCTCTCGATGGCACCGGCTACCCGTTCAATACGTTGAATGGAGTCATTCACCGTTTGCGCACCAAGTTCAGCCGTTTCACTGGCCGAGGTGGCGGCACTGGCCGCATCGCTGGTGTTGCGCGAAACCTCCTGCACCGTAGCCTGCATCTCGTTCATCGCCGTTGCCAGCTGATTCAGCTCATGTTGCTGGGAGTTCATATTGTCTGCCGACTGCCTTGCTACGGCACTGATCTCTTCTACCGCAGAGCTCATCTGTACAACAGAACCGGATACCTCCCCAACCAGTTTGCGCAAGTTTTCTTGCATCTGCGCAAAGCCTTTCGCCAGTTGTCCTAATTCATCATGATTAAACGCATTCAACTCCACACGATGAGTCAAATCACCAGCCGCGACGCTACCAACAAGTTCCAGCAAGCGATTAACGGGTCGTTTGATTTGCTGACTCAAATACCATGCAATCAACACCACGAAAATGAGAGTCGCTGCGCCAGTCAAGATACTGAGGAATTTGGAGCTGGTGTATGCCTCTTCACCTTGGGCATCCATCTCCTTGCCAATACGCTCATTTATCTCACGCAAATCCATCGTTAATTTTGTTGCCTGCTCCAGCGTGGTTCTGAGATTCCCTTGCAAAATCTCTCTTGTCTTGTCACTACTCTGTTTCACCGCCTGATATAGCGGGTCATGCGCTGTAAAAAAGGCATTTCCGGCAGTCTTCAACGCGTTAAAGGTTTGCTCTTCATCAGCAGCATTAAAAGCCAATCCGCCGTAATTAGCCGCAGCCTGCTCAAAACGTGCCTTTGAATCCATCACACCTTGTTGGGTTCGTTCAATATCCGCACTGTCGTTGTAGCCCATCGCGATCACCATAGATAATTGGAAACGCCGAGCATCAAGCAGTGCGATATGCATCTGACTTGCATAGCGAACAGAAGGGATAAGGTTCTCTGCCAATACAGTGTTTTGTTGATTGAGATACGACAGTCGTGAGACGCCATACCCGGCAAGCAGGCATACGCAAAGTGCCAGCACCGCAAAGCCAGTACTCAACTTCTGGCCTATGGACATATTCTGGAGCATAGATTCATCCTTAACTGCGTGTCATCGTTTAATGTCGGTTTTGATAGGAGCTATGTGTTCATGTTTTTGTAATTGAGCATAGCCGTAGAGCTGTGCTTTTGTAGTTTGCATAAGCACCATATATCGCTATCGACACGCAGAGAGGGCCACTTTAACTACCGCAGACTATTAACTGTTTACTCTATTGCCCGCAACAGTCGTGGGATCAGCAACTCCGGCTCCCCCAGATACTGGTTGACCTCTATCCTTTCGAGTTTTCCCCCTCGCTCTATACCCAAAGTAGGATAACCCTGACCGCCCAGCCGTTTCATCCAGCCCTGGCTATCTGCCAGATGTTGCAGCAAGGGGGCCTGCAGATAGGATTGCTGGAATGCCTCGGCTGCAATTCCCTGCTCTGCTGCCAGCGTGGCGAGAAATGCCGGCTCACCAATCCAGATCCCGTCCCGATAGTGGGATTGCTGGATCCGGTGCAACATGACCAGCCCATCGCCCCCCAATGTCGTGACGGCCAAAACCGCACGGATCGGCGGCTCGGAGTCCAGCAGACAGCCTTCCCGCAGCAGCAGTTCGTTAAAGTAGCGTTCGCCAAAATGCTGGCCGGTCAGCGCTTCGATCCGCTGATCATGGGGGCGCACATAATCACGCAATGCCTCGCCCATCGGCTGACGGCGACTACCCATCCAGAGACCGCCCGCATGCAGCTCGATCTTGAGTCCGGCAATGGTGGCTGCCGCCTGCAACAGGGGGGCGGCACCGTAGCACCAGCCACAGAGCGGGTCATAGACATAATGGAGGGTGGTTTGTTGTTCGCTCATCTTTATTCTCGCTTCGATCTCGGATAAAAAACCGGGCCCTTAGGCCCGGTAAAAAAACACAGGGAAAGCAGGCTCAGTGGCTTACCACTTCATCTCGCCGGTATTGACCTTGGCACCGATGGCCAGACCATCGTCAACCGGCAGTGCCGGATAGGCCTTCTTCAGAGCCTCAATCAGCTCACCAGAGTTTTTCGCCTTGGCCAGCTCCTGTTCGAAACGCTGTACATAGTCACGGGTAAAGCTCACAGCAGCAGTGCCCTTGGGAGCCGTGCCCAGGAAGTGGCCCGGCACCACGCGCTCGGGTTTCAGAGCCAGCAGGTTATCCAGCGCCTTGACCCAGTTGCTGCGAGCCGCCTTGGTCTGGCTGTCCGCCATCCAGACATGCACCCCGTGGTAGACCGGCACACCACCAAAAGCAGTCTTGATGGAAGGGGCCCAGAGGTAGGCATTCGGGGTATTCATCTCTTTGATTTCAATCTTCTCGCCATCCAGCGTCAGGTGGCTGGCGGTCATCACTTGCGGCACGGTCAAGCTCTTCGGTGCGCCCTTGCCGAGGATCGGGCTCCAGTAGCTCAGCTTGGCATCCTTGGTCTGGTTGATATGGTCAACCACATGCTGGTCGGCCAGCACTTTGACATCCGGGAACGCCGCCATGACCGGCTCCAGACCGAAGTAGAAGTCGGGGTCACCGGCACTGATATAGACAGTGGTCAGCTTCTTGCCACTCTTCTTGATCATGTCGACCAGCGCCTGACCATTTTGCACATCGAATTGGGCATCGATCAGGATGGCCTCTTTGTCACCGGTCACCAGTGAGGAGGAGACCGGGAAGATCGCCTTCTCGCCAGGGTTGTAGACGGTCACGCTCAGGGGGGCGGCCAGTGCGGCGCCACTCAGCAGGGTGGTCGCCAGAGTCAGGTTGCGGATCAGGGTGTTGTTCATCATCTATTCCTCATTAAGTATTCGGGGGTTCATTTGATGGACACAGTGTATTGGATCACTTAAGGTGCAAATACAGCATAAAAAGCGCATCACTGTTGCACACATCGAACATATAGAGAGCCAGACATGGATCGACTGACCGCCTTGCGGGTCTTTGTCAGCGTAGTCGAACAAGGGAGCCTGAGCGGCGCCGGAGAGAAACTGGATATGTCGCGCGCCATGGTGTCGCGCTATCTGGCCGAGCTGGAGAGCTGGATGGGTGCCCGCCTGCTGCACCGCACCACCCGTCGTCTGAGCCTGACAGGGCCAGGAGAGGAGGCGCTGAACCGAGCCCGCGCCATGCTGGCACTCGGCGAAGAGATGGAGCAGATCGCCGTGAAGGGGGATGACGCCCCCAAGGGACAACTGCGGATCACCAGCAGCTACTCCCTGTCAGAAGCGCTGCTGGTCGGGGCTGCCAACGACTATCTGGCGCAATACCCGGGGACGGCCATCGACATTCTGCTGCTCGACAGAACCGTCAATCTGGTAGAGGAGCGGATCGATCTGGCGGTGCGCATCACCAACGACCTCGACCCCAATCTGGTGGCGCGCCGTCTCGGCACCTGCCACTCGGTAGTCTGTGCCAGCCCGGCCTATCTGGCCCGTCATCCGATGCCACACAAGGTGCAGGATTTGGCGCTGCACAACTGCCTCACCTACACCTACTTTGGCAAGAGCCTGTGGGAGTTCAATGGACCGGACGGTCCCCAGTCAGTGCCGGTCAGTGGTAACCTGAGCGCCAATATCTCCAACCTGCTGCTGGAAGCAACGCTGGAAGGCGCAGGGATCAGCCTGCAACCCCGCTACTCGGCACAACCCTATCTGGAGCGCGGGGAACTGGTGCCCCTACTGACCGACTGGCAGCCCAAGCGGCTCGGGGTCTACGGGGTATATGCCACCCGCAAGCAGATGTCGCCACTGCTGCGCAGCTTCCTCGATTTTCTGCTGGCCCGCATGGCGGCGGATCCCATCTGGCAGGAGTGAGCACACCTCAAACCCGATCATGGAGAAGGGGCCGCTGCGGGCCCCTTCTTCACTCTGATCCCTTGATCAGGCTTCAAATCCGAATGGTTCTGAGTGCGGCGCTTCCGGCTGCGCACTCTCGTCCAGGAAAATATCCCGATAAGCCACATAGATGGAGTAGTTGAGCGCCGGGATCACCACCAGCAGACCTACCAGCAACAGCACAGCGCCAAACAGCAATAACATGGCTGAGAGCAGCCCCCACCAGAAGAAGGGAAAAATATTGCGCCAGCAGCCGAAGAAGCTCAGCCGTACCGCCTGGATGATGCCGATATCGTGGTGGTAGATCAGCGCCGGAGCAAAGGTGACCCCCATCAGCACGGGAATGATAAGCAGCATCCCCACCAGCAATACCAGCAGCAGTTGTTGCAACTGGCTGGCTGAGACCACCATGCTCTCGGGATCCTGTGTCAGCAGCGGGAGTAGCCCCCACATGGAGAGCAGACCGAGACAGACGAGGCCCACCAGGCTGAACAGCAGCAACACCAGCAGACCGCCTAGCATCAGCGGGGTCAGCTTGTGGCGAAAACCGGCGAAGAGATCGGCAAACTGCAGCGGCTCCCCCCGATAACCCCGAGCGGCGACCGCCACCCAACCCGCGCCCCACACCATGTAGAGCAGCTGGGAGATAAGGCCACCCGCCGGCAGTTGCTCCAGCAGCATGCCTACCATAAACCAGACCAGCACCATGGCTACGCTGATCCCCATCCCCTTGTTGAAGATATCGAACCCGCTGCGAACCCAGAGCCAGCCACGACCTGTCGTGTACCGGGCCGGTGTGGTGCGCAAAGGGGGTAATCCGTTCATATCGTCTCCTCGGAGTGTCGGTGGCATCAGTGCCGGAAGCCGATTCTAGAGCCAGGGCGGGGGCGACTCAATGGCGAAGCGGCCCGACCACGACATAAAACCTGACGCAGCTATGCACAAAAGGGGCGTCAGCCACGCCCCGCCTCTGGCTGCCCCGACCATAACGAGGCACAATCTGCCCCCTTCCCCAGCCGCGCCTGTCGTGGCCTACGTGTCGTGATCACACTTTAGTGATCGACGAATACCGGACAGGGGGTTGTCATCCCGCCATCCCGGGCGCTTTAACATCGAGTGGTATCGTCATGAGAGTTGTTTGTTGTCTGTTGTTGTTACTGGCCAGCCAGTCAGCCCTGGCCGAGGGTTTTATCAGTCGCCTGCTCAACCATCCGGTGCCGGGTGGCGTTGCAGTGATCCCTCTTGGCGCGTCACCCACTGCCCCCACGGCCCGCTATCACGACAAACCCGTGCTGGTGGTGCGCGAAGACAACCAGTGGATCGCCATCGTCGGCATCTCTCTGAAAAGCATGCCCGGCGCCCAACAACTGAGCACAGGTGATGGCCGTACTCTCGGCTTCACCGTGACCCCCAAGCACTACCGCGAGCAGCACATCAAGCTCAAGAACAGCCGTCAGGTCAATCCGCTCGCCGAGGATATGACACGTATCAACCGCGAGCTGGCGGAGCAGACCCGGGCTTACCAGACCTTCAGCCCCAACCAGCCGAGCAACCTGATGTTCGACAAGCCGGTCAACGGCCCCCTATCCAGCCCGTTTGGCCTGCGTCGTTTCTTCAATGGCGAGGAGCGCAATCCCCACTCCGGCCTCGACTTCGCAGTGGGCGCCGGCACCCCGATCAAGTCCCCCGCCGCCGGCAAGGTGATCCTGATCGGCAACTACTTCTTCAATGGCAATACCGTCTTTGTCGACCACGGTCAGGGGCTCATCAGCATGTTCTGCCACATGTCAAAGATCGATGTGAAGCTCGGTCAGAGCCTGCCGCGTGGCGGCATCGTCGGACGAGTCGGTTCGACCGGCCGCGCTACCGGCCCCCATATGCACTGGAACGTCAGCCTCAACGACACCCGGGTCGATCCCGCTATCTTTATCGGCGCCTTCAAGCCCTGAATCGGCAGAGCCCGTTAACAAAACATCCTCTAACGAAACAGGCAGCCCATGGCTGCCTGTCTGCTATCTGCACGTCGAACCTGATTACCTATCCGGCCAGCGCGTGGGCGCCGGACTCCTGACGCATCGCCCGCCACATCACCAACACCAGCAGCGAACTGCACGTTGGCAATGCCAGCCAGACCCCGGGCACGCCCCACAGGGTCGAGAAGCCCCACAAGAAACCGCCGATCAGCACCAGCTTGCCACCGGTGAGCAGGGAAGCGATGCGGGCCCGGTTGATGGCCTGGAAGTAGGTGGCCCCCACCAGCAGCAAACCCTCCATCGGCAGCCCCCAGAAGTAGAGCCAGATCCCGAGGCTCGCCACCGGCAGCAAGGTGGCGTTGTCGCCGGCAAACAGATAGACCGCCGCCTCCGGCCACAGATAAAGCGGGAACATGGCGCACAGGGCGAGCCCCAACGTCACTCCGAGTGCCAGATTGCGGATCCGCAGCACCCGCCGCCAGTGACCGGCGCCCGCGTTGAAGCTGGCGATGGGCTGGATACCCATGGCGATCCCCTCAAACACCAGATAGAAGAAGGCCTCGGTGTAACTGATCACCCCGTAGGCCGCCACATGCAGCGAAGTGCCAACCGCCAGCAACGCCTTGTTGTGCAGCGCCAGCACCACAGAGAGATAGAGGTACATCAGAAAACTGGAGGCCCCGAGGCGCACCGTTTCGCCCATCAGCCGCAGATCAGGGCGCAAGGTGTCCCAGCTTATCCGCAGTTGGCTGCGCGGCGTGAAGAAGTGCCACAGGCAGGCGAGGCCCGTCACCGCCTGGGAGAGCATGGTGGCCGTCGCCACCCCGGCCAGTCCGAACGGAAACACCACCATCAGCAGATAGTCGAGCAGCACGTTGAGCAGCCCCCCGACTACCATGATGAGGGTGACAAATCCGGGGCGGCCATCGTTGCGCAGCAGCGAGCTGAACGCCATCGACAGCACCGCAAAGACGCCCAGCCAGGCGTAGGCCTGCAGGTAGGAGAGTCCGGCGGTGAAGATCTCCCCCTCCGCCCCCATCCAGGCCAGCATGGGCTCGCCATAGCGGATCCCGATAAAACTGAGCAGTGCCGAGGCCAGCAACACCATCACCAGGGCATTACCGACGATATGGCGGGCTTTGGCCGGGTTGCCCTGCCCCAGATAGAAGGAGACCAGCGACGAGGCCCCCATGCCGATCAGCGCCCCCACCGCATAGAGCACGGCGCAGATGGGATAAGCCAGCATCAGACCGGCCATGCCATCCTGACCCAGCACATGGCCAACGAAGATGCCATCGATGGTGACATAGATGCCGGTGATCAGCATGGCCGCCACGGTCGGGGTTACGTAACGCCAGAAAAGGCGAGATAGCGGGGCTGTGCCCAGATCAACAGCTGACATATTCGACTCGGTGGAGAGAAAGCGGCCGGGATCATAGCGAAACGGCAGCACGACTTCCTGTTATTTGTGTTATGAATCATTAATATAGACTGCTTTACCCGCCTCCCTGCCCTGTTTTAGGCTAGGGCCATCTCTTCTGAACGGAAACGAGCCTCATGTTGCAACGCCTGCTCACCCTCTTGCTGCTCTCCCTTATCTTGTTGCCGCCAGCCGTGCGCGCCGACGATGCCATTGCCCAGGCCGAATCCCTGTTGCAGAGCGTGCCCAAGAGCGACACCCCGGAAAACCAGAAGCTGCGGGAGAGCTACCAGCAGGCGCTGCAATTTGCCAGAGAGGCCGAGCGCTACCGTGAACAGAGCAAAGCCTATCAGCAGATCCTTATCGATTACCCCAAGGAGTCGGCACGCCTCAAGGAGAGCCTGCACAACTATCAGCCCGCCGCTCGCCCGCCGCTGGCGAGCCTCAAGGAGGAGGCGCTGCGCCAGGCCATAGGCCTGAGCAGCAACCGCCAGCTCAACCTGCGCAAGGAGCGGCAGGGGGTAATGGACAGCCTCAACCAGCTGGAGAGCACCGGGCAGGAGTATCACCTGCGGGTGGATGATCTGCGCAAACAGCTGCAACTGACCCGCAGCCAGCTGGAGCGACTGAGCTTCAGCAGCGAATCGGATCGCCAGCAGGAGGCACAACTGCTGCTGACCAGAATGAAGGAGCAGAGCCTCTCCGACCGGATCCAGATGCTGGAGCTGGAGCAGCTCTCGGCCCAGCAGCGCAACGATCTCGGCAAGCTGAAACTGCAGGAGCTCAATCTGGCCATCGCCGACGAGGATGAGTGGCAAGCCAGCCTGCTGACCCAGCAGAACCAGCTGCGGCGGGAGAAGACCGAGCAGGCGCTGGAGGAGAGCGAACGGCTGCGCAAACAGCTCACCACCGACATGCCGCTGCTGCTGGAGCAGCAACAGCAGAATCAGGCGCTCTCCATCCAGCTCGGCACACTGGAAGATCAAATTGAGCGGGTGCAGGATGAGCAGCGCAGCGTCGACAAAAATCTGTTTGAGCTGAATGAGCTGGTCAACTCGGTACGCGAACAGCTGGAGTGGCTGCAGATCAGTAATGCCTACGGCGAGAACCTGCGCAGCAAACTCTCCGATCTGCCTCCCCAGTTTCCCCTCGACAAGCTGGAGTCCGCCATCGTCAGCGCCCGCATGGCCAAGTACCAGTACGAGAGCGAGCAGGATGGGCTCAAGGATACCCGCCAGCTGCGCGACAAGCTGATGGCCGAAGAGGAGGTGACGCTCGATCGGCCGCAGCAAGCGGTGCTCGACAACCTGCTCAAGGCCCGGCGCCAGCTGCTGACCCGGCTCAACGACGCCTCCGACACCCTCATTCAGGAGCAGACTCGTCTCAAGCTGCTATACAGCCGCCAGAACAGCAAGATCGACGAGATCCGTGAAATAAGCGCCAGCCACCTGTTCTGGATGCCGGATGTGCGCCCCTTTACCCCACAGGTGATGCTCGGCATTCCCGCCGCGCTGACCCTGGCCTTCAACCCGGACAACTGGTTGCAACTGCCCTATGCCATCGCCGAAAACAGCCCGCTGAGCCTCACGCTGGCCGGTATTGGGCTGCTGGTGCTGGCCTGGAGCTGGTTCAAGCTGGCCCGTCATCTGAGCCTCTATTGCGACCATATTGCGCCGCGGATCGGCAAGGTGACCCAGGACAAATTCAGCCTCACCAGCCGCTTGTTGCTGCGCTCCCTGCTTGCCGCCCTCCCCTTGCCCGCCATGGTGCTGATGGTGCGCGGCCTGCTCGAAGGGGCCTGGCAATACCCGTTTGCAGTGGCGGTGGCGCGCGGCCTTGGCGAGATCTGGTTTCTGCTGCTGGCACTGGTGATGGCCCGCCACCTGACGCTGGAGCGGGGGATTTTGATCCACCACTTCCGCTGGCCCCGGGAACAGGTGCAAAAGGTGTGGGGGCAGTTTCGCACCCTGCTGCTGGTGCTGATCCCGAGTTTCTTCGTACAGGGGATGGCCAACAGCTATCAGGAGCACGCCTTCTACGACTCTCTCGGCCGGATGGCCTTCATGATCGGTGCACTCTGGCTACTGCTCTTCTTTGCCCGCCTCAACCGGGAGCGGCTGCCACTCACCTGGGGCCAGACCGACATGACCAAGCCCCATCTGCTGCACCACTTCATCTGGAACAGCCTGATGCTGGCGCCGCTGCTGGCGGTGATTGGCGCCCTGTTTGGCTACTTCTATACCTCGCGCACCCTGCTGCGCCAGCTGGAGCTTAGCCTGCTGATGGGGCTGGGTTGCCTGCTGGTCTACTATCTGGCCAGACGCTGGATGCTGATCCAGCGCCGCCGCCTCGCCTTCGAGCGTGCCAAGAGCAAGCGGGCCGAGATCCTGGCCCAGCGCGGCCGGGAAGAGGGGCATGACGAGCTCAGCTCCGAGACCCCGGACGTGGTGGAAGAGACTGAGCTGGATCTCGATACCATCAGCGCACAGTCGCTAGGGCTGGTGCGCACCCTGCTGATGCTGGGCTTCACCATGCTGGTGGTGGTGCAATGGTCGGATCTCAACTCCGCCTTCAGCTTCCTCAGCAATATCGAGGTGTGGCAGGTGAGCAGCAAGATTGGCGGCATCGAGCAGCTCTCGGCCATCACCTTGCAGGATCTGATGCTGACCGCCTTCGTTTTCATTCTGACCGTGGTGACTGCCCGCAACCTGCCGGGGCTGATGGAGCTGACCCTGCTGCAACACCTCAGCCTCTCCCCAGGTACCGGCTTTGCCCTCACGACCACCAGCAAGTATCTGGTGATCCTGATCGGTGCCCTCACCGGCTTCTCCATGCTCGGCATCGACTGGTCGAAGACCCAGTGGCTGGTCGCCGCCCTCTCGGTGGGGCTGGGTTTCGGTCTGCAGGAGATCTTCGCCAACTTTGTCTCCGGCCTAATCATCCTGTTCGAGAAGCCGATCCGACTCGGTGACACCGTCACCATCCGCGATCTCACCGGTACCGTCACCAAGATCAAGACCCGGGCCACCACCATAGTGGATTGGGATCGCAAGGAGATCATCGTGCCCAACAAGGCCTTCATCACCGAACAGTTCATCAACTGGTCGCTCTCCGATGCCATCACCCGGGTCAAACTGCGGATCCGGATCGGCCTGACCCGGGATCCGAAACTGGTGCAGCGCATTCTGGAGGAGTCCATCCAGGCATCGACCCTGGTATTGGAGACGCCGACCCCAGAGGTCTTCCTGATCGAATTCACCGACTCGGCACTGATCTACGAGATCCGCCTCTACGTCAACAACATGGATCACCGGATGCCCATCACTCACGAGGTTCACTCGCTGGTGCTGGAGAAGATGCAGCAGCAGGGACTTACCCTGCCCCATCAACAGATCGACATTCACCTGAGCCGCGGCTGATCCGCGAGGTAAAAGGAGCAGAACATGCAGATTATTGCCCATCGTGGCGCCAGCGGTCTGGCACCGGAGAACACCCTAAAGGCGATGGCCAAAGCGCTGGAGCTGGGAGCATCAGCCATCGAGATCGACGTGCAGGCGGCCGATGGCGAGTTGTGGGTCTTCCACGACCGGCGGCTGGAGCGCTGCACCAATGGCAAGGGGGTGCTGACCGAGCAATCGCGCTCCTATCTGGAGCAGCTCGATGCCGGTGAGGGAGAGGTGATCCCGACCCTGTGGCAGGTGATGGAGATCATCGCCGGACGCTGCGAGCTGCATATCGAGCTCAAGGGCGCCCATACCGCCGATGCGGTGGCAGCCCTGACCCGACGGGCAGAAGCCAAGCTGGGCTTTACTCCCGGCCAGTGGGTGGTCTCCTCCTTCCATCACCCGGAGCTGGCCCGATTTGCCGCCTTGCGGCCCGATATCCGGCTCGGTGCCCTGACCGCCAACCTGCCGCTCAACCTGGCGCAGGTTGCCGACGAGCTGGGGGCCTGGTCCATCAATTGCGATGTTGATTTTATCGACGCCGCGCTGGTCGATGATGCACATCGCCGGGGGCTCAAAGTTCTGGTTTATACCGTTGATTATCCAGAAGATTATGAAACGCTCTCTAGCATGGGGGTCGATGGAATCTTCACCAATCGACCAGATCGTTTTCTGACACAGTGAGGGGGCGATACGCGCATGGATAACCACTGATTTAGGCACTAACTTTAAATAGCTGACCGGGATACAAAGAGTTCAACTTCAGCCGATAAACAGAGGCTCATAACAATAACTAGATTCCACACACACTTCAGACTGACGCTCACAAGGATGTAACTATGAACTTATCCATTAAAAACAAGCTTGTTCTGGCTATCGGGGTCATCATTCTGGTGATCACCTGCCTGCAGGTCTGGTACAACACCTCGCAACTGCGCAGCGAGACCCAGCGACTGGTCTGGAACATCATCGACGAAAGCTCCATGGCCAACGTCAAGGGGATCTCCCGCTGGGTCGACTCCCGGATCAGCATGGTCAGCACCACCAAGGAAGCATTCGCCAAAGAAGACGAACCCATCAGTCATCTGGCCCAGTCCATGAATGCCGGTGGCTTCGATCTGGTCTATGCCGGTACCGCAGACGGCAAAATGATCCAGAGCAAACCAACCGATTTGCCCGCCGGTTATGACCCACGTCAACGCCCCTGGTACAAGGACGCGGCCGCGGCAGGCAAGCTGGTCATTACAGCCCCCTATGCCGACATCTCCACCGGCCAGCTGATTGTTACCATTGCCGAGCCGTTCCAGCGCGGCAATACCCAGGGGGTCATCGCCGGTGACGTTTCCATCAGCTCACTGATCTCGGACATTCTGGCGGTCACCACCGAGGGCACCTACGCCATGCTGGTAGACAGCAATGGCACCATCATCGCGCACCCCGATGCCTCCCTGAGCCTCAAATCCGCCACCGCTCTGGCACCGGAACTGACTGCCGCCTACATCAATCAGGTCGCCCATGACGGCATGATCAACGAGCTGGTGATCAGCGGCAAGAAAGAGGTCTACGACTTTAATGCCATTCCCAATACCAACTGGTATTACGGCATGATGGTGGATGAAGAGATCGCCTACCAGTCGGTACGCCGCATGGTTACCTCCTCCCTCATTCAGGGGCTTATCACGATACTGATCGTGGCAGGCTTCTCCTATGTCGCCATCAACGGCTCGCTGGCCCCTCTGAAAACCCTGGGCGAAGCTATTGCCGATCTCTCCCGTGGCAACGGCGATCTGACCCGCCGGATCAAGATTGAACGTGAGGATGAAGTAGGCGCGGTTGCCAAACACGTCAACACCTTCATCGAGCGGATCCATGTGATGGTGCAGGATATCTCCAACTCCTCCGGCCAACTCAACCAGCAGGCCAAGTCCTCCCACAGCATGGCGGAGAAGGCCAATCAGGGGCTGGCACGCCAGCAAAATGAGATCTCCCAGATCGCCACTGCGGTACACGAGATGTCGGCCACCGCGGTCGAGGTTGCCAGCAACGCCGAGCAGACCGCCGAAGCAGCCCGCAGCTCCTCCAGCAGTTGCGAGCATGGCAAGCAGGTGATCGCCCGCAATCAGCGCTCCATCACCGATCTGGCCACCCAGGTGGAACAGGCCTCCAACATCATTCAGGAACTGGAGAAAAACGCTCAGGAGATCAACACCATCCTCTCCACCATTCAGGGCATCGCCGAGCAGACCAACCTGCTGGCACTCAACGCCGCCATCGAGGCGGCACGTGCCGGTGAGCAGGGTCGCGGCTTTGCGGTCGTAGCCGACGAGGTGCGCGTCCTGTCACAGCGTACCCACAGCTCCACCGTCGAGATCCGCAATATGATCGAAACCCTGCAACGCAATACCCAGGGAGCGGTCAGCACCATGCACGAAGGCCAGCTGCTGGCCCAGAACAGCGTGGATGACGCCAACAACGCCACCCATGCGCTGGAGCAGATCACCACCTCGATCAACCAGATCTCCGACATGGCGACCCAGATCTCCAGCGCGGCTGAAGAGCAGCGGGCCGTCACCGACGAGGTAAGTCGCAACATTCAGGCAGTGAAAGATGTCTCGGACGAACTGGCAGTGGATGCTGACAGCTCACGCCATCTCTCTGAACAACTTAAAAATATTTCGGGTGAACTGAGCAATCAGGTCGGCATGTTCCGCATTTGAGCATGAGCAAAAGGGGCCGTAAAGGCCCCTTTTATTTTTCTAAATAGCGCTTAATTTTCAGTGAGTAATCTCACATTACCCGCCAAATCCCCCGCCTTGAAATCCTTGTAATTCGTCTGGAATTATCAGATCACCTCCGTAGTCACCGCAGCATTTCGGATTACCTATTTCTATCCGAATAGATGAATGCCAATAATTCTCATTAAAAAATTACAATAAAAAACTTAAAATTTTTTTCGCGAGTACCTAAAAAGAGAGGTGATTCGCATTTTATTGAAAGAAAACTACGTACAATCCAGAAGTTAAAGTGCTCGTAGCTAGGTGTTCAACTGCTCAGTAACACCAAAAAATGACGATAATAACGACATTTTCATCCAGGGATTTGGGTGTTTTATAGAAAAATAACCAATAAAAAGGGAATAAAACCTAGCAGTTTGACTTGCATCAAGCCTGAATTTTTTTCATAGAGCAAAATCGTGCCCAGCAAATCTATCCCTAAGGAGGCAGATGTGGATATTATCAAGACCGATGTGGCCATCATCGGTGCTGGCGGTACCGGCTTACGCGCCGCTATCGCTATAGCCGAATCACAGCCAGACCTGGACATCGCCCTGATTTCCAAGGTTTACCCGATGCGCAGCCACACGGTTGCTGCCGAAGGCGGCGCCGCCGGTGTCGTCCGTGATGACGACTCCCTCGAAAACCACTTCAACGACACCGTCTCCGGTGGTGACTGGCTGTGCGAGCAGGACGTAGTGGAATACTTCGTCAACAACGCAACCAAAGAGATGATCCAGCTGGAGCACTGGGGTTGCCCCTGGAGCCGCAAGCCGGATGGTAAAGCCAACGTGCGTCCGTTTGGTGGCATGAAGGTTCCCCGTACCTGGTTCGCCGCAGACAAGTCCGGTTTCCATATTCTGCACACCCTGTTCCAGACCTCCGTCAAATACCCGAGCATCAAGCGCTTCGACGAGCATTTCTGTCTTGATCTGATCGTGGACGACGGCCGTGTCCAGGGCGTACTGACCTTCGACATCCAGAACGGTATCACCCGCTTCATCCAGGCCAAATCCGTGATCGTGGCAACCGGCGGTGCTGGCCGTGTCTATCGCTACAACACCAACGGTGGCATCGTCACCGGCGACGGCATGGCACTGGCCTACCGTCACGGCGTACCGCTGCGTGATATGGAGTTCGTCCAGTATCACCCGACCGGTCTGCCGGGCACCGGCATCCTGATGACCGAAGGTTGTCGTGGTGAGGGTGGCGTCCTGCTGAACAAGGATGGCTACCGCTACCTGCAAGACTACGGCTTGGGCCCGGAAACCCCGATCGGCCAGCCGAAGAGCAAATACATGGAACTGGGTCCGCGCGACCGCGTTTCCCAAGCATTCTGGCAAGAGCAGCAGAAAGGCCGCGTCATTCAGGGCCCGATGGGCGATGTGGTTCACCTCGACCTGCGTCACCTTGGCGAGAAGTACCTGAAAGAGCGTCTGCCGTTCATCTGCGAACTGGCCAAAGCCTACGTCAACGTGGATCCGGCCAAAGAGCCTATCCCGGTACGTCCGACTGCCCACTACACCATGGGTGGTATCGAGACTGACAACAAGTGTGCCACCCGTCTGCCCGGCCTCTACGCCGCGGGCGAATGTGCCTCCGTCGGTCTGCACGGTGCCAACCGTCTGGGTTCCAACTCCCTGTCCGAGATCGTGGTATTCGGCAAGCTGGCCGGTGAGCAGGCAGGTGAATTTGCCAAGACTCAGAAGCATGGCAATACCGAAGCGCTGGCCGCCAAGGCCGAGGCGCTCATCAAGCAGCACCTCTCCCTGATGGACGTAGACGGTACCGAAAACCCGGCAGACATCCGCAACGAACTGGGCATGTCCATGGAAGCCGGCGTCGGTATCTACCGTACCGAAGAGCTGATGCAGGGCACCATCGACAAGATCAACGAGCTGAAAGCCCGTTACAAGAAGGTCAAGATCAACGACAAGTCCTCTGTCTTCAACACCGATCTGCTGTACGCCATCGAACTGGGTTACATGCTGGACGTGGCTGAAGCCATGGCGCACTCCGCCATCAATCGTAAAGAGTCCCGCGGTTCCCACCAGCGTCTGGATGGTTACGAAGAGCGCGATGACGTGAACTTCCTCAAGCACACGCTCTCGTTCTACAAAAATGGCGAAACGCCCTCCATCGATTACTCCGATGTGAAGATCACTAAGTCCCAGCCGGCAAAACGCGTGTACGGCTCCGAGGGTGAGAAACAAGACGAGGCTAAGAAGAATGGCTGAGATGATTGAAATTGAGATCCTGCGCTACCGTCCGGAACAGGATAACGAGCCCTGGATGCAAACCTTCCAGGTGCCATACCAGAGAGAGATGTCTCTGCTGGACGCCCTGCAGTACATCAAGGATCACCTGGACTCTACCCTGAGCTTCCGCTGGTCCTGCCGGATGGCGATCTGCGGCTCCTGCGGCATGATGGTCAACGGTGTGCCCAAGCTGGGTTGCAAGGCGTTCCTGCGCGACTATCTGCCGGGCAAGATGACCGTCGAGCCGCTCAACAACTTCCCGATCGAGCGCGATCTGGTGGTCGACATGTCCGACTTCATCGAGAAGCTGGAGAGCATCAAGCCGTACATCATCCCGAGCGAGCCTCGCAGCCTGTGTGATGGCGAGTACATCCAGACTCCGGCCCAGATGGCGCAGTACAAGCAGTTCTCCCAGTGCATCAACTGTGGTCTCTGCTACGCAGCCTGCCCGCAGTACGGCATCAACAAGAAGTTCACCGGTCCGGCGGCACTGGCTCTGGCCTATCGCTACAACGTCGACAACCGTGATGCTGGTGCCAAAGAGCGTATGCGCATCATCAGCCAGGACGAAGGCGTCTGGGGCTGTACCTTCGTGGGCTACTGCTCCGAAGTGTGCCCGAAGGGCGTCGATCCGGCGGCGGCCATCCAGCTTGGCAAGGTCGAAAGCGCCAAGGACTACATGATCGCCATGTTCAAGCCAGATTGAGAGCAGGATTGAGACCATGAACAACACTGATAGCAAACGTAAACCTTACGTCCGCGAAATGAAGAAAGACTGGTGGCTGAAGAACGCCTTCTACACCGGTTACATGATCCGTGAAGGCACCAGTATCTTCGTCTCCATCTACGCCGTTGTGCTGATGTGGGGCCTGATGCGCCTGGTTCAGGGTCAGGAAGCGTTCAACGGCTGGCTGGAATCCCTGCAAAGCCCGATCGCCATCCTGTTCCATGTCGTCGCTCTGGCGGCGTGCCTGTTCCATGCCAAAACCTGGTTCGCCCTGGCGCCGAAAGCCATGCGTATCTTCCGTGGTGAAGACCTGGTACCGGAGAAGCCGATCGTTCTCGCCCAGTATGTGGCGCTGGCGGTGGTGTCCCTGCTTGTCCTGATCATCGTGGCCTGAGGAGAAAACAATGAGACGTTCTGACGAACCAATTTACTGGGGTCTGTTTGGTGCGGGTGGCATGGTCGTTGCCATGCTGCTGCCGGTCATTGTCCTCATCACCGGTCTGCTGGTGCCCATGGGCATCATGGACGTGGAAACCATGAGCTATGACCGCGTGCACGCGTTCGCCAGCTCTTGGTGGGGTGCCTGCATCCTGCTGGTGATCATCGCCCTGCCAGTCTGGCACGGCATGCACCGTATCTACCACGGTCTGCACGATCTGGGGATCCACACCACCAAGCTGCACCACTATGTATTTTATGGCTTTGCCTTCCTGGTATCTGCCATTACCGTCGGCCTGCTGATGGTGCTGGTACTCCAGTAATCACATCTGACTGATTGAGCAAACCGGGCCTCGTGCCCGGTTTTTTATTGCCCCGCTATCCCGCCTCTGCTTTTTACTCACTCAAATAATTCGATAAAAACCAGATTATCGTCCAAGCATATGGCGATCGCAGTCACATAACCCCAATACATTCGTCATTTGTAGCAAACCATTTTGACCACCATCAATTTAGTGATATCCATATCAATTATAATTATTCAGATTAAATAATTATTCATATGGAGCTAGCTAATGACAGACAAAACACGCTCGGTGAGCATAGGCAGTTACCTGGCACTGGCCTTCGCCGTGGTCTTCTTCTCCGGACTGTTGCAATCCGGCGAGTGGTACGGGGTATTCGATTTCACCACGCTGAACGGCTCGTTCGGCACCATGGTCCAGAGCGTCAGCGAGAATGGTGACGGCATCAAGACCGCCATGACCGACATGCGCGGCAAGGGGGGCAACGGGGCGAGAGACGGCTTTCTGTTCGCCCTGACCCTGATCCCCACCGTTATGTTCGCCCTCGGCATGATCAATGTGCTGGAACACTACGGTGCGCTGGAAGCGGCCCGCAAGTTGCTGACCCCGCTGCTGCGCCCGCTGATGGGGATCCCGGGCAACACCGGCCTCGCCCTTATCGCCTCCCTGCAGAGTACCGATGCCGGTGCCGCCATGACTCGTCAGCTCAAGGATGAAGGGCTCATCACCAAGCGTGAAACCGACGTATTCACCATGTTCCAGTTCTCCGCTGGTGCCACCATCGTCAACTTCTTCTCCTCCGGCGCCGTGCTGTTCACCCTGACACTGGCAGATGGCAGCCCGGCGGTCAGCTCCTCCATCGGTCTGGCTGTCATCGTGATGTTCGCCTTCAAATTTGTCGGGGCCAACCTGTTCCGGGTCTACCTCAATATGAGCGAAGGCAAGCAGACCGATAACAACACCCAGCAGACCCTCAACACTCAGGAGCAAGCCAAATGAGCCAGGCCAACATCAAGAAACCCATCGTCACCGATATCTTCGTCGAAGGGGCCAAGAAGGGCTGGGTTATCGCCACCACCTCCACCGTACCCAACGTACTGATGGCCTTCGTCATCATCAAGGCGCTGCAGATCACCGGCGCGCTGGATGCCATGGGCGCCATCTTCTCCCCCATCATGGCCATCTTCGGGTTGCCCGGTGAGGCGGCAGCCGTGCTGATCGGCGCCTGGATGTCGATGGGCGGTGCAGTCGGTGTGGTCATCACCCTGTTCGATCAGGGGATCCTCAACGGCACTCACATCGCCATTCTGGCGCCAGCCATCTACCTGATGGGCTCCCAGGTGCAGTACATGGGCCGCATCCTCGGCTGCATCGGCACCGAAGGGCGTTATATCCCCATCATGGTCGCCATCTCGGTACTCAACGCCTTCGGCGCCATGCTGGTGATGAACATCCTTCTCTGACCCGAACCTGATAGTGGAGCAAGCAATGACTTTTTCTCTGGATCAATACCTGACCGAACTGGCCCCCCTGATCAATCTGGATTGCGGATCCCTGCACCAGCCCGGCATTGCGGCAGTGGCCGACCTGATGGCCGCCAAATATGAGGCGATGGGCGGCTGGCAGATCAAGCGGGTCGATTGCGGCATCGCCGGGGTCGGACTGGAGATCCGCAACCAGCCGCAGGCCGAGCAGATCGACATCATGCTGATCGGTCATATGGATACCGTCTTCCCGGTCGGCACCGCCGCCACCCGCCCGATGAGCATCGATGGTGAGCGCGCTTACGGCCCCGGTGTCTCCGACATGAAATCCGGCCTGCTCAACATCGTCTATGCCCTGCGTGAACTGCCCCGCGAGGTGCGCGATCGCCTGAGCATCTGCGTCTGCATGAACCCGGATGAGGAGATTGGCTCCCTGCACTCCAGCGACTGGCTGGCAACGGTGGCCAAACAGGCAAAACAGGTGCTGGTGGCCGAAGCGGCCCGCGCCGATGGCTCGCTGGTCAAGGCGCGCAAGGGGATGGCCCGTTATCGCATCGACTTCACCGGCAAGGCGGCTCACGCGGGCAACGAACCGCAGAAGGGGCGCAGCGCCATCACCGAGCTGGGCCACTGGATCCTGGCCATCAACGCCCTGACCAACTTCGAGAGCGGCACCACCCTCAACATCGGCATTGTCGAGGGGGGCAATGGCGCCAACATAGTGCCGGCCCATGCCAGCGCTGTGGTAGACGTCCGTTTCTGGGACAATCAGGAGTACCACCAGATCGACGATCATCTGCTGACCCTGGCCGAGCGGCCGCATCTGGACGGTGTCACCATCCAGCTGACCCGCGAGGCCCACAAACCGGCCATGGTGCCGTCAGAGGGCACCCAGGCACTGATGCAGCTGGTGGAGGAGTGTGGCGCCGAACTGGGGCTGCCGATCAGCTGGCAGGAGGTGGGGGGCGGCTCCGATGCCAACCTGACCGCCGCCCTCGGCATCCCCACTCTGGATGGTCTGGGCCCCATCGGTGCCGGTTTCCACAGTGACGAGGAGTATCTGGATCTGGCCAGCATTGCCCCGCGCATCGAGCTGCTGGTGAAGGTACTGACCCGTCTGGCGGCCTGACAGCCTCTCACGTAAAAAAGGGCCAGCCGGTTTGCACCGGCTGGCCCTCTGTTTATCTGCGCCCCCTGAATGACAGCAACCCTTCGCTATTACTCCATCGGCGGCAAGAAGCGGCGCATCACCTCATCCGTATGCCCCCCTTCCTGAAACGCCACCAGCGACTGATTGAGGATGTTCACCAGCTGGTGACCGCGGGGGGAACCCTTGCTCACCAGCAGATAGAATCCCTTGCGGCTGGGCAGGGCGAGATTGAGCAACCCGCTCTCGCTGCGGTAGATGCCAAGGCTGATGCCTGCCACCAGAGGTTCGATTTCGCTTGGCAGAAAGTCGCAGCGATCCCGCTCCAGCATATCGAGCGCCTGCTGCAACTGCTTGACCCTGCGTGGCTCCTGCGCAAGCCCGTAGGGTGTGTAGTTGTAGCCTATCACCCCGCACACCCGGGAACGATTGACCGTCTGCAGATCCGGCGGTTCGGGGTAGCGGCGCTTGAGATAGAAGAAACCGAGGTGTGTGTAGTAGAGGGGCACGCTGTAGAAGGCAAACTCGGCCCGCTCCGGCTTGTAGCTGGCATCCCAGGTCAGCTCGCACAGACCATTCTGGCGATAATCCGCCAGCTCCTGCTGCACCCGCGCCCAGGGCAGATAGCGGATCTGGTGCGAGAGCCCGCTCTGTTGCAATGCATCGAGCACCAGCGTCGTCGCCGAACCGGTCAGGCGGCTGGTATCGGGCACACCGTCCTTGCGCTCCCAGTAGGTAAAGGGGGCCCACTCGTTGCCCTCCCCCAGACAGATCTTCACTGGCGGCTCTTGCCCCCATAGCGCGGGGGACAAGATAGCCATCGCCAATCCCGCCCACCATGTTGCCGCTCGTGTCATCTCCCGCTCCCGGACTGTTTATCACTCTTGCAGCTTAGCCCAGAAGGGATAGATCTCACTTTGCAGGGGCGCTTTCATGCCACAACGCCAGCAAATTGGCCGGAATGGCACCATAACGGAGCTGCGGCGTCTGGTGCCAGTCAGCCAGCTTTTGCAGGGCTTTCGCCAGATCCTGTGCAAGCGTGCGGGTCACTCTCACACCGGCTTCCAGATAGAGGCTCTTGATCTCGAAGATCCCCTGCTGGCGATGGGCCTTGGCATCCATCCTGCCCACCAGCAGGCCACGATGGAGCAAGGGCAACACGAAGTAACCGTATTGGCGCTTGGGGGCCGGGGTATAGCACTCGATGCGATAGTCGAAGTTGAACAACTCACTGGCCCGTTTGCGATCCCACACCAGCGGGTCAAACGGCGACAAGGCGGTGGTATGGGTTGCCTTGAGGGTGCCCGCCTGTGCCCTTGCCAGCTCATCGGCCAGCGAGGCGTGCACAAAGGCGCCGTGCTGCCATCCCTCCACTCGTACCGGCAACAGTTCACCCTCGTCCGCCAGTTGATGGAGCAAGGCGTCATATTTGCCGCGCCGCAGCCGGTAGTAGTCCGCAACCCAGCCAGTTTTGACCAGCCCCAGCGCCCGGCAGCTGGCGCACACCATATCCCGCTGCGCCTGCTCGATGCTCGGCAGATCCCGCTCATCACACCACTCGGGGAGCACCCGCTCGGCCAGGTCATAGACCCGCTGAAAGTTGCACCGCTCCCGCACCATCAGCTGACCGGTGGTAAACAATACCTCCAGATGGCGCTTTTCCGGTTTCCAGTCCCACCAGCCGTTCCCCTTGCCGGTTGTGCGTTCAAAGTCAGCCGCCCGCACCGGGCCGTGCTGACGAATGCGTTCGATAAGCTGGCCAATCTCCTGCTGATGGGTAGCGAGCCAGTTGGCCGAAAACTTCCACCCCATGGCGGCAGGGTCGAGCATCCGGTGGCGCAGCAGCCGGTAATCCTCGCGGGGTACAAAGCAGGCCTCGTGGGCCCAATATTCGAAGATCTCGCCGTCGGCCAGCAGCTGCTCCAGCCAACGCGGTTCGTACTGGCCAAGCCGGCTAAAGAGCACCAGATAGGGGCTGCGCGCCACCACCGAGATGGTATCGATCTGCAGCAGCGCCATGCGGCGAATGGTGGCCAGCAGATCGGCGGGGGTCGCCTTGCTGCGACGGGGGGCCAGCAGCCCTTGCGCCGCCAGTTGCAGATGACGGGCATCCTGCAGTGAGAGGTGGGGTATGGACATGAAAACAGGGCATCCGTTCCAGAAGTCAGGCGATCAGCATGCCCAATCCATGATCAAATGAATACACCCTGTTCAGGTTTGGTGAACACCGCCACATCTGCGTGGGGGAAGCTGAGCTCGGCCTGCCAGCGAGCGGCCAACACCTGAAACGATGCCTCGGCAAAGAAGACGATGTGGGTCGGGTCGTGGCGATAACGCCAGTTTTTAAACCGCTCGTCACTGAGCACCCGCTGGGTTTGCAGCACCAGCACACCGCCCGGCTTGAGGCAATCCCACAACTGCGCCAGCTCCGTGCGCGGCTCGGCGATATGCTCGATCACCTCGGTACTGGTGATGAAGTCATACTGACGCGTCAGCAACTCGGGAAAGTCGGCATAGAACTTATCATATCCAACCATGTCGTAACCCGCCTCACGCCCCATCGCCACCAGCGCAGGGCCGGGACCGCAGCCAAAATCGAGACCACTGGCAGGAGTTGGCACCCGACTCAGTACCTCGCCAAATGCCCGCATCAGAAAGGTGCGATAACGGGGATCATCAACCTGGTTATCGTGGCCGTCGTAGACCGCCTTCTCCGCCGCCTCATCCAGATGATCCGCCTCATCCAGCCAGACCAGCTCGCACGCGAGGCAGCGATGATAGCGTTTGCCCGCCACCGGCAGGGGATAACTGCGATGGCTGGCACACAGGGGGCAGCTGACGGTGGATGACATGGCTATTCCTCTTGGGGGCTTCCTGTTGGATAACAGCGGCGCAGATTGCCTGCCCGTCGCGTCGCTGACAACTTTTTTTGCTCCTTAAGGGTTTCTTAAGTTTGCCCTTTTACTCTCAAACCATCGCAAGAGAAGGAGTCACCCATGACCATCGAGATCCAGGCCCCCTACCGATTGCTGCTAGCCAAGTCCCCGCAGCAGGTCATGGCACTGCAAACCTATATCCAGGCCGCCTATACCCTCGAGTTCAACGCCCGCATCCCCCATTTCCTCCCCTGCCTGCTGGGGCTCTATCGGGCGGACGGGACGCTGGTCGGTGCCTGTGGTCTCAATCATGCCAGTGAGGGGCCTCTCTATCTGGAACAGTATCTGGAGCAACCCATCGAGGCCGCCATCAACACCCGCCTCGGGGTCTATCCGGCACGCAACCGCATTATCGAAGTGGGCAATCTGGCCTGCAGCGAACCGGGCAATGCCCGCCTGATGTTTGCGGCCCTGTGTCGTCTGCTATGTGAAAACGCCCTCGACTACGTGGTCTTTACCGGCACTGCCAAGCTGCGCAACAGCTTTGCCCGTCTGCAACTCAACCCGGTGGAGCTGGCCCCCGCACAGGCCCATCAGGTGGGAGCCGATGCCGATGCCTGGGGTGAGTACTACCGCTGCCAACCCAAGGTGATGGTGGGCGACATCAATCAGGGGCGCGAGGTGCTGGCCCAGCGCAGCCTGCTGCTCAATCTGCTGGCCCCCATGCCAACCCTGTTTGACGATGCTGGCAAGAGCAGTGATAACCAGCCCCATCAAAAAAGGTGCGCCCAATGAGCCTGTTCGACGCCATCGCCAAACATGCCCACGAGCATCCGCAATCCCCTGCGCTGCTGAGCAACCAGCAGCGTCTCGATTACCAGACCCTGTGGCAACAGATCCAGCGTCTGGCCAGCCAGCTGCAACAGCTCGACATCAGCCGTCTGGCGCTGCAACTGGACAACGGCCTGCCCTGGGCGCTGCTGGATCTCGCCTGCACCCGCGCCGGTATCGTGGTCATTCCGGTGCCCCACTTCTTCAGTCAGGCCCAGCAGGCCTGGTTGCTGGAGAGCAGCGGCGCCGATGCGCTGGTGGGCCCACATCATCAGGGGTGGCATGCCGCCGAACCGATCTCGCTGATCACCGGCGAGCTACCGCTCTGGCGCCATACCCCGACCAATCGACCGGCGCTGCCCAAGGGCACCGCCAAGATCACCTACACCTCCGGCACCACGGGCCAGCCCAAGGGCGTCTGCCTGTCACTGACCCAGATGATAGCGGTGAGCCATGCGCTGGCCGAGCGGGTCGCGCCAGCCAAGGTGGAAAAACACCTCACCCTGCTGCCGCTGGCGACCCTGCTTGAGAACATCACCGGCCTCTATGTGCCGCTGCTGACCGGCGCCTGCAGCCGCATTCCGCCCCTCGGGGAGCTCGGTTTCACCGGATCCAGTACGCTCAATCCAGCCATGCTGGGGGAAGGCCTGCTGCGCTGGTCGACCCACAGTCTGGTGCTGGTGCCCGAACTGCTGCGCCTGCTGCTGGCGCTCTGCACCAGCACCCCGACGCTGGCCCAGCAGCTCAAGAGCCTGCGCTTTATTGCCGTCGGTGGCGGCAAGGTGGCCCCCGACCTGATCAAACACGCCCGTCAGCTCGGCCTGCCGGTATATGAGGGGTATGGCCTCTCGGAGTGCGGCTCCGTGGTGGCGCTCAACAGCCCGGATGCTGACAAGCCCGGCAGCGTCGGCCGCCCCCTGCCCCACTGTCAGGTCACCATCGCCAGCGACGGCGAAATTATGGTGAGCGGCAGCGCCATGCTGGGTTATCTCGGCAGCAACGAACCAACTCCCGAACAGATTGCCACTGGCGAACCTTCTGCCATGCAGATCGCCACAGGCGATCTGGGTCATCTGGATGATGAGGGCTACCTCCATATCACCGGGCGCAAGAAGAATGTCCAGGTCACCGCCTTTGGCCGCAACTTCTCACCGGAGTGGGTGGAAGCCGAGGCCCAGCTCTGCCCCGCCATCGCACGCATCGTGGTGTTTGGCGATGGTCAGCCTGCCAACGTGGCGCTGATCCAGCCCCTGCCGGGCAAAGAGGCGGATCTGCCACGCCAGATCGCCGGTCTGAACCAGCGGCTGCCCGATTACGCCCGGCTGCACCACTGGTTGCCGGTGGCGCTGGATCAACATCCCGGCCTGCTGACCGCCAACGGGCGCCCCCGTCGCAACGAGATTTACCAACACTTTTCCCGGCAAATCAGCCAATGCCTTACAGGAGAATCGTCATGAGCTTCTACCAGACTCTGCAACAAGCCACTGCTCAGGAGCGTGAGCATCTGTTCAACGCCCCCATCATCGAAGCCTGCCGCCGTGGCGATATCAGCCGTGACACCTATCTCGCCTTTCTGGCGCAGGCCTACTACCACGTGCGCCACACAGTTCCACTGCTGATGGCAACCGGCGGCAAGCTGGGTCAGGAGTACGAGTGGGTGCGCGGCGCCATTGCCGAGTACATCGACGAGGAGTATGGCCATCAGGAGTGGATCTTAAGCGATATCCGCGCCTGTGGCGGTGATGCCGAGGCGGTGCGCCACGGCCAGCCTGGGCTGCCCATCGAGCTGATGGTCGCCTTCCTCTACGACCAGATCCAGCGCGGCAACCCCATGGGCTTCTTCGGCATGGTGCAGGTACTGGAAGGCACCAGCGTGGCCATCGCCCTCACCGTCGCCGACCAGCTGAAAAAGGGTCTCGGCCTGCCACCCCAGGCGATGAGCTACCTGAGTTCCCACGGCGCCCTGGATCAGGAGCACCTCAAGTTCTTTGAATCCTTGATGGATAAGGTCGAGAGTCCGGCGGATCAGGCCGCCATCATCCACGGGGCCAAGGTGGTCTATCGCCTCTACGGCGAGATGCTCTACAACCTCACCTCCACACCGTAAGTCGGCAGCAGACAGCAAAAAGGGAATCCATACCATGAACCTTGAAGGGAAACTCGTGCTGCTCACCGGCGCCAGCGGTGGCATAGGTGAGGAGCTGGCGCAGGAGCTGGCCGCCCAGGGGGCACACCTGCTGCTGCACGGACGTCGCGGCCCGACGCTGGAGCGGCTGTGCAAGTCACTGCCTCATCCCGAGCGCCATCAGGTGGTGCTCGCCGACCTCGGCTCTGCGCAGGAGCGGGCGAAGCTGTTGCAACACCCAGCGCTGGAGGACGGGATCGACATCCTGATCAATAACGCTGGCTGCAACCAGTTTGCCTGGCTGGAAGATCAGAGCTTCGAGCAAGTGGAGCGCCAGCTGCTGCTCAATATCGAGGCGCCCATCCAGCTCACCCGTGCCCTGCTGCCAACCATGCGCAAGCCGGGGATCATCATGAACATGGGGTCGAGCCTGGGCAGCATCGGCTACCCCGGTTACAGCGTCTACTGCGCCAGCAAATTTGCCCTGCGCGGCTTTAGCGAAGCGCTGGGACGGGAGCTGGAGGGGAGTGGTATCAAGGTGCTGCACTTTGCCCCCCGCGCCACCCGCACCAAGCTCAATTCTGAGGCCGCTTACGAGATGAATGCGGCGCTCGGCACCCAGACCGACAGCCCGCAGGAGGTGGCCGAAGAGGCGGTCATCGCCCTGTGCAACGAAACCCGCCGCAGCTGGCTCGGCTGGCCGGAAAAACTGTTCGTGCGGCTCAATGCCCTGCTGCCCGGCATCGTCGACAAGGCGCTGGCCAGACAGCTGCCGATCATCAAACGTTATGCCCGTCATCTTCAGCCAGGGACGGCTGATGCCGGCGCCAACAGTGCGCCACAACCAGACTTGTCCCACCCGATCCCGACCAAGAAGGAGCATTAATATGAATTTTTTCCGTCAATCCGTGACCTCTTGTGCCATCGCCATCCTGCTGGGATCCACCTCAGCCATGGCCTCGAATGATGCCCTCACCCCCATCCAACAACAGTGGGCCGTCTGCCAGTATCAACAGAGCGGCAAGGCGAAAGAGAGCTGCCTCGAAACCTTGAGCACCCAGGCCGAAGCGGCCAGCGCCAAGGAGCCCTTTCGCGCTGATCTGCTGATCTGGTCGGCCATCGTCAAGAGCACCTGGGCGGGGGCCAAGGGCGGGCTGGGAGCGCTGGGGCTGGTGAAAGAGGCCAAAGCCAAGCTGGAGCTTGCGCTCAAGCAGGATCCCAAGGCGCTGGACGGCTCCGCCTATACCAGCCTGGGCTCCCTCTACTATCAGGTGCCCGGCTGGCCGGTCGGTTTTGGCGATGACGAAAAGGCAGAGCAACTGCTCAAGCAGGCGCTGACCATCAATCCCGATGGCATCGACCCCAACTTCTTCTATGGCGACTTCCTGCTGGATCAGGGTCGCAAGGCCGAGGCCAAAACCTACCTCGACAAGGCGCTGGCAGCCCCGGCCCGCCCAGGTCGCGAAGTGGCCGACGAAGGGCGCAGAATGGAGATCCGCGATCGGCTGGCCAAGCTATAAAACCCTGATGGATCAAAGAACTATTTAAACTCTGCCCACCAGCTTGCATACTGGTGGGCAGGGTTGTTTATGCCACGGCACGCCCTGGCGCTGAGCCAGATCGCCACACCCAACAAACAGGGAGAAAAGAATGCGGATCCTGCTGGTAGAAGATGATGTGATGCTGGGGGATGGTATGCAGGATGCACTGCGCCATAGCGGCTATACGGTGGACTGGCTGCAACAGGGGTTGCCCGCTCTGGCAGCCCTCAAGAGCGACGAGTTCGCCGCCCTGATCCTCGATCTCAACCTGCCCGACATCGACGGCCTCAGCCTGCTGCGCAAGTTGCGGCGTGAAGGACACCAGCTGCCGGTGCTGATCCTCACCGCCCGCGATGCGCTGGACGATCGGGTGGTTGGCCTCGATGCCGGCTCCGACGACTACATGGTCAAGCCCTTCGCCCTGCAGGAGCTCAACGCACGCCTGCGCGCCCTCGTTCGCCGCAGCAAGGGGCAGGCTCAGGCGGTACTGGAGTATGGCGACATCCTCATCTATCCAGAATCCCAGCAGGTCACCTATCAGGGCGAGGCGGTCAAACTCACCCCCCACGAATACAAGTTGCTGCAGGAGCTGATCAGCCAGAGCGGCCGGGTGCTGAGCAAGGATCAGCTGCAACAGAGCCTCTACGGCTGGGATGAAGGCGCCGAGAGCAACGCGGTAGAGGTGCATATCCACCATCTGCGCAAAAAGTTCTACAGCGACCTCATCCGCAATATTCGCGGGGTCGGCTACATCATTCCCCAGCTCGAACAGCCAAGCCGGACACCCGCACGATGAAACGCCCGCGCTCCATTCGCCGCTTTCTACTCACCGGTATCCTGACGCTGGTGAGTCTGAGCCTCACCATCAGCGCCTTTATCGGCTACATGGAGGCGAGCCACGAAATGGAGGAGCTGTTTGATGCCCGCCTCGCCCAGTCGGCCCGCATCACCAACCAGCTGCTGGCCCGCTATATGGCCCAGCAGGAGCAGTTGCCCGCCAACGGCACCGTCTATCAGGAGTGGGAGGCGCAGAACCCCGATGAGTGGCAAAAAGACCCCAGCCTCAACCTGACCGGCGAGGATCGGGAGATCACCCCCTACGGTCACGAGTTCGAACGCAATCTCTACTTCCAGCTGCTCGATGAAAAGGGCGGCTTGCTGCTGCGCGCCCCCAGCGCCCCGGAACAGCCGCTGGTCACCCTGGCCATCGGCTTCGACACGGTCAAAAAAGATAATCACCAGTGGCGCACCTTCACTCTCTACAACCAGCAGGAGCAGACCTGGCTGGTGGTGGCCGAGCGGGACGACGAGCGCAGCGAACTGGCCAGCAAGATGGCCACCCTCACCATGCTGCCGCTGCTGATCACCCTACCCTTCCTGCTGGCCCTGCTCTGGTGGCTCATCACCCGCGGGCTGGCCCCCCTGCGTCAGCTGGCCCAGGCCATCAGTGAACGTCACCCCGCCAACCTGAGCCCGCTCAGCCTCAAGATAAGCGCTCAGGAGCTGACCCCCCTCACCAACGAGATCAACCGGCTGATGCAGGCGCTGGCAGAGACCATAGAGCGGGAGAAGCAGTTCACCAACGAGGCGGCCCACGAGCTGCGCACCCCGTTGGCGGTGCTGCGGATCCACAGTGAAAATGCCCTTGCGGCCGATGATGACGCCAGCCGCCAGCAATCCCTGCACAAGATGCTGCAGGCCCTCGATCGCAGCGATCGGCTGATCCGCCAGCTGCTGACCCAGGCCCGTATCGACAACCAGCAGGGGCTGGTATTGACCGAGCTGGAGATAGGCCATCTGCTGCAAGGCACCCTGGCGACCCTGGCTCCCATTGCCCTCAAGAAGGATCAGCAGCTGTCGCTGGAGTGTGAATTGCCGCAGCTGGTGATGGGGCAGGCCACCCTGCTCGAACTGCTGTTCAGTAATCTCATCGACAATGCGCTGCGCTACACTCAGCCGGAGGGCGAGATCAGGGTGCGGGTTCAGCGAGAGGGCAACCGGGTGAGGGTGGATGTAAGTGACAACGGCCCCGGCATTCCCGCCAGCGCCTTGCCCCGGCTGTATGAACGCTTCTTTCGGGTCAATCCCCAGCAGGGGGATGGCGTGGGTCTCGGCATGGCCATCGTCTCGCGCATTGCCCAGCTGCACGGCGCCGACCTCGATGTCCACAACCGGGCGGAAGGGGGGCTGGAGGTGAGCGTGTTACTCCCACTCCCGCCGGCAAGATAAGCGATAAGTAAAGAGCCCGCGATGCGGGCTCTTTACTTTCAATGACAATCTGGCTGCACGGTAAAGGTTCGACTGGAATCCACTGGGCCCAGCTCCGCCAGCAGGCGGCGGCCCAGCAGCACCGGATAGATCATCTTGCTGCGATCCCGCAGGGTGAACCACTCCTCATACACCTTGTCCCCCAGACAGATGGACATAGTCACCGTTGGCCGCTGCTCCATACCGCCCGCCCCGCGCACCGTCACGCTGCGCTCGACCCGCCGCTCGAACTGCTGTTTGACCAGCTTGCCGCTGTCGGCATCGGTCACCACCAGCATGAAGCGCACCCAGGGCTTGCCATCCCGTTTGAATCTGGTGATGGAGCGTGCATCGAGGGAAGAGGTGAGCGCCCCGGTGTCGAGCTTCATCTTCACCGCCACGCCGGTAGGCAAAATAAGCCCCTTCTCGATCCAGCCATAGCTGGTCGGGGTCTCAGCCAGCGCACTGCCACACAGTGCCAGCATCAGGGTGATCCCCACCATCATCTTGCCCATTTTACTGCCCTGCCTTGTCAATCCTGCGCCCAGATCTACCACAGTCCCATTGTGGGTCAATCCGATTTATTTCAGCTACTTGGATAATATCTGGCGGGTCAGGAGAGAGACGACAAAGAGTGGCCGAACGGCGGCCCAAGCGGGCGGGAATATCGAAGGAGAGCAAGGCACCGAACGGTGCTGGATGAAACTGGTGGTTAACCTCAGGTTGTGACGCCAAAGGCTACCACAAGGATTTACAAATTATCAGTCTTGTTCTGAAGGGATTTTTGCCTACACTGTTGTAAACCGGAGGGCCTGAAAACCACCGGTTTTTTTGCGCCTGCCGAAAATTTGCCACTGCAAAAGTGACTTTCAACAAGGCTCAATAAGGAATTTGTAATGCGTATCGAAGAAGACTTGAAGCTCGGTTTCAAGGATGTCCTGTTCCGCCCCAAGCGCTCTACTCTCAAGAGCCGTTCCCAAGTAAGCCTGACCCGTCAGTTCACCTTCAAACACACTCAGACCCAATGGCAAGGCGTACCCGTTATCGCCGCCAACATGGATACCGTCGGCAGCTTCGCCATGGCGCGCACGCTGGCCGGTTTCGAGATGATGACCGCGGTACACAAGCACTACAGCCTTGAGCAGTGGCAAGCTTTCGTCAACGAGACCGATCCGGCGCTGCTGGGCCATGTGATGGTCTCCACCGGCACCTCGGCTGAAGATTTCGCCAAGACCCGCCAAATCCTCGCCATGTCCGAAGCGCTGCGTTTCATCTGTGTCGACGTGGCCAACGGCTACTCCGAACACTTCGTTGAGTTCGTACGCAAGATTCGTGAAGCCTGCCCCAACCACGTCATTCTGGCGGGCAACGTGGTGACCGGCGAGATGGTCGAAGAGCTGATCCTCTCCGGCGCCGACATCGTCAAGGTCGGCATCGGCCCGGGCTCGGTCTGCACCACTCGCGTCAAGACCGGTGTCGGTTATCCGCAGCTCTCCGCCATCATCGAGTGTGCCGACGCGGCCCACGGCCTCGGCGGCCAGATCGTCGGTGACGGCGGCTGCACCTGCCCGGGCGACGTCGCCAAAGCCTTCGGCGGCGGCGCCGACTTCGTGATGCTGGGCGGCATGCTGGCAGCCCACGAAGAGTGCGGTGGCGAGATCGTCGATGTAGACGGCGAACCCTTCATGAAGTTCTACGGCATGAGCTCCTCCAGCGCCATGGACAAGCACGCCGGTGGCGTCGCCGAGTACCGAGCCTCCGAGGGTAAAACCGTGCTGCTGCCCTACCGCGGCCCGGTCGAGAACGCCGTGCGCGACATTCTGGGCGGCGTGCGCTCCACCTGTACCTACGTCGGAGCCAGCCAGCTGAAAGAGCTGACCAAACGCACCACCTTTATTCGGGTTCGCGAGCAAGAGAACAACGTCTACGGTAAGGAATAAACTTGGTTCATCTGCTTTACAGCCAGCTGAAGAGCTGAACAAAGCACGCACCACCTTTATCCGGGTTCGCGAGCAAGAGAACAACGTCTACGGCAAGGAGTAAGCTGCCGCAGCGACCGTCACGCGCTGACGGTTAGAAGCCAGTCAACCGGTGTGCTACCCTGCGCACCGGTTTTTTTGCATCTGGGATCCCGAGCCATGACCACTCACCTGCCCCCGTTTGACTGGGATATCTTCTGTTGCGTCGTCGATAACTTCGGCGACATCGGTGTCACCTGGCGACTCGCCCGCCAGCTAAAACGGGAGGGGAATATTGCGGCACATGGCGATGAGGTTCAGGTGCGACTCTGGGTGGACGATCTGGCAAGTTTCGCCCGCATCTGCCCCGGGCTCGACCCGGCGCAGGATGGCCAGTGGGTCGAAGGCATCTATATCCAGCACTGGCATGAGACCCTGCCGAGCGACATGGCACCGGCCAAGGTGGTGATCGAGGCCTTTGCCTGCGAGTTGCCCGCCCCCTTCATAGAGCTGATGGCGAGCCAACCCAGCCCCCCATGCTGGATCAATCTGGAGTACCTCTCGGCGGAGAGCTGGGTCGATGATTGCCACGGCCTCGCCTCGCCACAGCGAGCTGGCAACCAGAGCCTCAACAAATACTTCTTCTTCCCGGGCTTTACCGCTAAAACCGGCGGTCTCCTGTGCGAGCACGACCTCATCGCCGAACGGGAGCAGTGGCAGCAAGATGATGCGGGACTGGCAGCCTACTGGGCCAGCCTCGGTTTGCCGCCCAAACAAGAGCACGAGCTGCGGGTCAGCCTCTTTACCTACGAGAGCGATGCGCTGCAAAGTCTGGTCGAGAGCTGGTGCCAGAGCGCCACGCCCGTCACCCTGCTGCTGCCGCTGGGGCGCTCGCTGCAAGATGTGCTGCGCGGCGCGAGCCTTGAAGGGGCCATCACCACCGCCCAAGCGGGGGATCTGCTCCACTCGGGCAACCTCACCATCAAGCTGCTGCCGATGACCGATCAGGCCGGTTACGATCGACTGCTGTGGAGCTGCGATCTCAATCTGGTACGCGGGGAGGACTCCTTCGTGCGGGCCCAGTGGGCCGCCCGTCCTTTCCTCTGGCACATCTACCAACAGGAGGAGGAGGCCCATCTGGTCAAGCTGGAGCAGTTCCTCGACCACTATCTTGCTGATCTGCCTGCCGATTGCGCCCAATGGCTGCGCCGCTTCAATCTGGCGCTCAACCGTGGTGAAGATTGCCGCGTACTCTGGGCCCAGTGGCCGCAATACAGCGCGATTTGGCAGCAACATGGGCGACTCTGGTCACAGAAGCTGCTCCGGGATGGGGATCTCGTCACGAGGTTGGTGAAATTTCTGGAAAGCCGTATATAATCTGGCAGTTTTTATCCGTCCGTTTCACGAACAGGAATTTTTTACATGAAAACCGCTCAGGAAATCCGCGCTGGTAACGTAGTCATGATCGGCACCGAGCCGATGGTGGTCCAGAAGGCTGAATTCAACAAATCCGGCCGTAACTCCGCCGTGGTCAAAATGAAGCTGAAAGGCCTGCTGAACGGCAGCGCCACCGAGACCGTCTTCAAGGCCGACGACAAGCTGGACGTTGTTCAGCTGGAGCGTAAAGAGTGCACCTACTCCTACTTCTCCGACCCCCTGTATGTCTTTATGGACACCGAGTACAACCAGTACGACGTAGAGAAAGACAACCTGGGTGACGTGCTGAACTACCTGGTAGACGGCATGGAAGACATCTGCGAAGTGACTTTCTACAACGAGAAAGCCATCTCCGTAGAACTGCCGACCACCATCGTGCGCGAAGTTGAGTACACCGAACCGGCTGCCCGTGGCGACACCTCCGGTAAAGTGACCAAGCCTGCCCGCCTGAAAGGCACTACCTACGAGCTGGCTGTTGCCGCTTTCGTAGAGATCGGTGACAAGATCGAAATCGATACCCGCACCGGTGAATTCAAGCGTCGCGTCAACTAATTGACCGCTTTGAATTGATTGCAAAAAAGCGAGCCAACGGCTCGCTTTTTTATTGTCTCCGAGTTGCCATCACATCGCCCGCCTTCAGAAAATCCCGCCGCCGCCGCTAACCCAGATAACCGGGGGAGCACACTATGGCCAGATTATCCTTATCACTGCTGTTATTGACCTTGCTGGCTGGCCATGGGGCAGAGGCGAGTGAGGTTGCGCCCCCCGTTGCCGAACCTATGCCCCTCGACCATTGGCAAGCGAGCGACTGGAAAGGGCTACCCGATGCCACCCAGATCGACAAGCAGACGGTGCTGTTCGCCAAACACGACAGTGAAAACTATCTTGGGCTCGCCATTTTACTGCCCGACTGGCAGCGCAGCGGCCAGCTGTGGCAACTGACTCGCGCCCTCGGCCGACTGGGCTTTGATACCCTGCTGCTGCTGCCCTCCCCCCAACAGACCGAACTGGACCCAGCCGCCGAGAAAAAAGCGAAAAACAGCGATGAGTTTCGCAAGCAGTTTGCCGAGCGGATCAGCAAGCTGGCCGATGCCAAGCTGCAGGAGGGGGGCTTCAAGCTGATCCTGGCGCAAGGTACCGGCGCTGCCTGGACTGCCAACCTCATCGCCAGCGAACAGTTGCCCGCCCCCGACGCGCTGGTGCTGCTCGATGGTTTCTTCCCCAATCAGCAGAGCAACCAGACCCTGGCCAAACAGGTGGCTCAGGCGGCCATCCCCACCCTGGACCTCTATCAGGAGGATGGCGGTCGCTGGCCCCTGCTGGCCGCCGAGGCCCGCAGAAGCGAGAGCCGGCGCAGCAACAAGCTCAACTATCGCCCCTACGCCCTGATGGAGCTGGAGGAGACCCCCACCCGCATTCAGGGCTGGCTCAACCATCTGGGCTGGCTCTAAACCGACCGCTAGCGTGGCGCAATAAAGCGCGCAAGCTCACATCTGCCGGATAAAGCCCAGCCATGACACAGCGGCAGGCTGGCCCTGACTGCATCCTCTTTGGCATCATGGCCTCTCGAACCTGAACAATGGCAGGAAGGCCCATGCAGCAGATTGTGTTTCTCGACAGCGATACCCTGGATGCGGGCATCACCCTGCATCACCCCGACTTCCCCCACCACTGGCAGAGCTATCCAAGTACTACCCCGGAACAGGTGGTGGAACGGCTCAAAGATGCCAGCATCGCTATCATCAACAAGGTACGGATCGGCGCCGCCGAACTGGCCCAGCTGCCAGAGCTCAAACTCATCGCGCTGGCCGCAACCGGCAGCGACAACGTGGATCTGGAAGCGTGCCGCGCCGCCAACGTCGGGGTGTGCAATATCCGCAATTACTCGGGCCCCTCGGTGCCGGAGCACGCCATGGCGCTGATGCTGGCCCTGTCGCGCAACCTCTTCTGCTGGCGCCAGTCGCTGCTGGAGGGGCGCTGGCAACAGAGCGGCCAATTCTGCTTCTTCGACCACAACATCATGGATCTGCACGGCAAGCAGCTTGGCATCATCGGCAAAGGAACCCTCGGTCAGGCGCTCGGCGAGCGGGCCAAAGGGATGGGGATGACAGTGCGTTACGCCCAGAGCCAGGTCGGCGCCAGTCACGACGAGGATCGCTTGCCCCTCGACGAGTTGCTGCAAAGTTCGGACGTCATCAGCCTGCACTGCCCGCTCACCCCCTACACCCGCAACCTGATTGGCGAGCGGGAGCTGGATCTGATGAAACCGGGCGCCCTGCTGATCAACGTCGGCCGCGGTGGGTTGGTGGATGAGGAGGCGCTGCTGCAAGCGCTGGCCAATGGCCGCCTCGGTGGTGCCGGTTTCGATGTGGCGAGCGTCGAACCCCCGCCCCCCAACCATCCCTTGATGAAAGCGCTGCAATACCCCCACTTCATTCTGACCCCCCATGTGGCCTGGGCCAGCGAAGAGTCGATGCAGCGTCTCGCCGATCAGCTGATCGACAACATCAACGCCTTTGCCGCCGGTCGCCGCCAGCACCGGCTGGTGTAACCGCACGAACGAGTAACCGTAAAATCGAGTGACCACACCATGCAAAACGGGACCAACAGGCCCCGTTTTGCATCTTCCGCACTCACTGCACACGCATCAATCGTCGTCATGCCATCTGTGCTTCTTATGCTTTTTGTACTTCTTGTGGTGCTTGTGATGGTGATGATCGTCGTCATCATCGTAATAGCGATCCTGGCTCTTGTGGCCATCGCCCGTCTTGGCACCGATGGCCGAACCGCTCGCCCCGCCGACCCCGGCGCCGATCAGCTGCCCGGTATCGCCACCGACACTTTTGCCGATGGCGGCACCACCCAGCGCCCCCACCGCGCCGCCAAGGGCCGCTTCATTCTTGTTGCCCTTGTTGGCCGTCGCAGCCCCACCAGCAGCACCGCCCAATGCCGCCCCCACCAGCGCACCGGTATCGCCACCCAGCTCCTTACCGATCATGGTGCCCGCTACACCGCCTGCGCCGCCACCCAGAATGGTATTGAGGGTCTCGGAAGCATGCACGGGCGTGCTGCCAGCCAGCAAGGCGCCCAGCAGTGCCAGTGCGCGAAGAGCACGCGAATTCATCTCCATGGGTACTCCTGTCAAACCTGATTAATATTCAGCGGCACTATACAAAGCGCCACGGGGTTCGCCAGCCAGCAGAAATGAGGGATGCGACAGTCAATGGCCGCACGGCTACTGCCAAAAATGGAAGAGTAAAATCAAGCGATTGAATTTAAAGATTAAAATCACCAAAAAGCCAAACTATTACGGCAGGGTGACCCACAATCTGGTTGTCGTGTCCCGGCACAGACCCGCCGCGCTGGGACAAAAGCTGTCAGTCAGCAGCCTCATCCGCCAGATGCCAGCAGTCCCGGCCAGCCTCCTTGCTACGATAAAGGGCTGCATCAGCACGCTCGAAGATGGGGTCGGCGACGGGTGAATGGCAGGCGCCGCCGATACTCAAGGTGACCTGCCCCTTGTGCTCACGCCACTGTTGATGTCGCACCACGTCAAGCAGACAACTGAGCTTCTCCGCCAGCTCATCCTCTGGCTGTTGCAGCAGAGCGGCAAACTCATCGCCCCCAATCCGGTAAACCGTGCTCACCCCCAGCACATCAGCAAGACAGTTGGCCACCCGACACAGCACCTGATCGCCGAAGGCATGACCCCGACTGTCATTGAGTCCTTTGAAGTGATCAATATCAAACAGCAGCAGCCAGAAGCGCTCCCCCCTCAGCTCCAGCGCGCTCTTGTGCTGCTCGAAGGCTCGCCGGTTCATGATACCGGTCAGAGGGTCCCGCAACAGCGCATCCTGCCCCTTGAGGAAGCTGGCCCTGACCTGATCGATCTCGTTCAGGCTGCGTCGCACAAACCAGGTATTGGCCTTGGTGATGGGGGGAGAACTCTCCAGATTGCGCACGATGCCGGTCAGTGAACCCGACACCAGCGCCTGCTCCTGGCGGAAGATCCGTACCAGCAGACTCAGCGTGCAACACCAGATGGCAAACAGGGAGATCAATGGCAAAACCACCATCTGCAGCGCCTCATAGAGGCTGTTGCGAAACAGCACGGGCGGCAGATAGATATTGAGATCCCAGCCAATGTCCGCCAGCTCGCGCTTCAGGAAAGTGCCATGACACAACACATCCAGACCGAGCCACTGCTGGCCCTGATGCTGCTCGATGGGGTGATCTGCCAGCAGATCCATATTGCTGCCCACCACCAGCTGGCCGCTGTCGCGCAAGGTAAGATAGAGTGCGGCCTGATTGCCGCCAACCGTCCGTTGTAGCGCCTGCTGCAGCGAGTCGAACGACATGTCGACCATCAGCAGACCCAGCAGTTGCCCCTGATCGTCCCGCACCCGTTTGATCAGGCTGAGTATCAGTTCATTGGTATTGTATTCAGGGTAGGGGCCAAACCAGACGAGCTCGTCGCCCGGCATGGTGGTCACCTGATACCAGGGTCGCAGCGCCGCCTGATAACCGGGGGGCGGTAGCCAGTCCGGGTAGCTGTCGATACGATCCGCGTTCAGGTTGTAAAAGTAGATGTAGTGGTTGCCTGGTTTGATCTTGTGCGCAATGGCCCAGATGGGGGAGTCGGCCAGCCCGCCGCGAGCGATCTTCTCCTTGTCGAGCGAGGCCTCCAGCACCGCCAGTTGCCGCTCATTGACCTTCACCATCTCGTGGATCAGGGACGCTTCAACGGAGGATGCCATGTGGCCGAAGCCGGATACCGTCATGTCGATATCCCTCAGATAGCTGGCAATAGCCATGATGATCGTCACTATCAGGATCATCAAACCAATCAATGCAGAGAGGGGGACCAGCACATAGTAGCGTTTATTGAGATACGAACGGCTCACATCACATCCGAACCAAGAAAACATGCGGGGATTGTGGGAGAGAAAGGAGAGTGAATCATTGATTAATATCACTTTCGCGCCCCTTAAATGACATTTCCAACATTAACGAAACGTCAGGGTTCGCAAACGAATATCAACTGACAGGAAAAACGCTAGTTACCCCGGGTTAACCCCGCTCTGCATCGCGGGTGTTATAGTCTATACCTGATTCGGCAGGCGCTGGACAAACCGTCCATCACCGGCTGCAACGCCAAGCAGAACAAGGAGATGTTATGAGCAGTCCGTTTATCGAACAGATCAAAGCACGTCGTACCATCTATGCCCTGGGCGACCAGGTGTCCCACACGCCGGAGCAGCTGACGGCCCTGATCCAGGATGCCATCAGGCACAGCCCCTCCTCCTTCAACTCCCAGAGCTCCCGTGCCGTCATCCTGTTTGGCGCCCAGCACCACAAGCTGTGGGATATCGTCAAAGCCGAGCTGAAAAAGATTGTGCCGCCGGAGGCCTACGCCCAGAGTGAGGCCAAGGTAGATGGCAGCTTCCGCGCTGGCTTCGGTACCGTGCTGTTCTTCGAAGACACCGACGTCATCAAGGATCTGCAGCAAAAATTCGCCCTCTACGCAGACAACTTCCCCATCTGGTCGGAACATGCCACCGGCATCGCCCAGTTTGCGGTCTGGACGACGCTGGCGCAGGAGAAAGTCGGTGCCTCCCTGCAGCACTACAACCCGCTGATCGACGAGGCGGTACGCAAGGAGTGGAACCTGCCCGCCAGCTGGCTGCTGCGCGCCCAAATGCCCTTTGGCAGCATCAAGCAACCGGCCGGCGACAAGACCTTTATCGACGACGCTACCCGTTTCCGCGTTTTCAAATAACCGTTGAGAAAGCAAAACGCCCCCGCATCTCGGGGGCGTTTTTATTGCGGCATACAGTGTTGATGGCGATGGTTCATACCGCAATCTGCGGTCGTAATACGCTCTATCCACCGCTCAGGTGAGCAGCGTCACCAGCAGGGATGTCTCTCCAATCTCCACCTTCACCTCGCGCCAGTCGCGGATCACCGCCACCACCGCCGGATTGAGCGGCGCATCCCCCCCCACCTGCACCACGGTGCAACCTGCACGCAGGGCGCTCTCGATACCGGCCGATGCATCCTCGAACACCAAGCAACGCTCGGGCGAGACGCCAAGCCGTTCAGCCCCCAGCAGATAGGGCTCGGGCTCGGGTTTGCCATTGATCACAGCTTCGGCCCCCACCAGCACGGCCGGCAGCGGCAAACCGGCACAATTCAGGCGATGGCGGGCAACCCGTTCACTGGCGGAGGTCACAATGGCCCAACGCTCTGACGGCAAGTGGCGCAGCAACTCGCCAGCCCCTGCGATAGCGTCGCCACCGGTATGTTCCATCTCCAGCTCGTCGAGCCGCGCCGCCTCCCGCTCCACATCCAGCTGCGGGGCCAACGCCCGGATCACCTCACGTGAGCGCATACCGTGGCACATAGCCAGTACCGGCTCTGGGGCAAGCTGATGATGCTGGCACCAGAGCCGCCATACCTTCTCCACATCGCCGGTCGAACAGACCAGGGTGCCATCCATATCGAGCAACAGGGCGGATACTGACAGGGTGATCGTGTTCATGCCACCACTCATACAGGCACCCCGGCCAGCTCGGGCAGAGAGCCAGAGAGTGCATCGGCAAAGGCCTGCTGCTGGGCGGCACGCTCATAACAGGCCAGCGCCTGCTCGGCACTGCCAGCCCACACCTGCAAGGGGCCGACCACAAAACCCTGTTGCAGCAGGCTGGCGAGCAGCTCCCCCGTCTCCGGGGCCGCCAATGGCTGGGCCAGCACCAGGGTGCCCTTGATCAAAAAAAGATAACGTTGAGTGGACATGATATGGCTCCTTGTTCCGGTTCAGAGGAGGGCTATTCCCCCCTTGCAGAGCCATTAGAACAAGGCGATTAGATAATTTATAATCAATAAATCGCCACTTTGGATAACCAATTGGAATGAGATTCGACTTGAGGCAACTGCAGGCGTTTGTGACGCTGGCCGACACCGCTAACTACCGGGAAGCGGCCAGCCGCCTCTTTATCACCCAGCCGGCCCTCACCAAGCAGGTCCAGGGGCTGGAGCAGACGCTGGGCTGCACCCTGTTCAAACGGGGCCGCCACGGTGCCGAGCTGACAGCGCTCGGTGCCCAGCTGCTCACTCAGGCGAGTGCGCTGGTCGAGCACGGTCGGGAGTTCGAAAGCCATGCGCTGGCGGTGGCGAGCGGCGTGGCCGGTCGACTCAAAATTGGCTTCGGTCTGTCGAGTTTCGCACTGGCCCCTGCGCTGGTGGCCCGCTTCAAACAGCAGGTCACGGACGTGATGGTCCATCTGCAGGATATGCCCTCCGCCATCCAGCAGGAGCAGTTGCTCTCCGGCCAGTTGCAGCTTGGCTTTATGCGCAGACCTCAGATGCCGCAGTTGCAGGAGCACAGACTGCTGATCGACCGGCTGGTGCTGGCGGTGCCGACACGGATGACCGAGCCAGACCCGGCCGCATTCGACGTCCAGCAGGCACTGATCAGTCAACCCCTGTTGCAGATGGTGGGCCACCGCTGCCCTGGGCTCAGCCAGCAGATCGCCGGTTTTCTCGGCGCCAATCGGCTGACCGGCATGGTTCAGGAGGCCGAAGATATCCAGACGCTGGTGGCATTGGTCGCGGCGGGCATAGGCAACGCCATCCTGCCACGCAGCGTCAGCTTTATCGCAGGGCCCGATGTCACCCTCTATCCCCTCTCTGGTCCCAGCTCCGAGTGGGAAGTCAGCATGGTATGGAATCCGGACTTTGCCGACCCCATCCGGGATCACTTCGTCAGGCAGGTGATCGCCAGCCATCCCCTGCCGGTATCAGCCACGCCCGAACGCTGAAACCAGCACTCGCTGGTGGCTAGCACCGTGATCAACCAAAAAACAGTGCGCCCCCATCAAGGGGGCGCATGCAGGACAAAAGCGGCAATGCGGCTCAACAGCTGGCGCAGTGACTACGGTTTTTACCCGCCCCCTTGGCGCAATAAAGCGCCGCATCGGCCGCAGCCAGCAACGCCCCTTCCCCCTCCAGCAGTTGCTCTGCCGTGTAGGTAGCAATGCCAATGCTGGCGCTAAGCTGAATATTATTTGCCACCACGATGTCGAGATCGTTGATGGCCTGACGGATCTCCTCTCCAATCCGCTGGGCCGCATCTCGATCGGTATTGCCGAGGATCAGGGCAAACTCGTCACCACCAAAACGGCAGGGCAGATCCGCCGGACGCTGGCAGAAGGATTGCAGAAGATGGCCCACCAGCTGGAGGGAGCCATCCCCCATCTGATGACCAAGATGGTCATTGCACGCCTTGAAGTTATCCAGATCCAGCATGATGAGGGAGAGCGGAGTATGTTCACGCATGCTGCGCCGCCACTCGTTATGCAAAAAGCTGTTGAATAGCCGCCGATTGGCCAGTCCGGTCAAGGGATCATGTTGGGAGAGGCTGGCAACTTCCAGCTCCAGCAGCTTGCGCTCGGTGATATTGATATGGGCGATGGAAAAAAACTCGGCATCAAGCCCGGGTACCGGCGCGACTCGCATCATAAACCAGCGCTGGGTGTCGGGGCTGTGGCAGGGGTATTCCAGATAGAACTTCTCCTGCTGATGACGGATAACCCGGAGGATCCCCTCCACGGCAGCCAATCCCGAGGGCTCGGATTCAGCATCACAAGCCCCCATATAATTGACCCCAATCCAGTTATATCCCTTTGGCATACCGTTTTGCTCGGCAAACAGATCCCAGGCGAGATTGGTGTAATGGATCACGCCATCCCGATCTATCACCGATATCTGGTCTTCCAGCGAATCCAGCAGCGCAGCCAGATGATGGGCTCGCTCGGCGAAGTAACTCTGCCGCGTCTGTATATCATCCGCCATGGTGGCCATCCTGTGGCAAAAGTGGCATACCGCCATCTATTAACAATTAAGTCAGCAGATAGAGTAAAGCACCCCATTCCCACTTAGCCAACTGAGACCAAATTTCACCATCGAACACTATCCGGCAAGGTTTCAGGCCAGTTTCCCTGTTCCGGATAACAAGAGCACATCATGAGCATATGTATCTGATAAGTCACATTTAATGACCACACCACTGATTTTCACAGGGGATGCCATCTCCTTCCCCATCCATCTTGGTACCAGGGCAGTTTTGTAAAAACCAGGTTGCCTCCTCGCAGGAGGTCATCTGGGAGCAATGCTGCCGACCATCACACTGGCGAATAAAGGTCGTTGCCTGTGGCGTACTGACCTCCTCCTGATTGAAAGAGGAAACCGGCAATGGCGCCATCGACTCGGCCGAGAAACGGGAATAGATGGAAAAGAGGCCGACGAGCACCAGCAGAGGGATCAATTTGCCACTCCAGCTGCTCTTGCGACGTCGATAGGGGTTACTCCGCTCTCTGGTAGAAGTGGGTCGTGGCGGCTGACTTGCCGCCCGAAACGATGACGCCGCTGATGATGCGGCCGACGGCACGGCATCCGCCAACGTGAGCGGGCGATCGGGGAAAAAGACTTGTAACGCCCTTGGCTTGCCATCCTGGCCACTGCCGATCAGATAGGTGACACGCTCCCCCGGCTCTGGCACTCGGCCATCTGATTGCAGCGCCGTAACATGCACAAACAGCCCCGCACTGCGTGATCCATTGGTTGCCTGCTCGGCGCCATTTTGCTCCGGCGTAATAAATCCAAAGCCGCGCGCCTCGTTCCAGCTCGCGATCCGTCCCTGATAACGCATCTGTCCATCCTTGTTGTTATCCATGTGAGCACTAGATTGCCCGACAATCATGTTGCCCAAAAGCACTGCGGCCCGACAGGGGGCCACAGAGTCAATCTCAACACGGTGCTCGGGTGCTGCCTGCGTTAAGGATCAAGCCAGCCGGGACACCTTGATGATCTCGGCGATGCGCCCCAGCATCCGCAGCGAGGTGTGATGCTCGGTGGCATCTGCGGCGGCGCAGGCATCCTCCAGAATGGTGATGGCGTAGTCGCGATCGTGACCATCCCGCGCTGCCGCCTGAATGGCCCAGCTGGTGCTCACCCCGCACAGATAGAGGTGGTCGATGTGATTGGCCCGCAGCGCAGGCTCCAGCGCCGTGCCATAGAAGGGGCTGACCCTGGGCTTGGCCAGCACCAGATCACCGGGTTGCACATCCAGATCAGGATGAAAGTCGGTGCCACTGTCAGCCAAAGAGAGCGCCCCCAACTGGTGAGCACGACCAAACATGGGAGAGCCCTTGGGCTGCAGCTGATAGCCGCCGTCAAAGCCTACCTTGAGCAGCACAACCAGCCAGCCGTGAGCGCGGGCATGGGCCAGCGCCAGATTGGCATGCGCGATGGCATCCTGCTCCAGCACATGGGCTGCGGAGGCGGCAATGCGCCCATCGGGATGGGCAATATCGTTGATAAAATCGATCACCAGCAGTGCCTTGTTCATCACCTTTGCTCCTTCGCGCATTCAGCCCGTGCTATCTGGTTTCTACCTGTCAAACCAGCCCCAGTGCATAGCGCAGCGCCATCTCCTTTAAGGGGCCAGCTTTATCCGCCAGATTGAGTGCCAGATTACGGGCCAGCTTGAGCGGGCCAATCTCGTTGCTGAATACCCCGTAGAAGAGATCCATTCCCGACTGCATCAGCAGGTTGTCAGGAAGACGGCGCCGCTCGTAACGCTCGGCCAACGCCAGCTGATGCCAGTCGGCTCCGGCCCCTTGCAGCAAGTCGACCCAGCAGGCCACATCCTTGAAACCGAGGTTGACCCCCTGCCCCGCCAGCGGGTTGATGGTGTGGGCAGCATCGCCAAGCAGCACCACCCGGCCGACGTGATAGTCGTTGGCGTGGCGGCGCACCAGCGGGAAGCTCCCCTTGCCGGTGACGGTGAACCCGCCGAGCCGACTCGGGAAGTGGCGGCGCACTTCGGCAGCAAGCCCTTCGTTGCTCATGGCCGCCAGCGCCCGGATCCGGGCCGGGCTGTCATACCACACCAGAGAGCCGTGCTGACCGGGCAGCGGCAGGAAGGCGCGCGGGCCGCTCGGGGTGAACTGCTGCCAGGTGATATCTTCCTGCGCAAAGTCAGTGTCGATATTGATCAGCATGCAGTGCTGGCGGTACTCGAAGCGCGATACGCCGATACCGGCCAGCTTGCGGGTGTGGGATTCGGCGCCGTCGCAAGCCAGCACCCAGCGGGCCGCCAGCTCGGTGCCGTCGTCCAGAGTCAGCACAGCTTCATCTGCACTCTGGCGCAGGCTCATCACAGCCGCCGGGGTGTGGGTCTGGATGGTGGGAAAATCTTCCATCCGCTTGAGCAGGGCGAGCTGCACCAACCGGTTTTCGATGATGTAGCCGAGCTGGGGCAGACCGAGGTCGGCGGAATTGAAGCGGGTGGCAAAACCGTCCAGCTCCCAGGTCTCCAGCCGGCGGTAGGGGCAGAGCCGCATCTGCTGCAGATGGTGCCAGGCACCGGCCTGCTCCAGCAGCGCCACCGAGGCCTGACTGATGGCGGAGACCCGCAGATCCAGCGGCTGCTCCGGCGCGTAATGCTCCGGCAGTTGGGTCTCGATGACCCGCACCGAGAGACCCTGAGCCGCCAGCAGACAGGCGGTGGCGGCGCCCACCATGCCGGCGCCGACGATGGCGATATCACACTGTTCCATACATTTATTCCTGAAAGGGTGCGTCCGGCGACAGCGCCCGGACGTAAACCGGATGGCTGCATGATAGCGCAAGGGCGACTGATAAACAGTGAGACAAACGGGGAATTGCTGCGTCAAATCAAGGAGAAAGCTTATTGAGCTTGCTGGCAACAGGTATCGGGTGAGCACCATTGCCAGCTGGATATTAGCTAGGCAGTATCCAGATTGCGGAGTAAAATGCGCGGTCCTTTGACCATGCCGATTTCAAAACAAGTCAAGAGAAGCAATGAGCAAGAAACTTCACATTAAAACCTGGGGTTGCCAGATGAACGAGTATGACTCGTCCAAAATGGCCGACCTGTTGGATGCCAGCAATGGCTACACCCTTACCGAAGAGCCCGAAGAGGCAGATGTCTTGCTGCTGAATACCTGCTCCATCCGCGAAAAGGCGCAGGAGAAGGTGTTCCACCAGCTGGGACGCTGGAAAAAGCTCAAGGCCAAAAAGCCCGGTCTGGTGATCGGCGTGGGTGGCTGCGTTGCCTCTCAGGAGGGCGATGCGATTCGCCAACGCGCTCCCTATGTGGATATCGTGTTCGGCCCGCAGACCCTGCATCGCCTGCCCGCCATGATCAAGGAAGTGCAAGAGGGCCATGGTGCCCAGGTTGATATCGCCTTCCCCGAGATCGAAAAATTCGACAGCCTGCCCGAACCGCGCGCCGAAGGGGCTACCGCGTTCGTCTCCATCATGGAAGGCTGCTCCAAATACTGTACTTACTGCGTGGTGCCCTACACCCGCGGTGAAGAGGTGAGCCGACCGCTGGACGACGTGCTCTACGAAATCGCCCAGCTCGCCCAGCAGGGCGTGCGCGAAGTGAACCTGCTCGGCCAGAACGTCAATGCCTACCGCGGCCCGACCTTTGATGGCGGCATCTGCACCTTCGCCGAGTTGCTGCGTCTGGTAGCCGCCATCGACGGTATCGATCGCATTCGCTACACCACCAGCCACCCGATCGAGTTCACCGACGACATCATCGAAGTCTACAAAGACACCCCGGAAGTGGTCAGCTTCCTGCACCTGCCGGTGCAGAGCGGCTCCGACCGTATTCTGACCATGATGAAGCGCCCGCACACCATCCTGGAGTACAAATCCAAGATCCGTCGCCTGCGTGCCGCCCGTCCCGACATCACCATCAGCTCCGACTTCATCGTTGGCTTCCCGAACGAGACGGACGAAGACTTTGAAGCGACCATGAAGCTGATCGAGGATGTGGGTTTCGACATGAGCTTCAGCTTCATCTTCAGCCCGCGCCCGGGCACCCCGGCCGCCGACATGCCAGACGATGTCGACATGGAAGTGAAGAAAGCCCGTCTGGCCCGCCTGCAGCACGTCATCAACAACCAGGCGATGCAGATTAGCCGCGCCATGTTGGGCACCACCCAGCGCATCCTGGTGGAAGGGCCCTCCAAGCTCGACCCGATGCAGCTGTGTGGCCGCACCGAGAACAACCGGGTGGTCAACTTTGAAGGCCAGCACACCCTGATCGGCGGCTTTGCCGACGTGGAGATCACCGAGGTACGTCCCAACTCCCTGCGCGGCAAGTTCATCCGCGGCGAGAGCGAGATGAACCTGCGGATCGCCACCGCCCCGAGCGAAATCCTGGCCCGTCGCCCGGATAACGTACCGGACGAGCTGGGCGTGGCCGCTTTCACACCCCATTAATCCCCTCCTCCCCATTCGCCCGGCGGATGGGGAGCGCCTTGAGACGAGGATATTTTGAGCCGACACATCTCGACCCTGAATCTGCATCTGGAGCCCGCCGACAACCAGCGCCTTGCCAGCCTGTGCGGCCCCTTCGATGACAATATCAAGCAGCTGGAGCGCCGCCTCGGCGTCGAGATCAGCTACCGTGACAGCCACTTCCAGCTGGTGGGCAAACCGGCCCAGCTGGATGCCGCCGCCGTCATCCTCAAGCACCTTTATGTGGAAACCCAGCCACTCAAGGGTGGCAAGGTGACCGACATCACCCCCGACATGGTCCATCTGGCCATTCAGGAGTCGCGAGTGCTGGAGCAGGATGACGAACCGGCGCCGAGCATCCCCTATGGCAAGGAAGTGACGGTCAAGACCAAGCGCGGTCTCATCAAGCCACGCAGCCCAAATCAGGCCCAGTACATCGCCAATATCGTGCGCCACGATATCTGCTTCGGCATAGGCCCGGCCGGTACCGGCAAGACCTATCTGGCGGTCGCAGCGGCGGTGGATGCGCTGGAGCGTCAGGAAATTCGCCGCATTCTGCTGACCCGTCCGGCGGTGGAAGCGGGGGAGAAGCTGGGCTTCCTGCCCGGCGATCTCTCCCAGAAGGTGGATCCTTACCTGCGCCCCCTCTACGACGCCCTGTTCGAGATGCTGGGCTTTGAGCGGGTCGAGAAGCTGATGGAGCGCAACATCATCGAGGTGGCGCCGCTCGCCTATATGCGCGGAAGAACCCTCAATGACGCCTTTATCATTCTCGATGAGGCCCAGAACACCACCACCGAGCAGATGAAGATGTTCCTGACCCGGATCGGCTTCAACTCCAAGGCAGTGGTCACCGGTGACATCACCCAGGTAGACCTGCCGCGCAACGCCAAATCCGGCCTGCGCCACGCGCTGGAAGTGCTGCCAGGGGTCGATGGTCTGTCGTTCAACTTCTTCGAGTCCAAAGACGTGGTGCGCCACCCGGTGGTGGCCCGTATCGTGCAGGCCTATGAGGCGTTCGACGCCAAACAGGCCGCCGAGAAGGTGGCCGGCCAAACAAACGCCAGCAAAGAGAGTGAGCAATGAGCGTAACCCTGGATCTGCAGCTGGCCAGTGCCAGCACTGACGGCCTGCCCACCGAAGCCCAACTGCAAGGCTGGCTCGACGGCACCATTCTCGGCTTCCAGCAGGAGGCAGAAGTGACGGTGCGCATCGTCGACGAGGCGGAGAGCAACGAGCTCAACCTCACCTATCGCGGCAAGGACAAGCCCACCAACGTGCTCTCCTTCCCGTTCGAGGCGCCACCCGGTCTGGAGCTGCCGCTGCTCGGCGATCTGGTGATCTGCCGTCAGGTGGTAGAGCGCGAGGCCGAGGAGCAGGGCAAGCCCCTCATGGCCCACTGGGCCCACATGGTTGTGCACGGCAGTCTGCATCTGCTAGGTTATGACCATATCGAGGATGAGGAAGCCGAAGAGATGGAAGCGCTTGAGCGCGACATCATGCAGGAGCTCGGTTTTGCCGATCCTTATCTGAACGACGAAGAGTAAAACGCCGGACGGTCATCGACTTGAAACAGCAGATGGCCATCCTTATATAACCCGAACTATTTCAAGTGTGTTCATACGAGTAACCAAGAGAGAAAATGACCGACGATCACCCTAGTACCGGCTCGCCGAAGAAAACCTGGCTCGACAAACTCAGCCAACTCTTCCAGGGCGAGCCAAAAGACCGCAATGATTTGGTAGACGTGATAGCCGATGCCGAAGAGCGCGACCTCATCGATCAGGACACCAAGGACATGATCGAGGGGGTGCTGGAGATCGCCGATCTTCGCGTGCGCGATATCATGATCCCCCGCTCCCAGATGGTGACCATCGAGAAGTCCCAGCCGGTGGATGCAATCCTGCCGGTGATCATCGAGTCCGGCCACTCCCGCTTCCCGGTGATCAACGAGGACAAGGATCATGTGGAGGGCATTCTGCTCGCCAAGGATCTGCTCCCCTTCGGGTTTGGCGGCCATCACGCCAGCGAGCCGCTGCAGCTCGAGAAAATCTTGCGCCCCACGGTGATCGTGCCGGAAAGCAAACGGGTTGACCGTCTGCTCAAGGAGTTCCGTGAAGAGCGCTACCACATGGCCATCGTGGTCGACGAATTTGGTGGCGTCTCCGGCCTGGTGACCATCGAAGACATACTGGAACTGATCGTTGGCGAGATCGACGACGAGTTTGACGACATCGAGGATGAACCGGACGAAATCCGCCGCCTCAGCAAGCGGGTCTTCTCCATCAGTGCCCTGACCGAGATCGAGGATTTCAACGACTTCTTCGGCACCAAATTCAGCGATGAAGAGGTGGATACGGTAGGCGGTCTGGTGATGCACGCCTTCAGCCACCTGCCCAAGAAGGGCGAGGAGATCGAGCTGGACGGCTACCTGTTCAAGGTGATGCATGCCGACCGGCGCCGTCTGCAGCAGCTGCAGGTGAAGATCCCCGAGCACCACGCGGCGGCGCAATCCGAGCCGCAATAAGCAGATCCGCTCGATGTGTGAAACAACGCCCCAACCTCGGGGCGTTGTGCTCTCTGCCACCGGCATCGAGGCTCGCCGTTGCCCCGCTTACAGGTTAAGATACCGGCCATTCGACCCCAGTTGCACACCAAGACGAGCACCATCGCCCGTGAGATTATCCCCTGTTACTTCCAAAATTCTGTTAAGCCTCAGTGCATTGGCCTCTGGTGCCATCGCCGTGCTGGCCTTCTCCCCCTTCGGCTACTGGCCGCTGGTGATCCCCTCCCTGCTTGGCCTCTACGCCCTGCTGGACAAAGCCACGCCGAAACAGGCCGCCTGGCGCGGTTTTGGCTACGCCATGGGACTCTTTTTACCGGGGCTGTGGTGGATCCATGTCAGCATGACAGAGTTTGGCGGCATCCCGCTGCCGGTCGCCTTCGTGCTGCTGGCCGGGCTCTCCGCCTATCTGGCACTCTACCCGACGCTCGCCTGCTGGGTCTTTGCCCGCTTCTTTGGCGGCCGTCACTGGAGCCGCTGGCTGCTCGCCTTCCCGGCCCTCTGGTTGGTCGCTGACTGGCTGCGCGGCTGGGTGATGACCGGCTTCCCCTGGCTCTGGTTTGGTTACAGCCAAATCGACGGCCCGCTCAAGGGATTTGCTCCCATTCTCGGGGTACAGGGCATCACCCTAGCACTGCTATTCTCCGCCTCCGCCATTTGGCTGGTGTGGAAATCCCGCTCGCCACTGTGGCTGGCGGTGCCCGCCCTGCTGGTGGCCGGTGCCCACGGTCTGATGCAGCTCAACTGGGTGACCCGTGGCGAGCCGGTCAAGGTGGCGCTGGTGCAAGGCAATATCGCCCAATCCCTCAAATGGGATCCGGAGGCGCTGGCCCCCACGGTGCGCACCTATCAGGACTTGAGCCGCGAGAATCAGGATGCTGACATCATCATCTGGCCGGAGTCGGCGATCCCGGCCATCGAGAAGGCGATGGGCCCCTATCTGGAGAATCTGGACAAGGCGATGAAGGTGAACGATACCGGCCTGCTGGCGGGGATTATTCACTACGACGAGCAGCAACAGCGCTTCTACAATACCGTGCTCGGCATGGGGGTGCAGGATGCGGATGGCAAGGAGTCCTACTTCTACAACCACTCCAACCGCTACAACAAGTACCACCTGCTGCCCATCGGCGAGTTCGTGCCGTTTGAAGATCTGCTGCGCCCCATCGCCCCCTTCTTCAACCTGCCGATGTCCTCCTTCAGCCGGGGTGACGAAGTGCAGCCCAACCTGATCGCCAAGGGGCTCAAGTTTGCCGCCGCCATCTGCTACGAGATCATCTTCCCGGAAGAGGTGCGCCGCAACGTCAATACCGATACCGACTTCCTGCTGACAGTCTCCAACGACGCCTGGTTCGGCACCAGCATCGGCCCCTGGCAGCATATGGAGATCGCCCGGATGCGCGCGCTGGAGCTGGCTCGTCCGCTGCTGCGGGACACCAACACCGGCATCACCATCGTTACCGAAATCGACGGCAGCATCATCGGCCAGATCCCGCAGTTTGAAGCGGGCGTGCTGCGCAGCGAGGTGCGTCCCGCCCACGGTGAGACCCCCTACATGCGCTTTGGCAGCTGGCCCCTCTACGGTCTGACCGTACTGCTGCTGGGTCTGGCGCTGGCGCTACGCCCCAAGGCCCACCCCTGGGCCCGCGAGCTGTAATGGCCATCCGCAATCCCTGATAAACAACGAGGCGCCCGCAGGCGCCTCGTTTTTTTTACGACAACTTATCAAGTATCTTTTTGCAGGCAGCAGATCACATAGCCGTAACTGCCCAGATATTGGCGGTGGATGGCCACTTCCCGGCTCAAATCCTGCCAGGCGGCACTCTCCCCCAGCTCGTCTCGATAGCGCAACAGATTGACCTCGATGGGGTCCAGATAATTGTTCCAGGCACTCATCGGCAATGGGGTGTGTGACAGGCAGCGGTAGCCTGCCGCTTGTATCGTCTCAAGCAGGCCCGCCAGCGTCTGCATGGCGGGATAATCCTGCTGCCAGAATGCCAATGCCTCCTCGGGCGGGTTATCGGTCAGCCAGACCGCATCACTCAGCACGATGCAAGCCTGCGGGCTCGCGAGCAGCGGACGCCACGCCTTCAGTGCATTGGCAACCCCCATCACGTAAGCGCTCCCCTCTGCCCAGATGAGGTCGGCCGGGGCCAGATCGTCCGGCAATGCCGCCATGTTGGCGCAGAGGGTGGAGACATGCTCAAAGCCTGCCGCACGGGCGGAGTGCGCCACGGCGGCCAGCGCCTCCTCTTCCAGATCGATGGCCACAATGTCGGCATCAGTCACCTGCGCCAGAGCCATGGTTGAAGCCCCGCGCCCGCAGCCCATGTCGAGGATCCGGCGCGGCCGGATGGGCAAGGCGGCAAACTGCTGCTGAGTGAAGGCGCGATCCCCCGGCCCCCAGTAACTCATGCCATCCAGCAGCTGGATAAAGTCTTTGATGTAACGCTCATGTTCATTCATATCTTTGCTCAACCATTGCAAGTGGTAGCGATCTTTCTCGCTAAAACCCTGTTTCATCACCCACGCGAAGTAGGCCTCCGGTGCCTCGCGCTGCAGTTGCAGCTGCCAGGCCTTGAATTCCTCACCGGAGCGCGGGCGCAGCCCTGCCAGATCCGCCAACAGATCCCGGGCGCGCTGCATCCGCGCCAGCTCCTCATCCAGCTCCCTGACCCGGGCCTGCAATGCCGCCTGATCTATCTCGCCAGCCAGACAGGCAAGGCACTGCTTGAGGCTGAGACCACCTGCCTGCAGGGCCTGCACCATCTGCAGTCGCTGCAGATCCCCCTCGTCATAGTGGCGATAGCCGTTGGCGGCCCGGGTGCCGGCAATCACCCCCAGCTTCTCGTAATAGAGCAGGGTGGAGCGGGCGAGGCCGCAGCGGCGGGCCAGTTCGGATATTTTCATGGCAATCACTCACGGTGCGGGCCCTCAGGTGACCCGATAGAGACGAGCTTAAACTGTAAAGCTATAGACAGGTCAACGCCCTTTTCCAGAGATCCGCCAACAAAAACGGCCACCCGAGGGTGGCCGTTGTCAGCGATAGGGCTGCGATGCTCTTGACTCAGAGACCGGCTGCCTCCAGATGCTCCACCAGCAGCTGCACGCTGCGGTTGCCGCGCCACTCGTTGACGTCAAGCCGGTAGACAAGCCGCACCCGCTTGACCGTGGCATCGGGCCAGCGCTTGAGATCGACGCCAAAGGCGATGGCATCCACCGCGTGACCGGAATCGGTGGTCAGCATCATTTTGAGGTGTTTCTCCCCCACCAGCCGCTGCTGCACCAGCACGAACTCGCCGTCAAACAGCGGCTCGGGGAAGGCCTGACCCCAGGGGCCGGAGGCGCGAATCAGCTCCGCCAGCTCGATATTGAGCTCATCCGGCAACAACTCGCCATCGGTGAGCAGCACCCCGGTCAAGAGCTCCGGCGTCACCAGCTCGCTGATGACCGCCTCAAAGGCCCGACCAAACGCCTCAATGTTGGCCTTGGGCAGGGTCAACCCCGCCGCCATGGCATGGCCACCAAACTTGCCCATCAGGCCCGGGTGGCGGGTATCGAGCAGTTCCAGCGCATCGCGCAAGTGCACGCCGGGGATGGAGCGGCCGGAGCCCTTGAGCTCGCTCTCGCTGCTCTCGGCAAAGGCAATGACCGGGCGGTAGTACTTCTCCTTCACCTTGGAAGCCACCAGCCCCACCACCCCCTGATGCCACTCGTTGCGGTGCAGCACTATGCCCGACGGCACCTCGCCATCGCGAAACCGGATCTGCTCCAGAGTGGCGAGGGCCTCCTGCTGCATCCCCTGCTCGATCTCCTTGCGCTCCTGATTGAGGCTGTCCATCTCGGCCGCAAGCTGGCGCGCCAGATTGAGATCATCGCAGAGCAGACAGGCGACCCCGAGGGACATGTCATCGAGACGGCCCACCGCATTGAGGCGTGGCCCCAGTGCAAAACCGAGGTCGGCGGCGGTGAGGCGACGACCATCGCGGCCCGACACATCCACCAGCGCCTGAATGCCGGGGCGACAGCGCCCGGCCCGGATCCGCTGCAAGCCCTGATGGACCAAAATGCGGTTGTTGCCATCGAGCGCCACCACGTCGGCGACCGTGCCGAGGGCCACCAGATCGAGGTAATCCGCCACATTGGGGGCTCGCAACCCTTGCCGTTCGTACCAGCCGAGCTGACGCAGATGGGTGTTGAGGGCCGCCATCAGGTAGAAGGCTACCCCCACCCCGGCCAGCGACTTGGAGGGGAAATCGCAACCATGCTGGTTCGGGTTGACGATGGCATCGGCGTCAGGCAGCTCCTGACCCGGTAAATGGTGATCGGTAACCAGTACCTGCATGCCCGCCGCCTTGGCTGCCGCCACCCCGGCGATGCTGGAGATGCCGTTATCCACCGTGATCAGAAACTCGGCGCCGCGGGCCACCGCCAGCTCAACAATTTCGGGGGTGAGGCCGTAGCCAAACTCGAAGCGGTTGGGCACCAGAAAATCGATGTGGCGACCCCCCATGGCGCGCAGGGCCAGCACACACAGCGCCGAACTGGTGGCACCATCGCAGTCGAAGTCGCCGACAATCAGGATCCGTTTCTGGGCAATCAGGGCATCCGCCAGCAGCGGCACCGCCTGCTCCATCCCATAGAGGCGCTGGGGGGGCAACAGCTGGCTGGCGCTGCGCTCCAGCAGGGCGGGATCCTCTACGCCACGGCTGGCGAAGATTTGGCGAAGCAGGGGATGCAGGGCGGCAGGCAGATGGGAATCATCAACTCGCGGACGACGACGGATTTGCAGGGACATCAATATGATCCAGTATCTTGAGCAGCTGTTCGGGGCTCTGATACCCGCGCACCAGATCCCCGTCGGAGGAGACCCAGGCCGGCAGTACCTTGACCCCCAACCATTGGCTCAGGCCAATATTTTGGATAAGGGTCTCACTACATGCCGTTTGAGGCAAATAGGCTTTTAACGGATCATTTTGCAGCAGGGGATCGCTGCACCAGTCGGCGGCCCGTTCGGCGTGATCAATCACCGGATAGAGAGCCACGCTCACCCCAGATGCCTGCAGGTGTTGCAAGGTGCCGGAGAGCTGACGGCGTTTGGCGTCCTGCTCGCCGAGAAACAGCGCGACCCGGTGACGCTCATCCCGAGCCTTGAGCACGATGGGGGCATGGGCCACCTGTGCCAAGCCAAGTCGGCGCTGCTCACGCATACCAGAGATGGTCAGGTTCTTCATGTCGCGGGTCATATCCAGCATGACCCCCTGCACCACATAATCCCCTTTGGCATCGCTGTAGAGCACCCCCTGTGAGGTGCCCAGCATATACAACCCCGCGATCGGGGTCGGTTCAACCAGATAGACGGGGACCCCCAGCCGGGCTGTGATGGTCTGTTTCAAGGCTTGGGTATCCATCCCCGCTCTGGCAGCAAATGTGCACAAAAGCATCATTCCCAGTAGTAAATACTTCACTTGTTTACTCACGTGGTATGAATGAATCGACCCAGCAAACTACAGCAGCACAGCTCATCATTCAACCAACTACTTACCAAAAAATTAATATCACTTTGTACCAAAAAAATGGCTCCCCCCGATTGCCAAGGACTCATAACGCCCGCAAGCTAGTCAGGACGACAGGAACAACGCGGCTTAGCCTCTGTTTTTCCTGACAAGAGTTTGCCCTTTGGCAAGGGTAATCAACGCGCTATCTTGTTTAATTTCGGAGGAAATAATGAGTCTGATTCAAGAGTTCAAAGCCTTTGCCGCCCGCGGCAACGTCATCGACATGGCGGTCGGTATCATCATTGGTGCCGCCTTCGGCAAAATTGTCTCCTCTTTTGTCGGTGACGTGATCATGCCGCCCATCGGCCTGATCCTGGGCGGCGTGGACTTCAGCGACCTGGCGATCACCCTGAAGGCCGCAGAAGGTGCAACACCCGCCGTGGTCATCGCCTATGGCAAGTTCATCCAGACCATCATCGACTTTCTGATCATCTCCTTCGCCATCTTCATGGGACTGAAGGCCATCAACACCCTCAAGAAAAAGCAGGAAGAAGAAGCCGCCGCCCCGGCAGGCCCGACCAAGGATCAGGAGCTGCTGACCGAGATCCGTGATCTGCTGAAATCTCAACAGGAGCGTTAAGCCGACTCCCCAGACTGGTGTGTATGTGTGTCACGATGCCCATGGGCTATGGTTAGATGGCGTAAAGTTATATAGGCGTCGTGACTATGCAAACCTCCACTGCTGCAAACTCCAATCACAGCTTTATTCTCCGTTTTCTTTTGCTGCTTGCGCTGCCACTTGTTTTGACCACATTGGGTAGTGCGTACCTTTTTTCTGTTATGCAGAAAAACACCTTGCTAAGCACCGCCAGATTTTTTAACGATAGTACTGCGCAGCAATGGGATAACTCACTCTCTTCGGTTGAGAGGCAAATAAATATCATCATTGCTGACATTACTGAGAATAATGGAGATCTTCCCCCGGAATTAAAACAACGTTATCGCGACATTTGGCAATACCTTCTTTACCCTGATGGCCCAATAAAAACCGTGTACTACATGCTTCAGGATAACAAGCATATCAATTTCTCTCTTCATCCTACCCCGATTGAGTTCAAAGAGTCGGAACGTCCATGGTACCGCAATGCTATCGAGCATCCCGGCATCAATATCTGGAGTTCCCCTTACATTGACGCGATTGAAAAAATGCCGGTCGTCACCCTTTCCCATGCTGTTTTTAATAATCAGGGGGAATTTCTTGGCGTGATTGGCATCGACCTGAACTTGAAAGTATTTTCAGCACGTATAGGGCGGATTCTGGAGAGTAGTAACAATGTTGTATATATGCTCTTTGACCGAGGCAGTAAGATGATTGTGGCTCACAGCGACCCTCAGGAAAACGGCAGTCGACTTGACCAACCATGGATTTCTGAATTGAAAGGCAGGAATGGTACCTTAATGAGTAAAAATGGTGATCTCATTTCATATCACGCCCTTCACAACAACCCATCGTGGCTGGTTATTACTGTATTTCCATTCAAGAGCGATATTTTGATTGGTGAGATACTGCCTACTATATTTATCACTCTGGTATTGTCACTATCGATATTCACACTAGTTGCCATTATTTTCAGACAACGTCTGGAGCATACTATCAGCACATTGGTACAAGTTGTTAGACAATTGCGTATTACCCCTCCAGGGCAACAGATTATTATCCCCAAGCTGGCTGGCATAGAGGAGCTGGAGGATGAAATCGTGATGATTTCAGACAAAATGCAGGCCGAAACAGAAAAATCGCTGCGTGATGCATTAACCGGCTTGTACAACCGCCGTTATTTGGAAGAGGCACTCGCCACTCTACATAAAGAAAATAACCAATACATATTGGCAATTATCGACATTGATAACTTCAAAAAAATAAATGATACCTATGGTCATCCCATCGGTGATGCCGTTTTGAAGCGCACCGCTCAGCTCGGTAGCCAATTGCTGGAGGAACAGGCAACCCTGTGCCGCTTTGGGGGGGAAGAGCTGGTCGCTATTTTTGAACAGACGGATATTGCCAGTGCACAGCAGTTGATGGAGCAGTGGCGTATCAGCATGGGGCAACAGGATTGGCGTGAAAAGGGCTTAAGCGTCTCCTTTAGCGGTGGCATTGCCGAATCCCTGAATGATGCGCCAGACAGTGTGATGGCCCGCGCCGATGCAGCCCTTTATCAGGCTAAACAAGCGGGCAAAAATCGGCTGCAACGGGCTTAAGCGCGGGGGTGGTGCTCCCCGTGCAGCGCCTTGAGTCGCTCGTTGGCCACATGGGTGTAGATCTGGGTGGTGGAGAGATCCGCGTGCCCCAGCAGCATCTGTACCACTCGCAGGTCGGCGCCGTGGTTGAGCAGATGGGTGGCGAAGGCGTGGCGCAAGGTATGGGGGGATAGCTCGCCGTTAATCCCGGCCCGCTGCGCGTAAAGCTTGATGCGGTGCCAAAAGGTCTGGCGGGTCATCATACGGGCCTGCTTGGAGGGAAACACCACATCCGAGCTGGTGCCCCCCAGCAGCAGGGTGCGGGCCTCGCGGTAGTAACGCTCCAGCCAGTGCATCGCCTCCTCGCCCATCGGCACCAACCGCTCCTTGTTACCCTTGCCAATAACCCGCACCAAGCCCTGCCGCAAACTGACATGCTCGGCGGTGAGCCCCACCAGCTCGGAGACCCGCAGCCCGGTAGCGTAGAGCAGCTCCAGCATTGCCTTGTCCCGCAACTCCAGCGGGTCATCCACCAGCGGCGCACTCAGCAACGCATCCACCTCCGTTTCGCTTAAATCGGAGGGGAGTTTTTTCGGCAACTTGGGCCCCTCCAGCAGCACGGTCGGATCATCGCTGCGCAGCTTCTCACGGTTGAGATACTGATAGAAACGGCGCAGGGCCGAGAGAAAACGGGCGGTGCTGCTGGCCGCAAACTGGTGATCGACCCGCCAGGCGAGGTAGTGCTGGATCTCGTCCATCCCCGCCAGCAGCAGCGAGCTCCCCTGCTCGTCGAGCCAGAGGGAGAACTTCTCCAGATCGCTGCGATAGGAGCTGATCGTGTTGTCAGACAATCCCCGCTCCAGCCAGAGGGCATCGAGAAAGGGTTCAATCAGGGGATGGGGGTCAGGCTTGCTCATGGTGCGCTGCAATCAGGGGATCGATGGCCCATTGTAACGCGTCAACTCCTTGGAAAGACAAGGCACTTTCAGTGGAAAGATAAGGCTCGTTTGCCACGCCCCTTGCCGGGCGGTGAAGGTCGAATGGCAATCTGCTAGACTGGCGCCCTCCCCTTACGTTACCCATCGTGTTGCCAACATGGCGCAGCCCACACGAGCATGCGAGAACGCGCCAAAAGCAAGCGAGAAAGCGCCAACAGAGAGAAGAGCGATGAAGATTGGTCTGTTTTACGGTTCCACCACCTGCTACACCGAGATGGCTGCCGAGAAGATCCGCGCCCTCATCGGCCCCGAGCTGGTGGATATTCACAATATCAAGGATGTCTCCCTGCGCCTGATGGAGGATTACGAGATCCTGATCCTCGGCATCTCCACCTGGGATTTTGGCGAACTGCAGGAGGACTGGGAGTCCCGCTGGGAAGATATCGCCGACCTCCATCTGGAGGGACGCATCGTGGCCCTGTTTGGCCTCGGCGATCAGCTCGGTTATGGCGAATGGTTCCAGGACGCCCTCGGCATGCTGCACGACCAGCTGGTGCCAAAAGGAGTCAAGCTGGTGGGCTACTGGCCCAACGAAGGGTACGAATTCGATGCCTCCAAGGCACTTATCGACGATGGTCGTCACTTCGTCGGGCTGGCGCTGGACGATGCCAATCAATATGACCAGACCGATCCGCGCATCGAGCAGTGGGTCGAGCAGATCCTGAGCGAAATCCACGCCCTGCTCTGATCTTTCCCACGTTTTGGCAAAACGACCCTGAGCGCCTGGCCCTGGCCGCCGGGCGCAGTTATCGCACCGATTTTCTCAATCGGTATCATCGCATGACGCTATAGCGACTTTTTTGTGCTGGTCTGCAACAATGGACTCGACATCCCATAACAATCAGAGCCGGATGTCGGAAGCAAACGGACAGACCAGAAAAGGATATTCTATGACCCCATTTTCCCTGTTGGCCCCCGCCATCGCCCGTGACGTGCTCGATCACGCGCTGGCGCTGGGTGCCGATTTTGCCGAGCTGTTTGTGGAGCGCAAGCGCCGCAGCCAGCTCAGCCTGCTCTCCGGCCAGATAGAGAACATCAGCGGCGGCCTCGATTTCGGTATCGGCGTGCGCCTCTGTTACGGCCACAAGGTGCTCTACGGCTACACCAATCTGGCCAGCCGCGACGAGCTGCTACGCATCGTCACCCTGCTGGCGGCCAAAGACCGCCGCGACCCCGTGGTGACCGCCACCGCCTTCGATTTCACCCGCCTGAGCGATCGCAACCCGGTGGCCCTGCCCTTGTCGGCAGACAAGCTGCTGGAGCAGAAGATCGCCTATCTGCACGCCATGGATGCGGTAGCCCGCGCCGAGAGCAGCAAGGTGAGCCAGTTCTCCGGCAATGTGCTGGGCTGGGAGCAGGAGGTGGAGATCTTCAACAGCGAAGGGGTGCAAGTGGCCGATCGCCGCCACTACAACCGCATCATGGCCCAGACCATCGCCATGGAAGGGAGCGAGCAGAGCGTCGGTTACGAGGCCCCCGGCGCCCTGATGGGCTGGGAGCATGCCGATCGCATCGATCCGCGCGAACTGGCCCTCACCGCCACCCGTCAGGCACTGGTGAAACTGGGCGCGGCTCCCTGCCCGAGCGGCACCCTGCCGGTCATCATGGAGAACGGCTTTGGCGGTGTCATCTTCCACGAGGCGTGCGGCCACCTGCTGGAGACCACCTCGGTGGCCAAGAAGGCCTCGGTATTCCACGACAAGATGGGCCAGCTCATCGCAAATCCGGTGGTCAATGCGGTGGACGAGGGACTGCAAGGCAATGCCTGGGGCTCCATCAACGTCGATGACGAGGGGATGGCGACCCAGCACACCCAGCTCATCAAGGACGGCGTCCTGACCGGCTTTCTGGTGGACAGAATGGGTGCCCTCAAAACAGGCTACGCCCGCACCGGCTCGGGGCGGCGCGAATCCTACAAGTACGCCCCCACCTCGCGCATGCGCAACACCTATATCGAACCGGGCAACCATACCCTCGACGATATGCTGGCCACCGTTGAACATGGCATCTACGCCAAGAAGATGGGGGGCGGCTCGGTACAGCCCGGCACCGGTGAATTCAACTTCAACGTGCAGGAGGCCTACCTCATCGAACAAGGCAAAATCACCAAGCCGCTCAAGTCAGCCACCCTGATCGGTACCGGCCCGCAGGTGCTCAAAGAGATCTCCATGGTGGGCCGCAATCTGGCGCTGGCCGCCGGTATGTGCGGCTCGGTCTCGGGCTCGGTGCCCACCTCGGTGGGCCAGCCGGCGCTGAAAGTGGACAACATTCTGGTGGGAGGGAACGCCTGATGAGCCAACTTGACATGAACCAACTGCTCACCCGCCTGCTCGACAAGGTGGCCGACCTCGGCGCCGAGGCAGACATCATCGCCAATCAGGAGAAGGCCTTCTCCCTCAAGGCAGACAAGGGCGAGCTAGGTGAATACAAGGTCACCAGCAGCCAGCAACTCGGCATTCGCCTGATCAAAGAGGGTCGAGTCGGCATCGCCTACTCGGAATCCCTCGATGAGCTGGCGCTGGATGCCATGCTGCAGGATGCGCTCGATGCCAGCCGCTTTGCCAAGGTGGATGCGGATCAGCGCATCTCGGTGGCCAATAGCCTGATCACCACAGATTGCGCCGAGATCAACCAGCCCGATACCACGCCGGTTGAGGAGAAGATCGCTCTGGCCCTGCGCCTGGAATCTGACATGCTGGCCATGCCCGATGTGAGCGGCGCCCCCTACAACAGCTTCTTCGAAGGGGAGAGCCAGCTCTGGCTCGCCAACAATCATGGCACCCTCTGCCAGCACGGCGAGTTCAGCGTCGGCTGCTACACCTCGGCGCTGGTGGAACGGGATGGCCGCCAGTCGATGCACTCGCAGGGCCAGTATGGCCGTCGCTTCGACGAGCTGGATAGCCAGCGACTCATCGAGCAGATCTACGCCATCGCCGATGGCCTGCTGCCCGGTGAAGCGGTGCCGAGCGGTCGCTACAGCGTCATCTTCAGTACCAACTGCTTTGCCAGCCTGTTTGGCTGCTTTCAGGGCGTGCTGTCGGGCAAATGGGCCCAGCAGGGGATCAACCCCTGGCGCAGCAAGGTCGGCCAGAGCGTGGCGTCACGCTGGCTTACTCTGGAAAGCCGGGTCTATATGCCTGGCGGCATGAACATCAAGGCGTTTGATGGCGAGGGGGCGGCCAGCTCGGATCTGCTGCTGATTGGCGAAGGGGAGCTGAAAACCCTGCTCCACAACAGCGCCACTGCCCGCCACTTTGGCGTCGCCAGCAACGGATCGGCCGCCCGCGGTGCCCGCAGCGCCCTCGATGTGACCGCTCGCCATCTGGTGTTTGGCGCGGGCCCCCACTGCGAAGCGGAAGTGCAGAGCGGCGACTATCTGGAGCTGGTCAAGCTGGATGGCCTGCATTCGGGTGCCGATGCGGTGAGCGGTGACTTCTCCTTTGGCGCGTCGGGCTTCCTCTGCCGCGATGGAGTTCGCCTGCAGCCGGTGCGCGGCATCACGGTAGCAGGCAACTTCTACCGCCTGCTGGACGAGCTGGAAGCGGTCGGTGACACCCTGCACCACAACGACGGCAAGGGCTTCTACGCCCCGCTTATCCGTTTTGGTGGCCTCTCCGTCGCAGGCAAGTAAACGCCCCGACGAAACCTGCAAGTAAGAAAAAGGCGCCTGATGGCGCCTTTTTGCTCGTTATCTCGCCCGCCTTGATGGCATGACTCAGGGCGAGAGCGGCTCGCGGTGATACTCGGCGCAGCCGCATTCGGGGCAAGTATCGAGCTGCTGGGGATGCAGCACGGTATGGCGCCAGCCACACTGGTCGCACACCATAACCCCGAGCCCCACCCAGTCACCCGCTTCGTAAACACCCTTGTGCTCCAGCTCGTCGGCCAGCTCGCGCCACTCCACCTGGGCGCGGTCGGTCACATCCGCCAGCCAGGACCAGGCGGTGTCTTTGAGGGCCAGCATAAAGGCAGACTCTTCCACCTGCGCACTATCGTCATGGCGCCCCTCGTCATAGTTGCCCAGATCCCGCTTCACGTACTCGGCGATGAGCGCCAGCTCGTCTTGGGTCAGGTCGCTGGCAGCCTCCAGATAGGCCTGCACCTTGGCAATCATCCGGTTGAGGCGCTCCCCCTGGAACTCTTCAGTCTCTTGCCACTGTTTTTGCAGCTCGGCAATGAAGGCTTCGTACCCTTTTTGACGTTTGTCCATGGCTCTAACTCCTCTACTAAACCCTGATCTGGCCCGGCTTAAGGCCCAAGGGACGCTGGCGGTTGTTGCCGCCGCAGGATATGGGTATTCTATTGCGATTTCCCAGCTGATTTATCTATTCATTTCACAGATCCGGATGTCACCAATGCAAGAGCAATACGTTCCCCAATCAATCGAACCAGCAGTGCAAAAGCACTGGGATGCCAAGAAAACCTTCAAGGCCGTGGAGAAGGTAGACAAGGAGAAGTTCTACTGCCTGTCCATGTTCCCCTATCCGTCTGGTCGACTACACATGGGGCACGTTCGTAACTACACCATAGGTGATGTGATCTCCCGTTATCAACGCCTCAATGGCAAGAACGTGCTGCAACCCATAGGTTGGGATGCATTCGGTCTGCCGGCCGAGAACGCCGCGATCAAAAACAATACCGCGCCGGCGCCCTGGACCTACGAAAACATCGAATACATGAAGAACCAGCTGAAGATGCTGGGTCTGGGTTATGACTGGGATCGTGAAGTCGCCACCTGCAAACCGGATTACTACCGCTGGGAACAGTGGTTCTTCACCAAGCTCTACGAGAAGGGTCTGGTCTACAAGAAGACCTCCTCCGTCAACTGGTGCCCGAACGACATGACCGTACTGGCCAACGAGCAGGTGGTTGACAACTGCTGCTGGCGCTGTGACACCCCGGTGGAGCAGAAAGAGATCCCCCAGTGGTTCATCAAGATCACCGACTACGCCGAAGAGCTGCTCAACGACATCGACAATCTGGAAGGCTGGCCGGAGATGGTCAAGACCATGCAGCGCAACTGGATTGGCCGCTCCGAAGGGGTCAACATCAGCTTCACCATCGAGGGTCAGGCTGAGCAGCTGGAGGTCTACACCACCCGTCCGGACACCTTCATGGGCGTCACCTATGTCGGTATCGCTGCCGGTCACCCGCTGGCGCTGCAAGCAGCCCAGAACAATCCGGAGCTGGCAGCCTTCATCGAAGAGTGCAAGAACACCAAGGTAGCCGAAGCAGAACTGGCCACCATGGAGAAGAAGGGCATGGCCACCGGCCTCTACGCCATTCACCCGTTGGATGGCCGCAAGGTACCGGTCTGGGTCGCCAACTTCGTGCTGATGAACTATGGCACCGGCGCCGTGATGGCGGTTCCGGCCCACGATCAGCGTGACTTCGAATTCGCCACCAAATATGGCCTCGACATCAAGGCGGTGATCAAACCGGTTGATGGCGACGTCGACGTGAGCGAAGCGGCTTACACCGAGAAGGGCGTGCTGTTCAACTCCGGCGAGTTCGACGGTCTCGACTTCCAGGGCGCCTTCGATGCCATCGCCAGCAAGCTGGAAGGGCTCGGCAAGGGCAAGCGCACCGTCAACTACCGCCTGCGTGACTGGGGCGTCTCCCGTCAGCGTTACTGGGGCGCCCCCATCCCGATGCTGACTCTGGCTGACGGCACCGTAGTGCCGACGCCGGAAGACCAGCTGCCGGTACTGCTGCCGGAAGATGTGGTGATGGACGGTATCCAGAGCCCGATCAAGGCCGACGCCGAGTGGGCCAAGACCACTTACAACGGTCAGGAAGCGTTCCGCGAGACAGATACCTTCGACACCTTTATGGAGTCCTCCTGGTACTACGCGCGCTACTGCTCCCCGGACTACGACAAGGGCATGCTGGATCCGGCGGCTGCCAACCACTGGCTGCCGGTGGATCAGTACATCGGCGGTATCGAGCACGCCTGTATGCACCTGCTCTACGCCCGCTTCTTCCACAAGCTGCTGCGTGATGCAGGCCTCGTGAACAGTGACGAACCGTTCAAGCGCCTGCTCTGCCAGGGCATGGTGCTGGCCGACGCTTTCTACTACAAAGACGAGAAGGGCGGCAACGTCTGGGTCAGCCCGACTGACGTCAAGGTAGAGCGTGACGAGAAGGGTCGCATCACCAAGGCCATCGACAACGAAGGTCGTGAGGTAATGCACTCCGGCATGACCAAGATGTCCAAGTCCAAGAACAACGGCATCGACCCGCAGCTGATGGTCGAGCGTTACGGCGCCGATACCGTCCGTCTGTTCATGATGTTCGCCTCTCCGGCCGAGATGACTCTGGAGTGGTCCGACTCCGGCGTAGAGGGTGCCCAGCGCTTCCTGCGTCGCCTGTGGCGCGTCACCTTCGAACACGTTTCCGGTGGCGCCGTTGCCGCACTCGATGTAGCTGCTCTCACCAACGAGCAGAAAGCGGTACGCCGTGAACTGCACAAGACCATAGCCAAGGTGAGTGATGACGTGGGTCGCCGTCAGACCTTCAACACCGCCATCGCCGCCATCATGGAGCTGATGAACAATCTCTCCAAGCTGGGCAACGACGAGCAGGATCGCGCCCTGATGCAGGAAGCGCTGGAAGCCGTGGTAGTCATGCTCTACCCCATCACTCCGCACATCGGCTTCGAGCTGTGGAAGATGCTGGGCAAGGGCGACGACATCGATCACGCAGCCTGGCCGGTGGCCGATGAAGCGGCCATGGTCGAGACCGAGAAGCTGGTGGTGGTGCAGATCAACGGCAAGATGCGCGGCAAGCTGACCGTGCCGGCCGAGATCAGCCAGGCCGACGTCGAGAAGCTGGCGATGGCCGATGCCTCCGTACAGAAGTTCACCGACGGTCTGACCGTGCGCAAGGTGATCTATGTACCTGGCAAGCTGCTCAATATTGTCGCTAACTAATTGGCTACCAACTGATTGGTTACCAACTGATCATTGCCAATCTGTAACAGCAAACGGATGATAACGGCGGGCCCTGCGCCCGCCGCTTTCCCTTAATGCAAAGAGGATTTTCTATGGGCACCATCTTCACCCGCTGGATGGCCATCGTGCTGGCAGGTCTGCTGCTGCAAGGCTGCGGCTTTCACATGCGCGGCAACGGCATTCCGAGCGAGCTGATGACCATGAAGGTCGTGGGCGACAACAAGAGCGACTTCTACCGGATGGTTACCACCCGTCTGAAGGCCTCTGGCGTGACCCTGGCCGACAAGGAGGGCATTCCGGTGCTCACTCTGGGCGGCGTAGGCAGCACCAGTCAGGTCGCCTCGGTCAACGCGCTGGGGACGGACACCGAATATGTGCTGGGCTTTGGTACCCAGTTCACCATCTCGGTACCGGGCAAGCCAACTCAGGTCTTCCCCATCAACTTCAACCGCAGCTTCCTCAACAAGCCGGATGCCGCGCTCGCCTCCTCCCGTGAGCAGGAGCAGCTCAACCGCGAAATGCAGGAGCAGGCGGCCAATCAGGTGATCCGGCAGTTGAGTCAGGTCAGCTTCTGATGCGGATCTACCCGGAGCAATTTGGTGACCACCTCAAAGCAGGGCTTCGGCCCTGCTATCTCGTTTTTGGCGACGAGCCCCTGTTGCGACTGGAGGCCATCGATGCCATCCGTCAGGTCGCCCGCAAGCAGGGTTTCGATGAGCGCCACACCTTCGTGGTGGAACAGGGGCTGGACTGGAATCAGGCCTACGATGCCTGTCAGGCCATGAGCCTCTTCTCCGCCCGCCAGATCATCGAGCTGGAGCTGCCCGCCAAGGTGGACAAGGATCTCGCTGCCCGCATCAGCGAAATTGGCAAGCAGCTTCATCCCGACCTGCTGCTGGTGCTGAGTGGCGGTCGCCTCAACCAGACCCAGATGAAGGCAGCCTGGTTCGACAAGCTCTACCAGATTGGCACCTATGTGCCGGTCAACCATCCGGAGCCCAAGTTCTTCCCGCGCTGGATGAGCGCCCGTTTTGCGCGTTTCGGCCTCAAGGCGCTGCCAGATGCCATCAACTTCATGTGCCACTCCTACGAGGGCAACCTGCTGGCCGCCAGCCAGGAGATCGAGAAGCTGACCCTGCTCTCGCCGCCCCAGCCCATCAGCGTCACCTATCTGCAAGAGACCATTATCCGCCACGCCCACTTCACCCCGTTCCAGCTGGTCGATACCCTGCTGGAGGGCAAGGTGAACCGGGCCCAGCGCATTCTGGCCGCCCTGCGGGCCGAAGGTACCGAGCCGGGGATGCTGGCCTGGACCCTTTGCCGCGAGCTGGAGCAGCTGACCGAGCTGTCACTGGCGATGCGCAACGGCCAGCCGCTGGGTGAGCACTTCAGCCGCCTGCGCATCTGGCAGAGCCGCCAGCAGCTCATTCAGCAAGCACTGACCCGACTGCCGTTTGCCAAGTTGCAGCAACTGTGGCAACTGATGGCCCAGCTGGACGATGCCCAGCGCCGCTTCGATACCGAACAGGCCTGGCTGATGCTGCAGACCATTGCCCTCGGCTTTCGTGATGGCACCCCGCTGCCGCTGGTGATGGAGAGCAGCCCGTGCTGAAGGCGCCTGTCGGTTTGCTTGGCGGCACCTTCGACCCCATCCATATCGGTCATCTGCGCCCGGCCATCGAGGCGCGCGATGCCCTAGGTCTGGCCGAGATGCGGCTAATCCCGAACCATATCCCGCCCCACCGCGCCAATCCGTTCTGCTCCAGCGAACAGCGCCTCGCCATGGTCAAGCTGGCGGCGACGGAGAACCACCACTTTGTGGTGGATGAGCGTGAGCTGAAGCGGGATAAACCCTCTTACACCATCGATACCCTGATCGAGCTGCGTCGTGAACTGCCCGATACGCCGCTCTGTTTTCTGATGGGGATGGATTCCCTGCTGAGCCTACCAAGCTGGCACCGCTGGCAGGAGCTGCTCGACCATGCCCATCTGGTGGTGAGCGTGCGGCCGGGCTGGCAACCGGATTATCCAGCCGAGGTGGCGCAGTTGCTGGCGCGCCATCACACCACAGATGCCAACGCGCTGCATCAGCGTCTGGCCGGTCATATCTGGCTGGCGGACAACCAGCCCATCGAACTGTCAGCCACCCGACTGCGGGCCTTGCTGGATGCGGGACAAGACACCCGCTACCTCTTGCCCGAGTCGGTTGCGAACTATATTGATCAACAGGGGCTCTACCGCGCCAACCGCCGCTAGCCCCTGTCGTAATCCCGCCCCACCCGATGGGAAACGGGAGTGACCATGATATAATCCGCCGCCCTGACGCAAACGCTGCGCGCCGGAATACAGGAGAGACTCATTGCAAGGCCAAGAATTGCATGCCTTTATCATCGACAAGATCGATGACATGAAAGGCCGCGACATTATCACCCTCGATGTACGCGGCAAATCCAGCATTACTGACACCATGATCATCTGTTCCGGCAACTCAAGTCGTCACGTCAGCGCCATTGCCCACCATCTGGCCAGCGAGGCCCGCCACGCGGGTCTGGATCTGCTGAGCGTGGAAGGGCAACTGAGCGGTGAATGGGTGCTGGTAGATATGGGCTCGGTGATCGTGCATGTGATGCAGGATGAACATCGTGACTTCTACCAACTGGAAAAGCTGTGGAGCGGTGCCGCTCAAATGAATACGCAATAAGAGCACAAGTGTAACGACCATGAAGATCCAGTTGATTGCGGTGGGCACCAAGATGCCCGCCTGGGTAGAGCATGGCTTCGAAGAGTATCGTCGCCGCTTCCCCAAAGACATGCCGTTTGAACTCGTCGAGATCGGCGCTGGCAAACGGGGCAAAAATGCCGACATTCCCCGCATCCTGCAGAAGGAAGGGGAAGCCATGCTGGCGGCTGCGGGGCGCTCGCGCATCGTCACCCTCGACATTCCGGGCAAGCCCTGGACCACGGAGCAGCTGGCTACCCAGCTGGAGGCGTGGAAACTCGATGGCCGCGATGTAGCCCTGCTGGTAGGCGGGCCGGAAGGTTTGTCCCCCGAATGCAAGGCTGCCGCCGAACAGAGCTGGTCACTGTCACCGCTCACCCTGCCCCATCCGCTGGTGCGGGTGCTGGTGGCAGAGAGCCTCTATCGGGCCTGGAGCATCACCACCAATCATCCGTATCATAGAGAGTGAGCCATGCGTCTCTGGAGTCTCACCTCTCATATTCACCCCTATCACAGAGAGTGAACAATGCAGTTCCTGCTCTTATTGCCCCCAAGGGTCTTGAGGTAAAGGCATGCTGAAACAACGCATCGAAATGCGCGATCACAGTGCCGAGGGCAATCTGTTCTTCCGGCGCACCCTGGTAGCCTACATCGGCATCGTCGTGCTGATGCTGGTGCTGCTGGGCAATCTCTATTATCTGCAGGTCGAGTCCTACGACACCTACCAGACTCGCTCCAACTCCAACCGTATCCGCGTGGTGCCGGTGGCGCCACCACGGGGTCTCATCTATGACGCCAACGGCGTGCTGCTGGCGGAAAACCGCCCGGTCTACAGTCTGGAAATTGTGCCGGAAGAGACCAAAGATCTCGAAAAAACCGCCGACCAGCTGATCACCCTGCTGGGTCTGCCAGAGGGCACCAAGGAGAAGTTCCTCGCCGAAGTGAAGCGCCAGCGCCGCTTCAAGCCGGTCCCCCTCTACGAGAAACTGACCGAATATCAGGTAGCCCTCTTCTCGGTCAATCAGCATAACTACCCGGGCGCCAGCATCGAGGCCTACCTCAAACGCTACTACCCGTTTGGGGACACCCTCACCCACGCTTTGGGCTATGTGGCCAAGATCAATACCCGTGACGTGGAGCGCCTCGAGAAGGAAGAAAAACTCGCCAACTACGCGGCCACCAAGGATATCGGCAAGCAGGGGGTGGAGAAGTATTACGAGGATGAGCTGCACGGTGTGGCGGGCTATCAGGAGGTCGAGGTGAACAACCGCGGCCGGATTGTCCGTACCCTCAAGTTCCAGCCGCCTATTCCCGGCAAGGATATCTACCTCAATATCGACGTCCGGATGCAGCTCAAGGCCCAGCAACTGCTGGCTGGCCAGCGCGGCGCCATCGTGATGATGGATCCGAGAACCGGCGCCATCATCGCCATGGAGTCGAGCCCCAGCTACGACCCCAACCTGTTCGTGACCGGCATCTCCAGCGCCAACTACTCGGCGCTGCTCAACGATCCGGCGCGGCCGCTGGTGAACCGCACCACTCAGGGCATTTATGCCCCGGCCTCCACCGTCAAACCCATGATGTCGGTAATGGGGCTCAACGAGGGGGCCATTACCCCGGGCTACCGCTATTTCGGCGGCCCGAGCTTCTCCATTCCCGGCACCACCAAGAAGTTCCGCGACTGGCGTCGCTGGGGACACGGCTGGCTCGATGTCTATCGCGCCATCGAGGTCTCGGCAGATACCTACTTCTACGATCTCGCCTATCGGGTCGGCATCGACAAGATCCACAGCTACATGACCAAGTTCGGCTTCGGTCAGTACAGTGGCGTCGACCTCTATGAAGAGACCAAGGGGGTCATGCCGTCCCGTGACTGGAAAATGGCCCGCTGGCGTCAGCCCTGGTATCAGGGGGACACCATCTCCATCGGTATCGGTCAAGGTTACTGGAGCGCCACGCCAATCCAGCTGGCCAAAGCGATCAGCATCCTGACCCAGAACGGTCACGATGTGACCCCGCACCTGCTCAAGAGCACCGCCTCCCAGGCGGGGGTGGTCGATGCACCGATCAACCCGAACATGGCGCTCAAAACCAAGAGTGACAGCTACTGGCAGGTGGCGCGTGAGGGGATGTGGCGAGTGATCAACGGCCACGAGGGTACCGGCCGTCGCGCTTTTGCCAACACCCCCTATGTGGCGGCAGGCAAGTCCGGCACCGCCCAGGTGGTCAACATGAAAGAGAATCAGGTCTACAACGCCAAAACCATGAAAGTGGAGCACCGCGACAATGCCCTGTTTGTCGCCTTTGCCCCCTATGAAACACCCAAGGCAGTCGTGGCACTGGTGCTGGAGAACGCCGGTGGTGGCAGTACCAATGCGGCACCCGTTGCTCGCCAGATGCTGGATGCCTATCTGCTGCCCCCTGATCCGCAACTGCCACCGGCACCGGAAAAGCCGTCCCAACCGAGTGAGGTCGCTCCCAATGAGTAATTCTGCCCGCCAGCAGAGCATCTGGTACAAGCTGCATATCGACTTGCCCCTGCTGCTCGGTCTGCTGGCCGTGATGACCCTCTCCATGGTGGTGCTCTACTCCGCCTCCGGTCAGGATATGGACTCCATCGTGCGCCAGCTGGTGCGCGGCGGTCTCGCCTTTGCCCTGATGATCGGCCTGGCCCAGCTGCCCCCCTCCCTCTATGCCCGCTGGTCGGTGCCGCTGTTCGCCGTGGTGGTGCTGATGCTGATTGCGGTGGACGTGTTCGGCCACATCGGCAAGGGGGCCCAGCGCTGGCTCGATCTGGGCTTTATGAAGTTCCAGCCCTCCGAGGTGATGAAGCTCTCCATGCCGATCATGGTGGCCGCCTGGCTCAGTCGCCACTCGCTGCCACCCAAGTTCAGCCATGTGGTGATCGCCCTCATCATGGTGCTGCTGCCCACCTTGCTGATCGCCGCCCAGCCTGACCTTGGCACCTCCATTCTGGTGGCCGCCTCCGGCTTCTTCGTCATCTTCCTGGCGGGGCTCAGCTGGTGGCTGATCGGCTTGGCGGTCCTGCTGATGCTGGCCTTTATGCCGGTGCTCTGGTTCTTCCTGATGCACGACTACCAGCGCCAGCGAGTGCTGATGCTGCTCGACCCGGAGAAAGACCCGCTCGGCCGCGGCTACCACATCATCCAGTCCAAGATTGCCATCGGCTCCGGCGGCGTCTTTGGCAAGGGGTGGCTGCAAGGGACCCAGTCCCAGCTTGAGTTTCTGCCCGAACGGCATACCGACTTCATCTTCGCAGTATTCAGCGAGGAGTTCGGTCTGGTAGGGGTTGCCCTGCTGCTGGTGCTCTACCTCTACGTCATCAGCCGCTGCCTGTTTATCTCGATGCAGGCCCAGAACAGCTTCGAGCGACTGCTGGGCGGCGCCATCACCCTCACCTTCTTCGTCTATGTGTTCGTCAACATGGGCATGGTGAGCGGCATCTTGCCGGTGGTAGGGGTGCCCCTGCCGCTGGTGAGTTATGGCGGCACCTCCATGGTGACCTTGATGGCCGGATTCGGTATCCTGATGTCCATCCAGACTCATAGAAGACTGCTCGCCTGATGAGACGGGTTGGATTGCTGCTCTCGCTCGCCACCACGATGGCGACCGCCGCCGTGGCGCCGGATCGGTTGGCCCTGCTCGCCGAACAGCAACAGGTGCCGCTGGCGGAGCTGCAGGCGGCCGTCGCCCGCGCCCAATTACGGCAGGAGGTGCTCGACACCATCAGCAAGCCGTGGGAGGCCAAACCCTGGCATCGCTACCGGCCGCTGTTTGTTACCCCGGATCGCATCCGTGACGGCCAGCAGTTCTGGCAGCAACATGCCGAGACGCTGGCCCGCGCGGAGCAGACCTATCGGGTGCCCGCCTCGCTCATCGTGGCCATCATAGGGGTAGAAACCTTCTATGGTCGCCAGATGGGCCGTCATCCGGTGCTCGATAGCCTCTACACCCTGGGGTTCCACTACCCGGAGCGCAGCGACTTCTTTGCCAAGGAGTTTGCCCAGCTGGTGGTGCTGGCCAAAGAGGAAGGGTGGCAACTCGATGCCCTCAAGGGCTCCTATGCCGGCGCCATGGGGATGGGGCAGTTCATGCCCTCCAGCTACCGCCACTACGCCGTCGATTTTGACGGGGATGGCAAGCGGGATCTGTTTGCCAACCCGGTCGATGCCATCGGCAGCGTGGCCAACTATTTTGCCAGCCACCAGTGGCGCTGGGGCGAATCCGTGGTGGAACCGGCCCAGATCGGGTTGATGGCAGTCGAACCTCTACTCAGGCCTGAGCCCGAGTTAACACAACAGTGGTCAGAACTGGCGGCGGCAGGGATTGAGCTCGCCACGCCGCTGGCCCCACAGACGCCGGTCAAGTTGCTGGCGTTTGCCCAAGCCGATGGACCGGAATACTGGGTCGCACGGCATAACTTTTATGTGATCACCCGTTACAATCGCAGCCCACTCTATGCGATGGCGGTGTATCAACTTAGCCAAGCCATTCAGGAAGCGTATGCATCTTCGTCACAAACTCCTCCCGCTCAGCCTGAGCTTGTTGCTGGCCGCCTGTAGCAGCCAGCCGGAACAGAGCGCCCCCATCGAGCCGCAAGCACCGGTCAGCAAACCACCCGTTATCGAGATCCCGCAAGCCACCGGCGCCATTCCGCGCCCCGAGCCCCTGAGTGCCAGCGGCAACCGGGACTACTGGATTGGCAAGCAGAAGCACGAGGTGTGGCGCGACATCAAACACTACAGCGAAGAGGGCACCGCCAGCTGGCTGTCGCCGGATCTGGACGGCCAGAAGACCGCCAACGGCGATGTGCTGGACAGCAAGCTGTTCAGTGCCGCCCACCGCAACCTGCCCATCCCGAGCTATGTGCGGGTCACCAATCTGGACAACGGGCTGGAGACCATAGTGCGGGTCAACGATCGCGGCCCGTTCAACAGCCCGCGCCTGATCGACCTCTCCTACGCAGCGGCCAAGCAGCTGGAGATGGTCGACAGCGGTGAGGCCCGAGTACGACTGGAGCTGATCAGCGACACTCCGGATCAGATGGTGATCATGGAGCCGATGAAGCCCATCGAAATGACTCCGACCACTCCGGCTGCGGCCTCCAACACGCTGTCGCAAGATGGCTTCCTGGGTGAACCAACCGCACTGGCGATGGCCACTCCCGCCGCCGAACCCGCTCCCGTCAAGGCACCCGCGGCCAAGCCCGCCAAAGCGGCACCTGTCAAACCAGCTCCCGCCAAGACCGCAGCTCCTGCCAGCAGTGGTGATGGCAAGATGATCCAGGTACTGGCCAGCGGCTCCCGGGATCGGGCCGAGGCGATGGGCAAGGTGATGACCCAGCGTTACGGCGTGCCTTACCGGATCGATGCTCATGGCGCCATTTTCCGGGTGCTGATTGGCCCGGTCGCCGCCGACCAGCAGGCAAGTGTGCTGGAAAAAGTACGTCAGGGCGGGCTGGAACAGGCCTTTATCGTGCCCTGATCGCCCCCTTTTGCTGCGGATGTGACTAACCGCTTACTCACTGTCATCACGTCGTTTTATGGCGTGATGACAGTGAGTGATGGATAAAAAACCAGTTCTGATCGCCATCTCGGGCTATAACCTGCGGGCGCATCTGGTATAGTTAGGCCCGCATTTTATCCCCATCTGGCTCGCAGGAATTTCAAGATGTCCAAATTTGCCCGTTCAGTTCTTCTGGCCTCACTGATCAGCGTAACCGCCCAGGCCAATACGCCGGTGCCGACACCGACCCCGAATGCCATGCCCATGGTGGTTCCCGCCGCGCCGGAGATCTCCGCCAAGGCCCATATTCTGATCGATTACTACTCCGGTCAGGTGCTGGCCGAGCAGAACGCCGAAGAGCGTCTGCCGCCCGCCAGTCTGACCAAGATGATGACCTCCTACATCATCGGTCAGGAGCTGCTGAAGGGAAATATCAAGCGCACCGACATGGTGACCATCAGCCAGAACGCCTGGTCCAAGAACTACTCCGACTCCTCCAAGATGTTTATCGAGGTGGGCAAGCAGGTCTCCGTCGATGATCTCAACAAGGGCATCATCATCCAGTCCGGCAACGATGCCTGCGTCGCCATGGCCGAGTTCCTGGCGGGCAGCACTGACTCCTTCGCCAGCCTGATGAACAGCTGGGCCGCCAAGCTCGGCATGAACGACAGCCACTTCATGAACCCGCACGGTCTGGATGCGGAAGGTCACTACAGTACCGCTCACGATATGGCCCGTCTGGGTCAGGCGCTGATCCGCGACCTGCCGGAGGAGTACAAGATCTACTCCCAGAAATCCTTCGTATTCAACGGCATCACCCAGCACAACCGCAACCGCCTGCTGTGGGATCAATCCCTGCAGGTGGATGGCATCAAGACCGGCCACGTCAGCCAGGTCGGCTATAACCTGGTCTCCTCTGCCACCAACAACGAAGGCATGCGCCTGATCGCCGTGGTGCTGGGCGCCAGCAGCGAAGCCTCCCGCGCCGCCGAGAGCAAAAAACTGCTCACCTATGGCTTCCGCTTCTTCCAGAGCCTGACCCCGTACAAGGCGGGCACCGAGCTGGTCACCCAGAAGATCTGGATGGGCGACAAACCGGAAGTGAAACTGGGCGTCGACAAAGATGTCTCCGTGCTGGTCACCCGCGGTCAGGGTAACAATCTGAAGGCTGATTTCCAGCTCGACAACGAGCTGAAAGCGCCGCTGGCCAAGGGTCAGCGCGTCGGTACCGTGTTCCTGAAGCAGGGCGACAAAGAGATCAAGCAGGTGCCGCTGGTTGCCCTGGAAGAGGTGCAGGAAGGTGGCTTGATGAGCCGTCTGTGGGACTATCTGGTACTGCTGGTCACCAGCTGGTTCAAGTAATCCAACGCACAATCCTCACCAAACAGCGGCGCCAACAGGCGCCGCTGCTGTCTGTGACCGGCAAAGGCAGTGAATAACCCTGTAAACTGCAGGTTCCGCCTTACCCTGATTTGTGGTAAAAAGCAGCACTTCCATCCTTGTCTGACCGATCCTGGCCTTGATCCCGGTCCGGGCAGCGCCCATATAGTTATGAGCCGTGCCCATATAGACTTGAAATGGCGGCCTCCACGGGCCATCGGCCACTAGCCATCCAAGATGAAGTCATCCCGGTGATGACGCAAAAGGTGAGTAAATGAATACCAAGTTTGATGAACTGCTGGAGTTTCCCTGCAAATTCCCGTTCAAGGTACTCGGCGTTGCCGACCCGGCACTGCCGGAAATGGTGGTTGAAGTGCTGCAGCAGCACGCCCCCGGCACCTACAGCCCGACAGTCCAGCCCAGCTCCAAGGGCAACTACCACTCGGTCCGCGTGACCGTGACTGCCCAGAGCAAAGAGCACATCGAAGCGATGTACCACGCCCTTGGCAAGATCGAGCTGGTGAAATACGTACTGTAATTTCTCTCTCGCCCCGTTCTGCGGGGCGACTGTTTTTGGCCGCAGCACGCCGCGAGGACGCCATGTCATCCCAGATCCCCGCCCAGTCCAGCCTGATTGTCAGGCAGCTGGGTCGCCGCCCCTACCAGCCGGTATGGGACGCCATGAAAGCCTTCACCGACAACCGCACCAGCGACACCCCGGACGAGTTCTGGGTGGTCGAGCACGATCCCGTCTACACCCAGGGCCAGGCCGGCAAGGCCGAACACCTGCTCAATCCGGGCAATATCCCGGTGGTGCAGAGCGATCGCGGCGGTCAGGTGACCTATCACGGCCCGGGCCAGCTGGTGCTCTACGTACTGGTGGATGTCCGCCGCTGCAAATTCTCGGTTCGCGAGCTGGTGACCGCGCTGGAGACAGCCATCATCAACACCCTCGCCAAAAGCGATATCCAGGCTTATGCCAAGGCCGATGCCCCCGGGGTCTATGTGAAAAATGACCTTGGCATGGAGGCAAAACTGGCCTCGCTGGGTCTGCGCATCCGCAAGGGGTGCTCGTTCCACGGACTGGCCCTCAACATCAACATGGACATGACCCCCTTCCTGCACATCAATCCGTGCGGCTATGCGGGCATGGCCATGACCCAGACCAGCGCCCTGGGCGGCCCGCAGAGCGTGGCCGAGGCGCAATCCATTCTGGTGGCCGAACTGGCCCGCCTGATTGGCTATCAAACAATAACAAACACCGAGAGTGAATCATGAGCAAACCCGTTCGTATGGAGCCGGGCGTCAAGCTGCGCGATGGCGACAAGATGGCCCTGATCCCGGTGAAATTCATGCCGGATCCCAACGAAGAACTCCTTCGCAAGCCGGACTGGATGCGGATCAAGCTGCCCCCCTCCAGCCAGAAGATCGAACACATCAAGAGCACCTTGCGCAAGAACAAGCTGCACTCGGTCTGTGAAGAGGCCTCCTGCCCCAATCTGGCGGAGTGCTTCAACCACGGCACCGCCACCTTCATGATCATGGGCGCCATCTGCACTCGTCGCTGCCCCTTCTGCGACGTGGCCCACGGCCGCCCGCTGGCACTCGATCCGGAAGAGCCGAAGAAGCTGGCGCTGACCATCAAGGAGATGAACCTCAAGTATGTGGTGATCACCTCGGTGGACCGCGATGATCTGCGCGACGGCGGTGCCCAGCACTTCGCCGACTGCATCCGCGAGATCCGCGAGCACAGCCCGCAGACCCGCATCGAGATCCTGACTCCGGATTTCCGTGGCCGGATGGAGCAGGCGCTGGAGGTGTTCCGCGAGACCCCGCCGGACGTCTTCAACCACAACCTGGAAACCGCGCCGCGCATGTATCGCGTCGCCCGCCCGGGTGCCGACTACAAGTGGTCGCTGGAGCTGCTGCGCCGCATCAAGGAGATGCACCCCCACGTGCCGACCAAGTCCGGTCTGATGATGGGTCTTGGCGAGACCAACGAAGAGATCGTCGAGGTGCTCAAGGATCTGCGCGCCCACGGCGTCAACATGCTGACCCTGGGTCAATATCTGCAGCCGAGCCGCCACCACCTGCCGGTCAAGCGCTACGTGCCGCCAGCAGAGTTTGACGAGCTGAAAGATGTCGCCATGGAGCTGGGCTTTACCCACGCCGCCTGTGGTCCTTTCGTTCGCTCTTCCTACCATGCTGATCTGCAAGCCAAGGGCGAAGAGGTCAAATGATCTCGTACGACAGGGAGGCCAAATAACCGCCACCCTCGCAATGAAAAAGAGCGCCCATTGGCGCTCTTTTTATTGGTGTCACTGACCGATTCCGTTTGATGTGCTAAGAATCGTTGTCGAAGATCCCCTGCTGATGCCAGCGTTGCAACTGAGCCAGCACCCGGGTCTCCCGCGCCGTCCACTGGGGACAGGGCCCCGCCAGCTGGGTCTTGTTGGTTTGCAGCGCTTCGTCGAGGGCAAACCAGCCGGGCACGAAGCCAAGGCGGATCTCGTAGGGCTGCGGCTGCGGGGCCACCAGCTGATCGCCAATCCGGCACAAGTAGTAGAGCGAGCGGATGCAGTAGGCATCAAACCCCGGCTCGCGGGCGGCGCGATATTCACGGGTCTCACCAAGCAGGCCCCCCACTTCCCGCAGTTCGGCACCGCACTCCTCCAGCAGCTCGCGAGCGAGCGCCACATCGTGGCTCTCCCCCGCTTCAATGCCGCCCCCGGGGAACATCAGATCGCCGTTGACCCGGGAATGCACCAGCAGCAGCTCATCGCCACGGGGCACCACGGCACGCACAGTGAGTCGCTCCAGAGTACGGCCATCGGTACGTACCTCGCCATGAACGAAAGAGAGATCGAACGGATTGGGCCAGCAGCTGGCCGGGGAGAACATCGTCATCACTGCCTCAGGGCCGGTAGTTGCCATGCTTGAGCTGCTCGACAATTTCGGCAGCCCGCACATCGTAACCATCCTGCTCTGTCTTGCTCAGGGTGTGGTAGATGCCAAAACGCTTGGCTGAGACCTCGGGGCTATCCTGAAACGACTCGCTCACCTTGCCCCACAGATAGGCCAGCCCGTACTGTTTCTGGCCCATATAGAGGGTGCTGAGGGAGGTGAACATACGGCTGTTGACCTTGTCCCCCTCCTGATAGAGGGAGAGCCCGTGCTGCAAGGTGGCAATGGCCTTTTCCGGGTCACTCTTGGCGTAGATACCGCCGAGCGCCAGTTGCAGCTCGGGTTCATCCAGCGCCTTGGTGCCTTCCAGCGCCATAAACTGCTGACGAGCCAGCTCGTTAGTGTTGTTGGTCCAGTGCCAGAGCAGCAGGTAGGGATCTTGCGAATTGCGGGTCGCGGCATCGAGCTGGGCCAACTGATCCCCGGCCGCCAGCATGCCCTCGACCCTTGGACTCTTCTGCTCGCGGGCATTCTTGTATTCAATGCTGGTGGAGCGCTCGGCACATTTGAGATAGCGCTCAAGGTTGCGCATCAGCTCGTACTTGCGCCGATCCGTCCCCTCCTCCTTGAGATAAAAGCGACTGCGGATCACATCGGTACGCTCGTAGCGACACCAGCCATCGTCCACCAGATCCTGGCAGAGCTCGGGATGATTGCCGCAGATGTTGTGGATCCGATCGTCATTGCAGCCAGCCACGGCAAGGCCGACGGAAAGCATGATGAAGGTCTGTCGCAGGGGGAAATTGGCCATGGTTCACATCTTGTTGGTAACGCGGGTTGGTAACAACTGGCGCCTTTACGGGCCACCTCCGGCTAGCAAACCGGTTACATATCCATTACAATGCGCGCGCCATATAAGGCCGCGATTGCAGAATAATATAACGAAATATACACCCCTACACTGATCTGCATTCGACGAATTTTCTATTTACACCAACAACGTGAAATAAAGGATCTGGTCAATGACCCACGAGCACTACTTGCAAGCGTGGCAGGAGAGCCAGGAGCTCGCCGAAGCCATGCAGCCCTTGATTGGTCGCCTCTACCGACAACAAGGGGTCGAGATCACCCTCTACGGCCGCCCGCTGCAAAACGCCTCCACCATCGATATCCTCAAGGCCCACCGGGTCGTCCGCCGCCACCAGGGAGCTCCCCTCCCCATCCAGCAAAGCTTCCCCCTGCTTCAGGCCATCGTTGCCCTGAAACCCACCGCCGCCGAGGTTGACCTTGGCAAGCTGGCAGTCGGCTACTGGCAGGATCATCAGGATGAGGCGGGGATCGAGGACTATCTGCAAGCGCGACTGGCACCGGCCCTTGGCCGCAGCCAGATGCCGCAGCCGACCGACGTGGTGCTCTACGGCTTTGGCCGTATCGGCCGCCTGCTGGCCCGCCTGCTGATCGAGCGTACCGGCGCCGCCAATCCGCTGCGCCTGCGCGCCATCGTGGTACGCGGTGGTCGCGACGGGGATCTGGAAAAACGCGCCAGCCTGCTGCGCCGCGACTCGGTGCACGGCCCCTTCAATGGCTCCATCGAGGTGGATGTGGAGCGCAGCGCCATCATCGCCAACGGCACCTTCATTCAGGTGATCTACGCCAATAGCCCGGCCGACATCAACTACACCGCTTACGGTATTCACGATGCGCTGATCGTCGACAACACCGGCGTCTGGCGTGACGAGGCAGGCCTCTCCGAGCACTTGAAGGCGCGCGGTGCCGGCAAGGTGTTGCTGACTGCCCCCGGCAAAGGGGAGATGAAGAACGTGGTGTTCGGGGTCAACCATGAGGTGATAGGCCCGGATGACAGGATCATCTCCGCCGCCTCCTGTACCACCAACGCCATCACTCCGGTACTCAAGGTGATGCAGGAGCGGTTCGGCATCCGCCACGGCCACGTGGAGACGGTCCACTCCTACACCAACGATCAGAACCTCATCGACAACTATCACAAAGGCGAGCGCCGCGGTCGCAGCGCGGCCCTCAATATGGTGATGACCAGCACCGGCGCCGCCAAGGCGGTGGCCAAGGCGCTGCCGGAACTCAAGGGCAAGCTGACCGGCAACGCCATCCGGGTGCCGACCCCCAATGTCTCACTGGCAATTATCAACCTGTCGCTGGAGCAGGCTACCGATCGGGAGAGCCTCAACGCCTATCTGCAGCAGATGGCGCTAAGCTCGGCCCTCCATCGCCAGATCGACTTCAGCGCCAGTACCGAGCTGGTCTCCTCCGACATGGTGGGTTCCCGTTATGCGGGCATCGTCGACTCCCAGGCGACCATCGCCGAAGGGGATCACTGTGTGCTCTACGTATGGTATGACAACGAGTTCGGGTACAGTTGTCAGGTAGTGCGGGTGATGGAGCAGATGGCTGGCGTAGTCCGCCAGGATCTACCTGCATAGCCCGTCAGGATCTGCCGGGTTGACCCCGAAGTTTATGGCTCAATAGTTCAAGGAGAAGGCCGGATGTCGTTTCAACAGGGTGAGTTTTTGCAAGCAATCAGGCAGATGCCACAAGAGGTGTACGAGCGGCTCAAGACCGCAGTCGAGCTGGGCAAGTGGCCCGATGGCAAGCCCCTCACCGACGAGCAGAAGGCCACCTCCCTGCAAGCCGTAATGGCCTGGCAGTCGATGCACATCGACAACCCCGAGCACATGAACATAGGTCGTGACGGCGAGATTGTGATGAAGAGCAAGAGCGAGCTCAAGCGTCAGTATCGCGACGAGGAAGAGATAGTGCGGGTCGACCTCAACCACTGAGCCTGACCCTGCAGGCCGCTCGCGGCGGCCACAACAGAGAGGGGAGCCATAATGGCTCCCCTCTTTTTTCCTAACTTATCACCCCTCGTCACCGGTGCAATGCGCTGCGCTTATTGCACCCTACCGCGAGGGTTATCAGGGAGTCAGCTCCCCGCGCAGGGACTGCTGCATCAACTCGCGAATGCGGTGGGATGGCAAGTCCTGACTCAGAAGGAAGTGGAGCTTGGTGAGCGCCGCTTCGGCGGTCATGTCAAAGCCCGAGATCACCCCGGCCCGCGACAGGGCGTTGCCGGTGGCATAACCCCCCATATTGACCTTGCCGTGCAGGCACTGGCTCAGGTTGACGATGATGACGCCGCGGGCAGAGGCCTCGGAGAGCAGCTCCAGCATGGCCGGGTTTTGCGGCGCATTGCCCACCCCGAACGACAGCAGGATCAGCGCCTTCACCGGCTGCTGCAGGATGTTGGCGATCACCTCGCTGGAGATGCCCGGATAGAGGGTCACCACACCGATGGGCTGGGGGGTGATGTCGTGCAAAACCAGCGGCCGCTCGGACGGCACGCCCAACTCGCCCGCTTCCAGCGAGATGGCGATCCCGGCATTGAGCAGCGGTGGATAGTTGGGCGAATCGAAGGCGTGGAAGCCGTCGGCGTGCACCTTCTTGCTGCGGTTGCCGCGATAGAGCTGGTTGTTGAAGAACAGCGTCACCTCGTGGATCGGGTAGTTGGCCGCGATATAGAGGGCGTTGAGCAGGTTCTGCTGACCGTCGGAGCGCAACTCGGCCAGCGGGATCTGGGAACCGGTGATGATGACCGGCTTGTGCAGATCTTCCAGCATGAAGGAGAGCGCCGAGGCGGTGAACGACATGGTGTCGGTGCCGTGCAGGATCACGAAGCCATCGTATTTCTCGTAGTTGTCGCGAATGTCCTCGGCGATGCGCTGCCAGTCCGCCGGGGTCATGTCGGAGGAGTCGATGAGAGGGGCATATTCGTGGATATGGTAATCCGGCATCTCGGGGCGGTGGAACTCGGGCATCCGCGCCAGACAGTCTTCCATAAAGCCCGCCATCGGCACGTAGCCGTGATCGGAACGCTGCATCCCAATGGTGCCGCCTGTGTAGGCAATGTAGATAGACTTCTTCACACCCTCTCCTCTTGATGAAGTGAACACCGCCGGAACATGAACCATGTCGGGGTGAACCACAATGTCAACGCCCGCCAGCGCCTCTGCGTGCAGCGGAAACCGGCGAATTATAGAGACTGGCGCCCCAAATGACAGCCGTTCCATGCACCCTTTTCGGCTTTTCTGCCCTCTACCCACATAGTGTTAAATGTCACAATAAACCACTAAAACGAGCATTAATACGACAAAGATGGAATTAAACGATGCTTTTTGCTACAATCCGCCGGATTTTACTAAAATCTCATCTGGATGCCTGAGCATTTCAGGCCCGCACAAGCCCCATCTTTCCTGGGGCGGGGAGATGTTTCCCCTTCTTTGCTGGCACATAAGCCACACTGTTTTCATCCCGGCTGAATCTGTAAGTCTTTTGCTATGAAAGACACAGCCAATCAACATGGGAGTACTGAATGTTACAACTTGATTCCTACGCAACGCTGGTCGCTGCCACTCTGGTATTGCTGCTTGGCCGGGTGTTGGTTACCCGAGTCGGGCTGCTGCGTACCTTCAACATCCCCAAACCGGTAGCCGGCGGCCTGGTGGTCGCGCTGGTACTGCTACTGCTGCGCTCCACCCTGCAGATGGAGCTGCAATTTGATACCAGCCTGCAAACCCCGCTGATGCTGGCCTTCTTCGCCTCCATCGGTCTTTCCGCCGATCTCGCCAGCCTGAAACGCGGCGGCAAGGCGGTAGTTACCTTCCTGATGGTGGTCACCGGCCTGCTGCTGGTGCAGAACAGTCTGGGCGTCGGTCTGGCGACCCTGCTCGGTCTGGATCCCCATATGGGACTGCTGGCCGGCTCCATCACTCTCTCCGGCGGCCACGGCACCGGGGCTGCCTGGAGTGCCACCTTCTCCGAGAAATATGGCGTGCAATCCGCCGCCGAACTCGCCATCGCCTGTGCCACCTTCGGTCTGGTGCTGGGCGGCCTGATCGGCGGTCCGGTGGCTCGTTATCTGGTGAAGAAAGTGCAGGTGCCCGGTGAGGAGCACAATCAGGATGAGGCCCCCCAAGGCTTCGAAATGCCGGATATGGAGCGCCCCCTCACCACCTTCAGCGTCATCGAGACGCTGGCATTGATCGCCATCAGCCTCAAGGGCGGCGAGCTGCTCTCTGCTTCCCTCAAAGGGGGCGCCTTCGAGCTGCCGATCTTTGTCTGCGTGCTGTTTGTCGGCGTGCTGCTGCGCAACGTCCTGACCCTGCTGAACTGGCATGAAGTGAGCGATCGAGAAGTCTCCCTGCTGGGCAACGTCAGCCTGTCGCTGTTCCTCGCCATGGCACTGATGAGCCTGAAACTGTGGGATCTGGCCAGCCTGGCCCTGCCCATCTTCATTCTGCTGGCCGCCCAGACCGTGGCAATGGCGCTCTACGCCATCTTCGTCACCTTCCGGGTGATGGGCAAGAACTACGATGCGGCCGTACTGGCGGCAGGCCACTGCGGCTTTGGCCTCGGGGCCACCCCGACCGCGATTGCCAACATGCAGGCCATCACCCAGCGCTTCGGTCCCTCCCACCTGGCGTTTCTGGTGGTGCCCATGGTGGGCGCCTTCTTTATCGACATCATCAACGCCATGGTGATCAAGCTGTTTATGGCGATGCCATTCCTGTAATTCCCTTTCCGTCAGACGTATATGATCAGAGCCCACCTTTCGGTGGGCTCTTTGTTTGTTATCGACTCGCCAGGTGACGCAGGCAGAGCCGGGGCTCGTATCCGCCACCAGGGTGACCCGCGAGCAACCCGGACTACCCGGAATCCCCACATCCCGCTCTCCCCCGAACAACAAAAAGCCCCGCACTCGACAGAGGGCGGGGCTTGTTTATCTCAGCCGGAACAGACCGGGACGTGCACCTTACAGGATAAAGGTCGACACCTGCTGGTTCAGGTCAGCAGCACGCCCTTTGAGGCTGTGGGCCTGATCCAGATCGCGCATGGCGGCGGCGGTGATCTCGTCACTCACATCCTTGATGGCGGTGGTGTTCTGGGTGATCTCGCCGGTCACCTGAGTCTGCTCCTCGGCGGCAGTGGCGATCTGACCCGCCATGTCGGAGATGAGGGAGATGGCACTGGTAATCTCTTCCAGTGCGCGCACCGCCTGATCCGCATCCTGCACGCTGTTGTCCGCCAGCCCCTGACTGGTCTGCATCAGGCTCACCGCACGGGCAGTGGTCTGTTGCAGGGTCTCGATGGTGGACTGGATCTGCTGGGTGGAGTCCTGGGTACGGCGCGACAGCACCCGCACCTCGTCAGCCACCACCGCAAAACCACGACCCTGCTCACCGGCACGGGCCGCTTCGATGGCTGCGTTCAGCGCCAACAGGTTGGTCTGCTCGGCAATCCCCTGAATGGTGGAGAGGATGCTGGTGATGGCCTGCGCATGGCGGCTCAGCTCCCCGATCACCTCGGTCGCCTGCCCCACCTCTTCGGCCAGGCCATTGATGGACTGACGGGTCTTGTTGACCAGCATCTTGCCCTGCTCACTGCTCTGGGCAGATTGCTGGGCAGCGGCGGCGGTGTTCTCGGCGTTGCCGGCGATCTCCATGGTGGCACTCGCCATCTCGGTGACCGCCGTGGCGACCATGGTCACCTCCTGCTGCTGACGCTGCAGCTCGTCCACTGCGGCCTGGTTGGTCACCAGGCTGCGCTCGGCATCGGCGTTCAACTCGTTGGCCAGCTGACGGATATTGCCGATCAGCTGATGCTGACTGCCGACGAAACGGTTGAAGCTGTTGGCCAGTTGGCCCACTTCGTCGTTGGCGTCGATCTTGATGCGCTGGGTCAGATCGCCGTTACCATCGGCAATGCGGGCCAACGCCTGGGAGACCTTGGTGAGCGGGCCAAGCAACATGCTGACAAGCCAGGAGATTGCGAGGATGCTGCCCACCAGCACCAGCAGCGCCATCCCCAGCTGGGTCATCAGCAGGGAGGAGAGCGGCGCTTCCAGCGCGGCCTTGTCCAGCACCAGCACCAGCTCCCAATCCGTGTCGGGGATATCGGCCGCCCACAGCAGCTTGTCGCGACCTTCGTTGTCGAAGTAGGCAGGAACCAGATCCTTGCTCGACTTGCTCTGCTCGATCAGCGCATTGGTCAGATCGTTGTCGATCTCGCTGGCCGGTTTCATCGCCTTGGCGGCATCCTTGTAGGCGATGATGGTGCCATCCTTGTGCATCATGATGGCGAAACCGTCGGCAGGCAGCTGCATCTTGGTCACGTCTTCCACCAGCGAAGCGATGGAGAGGTCACCACCGACAACCCCGCCAGAAACCGGCTGGGCCAGAGTGACCACCATGATGTTGTAGGCCACATCGAGATAGGGTTTGGTGACAATCAGGCCACCTTTGCTCATAGCCTCCTGATACCAGCCGCGGGAGCGCGGGTCGTAGCCATCGCGGTTGATGGAAGGATCGGAGTCATTCATCTTGCCGCTGCTCTCACCGAAATAGGTGAGCTGGAAACGGCCGGAAACTTGTGCCTGTTGCAAGGCATTGAGGGGTTCGGCACCGGCCTTGTTGCCGAGCGCTTGGATCACGTCGCGACGGGCTGCGAGCCAGTCGCTGACACGCTCGGCCTGCTGGGTACCCAGCCGTTGCAACTGCTCCTGGCTGCCTTGCAGCAACAGGGACTTCTGGCTGCTATAGCTCTGCCAGGAGAGCAACAAAATCACCAACGAAAGGGCGATCACCACTGACAACAGTATCTTCTGCTTGAGTGACAGGTTTTTCATCATGTGTTCTTCTTATTGAGGTGAGGAGCGGGTTTTTCCCTGAATTGCACAACACTACACGTAGTCATTAGCGACCCGAATGGCCAAAACTGAACCTGAAAATGGGTCTGCGGGCGATATTTTCTACCGAGGTGGAGAAAAGTGCACCAGAAATTGACGGCATGGGCCGCACAAGCCAAGGCAACCCTGTTTATTCCTTCCACAATTGGCTAGAATATCCCGTTTTTAAATCACATCGACCCTGAGAGTTTTCACGATGTTCGAAGTTAATCCCGTATTAAATAAACTTAAGGAGCTGTCTGAGCGGACCGAGCTTCTTAGGGGGTACCTTTGACTATGACGCCAAGAAAGAGCGTCTAGAAGAGGTCAACGCCGAGCTGGAACAGCCGGACGTATGGAATGAACCCGAGCGCGCACAGGCGCTGGGCAAAGAGCGCGTCGCGCTGGAAAACGTGGTCGGCACCATCGACACCCTGACCCAGGGCGTGGATGACGTCGAGATGCTGGTGAGCTTGGCCGTGGAAGGGGAAGATGAAGAGACCTTCAACGAAGCCATCGCCGAATCCGAACAGCTGGAAGCCAAGCTGGTGGATCTCGAGTTCCGCCGCATGTTCTCCGGTCAGCACGACGGCTCCGACTGCTATATCGATATTCAATCCGGCTCCGGTGGTACCGAAGCACAGGATTGGGCCAACATGGTACTGCGCATGTACCTGCGCTGGGGCGATGCCCACGGCTACAAGCCCGAGCTGATTGAATGCTCCGAAGGCGACGTGGCTGGTATCAAATCCGCCACCATCAAGTTCACCGGCGAATATGCGTTCGGCTGGCTGCGTACCGAAACCGGCGTACACCGTCTGGTTCGCAAGTCCCCGTTCGATTCCGGTGGCCGCCGTCACACCTCCTTCTGTTCTGTGTTCGTCTACCCCGAGATCGACGACGATATCGATATCGAGATCAACCCGGCAGATCTGCGGATCGACGTCTACCGTGCCTCCGGTGCCGGTGGCCAGCACGTTAACCGAACCGAATCCGCGGTGCGTATTACCCACGTTCCGACCGGTGTCGTGGTACAGTGCCAGAACGACCGTTCCCAGCACAAAAACAAAGACCAGTGTATGAAGCAGCTGAAAGCCAAGCTCTACGAGCTGGAAATTCAGAAGCAGAACGCTGAGAAACAAGCCCTGGAAGAGACCAAGTCTGATATCGGTTGGGGCAGCCAGATCCGTTCCTATGTGCTGGATGACTCCCGTATCAAGGATCTGCGCACCGGCGTCGAAACCCGTAATACCCAATCGGTGCTCGACGGTGACTTGGACAAGTTTATCGAAGCCAGCCTGAAATCAGGTCTGTAAACAAGCAGGAATCACCATGTCTGAACAAACCATCACTCCGGAAGTCGACCAAACTCTCGAACTCAACAACGAGATGACCGAGCGTCGTTCCAAGCTGGCCGCTCTGCGCGCCCAGGGTAATCCTTTCCCCAACGACTTCCGTCGCGACAGCCTCTCTGGCGATCTGCACGCAGAGTTCGACGACAAAAGCGCCGAGGAGCTGACGAGCCTGGGTAAACGGGTGAAGATTGCCGGTCGCATCATGACCCGCCGGATCATGGGCAAGGCTTCTTTCGCCACCCTGCAGGACATGGCCGGCAAGATCCAGGTCTACGTCACCCGTGACGACCTGCCGGAAGGTTTCTACAACGAGCAGTTCAAGAAGTGGGATCTGGGCGACATCGTGGGTGTCGAAGGTACCCTGTTCAAGACCCAGACCGGTGAGCTCTCCGTTCACGTTTCCGATATCCGCCTGCTGACCAAGGCGCTGCGTCCGCTGCCCGAGAAGCACAAAGGCCTGACCGACCAGGAAGCTCGCTGCCGCCAGCGCTACCTGGATCTGATCGCCAACGAAGAGTCCCGCAAGACCTTCATGATCCGCACCCAGGTGGTTGCCGGTATCCGCAAGTTCTTCAACGAAAAGCGCTTCATGGAAGTGGAAACCCCGATGATGCAAGTCATCCCGGGTGGTGCCTCCGCGCGTCCGTTCGTCACTCACCACAATGCGCTGGACATCGACATGTACCTGCGTATCGCTCCGGAGCTCTATCTGAAGCGTCTGGTGGTCGGTGGCTTCGAGCGTGTCTACGAGATCAACCGCAACTTCCGTAACGAAGGTATCTCGGTTCGTCACAACCCCGAGTTCACCATGATCGAGTTCTACATGGCCTACGCCGACTACATCGATCTGATGGACCTGACCGAAGAGCTGCTGCGCACCCTGGCGCAGGACATTCTGGGCGACACCAAGATCCGTTACGCCAAAGAGGGCGAAGAGGGCCTGACCATCGATTTCGGTCAGCCGTTCCAGCGCCTCACCATGGTCGAGTCCATCCTGAAGTTCAATCCGGATGTGACTCTGGACGATCTGGCTACCCTCGAGAGCGCCAAGGCCGTTGCCAAGCGTCTGCACATCGAGCTGATGAAGGGCTGGGAGCTGGGCCACGTGATCACCGCGATCTTCGAAGAGACCGTGGAGCACATGCTGCTGCAACCGACCTTCATCACCGAGTACCCGGCTGCCGTTTCTCCGCTGGCCCGCCGCAACGACGTGAACCCGGACGTAACCGACCGCTTCGAGTTCTTCATCGGTGGCCGCGAGCTGGCCAACGGCTTCTCCGAGCTGAACGATGCAGAAGACCAGGCCAAGCGCTTCCAGGATCAGGTTGATCAGAAAGAAGCTGGCGACGACGAAGCCATGTTCTACGACGCAGACTTCGTCACCGCGCTGGAACACGGCCTGCCGCCGACTGCCGGTCAGGGTATCGGTATCGACCGTCTGGTAATGCTGTTCACCAACAGCCACACCATCCGCGACGTTATCCTGTTCCCGGCTCTGCGTCCGCAGAAGTAAGGTTCATGCCCGCCGGGATCCACCCCGAGCGTGATAGCCAATAAAAACGCCCCGCGACTGCGGGGCGTTTTTCTATCTCCTTTACCACCAAATCACTTTATAAATTCAATAATGGAATAAAGAAGATATTTTTATTCTTTGTTGTTATCCAACACGCCCTTTAATCTGGCCAAAAATCAGACCATGGAAGACGCGTGTGATGCAATTGAAGGATTCCCCATTCAACCTCTCCCCCCTCTCTGACGAGCAGCAACGTCAGCTGGGCCAGGTACTCTCGACTCTCAATACCCAGCAACTGGCTTGGGTGAGCGGATATCTCTACGGCCTCTCCCAGAGCGGTCACCAGAACGTTGCTGCCAGCGCCGCCGTGGCTGCGCCCAGCGGCAGCCTGACCATTCTCTACGGCTCCCAGACCGGCAACGCCAAAGGTGTCGCCACTGCCATCAAGGCGCAGGCCGAGGCCCGCGGCCTCCCCGTCACCCTAGCGTCGATGGCCGACTACAAACCCAAGCAGCTCAAGAAAGAGAGCCACCTGCTGGTGGTAGTGAGCACTTACGGGGAGGGTGAACCGCCGGAGAGCGCCGTCGATCTGTTCGAGCAGCTTAAAAAAGGCAAGATCGGCAAGCTGGACGGCCTCAAGTTCGCGGTGCTGGGGCTGGGTGACAGCTCCTACGAATTTTTCTGCCAGACCGGCAAAGATTTTGACGACTTCCTCGCCAAAGCAGGGGCCGAGCGGGTTTATGAGCTCGCCAGCCTCGATGTGGATTATCAGGATGCAGCCAAGGCGTGGGGCGAACAGGCGCTCAACGCCATCACCGCAACCCTCTCTACCGGAGCGGCCAGCAGCAGCGTAGCCAGCGCGGTGCAGCAGGCGGTTGGCCACAGCCAATACAGCAAGGAGAACCCCTTCCCTGCACGCCTGTCGGTCAATCAGAAGATCACTGGCCGGGATTCCACCAAGGATATCCGCCATATCGAGATCAATCTGGCCGACTCCGGCATTACCTATCAGCCGGGTGATGCCCTCGGTGTCTGGTTCGACAATGACGCCGAACTGGTGGGCGAAGTGCTGGCCCTGACCGGCCTCTCTGGCGATGAAGCCACGGCCCACGGCACCTTGCGCGCGGCCCTGACCAGTCACTTCGAACTGACCCGGCTGCACGGCGGCTTTATCACAGGGCTCGCTGACATATCGGATAATGCGGCGCTGAAAGATCTGGCTGGCGACAAGGCCCAGGTCAATGCACTGGTCGCCTCTGCCCAAGTGGTGGATGTACTGAAACGCTTCCCGACCGCGCTCACGGCCGAGCAGCTGGTTGGCCTGCTGCGCCCCCTCACCCCGCGCCTCTACTCCATCGCCTCTGCCCAGAGCGAAGTGGAAGAGGAGGTGCACCTGACCGTCGGCGTGGTGCGTTACCCGCAGGAAGATGGCACTGTGCGCTCTGGCGCCGCCTCCTCCTATCTGGCGGATCGGCTGATTGAGGATAGCGAGGTGCGGGTATTCGTGGAGCACAACGACAACTTCCGCCTGCCGCAAAACCCCGACACCCCCGTCATCATGGTGGGCCCGGGCACCGGCATCGCCCCGTTCCGCGCCTTTATGCAGGAGCGGGAAGCTCAGGGCGCGGAAGGCAAGAACTGGCTCTTCTTCGGCAACCCCCACTTTACCCAGGATTTCCTCTATCAGGTGGAGTGGCAGCGTTATGTGAAATCGGGGCTGCTGTCGAAGATCTCCCTGGCCTTCAGCCGGGATCAGGCCCACAAGATTTATGTGCAGGACCGCCTGCGCGAGGCAGGGCTTGAGCTCTACCAGTGGCTGGAAGCAGGCGCTCACTTCTATGTGTGTGGCGACGCCAACAAGATGGCCAAGGATGTGCAGGAGGCCCTGCTGGAAGTGATTGCCGAACACGGTCACAAGAGCCGTGAGGAAGCAGAAGAGTATTTGAGCGAATTGCGTCGTGCCAAACGTTATCAAAGGGATGTCTATTGATGAGCAAACAACCTCTTTCTCACCCAAAAGCGGGACCGGTCGAAGGGCCGCTGGCCGACAACGAGCGCCTCAAGCGCGAGAGCAACTTCCTGCGCGGCACCATAGAGCAAGATCTGCAGGACCCGCTCACCGGCGGCTTTAACGGCGACAACTTCCAGCTGATCCGCTTTCACGGCATGTACCAGCAGGATGACCGCGATATCCGCCCGGAGCGCGCCGCCCAGAAGCTGGAGCCGCTGCACAACGTCATGCTGCGTGCCCGCCTGCCGGGTGGGATCATCACCCCGGCCCAGTGGCAGATCATCGACAAGTTCGCTGAAGAGCACAGCCTCTACGGCAGCATCCGCCTGACCACCCGTCAGACCTTCCAGTTCCACGGGGTCTTGAAGCGCGACATCAAGCTGATGCACCAGACCCTCAACAGCACCGGTATCGACAGTATTGCCACCGCGGGCGACGTGAACCGCAACGTGCTCTGCACCAGCAACCCGGTGGAGTCCGAACTGCATCAGGAGGCCTACGAGTGGGCCAAGAAGATATCCGAACACCTGCTACCCAAGACCCGCGCCTACGTGGAGATCTGGCTGGACGGTGAAAAACTGGGGCAGGATGAGGAGCCGATATTGGGGTCCAACTACCTGCCGCGCAAATTCAAGACCACTGTGGTGATCCCGCCCCACAACGACGTGGATATCCACGCCAACGATCTCAACTTCGTGGCTATTGCCGAAGGTGGCAAGCTGGTGGGCTTCAACGTGCTGGTGGGCGGTGGCCTCGCCATGACCCACGGCGACACCACCACCTATCCGCGCAAGGCGAGCGACTTTGGCTTTATTCCGCTCTCTCACGTGCTGGAGGTGGCGGCCGCCGTGGTCAGCACCCAGCGCGACTGGGGCAACCGGGTCAACCGCAAGAACGCCAAGACCAAGTACACCCTTGAACGGGTTGGCGTCGAAGCCTTCAAGGCCGAGGTGGAGAGCCGCGCTGGCATCCAGTTCGGGCCGGTTCGCCCCTATGAGTTCACCAGCCGTGGCGATCGCTTCGGTTGGGTCGAGGGGATCGACGGCAAGCACCACCTCACCCTGTTTATCGAGAATGGCCGCCTGCTGGACTTCCCGGGCAAGCCGCTCAAAACCGGCATGCTGGAGATCGCCAGGGTGCATCAGGGGGATTTTCGCCTGACCGCCAACCAAAACCTGATCATCGCCGGGGTGCCTGCCAGCGAGAAGGCCCGCATCGAAGGGCTGGCACGCCAATACGGCCTGCTGGATGACGGCGTAAGCGAGCAACGCAAGCAGTCCATGGCTTGTGTGGCCCTGCCCACCTGCCCGCTGGCAATGGCCGAGGCGGAGCGCATGCTGCCAGCGTTTGTCACCGACATCGAGGGCTTGCTCACCAAACATGGGCTGGCGGATGACGCCATCATCTTCCGTGTCACCGGTTGCCCCAACGGCTGCGGCCGCGCCATGCTGGCGGAAGTGGGTCTGGTGGGCAAGGCGCCCGGCCGCTACAACCTCCATCTGGGGGGCAATCTGGAGGGCACCCGCATTCCGCGCCTCTATAAGGAGAACATCACCGAGCCGCAGATCCTGGCCGAACTGGACGCGTTGATCGGCCGCTGGGCCACCGAGCGAAATCAGGGTGAGTGCTTCGGCGACTTCGTGATCCGGGTTGGGGTAATTGCCCCCGTTATCGATTCTGCGAGGGACTTCTATGCCGCTTAATGTCACTGAAGATGGCCGCCTTGACCTGCAGGCGCTGCTGGCCCTCGGCCGTGAGGAGCAAGTCGAGGCACTGGCGCCCCTCAACCGCGAGCTGGATACCATGAGCGCCCCCGAGCGGGTGCGCTGGGCTCTGGCCAATCTGCCGGGGGAGCATGTGCTCTCCTCCAGCTTCGGCATTCAGGCGGCGCTGATGCTCCATCTGGTAAGCCGCGAGCGGGCCGATGTGCCGGTGGTGCTGACCGATACCGGTTATCTGTTCCCGGAGACCTACCGCTTTATCGACGAGCTGACCGAGCGCCTCGCGCTAAATCTCAAGATCTATCGGGCCGAGCTCAGCCCAGCCTGGCAGGAGGCGCGATTTGGCCTCCTGTGGGAGCAGGGGGTGGAGGGGATCACCCGCTACAACCAGCTCAACAAGGTAGAGCCGATGGACCGCGCCCTGCGTGAGCTGGGGGCCCAGACCTGGTTCTCCGGCCTGCGCCGGGAGCAGTCCGGCGGCCGTAGCAAGCTGCCGGTGCTGGGCATCCAGCGCGGCCGCTTCAAGTTCCTGCCGGTGATCGACTGGAGCAACAAGGATGTCTTCTACTACTTCAAGGAGTTCGACCTCCCCTACCACCCGCTGTGGGAGCAGGGTTATCTCTCGGTGGGCGATGTCCACACCACCGCCAAGTGGGAGCCGGGCATGAGCGAGGAGCAGACCCGCTTCTTCGGCCTCAAGCGCGAGTGCGGTTTGCACGAGGAAAATGGCGAGAACGACGGCTCAGGCATCTAATCCCGTCTTGAAAACCCAACAGAACAACAAGGGCATCCGAAGATGCCCTTGTTGTTATTTGCCCATTAGCATTCGTCCGTCAGCGGCGCTGCCAGGTCTCGAAGCTATAGGGGTGCGGGTTCTTCTCATCGGCAGGGTGGCTCTCGCAATCAACGCGTTGCCACTGACCATCGTCAAAAGCAGGGAAGCGGGTATCCCCCTCCACCGCCAGATCGATGCGGGTCAGGTAGAGACAATCCGCGCTCGGCAACATCTCGGCATAGAGATGACCACCACCGATCACCATCAACTCCTCCACCGAGCTGCCTGCCAACAGTGCCAGCGCCGCCTCGACGGAGCCCACCACCTCAATGCCCTCAGCCTGATAGCCGGGATTGCGGCTGATCACCAGATTGCGCCGTCCGGGCAGCGGTCGACCGATGGATTCGAAGGTCTTGCGCCCCATCAATACCGGTTTACCGAGGGTGACACGCTTGAAGTGGGCCAAGTCAGCAGGCAGATGCCAGGGCATCTGGTTGTCCTTGCCTATCACCCTGTCGTGGGCCATGGCGGCAATCATGGAAATCTTCATGGGGCCTCTCACCGTCTGTCAGATTATGGGGCGGTTACGGTACACGACCAGAGAGGGGATCGCCAAACCGAAACTGAGGGCACCGACGATAAAGAGCGCCTTGAGGCCGTTTTCCACCGCACTCTGGATTAACTCCATGGTCACGCCATTGATGTTGAGCTCTACCACCGCAATCATGGTCTTGAAGGCATAGCTGCCTGGGATCATCGGAATAATCGAGGCAACGCTGAACACCGGACGCGGCGCCAGCAGACGGCGAGACCAGTAGACGCAGACAAAGCCGACCGTGGTCGCCGCCGCCAGCGTCGCCCACTCGATGGGCATACCATAGTGGATCAGCAGGGTCCGCAGACTGTGGGCCAATGCGCCGCCCATGGCGCAATACTTCAGCATCCGTGGCGGCACGTTGAACAGCATGGCAAACCCCACCGCCGGAATGGAGGACCAGAAGGCATCCTTGGCCAGTAGCCAGAGCAAATCCATCATACTTTCCACCCCCAGATCCCCGTGACCGACATGGCGAGAATAATGCCGATCGCTGCGCTGATAGTCAGCAGGGTCGCTGTCCCCCAGCGGGCCAGCCCCATGTTGAAGTAGCCCTTCACCATGTCGGAGACCGCATTGATCAGCGGAAAGCCCGGCACCAGCAGCAGCACGCTGGCAGCCATGGCGAGATAGGGCTGGTCACCCCAGTTGAAGAAAGTGGCGCTGGAGGAGAGCAAGGTAGCGATAAAGCCGGTGGCGGCAAAGTTGATGAGCGGGCTATGGTGATGGCGGGCCATCAGCTGGCGCACCCGCATCGCCACGGCAGACGAGAAACAGGTCACCAGGAAGATGGGCCAGTCACCGCCAAACAGCAGGCTAAAGGCGCCACAGGAGAGCCCCACCATGGGGACCACCAGCCAGGGGTGATAGTGAAAGGGGACGATGGCCTCGAGGCGCTGGCGCACTTCACGGGCACCGATCAGCTCTTTCTCCGCCATGATGCAGATCCGCTGGATCTCGCACACCACCTGCATGTTGATGCCATGTTCGCGCACCCGCCGGGTAGTGGTGACGCAACCCCCCTGATAGAGGCTGGTGAGCACGATGGCACTGGAAGAGATGGCCATCTCGACACTCTCCAGCCCCAGCGCCATCCCCAACCGCACCGTGGTCTGCTCGATGATCCGGCTCTCCGCCCCGAACTGGGCCAACATCTGACCCACCTTGACGATAATGCGGGTGATCTCTGTCTGTTGCTCCCGCGACAACACCCGTCTTGGTGTGATACTTCTCATAATCCCTTCGAGTCGTAGCAATAAAAATTTCGGCCATATTAGCCTAACTTTTACTGTTATTCATCCACCCCTATCACAACCTGACTAATAAGTTATTACAAGAAGGAGAAAAGAGATTACATCACAAATACATTACGACTAACATTAAAAACCATAACAATCAGGTCGCCAGCAATTCTCTTTATTATGGCCTCACCGATTTGGCTGAAATATCAACCAAGGGGGTTATTTCAGATTATTTGCGACGTCGATAGTCCGCCAGACGGATTATTTTACCACTGCCATCGCTTTCAGACGGAGGGTCCCCCTCTTCTCTGAACTGGCTCATTTCGCTGCGCATCAAATAAAAAGATTCCCGCATCATGTTGGTAATCCGGATACAGCTATCAAGATTGTTTTTCGCCAGACGGCGCTGACCATCAATCTTGAACTGCAACCCGCGCAGACGGCGCTGCTGATCGGGGCTCGCACGGGCCATCAACTGGTCGATCTGCTGCTCCAGAATCGCATCCAGCCGGGAGGGCTCACTCGCAGCCAACTCCTTCAGGGTGTCAAAATCAGGCAATTCCATATGCCCTCCTTGGCGACTATTGCTGGCAACACACTGCGGTACCACACCATCACGTCCCAGCCATATAAATCTGTATATACGATGCGGCTAAAAAGGGTTCAATCCATCCACTGGCGACTAAACCGGACAATGGTCACTACGAGGGTGTCTATCTATTTTAATTGTGTTTGGAAACAAGCGATTGTTTTTAATTCAGGCGAGATAAAACACTTATACATTTTAGGTTGTGATTTTCTGTTTTTTATTGCAAATAAAAATCCGGGTGGCCTTATTTTGCTTCATTCGACACTTTATTCTTCCCTCACCGACCCGCGTCATCTCCTGACGGTTTAACATATCTCACTGATTATGTTATTTTAATTGCCACTTTTATCGGACATTCAAGAGCAGACCATGAGCAAGGCAAAAATCGGTATCGTCACCGTCAGCGATCGCGCCAGCGCGGGCATCTATGAAGACCTCTCCGGCAAGGCCATCATCGACACCCTGAACGCCTATCTGACCTCGGAGTGGGAACCTGTCTATCAGGTGATCCCCGATGAGCAGGAGCAGATTGAAGCGACCCTGATCCAGCTGGCGGATGAGGAGCAGTGTTGTCTCATCGTCACCACAGGCGGCACCGGTCCGGCCAAGCGGGATGTCACGCCGGAAGCGACCGAGGCGGTATGTGATCGCATGATGCCTGGCTTTGGCGAGCTGATGCGGGCCGAATCCCTCAAGTTTGTGCCGACTGCCATTTTATCGCGCCAGACTGCTGGACTGCGCGACGATACCCTGATCGTCAATCTGCCGGGCAAGCCCAAATCAATCCGCGAATGTCTGGATGCGGTCTTCCCCGCCATCCCCTACTGTATCGATTTGATGGAAGGGCCGTATCTCGAGTGCGATGAAACTGTCATCAAGCCATTTAGGCCGAAAAAATAGCGAACCCGACCATAAAAAATAATGGCGAGCCACGGCTCGCCATTATTTTTAACTCATCTGTTTGCGCAGAAAAACCGCATCAATTATTTGCGGCCGAATACTTTTACGCCCGCTTTGCTGCGCTCTGAATTACCGTACACTTCGATTTTTTTTACACAACGGCGCGAGCCCAGTGATTTCCACTCGGTCTCTTTATCACTGCTCATTTCCCGATCGAAACGAATGGTCTTGGTACGATCACCACCATAGGTCACCACCACCCGATCCAGGGTCAAATCACGCTCCGCCTTCACCTTGATATATTTGGTCTGACGGCAAACCACCAAAGGAATTGTCGCACCATGATCACCGGCTCCCAGCAAAATAGTCCGCCCCAGCGTGAACTGATCGTCACCGGCATGGCTGGCTGACGCCGCCACCAGCAAGGCACCACCCAGCAAGCTGCGTGCAGAAAAACGGGAATTCCAGATAGACATCAAGGACATAACACCTCCAATAAAAAATGGAGTGTGATGATAAGGGTTAAACCATAACGGAAGCTGTATCACGGCTGAATTTGCTGCGAATGTGCGGGGATCAACAGAGAAAACAGCACGACTTTTCGGCAAAAAGAGAAGAGCCGCAGATAGCGGCCCTTGCGGCAAGAGAGCGCTTAGCGTTCCATAATTTGGGTCACGTCATCTTTCTTGATCATTACCTCGCGCCCTTCATGATCGTAATAGCGATACATGCCGGTACTCTCGTCCAGCTTGGGTTTGCTCTCTGTGGTGATCATCTTGCCATCCTTGGTGCTCATGATGTATTGGGAGCTGCATGCCACCAGCCCGAGGGCACACACCAGGATCATCATCAGTTTTTTCATTGCGGCCTCTTCTGCGATCATCCTCACCACGAGGATGTTTCTTGAAGCCTAGTTCAATCGCACGGCACGGGATGGCGCGATGAGCAAAGCGGGATCGCTGTCAATAATCAGCGACTTAGCCTCGCTATCTGGCCGGGTGGCGAGCGCAATGAAAAAGGCCGGACATCTGTCCGGCCTCTTCTTTTCAGCGCAAGGGCGCAATCATGACTTGGCAGGCTGACGCTCACCGGTCACGGTCGGGTTCTTGGGATCGGAACTCCACTCGTACCAACCGCCGTCGTAGACGCTGATCTGTTTCCAGTCCATCAGCCAGGCGTAGAAGAAAGCCTCGGAGGCGCGCCAGCCGGTACCGCAGTAGAACGCCGCCTGCTGGGTTGGCTCGATGTTCCACTGGTCCCACATGGCGAGGATCTCGCGGGCCGGCTTCATGGTGCCGTCCGGGTTGTGGAAGTCGCTCATGCTGTTGGCATCGACGCCACCATGACCCCACTTGGCCCCCGGGATATCGCCCTTCGGCTTGATGTAGCTGTAACCTGAGGTGTTGCCGACAAACTCGTCCCAGGTACGCACGCTGACCAGTGCGCTATCGGGCTGCTTGAGCAGCTCTTTCGCCTGACTTAGCGTGGTGTAGTACTCGGGGTGAGCGGGAATGGCCACGCCAAACTCCTTCACCGGCTCATATTTGTTGGGCAGACCGGTTTCGGTGCGCAGGTGCTGGATAAACCAGGCATCCAGACCACCGTCCAGCAGGCGTACATCTTTAACCCCCGCATACATCATCAGGTGCGCGGCACGGGCAGCCGCCATGGTGTTACGACCATAGAGGATGACGGTGGTGTCGTGACGGATGCCGTTGTCCAGCAGCAGCTTCTTGAGCGCTTCGTCAGAGACCTTGTTCCACAGCGGCTCCTCTTCGAGGCTGTTGGTATCGATATAACCGGCCCCCGGGATGTGGCTGATGAGGTAGGCCTTGGGTGAACCCCAATCCACTTCAAACAGCTTCCAGTCACCCTTGGGCGCAGCGGCAACCGGCTTGCCCTCTTGCAGATCCGCCAACCAGCGCGGATAGACCAGCTGCTGCCAGCGTGCCAGCGACTCGCGCGGTGCGGCTTGCCACCCTTGCAGCTCGAACAGCTGCTTGATCCCCTGCTTGCGCAGCAGACGGGCCACCTCGGCCACTTCGCGGGACGCACCGTAGAGGGCAACTGGACGATCGGCCTTCAGCCCCTTGATCTCGAGCGCCTTTGGCCACTCTTCATCGCTGTATTTCCACTCGGCAGAGAGGTTCTCGGCGCCCGCCACATGGCCGCCCTGCTTCTCCCCTTCCATCGGCCACCCCTGATAGAAGTAGCTGGCGCGGGTATCCAGGATGACAGCCTGTTTGGCCTTGGCATCGGCCAGCGAGAGCGGTGGCAACTCCCCTGCCACGGCGGGCAGGGCACACCAGAGCAGTAAGGTCGCCAGCGCGGCCTGCAGGAAGCGAAGATGTCGTTTCATGGTGATTTCTCGATTCATAGTGAACAAGGTTAAAAAATGGAGCGACCCAGCCGCTCGGCCAGCAGCTCCAGCGCCGCCGTGCCCGCCAGGGAGTTGCCGGCTTTGTTGAGCTCCGGCGACCAGACACAGACGCAGAGCTCGCCCGGGATCAGGGCGATGATACCGCCGCCGACCCCCGATTTGCCCGGCATGCCGACACGATAGGCAAAATCGCCCGCCTCATCATAGAGACCGCAGGTGGCGAGCAGGGCGTTGACCTGTTTGGTGGTGCGGGCGGGCAGCAGCGGCACGCTCTCGCCCAGTGGCACACCACGGTTGGCCAGATAGATGAATGCCCGCGCCAGATCGACGCAGCTCATGCGAATGGCACAGGCATTGAAGTAGCTTTGCAGCACCTTGTCCACTTCGTTTTCGAAGTTGCCATAGGCCTTCATCAGATAGGCGATGGCGGCATTGCGGGCAGAGTGCTGATATTCGGAGCGGGCGACCACCTGATCCGCCATGATGGCCGGATTGCCGGAAAGGCGGCGCACCAGCTCGAGGGTACGCTGACGCGGCGCAGTGAGGCGGGTCTCCAGCAGATCGCTCACCACCAGCGCCCCGGCATTGATAAAGGGGTTGCGGGGGATCCCCTGCTCGAACTCGAGCTGAACCAGCGAGTTGAAGGGCTGGCCGGAGGGCTCCTTGCCAACCCGGGCCCAGATCTCCTCCTCCTGATAGAGAGTGAGTGCCAGGGTCAGGCTCAGGGCCTTGGAGATACTCTGGATGGAGAAGGGTTCAAAAGCGTCACCGGCGGTGAACAGCTCCCCCTCGACGGTACAGACTGCGATACCAAGCCGATCGGCCGGTACCTGAGCCAGTGCCGGAATGTAGTCGGCCACCTTGCCTTGTCCCAGCAACGGGCGCACCTCTTCAAGGATGCTGGCCAGTAATTCGGATGACAACACCATAAGCAATAAGCGATTCCATGACTAAAACAGCGGTGGAGATCCCATCCCCACTGACAAAAATCCCGCCAGCGGCGGGATTTTTCAGTTACCCACAACAAGGCGCCAGATGCGGCAGCCTTGTATCAGGCCGGTTCACCGTACCAGAGGTCGAACAGTTCGGTAACGACCACGGCTTCCATCCCCTTGCCTTCCAGCCAGGATTTGACGGCAGCGCGGTCTTCTTCGGTACACTTGCCCAGTTGCTGGGTGCAGATCATCCCTTCCCAGGCCAGGTGACCGGAGCCGGCAAAAGCCAGTTTGCGGGGTTCAACAACCTCATCGATCATCGCATCGACTACCGCATCGATGGTCTCTTCGGCAGTGCCGACCGGGAAGTTGAAACTGATGTCGAAACCCATTTCCTGGAATTCATCGACGCGCAGTTTCTTGCGCAGGCGGCGGCTACGATTGGCCATGATAGCTCCTCAAGTTAGTTGATACGCTAGGTGTGTTGACGTGCCAGCTTAGCTGACACGCTTGAAAATCAGATCCCAAACCCCGTGGCCGAGACGGTGGCCACGTTGTTCAAATTTGGTCAGCGGACGCCAGTCCGGACGAGGCACCCAGTTACCGGTGGCAGAGGTATTCTCGTAACCCTCGGCGGCGCTCATCACTTCCAGCATGTGCTCGGCATAGTTTTCCCAGTCGGTCGCCATGTGGAACACGCCACCGATGGCCAGCTTCTGGCGAATGTCCTGGGCAAACGCAGGCTGTACGATGCGACGCTTGTGGTGACGGCTCTTGTGCCAGGGATCCGGGAAGAAGAGCTGCAGGCAGGAGAGTGAGCCGTTCGGGATCATGTGCTCCAGCACTTCCACCGCATCGTGGCAGATCACCTTCAGATTGGTGACGCCCGCTTCCTGAGCGGTACCCAGACAGGCGCCCACGCCCGGGGAGTGCACTTCAATGCCGATGAAGTTCTTCTCGGGGGCATTCTTGGCCATCTCCACCAGAGAGGCGCCCATGCCAAAGCCGATCTCCAGCACCACAGGTGCTTCACGGCCAAACAGCGCGACCAGATCGAGCTGCTTTGGCTCGAAATCGATGCCCATGACCGGCCAGAGCTCTTCCAGGGCCTTCTCCTGCCCTTTGGTCAGGCGGCCTTCGCGACGGACAAAGCTGCGGATCTTGCGCATGAACTTGCCGTCTTCGTTAAATACATCTTGGGTCACAGGCATAATGGTCTCGTTATTTCATCAATCCGGGTAATACATCTTGTGTTCGATCCCGAACGGGACCGCTCGCGGCTCGGCATTTCATCGACCCGCGAAAACAGGGGAGCGAATTATCCCAAGATAGGCCCAAGGCGCAAGTGTTTCGCGCAACAAATATTCCGGCCATCCACTTCCCAGCTCCCTCACTGGCATCACCACACCGACTAACCGTCCAATATAATCCGCAGTAGAGTCGTTCCAGCCCTTTTTTGGCGATTTTTGTGACAATCATTGCCTCATTTCTGAAATCTGATACAAACGGATAACCTGGCGGTCGAATGGAGCGACCGCCCACATGCCGAGAGAATTGTCTATGCAGCCGTTTTTTGCCCAGCGCTTCGAGAAGGTCGAGCCTTCCTTTATCCGTGAAATCCTCAAAGTTGCCGCCAATCCGGAGATCATCTCCTTCGCTGGTGGCCTGCCCAATCCCCACCTGTTTCCGGTCAAGGCGATCGATCAGGCCTGTCAGGATGTACTGCGCGAACAAGGGGCTGCTGCCCTGCAATATGCGGCGACCGAGGGCTTCGCCCCGCTGCGCCAATATATTGCCGACCGCTATCTGGCCCGCCACGGCATGCAGATCAATCCGGACAACATCCTCATCACCAGCGGCTCCCAGCAGGCGCTGGATCTGCTGGGCAAGGTGCTGATCGACGAGGGTCAGGATCTCATCATCGAAGAGCCGGGTTACCTTGGCGCCATTCAGGCCTTTTCTGTCTACCAGCCCACCTTCAAGCCGATTACCCTCGGTGAGGCCGGGCTGGATCTGGCGGCGCTGGATGCGCTGCTGGCAAGCGGATCCAGTGCCAAGCTGCTCTACGGCGTGCCCAACTTCCAGAACCCGAGTGGTGTCTCCTACAGCCGTGCCAACCGCGAGGCACTGGCCGAGCGACTGGTGCGCCACGATCTGTTGATGGTGGAAGATGATCCCTACGGCGAGCTGCGCTTCGAGGGCGAGCATCTCCCCCCGATTGCCAAGCTGGCGCCAAACAATACCGTGCTGCTCGGCTCTTTCTCGAAAACCGTGGTGCCCGCCTTCCGTCTGGGCTGGATGGTGATGCCGGAGTGGCTGCGCAAGAAGGTGACCATCGCCAAGCAGGCGACCGATCTGCACAGCAACGCCTTCAGCCAGCAGGTACTGCACCGCTTCCTGACCGACAACTCCCTCGACGCTCACTTGGAGAAGATCAAGGAGGTCTATGGCCGCCAGCGCGCTGCCATGGAGGCCGCGTTGGCCCGTCACTGCCCGCCCGGTGTCAGCTACACCAGACCGGAAGGGGGTATGTTCCTCTGGCTGACCCTGCCTTCCCACATCAGTGCCATGGCGCTGTTTGACGAGGCGATCAAGGAGAAGGTGGCCTTCGTACCCGGTGCCCCCTTCTACGTGCGCCCCGAGATCAAGAACACCCTGCGCCTGAGCTTCTCCTGCGTCGATGAAGCGACCATCGAGGAGGGGGTCAAACGCTTGGCCCGCGCCCTCCAGCGCATGCTCTGATCGCCCAAGCCAAACCGTATCAACAAAAAAACCAGCGAGCGATCGCTGGTTTTTTATGCTCCCCATTCAACCGTTCAGCCAAACAAGGTCTTGCAAAACTGCTTCATCGGGATGGGGCGGCTGTAACGATACCCTTGCAGATAGTCAACGTGGCGCGCCCGCAGGTAGTCCGCCTGCGACTGCTTCTCGACCCCCTCCGCGATCAGGATCAATTCAAGTCGCTTCGCCAGATCAATCACGTTTTCAACGATATGGCTGGAGAGTGCATCCGTGCCGATCATCTCCACAAAGCTCCGGTCAATCTTGAGTGCATCGACCTGAAACTGTTGCAGATAGGTGAGACTGGAGTGACCGGTGCCAAAGTCATCGATAGAGATCAACACGCCCAGTTTGCGCAACTCGGCAAACATCTGAGCGGTTGTCTCATCGGCCACCAGCAGTTCACGCTCGGTCAGCTCCAGCCCCAAATCAACGGGATTGTCCTTAAACGCATCGAGAAACGCTTTGCAGTCAGCCAACAAGTCGAGATCCTGAAAGTGCTTGGCGCTGATATTGAAGCAAAAATGGAACTTTGCCGGCAGCTTGCGGGCATAAGGGGAGAAGTGGTCGCGCACCTGCGCCATCAACAGGCTGGTCATGGGCACGATCAACCCGCTATCTTCCGCCAGCGGAATAAAGCGATCCGGCGAGATCATCCCCTGCTTGGGATGCTGCCAGCGCATCAGCACCTCACAGCCACGCCACTGCTCATTCTCACCGGAGACCACCGGCTGCAGATAGGGGATAAACTCCTCCTCGATCAACGCCCGCTTGAGCTCTTCCGCTGGTGAGCTGCTACGCCCCATCAGCCTGAAGGTGCCGAATCCAATCAGCAGTGCCAGCAGCGGAGAGAGGAACAAGGTATATCTGGAGTAGCGCCATGCGTGGCTCCAATAGTCATGCACCGTGACCCGGGTGACGACCTGATAGGGGAAATCGGCCGAAGCGAGGGCAATATAACCCTCTTCTGTCGGAGAGGGCGCAGCCCCGACCTGACCTGAGCCAAACAGTGCCCTCTGCCCCACCACCAGAGCCATCGGGGAGTTCTTGCTGGAGATCTCCAGGGTATTGCGCAGGTAGTAGCCATCTACACCGATCAGCACACTCCCCTTGTCCGTTTCATGACGCAGCACGATCAAGGGGCGATCCGGCGTGACCTCATTGCCAGGCAGCAGTTGCAACCTGCCATCCACATAGCGGTCGGGATTGAAGGGGCCATCGTAGTCACCATAGAGCGAGGTGCAGTAGATGTGGCTGCCGACAGCCAGATTGGCGGAACGGACATCGGGCACCGTGGCCACCTGTTCGCGCAGCAGCTGTGCCGCCTCCTTGCAGGAGTGACCAAGCATCCCCTCCACATTGATGGCCGCCTGCCGGGCATGGCCGATGGTGCGATCAAACATCGTACGGGCATGCTGCAACCGTGAATCGGCATCACGCTCTATCTCCGTCACCGTCTGCCAGATAACGGCAACAACCCCCAGCAGCAGGATCCCGCCCCCCATCAGCAGCGCCAACAGAATCCTCGAGTAAAGCTGGCGAAGTTTCAAACGGCGAAATGGCATGGCGGCCTCTTTGATGCTCGGATAATGGGTGACAGCCTCGGTGGACAGGCGAAAAGGGTCGCCATAATAGCGATTGTTCAACAAATGTCCACCCAACAAAAATCAATCAATTCAAACTATTGTTCAACAATATGTCGTAAGAAGAGGATAGAGTTAACAAACGTCAAACAGAAAACTCCCGAAGCACGTCTCACTTGTTGAAGGGAAGCCACACCATTAAAGTTGAGCAAACGGCAGCAGGAGCATGCAGCGATGAAGATTCTTATTACCGGAGGAACCGGCTTTATCGGCCGCAAGCTGGTTGCCCATCTCAAGGTCAATCACGAGGTCGTGGTCTTGAGCAGGCAGGGGAGCCGCGCTTACTCCCTGCTGGGTCACGATATCAAGGTATTGGATAACCTCGACCGGCTCGATGACCTCAATGACGTGGACGCGGTGATCAATCTGGCCGGTGAACCCATCGCCGCCGGACGCTGGAGCGAGTCGCGCAAACAGCTGCTCTGCGATAGCCGCTGGCTGTTGACCGAGCAGCTGGTGGATCTCATCAAGCTATCCAGCACGCCGCCCAAGGTGCTGATCAACGCCTCCGCCATCGGCTGGTATGGCAGACAGGGCACCGAAACCCTCGACGAGCAGTGCCGCTCTCCCAACGACGAGTTTACCCACCAGCTCTGCCAGCAGTGGGAGACCCTGGCGCAGGAGGCCCAGAGCCGCCAAACCCGGGTCTGTATCGTGCGGATCGGGCTGGTGCTTGGCATGGATGGCGGCGCCCTGCCCAAAATGCTCCCCCCCTACCGACTCGGACTCGGCGGCCCCATGGGATCGGGCAGCCAGATGATGAGCTGGATCCATGTGCAGGATCTGGTGCGCGCCATACTGTTCTTGCTGGATCACGAAGAGTGCAGCGGCATCTTCAACGGCACTGCGCCCCATCCGGTCAGCAACCGGGAGTTCAGCCAAACCCTTGCCACCACGCTGCACCGTCCACACCTCTTCTTCGTCCCGGCGCCGCTGTTGCAACTGGTGATGGGGGAGGCGGCCGATCTGCTGCTGACCGGACAAAAGGTGATACCAGCGCGGCTGCAACAGGCCGGTTTTCACTTCAGCTATCCCGAGCTGCCGAGTGCCCTCACCAATCTGCTGCACGAGCCCCGCTAACTCACACCCGCTCGCGGCGTCCGCTCGTCAGCACCTCGCATAACAAGCAGCCCGGCCAATGGCCGGGCTGCTTGTTTATTGTGGATGCTCGATTGCACCTTGTGTGCATCGGCTCGCGCTGGCGGGATTACAACAAGCCCTGCCCCAGACCCCGCAGCCGATCGCTCAGGGTACCAGCCAGCAGCTGGCGCTGCATCCCCTGCCCCGCCAGCGTCACCAGCAGCGCCCCCAGCGTCGGCAGGCCAAGCCAGATGGCCCAGTGGAACTGCCACTGCCCCTCGAACCACCACCACTGCAGGCCAAAGGCGCAGAGCTCCACCACCATGGCGGCACAGAGCCCCGCCAGCGCACCACTGGCCACCAGCTCCCAACGCAGCATCTTTTTCAGCAGTTCGCTGCTGGCACCCAGGGTGCGCATAAGCAGCAGTTCTCGTCGACGCTGGGCCATGCTGGCCTGGGTCTGGGTCAGAAGCACCAGCAGTGCGGCCACTGTCACCAGCCCCAGCATCAGCGCCAGCGCCCGGCTCACCTGCTCCGATACCTGAGTAAGCCGCGCAATCAGGTCATCCACATCGATAAGGCTCACCGTGGGGTGACGGCGGATCAACTCCACCTCGGCAGTGCGCCCCGCCTCGGGCAGCCGGTAGCTGCCAAGCCAGGTTCGGGAGAAGGGTGCCAGCAGATCCTCGGAGAAGATCATGTAGAAGTTGGGACGCATGTTGTCCCACTTGATGCTGCGCAGACTGGTGACCCTGGCGCCAAAGCTGCGCCCCTCGATGGTAAAGGCGAGCATGTCCCCCAGCTTGATATCGAGCCGCTTGGCCAGCTCACTATCCACAGACACCTCGCCGGGTCCGGCAAGCCATTTCCCGGCCACCAGCTTATTGTCGATTGGCAGGGTTGTTGTGGTAGTGAAGTTAAGCTCCCGATCGACCCCTTCACGACCACTGCTGGCCCCCTCGCCCACCGCTTCACCGGCGATATGGGTCAGCCTGCCGCGCACCATGGGGTAGAAGCCGGAGGTGTTGGCCCCGGCTGCCGCCAGCTCGCTCAGGATCCCCTCCCGCTCGTTCTCGGCCACATTGACCAGAAAACGATTGGGTGCATCGACGGGGAGACGTGCCGAAAACTCATCCAGCAGATCGACCCGGGCCGCCCATAACAGACCAAACAGCATCAATGCCAGCGCAAAGCCCGCCAGCTGAAACAGGCCGCTGCTGCGCTCGCGCGACAGGTGGGCCAGCGCCAGCCGCAAGGCATGAGGCCCGCTCACTCTTGCCCCCAGCCGCAACATCAGGGCTGCCAGCAGGGCCAGCAACCCCATCAGCAAGCCCATGCCACCCACCAGCCCCAGCGCCAGCCGCACATCGGCGGTAAAGCCCCAGACCAGCGCAAACAGCCCGAACAGGCCGACCGGCAGGGCCAGCCAGGGGGGAATCCCCGCCTCCAGCTCCCGGCGCAATACCCGCAGCGGCGGCACTTTCAGCAGCCGCAAGAAGGGCACAAAAGCGAGCAGCAGAGTGATAAAGAGCGCCACCGCCACCCCCAGCGCAAAGGGGCGCCAGGAGGGGGGCGGCAGATCCGGCGGCAGCAGGTCCCCCAGCAGTTGCAAGGTGATCCACTGCATGGCTGTGCCCGCCACCAGACCCAGCAACGCACCGATCAGCGTCAGCGACAGCAGCAGGGTTCCCATCAGTTGCCAGAGCGAGCGACGAGATGCCCCCAGGGTCTTGAGCAACGCCACCATATTGGTCTGGCGCTCGGCAAAGTGGCGCACCGCAATCCCCATCGCCAACGCCCCCAGCAACACCCCGCTTAACGAGGCAAGCCGGAAGAAACGCTCGGCATTGGCCAGCGAGCGACCCACTTGGGATTCGCTGTCATCCGGTTTGATCCACTTCTGTCCGGCCTGCAATTGCGGCAACAACCATTGCTCGTAACGGGCCAGCGACTCTCGCGGCCCTTTGAACAGATAGCGCCACTGCTGGCGGCTGCCGGGGAGCAGAGCACCGGTCGCCTCGATATCGGCACTGTGGATCAGCGCCCGCGGCGCCAGCAGGAAGGGGCTGAAGCCCTGATCCGGCTCCTCGCCAAGCAGGCCTGCCACCTTGAGCACCGTATTGCCCACCTCCAGCTCATCCCCCGTTTTGGCCTTGAGCAGCTGCATCACCCGAGCGGAGAGCCAGATCTCGCCGGGGGCCGGGGCACGGGCAGGTTCCAGAGTGAGCTTGCCGTAGAAGGGAAAACCATCGGGCACCGCCCGAATGGAGGCAAGCTGCAGCGCGTCGCCGTGAAACAGCATGCTGTTGAAGCTGACGGTGGTCTGCACCGCCAAACCATCCTGTTTCGCTCGGGCTAGCCAGCCATCCGGCAGGGCGGCGGCGGTGCGCAGCACCCGATCCGCCCCGATAAAGTCGCGGCCCGACGCCTTGAGTCCGGCATCGAGCCGATCCGCCACCAATGCCACACTCAAGACACACGCCACGCTAAGCGCTAGCGCCAGCACAAACCAGCGCAGCTCGCCGCTGAAACCTTCCCGGCGCAGCAGTCGCCATCCCAATCGCCACTGCATCATCCCTTGCATCTCCCGCCTGACCCGCAGCTCACCCCGTTACACCACATCATGGGCCACCTCGCGATCCAGTCTGCCCGCCGTCATGACCAGTTGCCGCTGGCAGCGTTCGGCCAGCTGATGGTCATGGGTTACCACCACTAGCGTGGTGCCGTGCTTGCGATTGAGTTCAAACAGCAGCTCTATCACCTTCTCGCCGGTCTTGCTGTCGAGGTTGCCGGTCGGCTCGTCCGCCAGCAGCAGACTGGGGCGGGTCATAAAGGCACGGGCGATGGCCACCCGCTGCTGCTCACCGCCGGAGAGCCGTGGCGGCAGATGGTGCAACCGCTCGCCAAGCCCGACCGCCGCCAGCAGCTCGCGGGCCCTTGGCTCACAATCCCGCTCGCCACGCAGCTCGGCGGGCAGCATCACATTCTCCAGCGCCGTCATGGTCGGGAGCAGCAGGAACGACTGGAACACAAAGCCGATCTGCTCGGCACGCAATCTGGCCCTCCCCTCTTCATCCAGCTCGCCAAGGGATTTGCCGAGGATTTCGATATCCCCCTGACTCGGCAGATCGAGCCCGGCCAGCAGCCCCAGCAGGGTGGACTTGCCGGAGCCGGAGGCACCGACCAGGGCCACCGTCTCGCCGCTATTGACTTGCAGATCGATCCCTTCAAGGATGGTGAGGCTTTCCTGGCCGAGGCGAACCGATTTGCCGAGGCCCTTGACGACAATAATGGGGGTTGAACTCATGCTCTGTATCCTTTGTTCCAATTCCTTGATGACAATCCATAGCGGGAGTTGAATTGATGGTGCGTATTCTGTTTGCCTTGTTCGTTGGCCTCGGCAGCCTGCTCTCGTCGGCTCAGGCCCAGACCCTGCTGGTACTGGGAGATAGCCTGAGCGCCGGCTATCAGATGCAGGTTGAGCAGAGCTGGCCCGCCCTGCTCAACCAGAAATGGCAGGAGGAGGGGGGCAAACACACCCTGCTCAATGCCAGCATCAGCGGTGAAACGACCCAAGGGGCGCTGGCCCGTCTGCCCGCTCTGCTGAAGGAGCACAAGCCGGACTGGCTGCTGATCGAACTGGGGGGCAACGATGGCCTGCGCGGCTTCGCACCGACCATTACCCGCCAGAATCTGGCCAGCATGATCGCGCTCGCCAAGGAGCAGCAGACCCGTGTGGTGTTGACCCAGATCCAGCTGCCCCGCAACTACGGTGCCCGCTATCTGCGCCAGTTCGAACAGATCTTTCCCGAATTGGCCCAGGCTAACGATCTGCCGCTGCTCCCCTTCTTTATGGATGATATTGCGCTGCGCCCTGAACTTATGATGAACGATGGCATTCATCCCACCCCGGCGGCCCAGCCCCAAATCCGCGATAAAGTCGCCCGCTTTATGGAGCCGCTGCTCAGCCAATAAGCCCGCCGTCTATCGCCAATATCCCATAACCAAGTATCCCGCCGAAATCGGATGTTTTGGGCAGTCGACGATCTCTGCTTGGCACCTTGATTCACCCAATCCATCGCCAATACCCAATAACAACACATCCCGCCGAAGCGGGATGTGTTGTTATTGATTTAGCATAACCGGCAGGCAGCTTCTCAGCTTTCCAGCACCTGACGCAGCCGCTCCTGCGCCACGCCGACCAGCAAGTCGGGCTGGAATTTGGAGATAAAGCGGTCACACCCCACCTTCTTGACCATGGCTTCGTTGAAATTGCCGCTCAGGGAGGTGTTGAGGGTGATAAAGAGATCGGACATACGCGGATCGCTGCGCACCTCGTGGGTCAGGCGGTAGCCGTCCATCTCCGGCATTTCGGCATCGGTGATCATCAGCAGGATCTCGTCGGTCACCTTCTTGCCAGCATCGCACCACCCCTTGAGCAGGGTCAGCGCCTGCAAACCATCCTGACACTCGATCACCTCAAGCCCAAGCTGGCCCAGGGTCTCGCGCACCAGATTGCGGGCGGTGCTGGAGTCATCGACGATCAGCACTTTGCGTCCATGCATCTCGGGCAGGATCTCCCGGTCCAGCACCTCCTCGGAGATGCGGATGTCATAGGTGATGATCTCCGCCAGCACCTTCTCTACATCGATGATCTCGACGATCTGCTCCACTCCATCTTCGGGAATGCGGGTGATGGCAGTGAGGTAGTTGGCGCGCCCGGCGGAGCGCGGCGGCGGCAGGATATCCTTCCAGGTCATGTTGACGATATTGGCCACCTGCCCCACCAGAAAGCCCTGAATGGTGCGGTTGTACTCGGTGATGATGAGGTTGGATTCACTGTCGATGGGCATGGGACGCATCCCGATGGCGCTACGCAGGTTGATCACCGGGATCGAGGTACCACGGATATTGGCCACCCCGCTGATATTGTGATGGGAGCCCGGCATCTTGCTCAGATGGGGCAACTTGACCACTTCCCGTACCTTGAAGACGTTGATGGCGAACATCTGACGGGTGCCGAGACGAAACATCAACAACTCGAGGCGGTTTTCACCCACCAGTTGAGTTCGTTGATCAACGGAATCCAATATACTCGCCATACGCTGATATCCATCTGATTATTAATCGACTCTATTATAGAGGCTGCCCGCCAGGAAAGGCAGGCGCATTTTCAACCAGAGCGACCAACCAGACAAAAAAAGTGAGGCCGAAGCCTCACTTATCTCATTGATTTTAAAATCAATAGCTACAGACAGACTTCCAGCTGCCATCGGTTGCCTTGGGCTCGCTGCTGGTCCACCAGTTTGCTTGCCACACCACCTTGTTATGGGTGATGCGATCGCCGCCATTGGCATGATCCCCCTGTGGCCAGCTCGGATAGGCCTTGTAGGCCGCCGGATTGACGTTCTGGCTGCTGCAGCTGGTACCCGGATTCTCGCCACCACCCGAGCCCAGCACGGCCTCCGGCAAGGTCGGGAACTCGGCCTTGAGACCAATGGTCTGGCTGCCGCTGATGATGCGCATACCGCTTGGCACGCCAGCGGCGGGCAGGTAGTAGGTCATGGCGACTTCAATCTCGGCCCCTGGCGCCAGAGTCTGCCAGCCCGGCAGGTTCATGGCGACCTTGTGGAAATCCTTCTCATTGGCAATACCTTCCGAGTTGTCGTTGCCACCGCTCTCCACCACCTTCAGGCCCATGCCACTCTGATCCGTGATGGTGTCAGAGGTGGAGGTGGGCACCAAAAACTCGATGCGCACGCCGCCCGGAATAGTCTGGGTCGACTTGTTGACCAGCTTGAGTTTCGGGTTGATCGGATAGTTGGAGTCCCCTTCCTTGAAGCCGGAGAGGCTGACCTGGATGTCGAGCTGGGCGCTCGGCGCGGCCAGATCGTTTTGCTTGGTGTTGTACGGAGTTGCCTTGGCAAACTTCTCATAAGCCAGGGTGGTCAGGGTACTGCCCATGCCGTACTCGTTCTTGGCCGGATCGAAGGAGTAATCACCCGCCATCTCCCAGAACATCACGCCACCCAGACCGCGCTTGATGATGTAGTCGAGCTTGTGGCCCATGGACTCTTCATCTTCGGTTGAGAGGAACACCTTCTTCTCTTCATTCCACAGCCAGGGCGCGTGAGCCTTGTCATCGTAGTAACGCACATACTTGCCCTGCATCACGTGAGCCGGATTGTTGGGATCCAGACCCCAGGCAGTGCCATAACTTGGCAATGTGGTGATGCCGAGGCTGGCCGCATGCTCCAGGTTCTTGGCATGCCACATGGGCACGGCGCCACCGCCGATCTCTTTGCCATTCTTGTCCAGATCATGCCAGATGTTGTCGATGCCGACCGCCCCGTTGCCGCACGGAATGGTGCTGCCACCTGTGCCCGGCTGACAATCACTTTGACTCGGCAGGGCTGCCTTACCACCCAACCCGTGACTGCCACCGCTCACCCCCTGCCAACCGCGGGTGTAATAGGGCACGCCAACGTTGAGCTTGCCAGCCGCCAGCGCACCGCGGAAATAGTGGGCAGACCAGGCCGCGTTGAGGTAACCGATACCGCCAAACTGGGTCTGGGTATAGACGCCCCAATGGGAGAGCTCGGGGTCGGCATTGTTGTCGAACAGGGCCGCGTTGTGACCGACAAAGTGGTTCCAGGCACCGTGGAAGTCATAGGTCATCAGGTTGACGTAGTCGAGGTACTGGGTGACCTGGAAGTTCTCCATCCCGCGCAGCAGATAGGCCGAGGCCGGTGAGGCGATGGTCAGCATATACTTGCGACCATCTTCGTTACCGGCGTTGTCGAGCCGCGCCCGCAAGGTCTTCATCAGCACCTCGTAGTTGGCAAACAGCTTGGCCCGGCACTGGTTGGAGAGCGGGAAGTCGTTGGGGTTGCCCGCATCCTTCATCGAGGTGGGGTATTCGTAGTCGATATCGACCCCGTCAAAACCGTACTGGCGGATAAAACTCACCGCCGAGTCAGCCAGGGTATTGATACCGGCAACATTGACCGAGCAGTCACCCTTGGTAGTGGCGGTGTAGAAGCCGCGGGTATCGGCCCAGCCGCCGACCGAGATCAGGGTCTTCACGTCCGGATACTGCTTCTTGTACTTCGACAGCAGGTTGAAGTGGCCCTTGTAGGCGAATTCAGGATCCATCTCGGCACCCGGCACGCCATCCCAGGTCATCTTGGTGGCTGCATCGTCCACCTTGATGGTGTGGCTCTGCTCATCCACCGCCGCGAAGGCGTAGTTGATGTGGGTGATCTTGTTCCATGGAATATCGCTCACCAGATAGGCGGGCAGGCCGTTCTTGCCGGTGCGCCAGGAGGTGAAGTAGCCGATGACCCGGCGGGCATGGTCATCCCCCATGCACTCGTAGCCATCCGGGCGATAGATCTGGCGAATGTCACAAGAGAGGTTGCCACCGGTGGGCGGCAGCGCGGCCTCCTCGACATTGACGGTCACCGCCGCCGACTCGCCGCTCAGATTGGTCTTGTCAGTGGCCACCAGCTTGAGGGCGGCACTGCCTTTGACATCCGGCGTCCAGTTCACCTGCCAGGGGGCAGTGGTATCTTCGCCCACCTTCTTGCCGTCGACATAGAGCTCGACTTTGGCCACATCGTTGTTGGCATCGGTGACATTGCCGCTCACCGCCACACTGCGACCCAGCGTCACCTTGGCGCCGCTGGCCGGGCTGCTGATGCTCGCCTTGGGCGCCTCCGGCGCCACCACGGCGGCGACGTTGAAGCTCGAATCCGCCTCGCTCAGTACCTTGCCATCTTTATCCAGCGCGCGAGCCTTGAGGGTATGGCCTCCCACTCCGGCGGCGCTCCAGCTGGCACTCCAGGGCGAGGCGCTGGCCGTGGCCACCAGCTTGCCGTCGACAAGGTATTCCACTTTAACCAGCGCCGTCACCGGGCCGCTCAAGGTCACCGCCAGCGCCACACTGCTACCTTCGTTGAAGCTGGCACCAGCAGCTGGCGAGCTGACGGCTACGCCGAGTGCAGGAGGAGGCACCTCGCCACCATAGGGCTTCCAGGCATCTGCCCAGACCACCCCCACCCCCGGCTCATAGTGATAGGGGGATGCCCCGCACCAGCCTGAATAGGGGAATTCTTTGCACTCGTAGAGGGCACCGACGTTGCTGACGATATCGCCAGCCTTGTAGGCAGTTCCGGATTTATAGGCGGGATAAGCGGCCTGAGCCCACGCGGGCGCGGCCGCAAGGGCGACCAGCATGGCAAGCCTGCTGGGTCTGAAGAGCTGTTGCATATTGTTATCTTCCTTGTTTTGTCTTGGCTTGGTCACCAAGGCAAAGAACAATCGCAACCTGCATGATGGGCGCAGACAACTGGCAATGGACCTGCCACAAAAACCACCCCTCACCCAGGGAAACCCCGCTATCTGGATCCACGATCGAGACCGGAAGCATTGCGCCCCGGCATCACTGCCGGTTTGCCCTTTACCTGGGTTCCGTGAGGAACGAACCCAGTATAGGAAGGCGACAAGATCCCCTCAATCTTTATTCTCAAAGAGAATTATCCCCCGCCACGAAAGCGTCATGATCACAGGGTTAAAATTGATTGAATTATCAAAAAAATCATATCGTTACTGGGATCATAAAAACGCTTTCCCACACCTTCCCAGATTCATTTAATGTGCGTTGGCTCACTGGTATGACATGCCAGAAATGTGACAATGCGCGCCCTTGGTCAACGAGCCAAGGCTATGGAATCACTGGCAAAAATAAAAAAGGAACACCTATGAAAGGTACTCGTACCCTGCTGTCGCTAGCCGTGGGGCTGGCACTTGCATCCTCAGGCGCCCATGCGGCATTTGTCTGCCCGTCCGATCCGGCTCAACTCACTCCCATCCCGACCATTCAGGGCACAGGCTCCGCCAGCGCGCTGGCCACCCAGACCGTGACCGACAAGAACGGTAACGTGACCGGCAAAATCAGCACGGGCACCTTCAACGTTCGCGGTATCGTGACGACGCTGGGCCAAAGCCTGACCAAGGGTTTCTATCTGACCGACCCGGTGGGCGATGGCAATCCGGCCACCTCTGATGGCATCTTTGTCTATCTGAACGACAAGGACTTCGCGACCAAATATAAAGACATCAAACCGGGGGCTGAACTCTGCCTCGAAGCCAAGGTCGAGGAGTATTACGGCGGCACTCAGCTCAAGCCCACCTTCGAATCCAGCAAAGCCCGCCTGCAAGTCACCGCACAAGGGCTGAATGTGCCGACCAGCGTACTACAGGTCAATGAAGAGGAGACGCTGGCGCAAGCGCTCAATCGCCACGAAGGGATGCGGGTACGTCTCGACAGCAGCAGTGACCTGCACCTGACCCGCAACTACGGCTTCGACTACAAGGTCTATCGCAACAACGTAGAGTTGGCCCACAAAACCCCGCTGATCAAACCGACCCAACTTCATGTTGCCAACAGTGCGGACGCTGTCGCACTGGCCACCAAAAATGGCAGCAACCGTCTGGTAGTTGAGTCTGATTACAAAGCACCAGATGGCGTACTGCCCTGGTTCCCGAGCTGGGATGCCGATCAGGGATATCTGCGCATTGGTGATCAGCTAAATGGATTGGAGGGGGTGATCGTCTATAACAAGGATGCCTTCCGTCTGGTGGTACCGAGCGATATCACCCTGACTGCCGGTGCCCTGCTGCGCAGCCCTGAAGAGGATCGTCAAGACGCGCCGGCTCGCCTCGCTGGCAGCGATCTGCGGATCGGCAGCTTCAACGTGCTCAACTACTTCACCAGCCACTCCAGCATCGGCGGCGCACTCAATATCCTGTGCAAGGATCAGGCGGATGCCGACAACGCCAAAGGTTGCAACCGGGGTGCCAAGAGCCAGCCTGAGTTCGAGAAGCAGCGCACCAAGATCGTCAATGCCATTACCGCAATGGATGCCGATCTGCTCGGCCTGATGGAGATGGAGAACAACGGCTTCGAGGATAACTCGGCCCTCCACAATCTGGTGACCCGCCTCAACGAGCAGCAGAAGGATGCGAGCAAACACTACGCCTATGTGCGTCTGCCGGTCACTGCCCTTACCGATGGCAAGTTCTTCGGCGGAGACGCCATCATGGTGGCGATGATCTACCGTCCTGCCCTGCTCACCCCCAGCGGAGATGCCAGCGTCATCAAGCTGCCTGAGCAGCGCTACACCACTGGTGGTGTGGCCAAGACAGCCGGTCAGCGCGATTCTCTGGTTCAGACCTTCACCCTCGCCAAGAGCAAGGAACCGCTGACGCTGGTGGTCAACCACCTCAAATCCAAAGGGTCAGGCTGCTACGAAAATGGCGATGGCAAGACAGAACCGGCCGATCTGCAGGGCAAGTGCACCGAGTTCCGGGTCTCTGCCGCCAAGGTGCTGGGTGAGGCGGTCAGCAAACTGCCGGGCCAGGTGCTGCTGGTTGGCGACTTCAACTCCTACGCCAAGGAAGATCCGATCCGGGTGCTGACCGACTACAACCCGGCCACCAGCGAGCGGAAGATCGTATCGGCCTCTCACACCTTTATCGGTGAGCAGTCCTATGAACAGCTCGGTCGCGAAGTGACTCGCAGCTACGGCCTGATCGATCTCAACGTCAAATTCAACAAGGAGAAAGCCATCTCCTACAGCTACGACGGGGAGCTGGGCACCCTGGACTACGCCCTCGCCAACCCGGCGCTGGCCAGCAAGGTGGCAGGTGTCGCCGACTGGCACATCAACTCCTTCGAGAGCTCCCTGTTCGAATACGGCAGCCAGTACACCGGCTCCCTGCTCAAGTCTGACAACCCCTTCAGTGCCTCCGACCATGATCCCATCATCGTCGACCTGAGACTGGAGAGCGATGCCACCAAACCGGACACCTCCTCAGGCGGTGGTGCACTGGGACTCGGCCTGCTGGCCCTGTTACCACTGGCCTGGCGACGTCGCCGTTAACCACAGGCGAATTTGAATAGTGCAAGCAAAGCCCGCGACTCTCGCGGGCTTTTTCATTCAGGTCATTGGATTTACAAATGAAAGGGGCGGACGTATGGAGAAAATAAATGATGGAGAAAACAAAAAGGCCACCGCGATGCGGTGGCCTTTTTGTTTCTTGTAACAAGAATTTGGTGGAGCTACGCGGGATCGAACCGCGGACCTCTTGCATGCCATGCAAGCGCTCTCCCAGCTGAGCTATAACCCCGATTTTTGTGAATGACCGGCAGTCACTCTGAATTTGGTGGAGCTACGCGGGATCGAACCGCGGACCTCTTGCATGCCATGCAAGCGCTCTCCCAGCTGAGCTATAACCCCAAATTCGGTACTGAATAAATGGTTCTGGCGGCCATTCATCCTAAATAGTGGTGGAGCTACGCGGGATCGAACCGCGGACCTCTTGCATGCCATGCAAGCGCTCTCCCAGCTGAGCTATAACCCCACAAAGGTCGGCTTGGGTGATACACACCACACTGCCCTGGGTATTCAATCACAATCAAGAATCTGGTGGAGCTACGCGGGATCGAACCGCGGACCTCTTGCATGCCATGCAAGCGCTCTCCCAGCTGAGCTATAACCCCTTTGATTCCAGATTGTTCGAGGAGAATTTGGTGGAGCTACGCGGGATCGAACCGCGGACCTCTTGCATGCCATGCAAGCGCTCTCCCAGCTGAGCTATAACCCCAACTCACCTCGGCGCTGACGAAGTTATCTCCGGCAACGGAGGCGCATGATAGGCATCACCCGCTTTGCTGTCAACCCTAAAATAACCGCGACTGATTCGTTTAGTCAAAATTGCAGCAGTTCGCTGTTTTTACCAGCAAGACGCGTGCTATCTCTCTGTTTTATGTCATAAATCGGCTCAAGCCCCTATAAAGGAGAGGCCGTGCAGCAAGCCTCTTTCCCCGTGCAACGCCCCCGCTCTCAGGCATCTTTTGCAGGCTGATCGTCAGCTTCTCCCCCGTCACCTCGGGAAAGCCTTTCCATAAAGGGCATTGCATTTGAAAACCCTTTCCATGATTTTTGTAAATTTACAACACCGAAAGTTGATCTGGCTCACAAATGACCATAGGATCAAACCGTGACCCAGGTCACACACCATAACCATAAATGACAGAGCGATGAGGTAAACCATGTTTGAGAATCTGGCAGTCCTGTTCCACCTGCGCGGTGCAACCACCAAGAACGGCTTTGTAGAGAAAGATGCCTATGCCCCCTCCACCCGTGAATACTACTTCCGCTACGGCAAGTAATTGCTGAAAGCCTTTCACGGAAAATGTAATAAAAAAACAACACACATCATCACACAGCCCTTTCGAGGCGCTGTCCTGTCCGGGCCAGATGTTCCACGGCCAAACCTGAACTCCACCAAACAAGAATGGGGCCCGCAGGCCCCATCTTTTATTGCTCCAGACTGTGATTACACCAGATAGTGCGCTGGCTTGTCGGCAAACCTTGTAACCCTGAAACGGCTCAGAGCTTGATCCATGCATCGGCCCAGGCCGTCCCCTTGCCCGGCTCATAGGCCCAGGCGGCACCGGCACACCAGCCGGTGTAGGGATGCGGTTTGCACTCGTAGCTGGCACCGCTATTGCTGACCCGCTCGCCCGCCTTGTAGGGAGTCCCCTCTTTATAGGCTGGATAGTCAGGCGGCGTTACGCCCCCCTCCTCCCCTTTCACCAGCAGGCTATGGGTAGTGCTGCGGCTCAGATTACCTTCATCTGTGACCGTCAGTTTGATATCCAGTTTGGTATCGCTGGCCGGCGTGGGCAGAGTCAACTCCAGCGTCACCTGATCCAGCGCAGGCGCAGAAGCTCCAGCCGGGATAGTCCAGGCATAGGAGAGCGGCTTGCCTTCCGGATCGCTGGAGTGCTGGCCGGAGAGAGTCACCTTGCTGCCACCTTCGGCCTGCGCCGGGCCAGTGATATTGGCCACTGGTGGCAGGTTGGTGCCACCGCCGTTATCCTCGATCACCACCTCCGGATAGAAGTGCTGAACACAGCGGCTGTAATCCCCTGCCTTGAAGGCGCTGAAGCGGGTCTGGTAGCCCACCAGCTTGCAAGCGTAACTCTTGCCGCCGTTGGGGTTCTCTGCCACATAGATCCAGTCCTGCTCCCAATAGATGGGCAAGGCACCGGCGCCATTGTCGTCAAACACCTTCATGTTCTTGCAACCCAGCACCTCGTCAGATGGCACCGCCACCCCGAGGTAGTTGGCAAACTCGCGGTAGTAGTTGATGCGATTCTGGGACTGGGCGTGCTCGACCGGACCGCCGCACTCCACCCCGCCGTTGATGATCTGGGTAGTGACCCCGAAGCCCGGCACCAGACCGTTCTGCTTGTCATGGTCATTCGGCTGCCAGGTGCCATCGATGACATGGAGCATGGAAGGCTTGGGCGGCTGCGGATAGGTATAGAAGAACACCGCGCTGGCGAGGTTCAGCCAGGTGTCGGCCACCAGATCGGGGCGGTCGAGCAGGGTGCGTACCGTGCCGAACATTGCCTCGGAGAAGGGGCCGTAGTTGTAGTTGTAGGAGAGCTGCTTGGCACCGCGGCCAAAGTAGCTCTTGAACTCGCCATTGTCGAACGTACCGCACGGCCACTGCTGACCCTGCCACACATCGGGACGGCACTCGGCGTTGTAACCGCCGCGCATGGTCTCATTCCATCCCATCTCGCGCACGTAGACCAGCGCCTGACGCCACTCGGCTTCCGGGCGCCAGTTTTCATGGCCGCCGGTCTCCTGAGCGAAGTGAGCGAACATGGTCGCCAGAGTCTTGCGGCAGATGGCGTCAGCATCGCGGCCGTCGCTGTAGTCGCTGCACAGGGCCGGGAACTTGGCCGCCGCCTGCAACAGGCCACGATAGGTGTACTCGGGGGCGCGCAGCGGGAAGAGGTAGTTGAACTGGCTCTCGCTCAGCAGGCTTTCGACCCGCTTGACGTTGCCAGGGTTGTCGGCACGGCCCGGCAGCACCGCCTCGACCACCAGATTGTCCCGGGTAGCGATGGAGGCCTTGACCGCTTCCATCGCCGGGAAGTCGGTCAGCGCCTTCTCTTTGGCATCCAACTCGGCCTGGCTCATATAGACGGGGGTAGTGCTGCCATCCGGTGGAGTTGGCGTCGGCGGATTGGGCTTGTCATCGCCGCCGGTGTCCGGCGGGGTCACTTCCCCTTCGCCGACAAGCTTCCACGGGGTATCCCACTCATTGGCGGCCGCCATGCCCGGAGTCTGACCCGGGTTGACCCACCACTTGGCCTCGAAAACCTGGCCGTTGTAATTGACCTGGCTGCCGCCCGGGTAGGATTTGTTGATGTCGTATGCCTCGGCCGCCCACAGGTGGCCGCTCAGCATCATGCCGGCAAGCAGAAGGGTGATGCGGTTTTTTTCATTATTGTTGCTCTCTATGGTTTTGTGGCAAAAGGCGGAGCCTGCCTGAACAGGCTCCGCCATCTTCATCATGGACTCAACCTAGGGGCAGCTTGCCGCCCCGACATCCAGCCAGACATCGTGTTTGCCCGGCTCGTTGCCTTGAGTCCACCACTTGGCCTTCCACTGACGGCCGTTGTGGTTGGTCAGCTCACCGCCGTTGTAGGCAACGGTCGCGCTCCAGCCCAGCTCAACCTGACTCGCCAGCGCCCACTGATCGGCGACGCGGCCCGGTTCATTGCCCTGAGTCCAATACTTGGCACGCCATACCAGCTGGTTGTGGCTCACCTTGTCGCCGCCGTTATAGACCTTGCTGGCCTGCCATACGGGAACATTGGCCGCTTCCGGATCTGTGGTGTTGCAAGAGCCGTCGACCACGGGCTCCAGCGTCAGCACGACGCGCCCTTCGCTTTGATGTATCCCATCCGAGACGCTCACACTCAGCTCATGCTGCTCGCTGGTGGTGACTGCCGGCGGCAGCAGACGCAGGTTGGCACTGGCCTCGCCTTCCGCCTGCCAGCCCGCCGGGAAGTGCCAGCGGTAGCTGAGTGCATCCCCCTCGGGATCGCTCGCCTCGGCAGTGATGGTCAGCCACTCACCGCCGATGCCGCCGAGCTGCGCCGGTACGGTCACCACCGGAGGCTGGTTCTCAACCACGCCCTGCTCCAGCGGCCGCCCGTTGACGGTAAAGGAGAGAGTCTGCTGCGGTGGCAGCAAGCTCTGCTGTACCAGTGTCTGACCACGGCACTGGATGGTGGCGCGGCCGGGCTCGCTGGCGGTGGGCAGGTTGATGTGGAACTTGTTCATGACGCTACTGGCCGCTCTGTGATTGGCCAGCCTGAAGCGCTGCAGACCATCGCGGGTCTCCACCTGCAACTGGCAGTCATTGCCGGACAGGGTGCTGCTGTCATCCGGGTAGGTGAAGCCATAGGCGCCGTGCAGTGCCGGATAGATGTAGCTGCGCAGGGCTCCTTGCGGATCGTAATAGCCCACCAAAGTGGTCACCGGCACGCCGAACTGCTCGGGCTTGCGCGCAACCTTGGTATCGATGGGGGAGACCTCCACCCAGCTCTGGCCATCCGAGGTGAAGCTCTTCTTGAAGCCCCGGTTCACCACAATTTCCTTGCCGTTGATAAAGAGGCGACTGTTGTAACCGGCCCCGTGATCGATGGTCAGACTGCGTCCCCGATTGTCCGCAGAGGCAATCGGTACCCGGATATCACGGGTCCAGCGACCATCCCACATGGCGACCCTGACCAAGTCGTAATCCGCCAGCAGGGCACTCAGTCCTGCCTCGCTCAGGGCATCCATGGGGGCATCGACCTTCTCGATCCCCTCGATTGTGTGCTGATAGGGCTCCATCCTGGCCGTCGCACTGTTCCACTTGCTAAAGCCGGTGGCCGAGTTGGCATCGAACACCGCCTTGCTCTCGAGGAAGCGCTGAATGATGGCGGCGGAATTGGGGGTATAGAGGGTGAAACGGTTGGCACCGGAGAGGGGGCGGCCGCCCGCCATCGCATCGTGGCCAAACTTGCGGCCATCGAACGGTGGCTGGCACTGGTCATCCAGACAGGCATCCTCATTGGTGCGGGTCGGCGAGAAGTTGGGGATGAAACGGTGTTTGTCACTGTCCCAGCCCCAGCTGGAGTTGAGCTGATCGGCACTGCGATGAACCGAGCCGCGGAAACCATCCACATAGTGGCCAAGGCCGAAGTTATGGCCCACTTCGTGGCTGAACTCGTTGCCCAGCGAATCATCCAGCGTGACGATGCCACCGCCACCGGAACCTCCGTGCACCTGAACTCCATTGGCATACTTGCCGCGACTGTTGTGCGCCGTAAGCTGGGCCGCAACAAAGGGATGGCTTCCCTCCCCTTCACCGGCACTGCTGTTGATGCCGTAGTTGGCATTGTCGATACCGTGGGAGATAAGCTCCTTGCCGATGCGCTGACGCATGGTGCCGCCATGCCAGCCCCCTTCGCTCGGGTCAAAATCAGTCAGCAATGTGCCGTTGGGCAGCATCACCTCAGGCAGGGAGAGCGGTGCATACTGACTGACAATCATCCGGCTGGCCGGAATGGTCTGGAAGTATTCGCGATGGGCTTCCTTGTCATTGGCAAAGGCAAAGCGATCCCGTGGTGTAGTGAGCATGCCGATGTCGATAGTGTGCAACAGCAGCTCGCCGGGGGCGCCGACCTTGATGTCACGCAGTTCACCACTGAGATTGCCCTGACGAACGGAGAGGTTCAGTCCGGGCTGGATCCACTCGGCAGGCAGCTCGCCGCTCCAGGTATCCGCTGCATAGGTGATGCGGTTGTTCTCCAGCTCCCCCTCGCGGAACCACTGCCCATTGGCAAACTTGAACTGCAGGGTCTGGCCACGGGAGACGGTCACCTGTCGCTCACCATAAAAGGCCGTCGAGTTATAACCGGCACTGGAGCGGATCCGCACCATCTTGCCCTCCAGCTCCGGGCTCACGGGCAGGTAGATATCCCGAACCCAGCGGCCGTCGGCAGTCTGGATCTCCACCAGCGCGCGACCAGTCAGCCGATCCTTGAGGAAGGCGCCGCTCTTGTCGTTCAGTTTGGCCAAATCAGCACTGTTGCTGATGATGGCAGTGGTACCGCTCTCAGGGACGAAGCTCACTCCGCCTTCGGGAGCCCCCGCGAGGTGATAGACAGTCTCGGGCAGCGCCGATGGCGGTGACAAGGTCAGGGAGCCCAGCAGCGTGCCGCTGCCGTCACGGGCCTCCACTGTCATCGGGGTCACCCCGTCGGCCTGGAGCGGTTGCACCAGCAGCAGACTCTTGCGCAGGCTGGTCAGGATGGGTTGGCGATCCCCCTCTTTGGGATGGGACGGCAGGATCTGGCTCTGGGCAAACTGCACTCTGGCAGCCAGGCTGCCCGCAAGATCGCTTTGCGGGGTCGTGTCATTGAATATCAGGGGCGAGGTGGCGGCAGACAGGGGGCCAGCCGCCAGGGTTGCCATGATGAGGGCTGCAATTCGGGTCACATTTGTGGTCATTGTCGGGTTCTCGTTCATATTGCTATCGGGAATGAGGGGCATGTCGCCATGCCCCGTCATCGGTGAGGAGGCCTCAGTTACAGCTTGCTGCCCCGATATCCAGCCAGACATCGTGCTTGCCCGGCTCATTGCCTTGAGTCCACCACTTGGCCTTCCACTGACGGCCGTTGTGGTTGGTGAGATCCCCGCCGTTGTAGGCAACGGCTGCGTTCCAACCCAGCTCAACCTGACTCACCAGCGCCCACTGATCGGCGGCTCGGCTCGGCTCATTACCCTGAGTCCAGTACTTGGCCTGCCATACCAGCTGGTTATGGCTCACCTTGTCACCACCGTTATAGACCTTGCTGGCCTGCCATGCGGGAACGTTGGCCGCTTCCGGATCTGTGGTGCTGCAAGAGCCCCCCTCACCACCTTCGTTGATTGGCGTGACGGTGAGACGGGTGGCCGCGTTGGCATCGAGTGCGCCATCGGAGACGGTCACAAAGAGGTCATAACCGGTTTCGACATCCACCGCCGGGCCGGTGACCACCAGGGTGGCGCTGTTCTGGCCGGTCGCCGTGATACCGGCAGGCACTTGCCATTGATAGATCAGCTCGTCGTCGTTGGGGTCGGATGCCTTGGCAGTGATGGTCACCTGCTTGCCCTCTTCCACCTTGACGCTGGCGGGCAGAGTGACCACAGGAGGCAGGTTGGGCTGTGGCGCCTTGTTGGTCACCACCACCTCATCCCTGGCGGTCAGTTGATGGTCATCGGTCACCGTCAGCTCGAACACCAGATTGATGTCGGTTGCCACGGCATCCAGTACAACCCGGGCCTTGGCCTGAGTCGCATCATGCAGGGTGGCTTGCGGGCCGGAGACTTGCCTCCAGCTATAGGTGAGAGCGCCATTTTCCGGATCGTGTGACGCAGAGCCGTTCAGCGTCACCTCGGTCGGGCCGGTGACACTCAGATCGCTGCCCGCGTTGGCCACTGGCGGCTTGTTGGCTGGCGGGGTAACCCCTTCACCGTGACCGAGTCCTTCGTGCATGGCGTTGAGGATGTCGCCATTGTCGGCATCGATCTCCCAGGAGAAGAGCCCGCCCAGCTTGTTGGCCAGCACGTATTGGCCTTTCGCCTTGACCGAGCGCTCGTCGTCATAGGTGATCAGCTCGCCGGTGGAGGGCTTGAACAGGGTGGCCGCTTCGGCAGTCTCGTCGTAGTTGTACTCCCAGCCTGCGCCCATATGGCTGTTGACGATGTGGCGATAATCCAGCACGCCATCTTCCCAGGTGCCCTTGATCTTGCCGGTGGCGGTGCCGGTAAAGGGATCGTTGCCCTGATATCCGCTCACCCCTTTCCAGCCGCGACCGTAGGCGGCGGCACCGATCACCAGCTTTTCCGAGTCGACCCCTTGCGCCAGCAGTTGCTGTACCGCTGCATCAGTGTTGTAGCGCTTGTTGGCCGAGCCGTTGGTGGCCTGATAGAGGTTGGCCTGATGACCCAGGGAGGTATTGCTCCAGGCACCGTTGTAGTCGTAGCTCATCACGAAGAGGTGGTCCATGTACTGCTGGGCAGCCTTGTAATCCACATCCTCAATCTTGTCGTAACCGGCCCCGATGGCGGAGGTGAGCTGATAGGTGCGACCGGTCTCGGCCTCCAGCTCGTCGAGCATGGCGCGCAGATCCTTCATGATCAGCACATAGGTTTCCCCATCTTTGGTCTTGTCCCCCAGATTGGGGTTGGCACCATCGCCGCCCGGGAACTCATAGTCGATGTCGACACCGTCGAAGAACTTCCAGGTCTGCAGGAACTCTTTGACCGAGGCGACGAACACGTCACGCTTGGCCTTGTCATGCATGAAGAAGAAGGGGTCGGAAAGGGTCCAGCCACCGACGGAGGGGAGGATCTTCAGGTCCGGATAAGCCTGCTTGAGAGCCATCAGATTGCCGAAGTTGCCCTTGTAGGGCTCATCCCAGGCGACCAGTGACCCCTGCCCTTTTTGCAGCGCAGCCCAAGGATCGTGAATGGCGACCTGGAAATCCTTGCGCCCGGCACAGGCACGTTGCAGCGCCTGGAAGCTGCCGGCAATCTCTTTGAGGCTGTCGTTGAGGCCATCACCGCCACAGATCGGGGTGAAGCCATAGAGGATATGGGTCAGGTTCTGGGCCGGCAGCTTGTCCACGGTGAAGTTGCGATCATAGACCCCCCACTCCACATAGTAGGTACCGACCACCTTGCCGGACTTGTTGACATAGGGTTTGTTATTCTCCTGCAGGGCAGGCTTGAGCGGCGCAAGGTGGCTGCCATCGGTATCGGCGACCACGATCTCCTTGGCATCAGACAGGGTGCAGCCATCGCCGTTGCATAGCGCGACCTGCATCTGATAGCGGCCCCCCTTGTGCACCTTGAAGGTGGCGGTGCCCGCGGCGGAAGAGGGACCGGACCACACCTCCTTGCCATCCAGCAGCACCTTGGCAGTCTGGCCGATATCGCCGTTCCAGAGATTCCAGGTGACGGTCACATCGGCGCCATCCTTCACCTTGACCAGCTCGTTATAAGCGGTCGCGGACTGGCTGACTTCGACGATGGCAAACTTGGTGGGGCCCCAACCGATAGCGGGTTTGCCGGGAGCTGCCGCATAAGCGGCGGAGGAGGCGAGCAGGGTGCCGACCATCATGGCCAGCAGTGCAGGTTTTGGACTTAGCATATTGCTTTCCTTTTCGTTTCGTTATGGGAAAAACGAAAGGGCAACGCAACACGACAGGTGACACAAAAACGGCCACCCCTTGGCAAAGGCAGCCTGCATTCTACTGTGGTGGCCCCGCTATCCTAGGTCGTCTTGACCCTTAGACCGGAAGCTTTGCGTCCCGACTTTTCAATCGGTTTGCCCTTGTCACAACGTTATTTCTGGCGATAAATAATCGCCGATTGACTGTAGGGTAATTCTGATAAGTAAGCAAATCGGACCATTGCCAGCCCACCAGTTACCAACCCCGACAATTACCCACTTTCAAGAAATTAATGTTTAAAAAACAGCCTGATACGCAGACATAATCTCATCACCTCCAACCAGATACCTCACACCATTTTTTTGATCTGCATCACACCAAATTGAGAAAAATCAATGAGTAAGAACAATATGCGACAAAAGACCCATATGTATCGCAACTAATGAATTTATAATCGCCGCTTTGCATGGCCAGCAGGTGTCTTCATGCCCAGCGAATTGCCCTCACGCACCCGGTTATCCAGATACGACAAATTTGTTCGTTTGACGATTTATGCCTTGCCACTGGCCGGGATGATCTGGCTTATCAACAGCCTCAATGGCTGGCAAAGGGCGCCGCTTGCCAGCACCTTGCTAGTCCAGAGCTACCTTATCTGCACCTTCTGGCTCTATCGCCACTACCGCTACCATCTGCACCGCCAGTGGCAGCATCTGAGTGAGGCGCTCAAGATCAACGAAACCACCGCCGAACTGGCCCGCAACTCGGCGCAATACCAGACCGAAGAGGCCTTTCTGGAGGACCTGCTCAGACGAGCCGTGATGTTGATCCCGGGAGCCGAGATGGGCTGCCTGATCAAGCTGCTGCCGGGCACAGGCATGTTGAGATATGAAGCCGCCATCGGCATGGATCTGGTGAAACTGCGGCGGATCAATCTGCCGCTGGAGCACACCTTTCAGTACAAGCTGACTCAGGGGCGCTGCAACAAAACACTGCTGATCAACGACCTGTCGAAGATAAACGCCACCATGCCCCTGTCCGAACAGGACAGAGAGCTGCTGGTTAACTGCACCGACCTGCCCATCCAGGCCACGCTGGCGACCCCGATCCATATCGATGGTCAGCTCTACGGCATGATCAATATGGACAGCAGCAAACGTAATGCCTTTACCCGCTACGACAGCCACCTGATGGCGATCCTGGCGCGGGATATTCGCCACGCCATCACCATCTATCAGCAGTCCCGCCGCATCTATCAGCTGGCCAATACCGACCAGCTGACCGGGCTCGCCAATCGCCAGCAATTCGAACTCGCTCTGCAGGGACAGCCGGAAGGCACCCTGCTGCTGATCGACATGGATAATCTCAAGCAGCTCAATGACAGCAGTGGCCATTTGGCCGGTGATCAGGCCCTGCGCCTTATCGCTGATGGCATACGCCAGCACTTCGGTCAGGGGGTGATTGCCGCCCGCTTCGGCGGGGATGAGTTTGTGCTGCTCACCACTCTGACACCGACCGAGCTGCAACAGGCGATGGCCAGGCTGACCACCATGCTGGCCAGCGCCTCCCCCACTATCTCGTGCAGCATGGGGATGGCCCCCTATCGCGGCGACTTTGCCGCTGCGTTTGCCATAGCCGATGCCGACATGTACCAACACAAGCGGCACCACAAAGAGCAACGTGCGGCACAGATGCCAGCTATCGGGGAGAGCATTAATCACTAGCCCGGAAGGGCTGCTTTGCAGGCACAAAAGAGAAGCTGGGTGGGGAAACCGGTTGGCAGACCCGCCAGAATGTGGCGAAGCGGGGAGAAAAAACGGGGCATGACCGGCATGCCCCGCCACCATTCAATGCTTATTTACAGCTGGCGGCTCCCACATCCTGCCAGACGTCGTGTTTGCCGGGCTCATTGCCCTTGGTCCAGTACTGCGCCTTCCACTGACGGCCGTTATGGGTGGTGAGCTCGCCACCGTTGTAGGCCACATTGGCATCCCACCCCAGTTGCACCTTGCTCACCAGCAGCCACTGATCCGCGGTGCGGCTCGGCTCGTTGCCCTGGGTCCAGTACTTGGCCTGCCACACCAGCTGGTTGTGGCTCACCTTGTCGCCGCTGTTATAGGTGCTTGCCGCTTTCCAGACTGGCCAGTTGGCCGCATCCGGATCGGTCGCCGTGCAACCACCGCCGTTGCTGGCCGGTTTGACCGTCAGACGGGTTGCCGCGCTGGCATCCAGCCCGCCGTCGGAGACGGTGACGCTCAGGTCATAGCCGGTGTCACTGGTTACGCTCGGGCCGGTGACCACCAGAGTGGCGCTGTTCTGGCCCGTTGCGGTGATGCCTGCCGGCACGCTCCACTGATAAGTGAGTGGATCACCGTTCGGATCAGAGGCGGTCGCCTTGATGGTCACCTGCTTGCCCGCCTCCACAGAGGCCGTAGCAGGTAGACTCACCACCGGCGCCAGATTGGCCTGCGGCGCCTTGTTGGTGACAACAACCTGATCCTTGGCACTCAACTGCTGGTCATCGGTCACCGTCAGCTCGAACACCAGATTGATGTCGGCAGTCACCGCATCGAGTACAACACGGGCCTTGGCCTGAGTGGCATCAAGCAGGGCAGCCTGCGGGCCGGAGATCTGCTTCCAGCTGTAGCTGAGAGTGCTGTTTTCCGGATCGTGTGAGGCCGAACCATCCAGCGTCACCTCGGTCGGGCCGGTCACCTTGAGGTCACTGCCTGCATTGGCCAATGGCGGCTTGTTGGCTGGTGGAGTCGTCCCCTCGCCGTGGCCCAGCCCTTCATGCATGGCATTGAGGATGTCGCCGTTGTCGGCATCGATCTCCCAGGAGAAGAGGCCACCGAGCTTGCTGGCCAGCACATACTGCCCCTTGGCCTTGACCGAGCGCTCGTTGTCATAGGTGATGAGATCGCCGGTCGCCGCCTTGAAGAGATAGGGCGCCTCGGCCACCTCGTCGTAGCCCTTCTCCCAGCCCGCCCCCATCCGGTTGTTGACGATGTCGCGGTAATCCACCACCCCGTCCTCCCAGGTGCCTTTCACCTTGCCGGTCGCCTTGCCGGTGAAGGGGTTGTTGCCCTGATATCCGCTTACCCCGGTCCAGCCACGGCCATACATGGCGGCACCGACCACCAGCTTGCCCGGTTCAACCCCCTGCGCCAGCAGCTGATTCACCGCCTTGTCGGTGGTGTACTTGGTATCGGGGTCCCAGCTCGCCGCATAGAGGTTGGTCTGGTGACCCAGCTCGGTGTTGCTCCAGGCACCGTTGTAGTCGTAGGTCATCATGAAGATGTGGTCCATGTAGGGCTGGGCCGCCTTGTAGTCCACATCCTGGATCTTGTCACCCCCCGCACCAATGGCCGAGGTGAGCTCATACTGGCGACCGGTCTCGGCCTCCAGCTCGTCGAGCATGGCACGCAGCTCCTTCATCAGGGCCACATAGGTGGCACCATCACTCGGGCTACCCAGTTTCGGGTTGGCACCCTGTCCGCCCGGATACTCCCAGTCGATATCCACACCGTCGAAGAACTTCCAGGTCTGCAGGAACTCTTTCACCGAACCGACAAACACGTCACGCTTGGTTTTGTCACCGAGGAAGTAGAAGGGGTCGGAGAGGGTCCAACCGCCGACCGAGGGGAGGATCTTGAGGTTCGGATAGGCCTGCTTGAGCGCCATCAGGGCGCCAAAGTTGCCCTTGTAGGGCTCGTCATGGGCAGTGAGGTTGCCTTGCGGCATTTGGATGGCGGCCCAGGGATCGTGCATCGCCACCTTGAAGTCGGCGCGACCGGCACACGCCCGCTGCAGCGCCTGGAAGCTCCCTTCGATCTCCTTGAGGCTGTCGTTGAGGCCATCCCCGCCGCAGATGGGGGTGAAACCATAGAGGATATGGGTCAGGTTCTGGGCCGGGATCTTGTCCACCGTAAACTTGCGGCCATAGACCCCCCACTCCACATAGTAAGTCCCCACCACCTTGCCCGACTTGTTGGCGTAGGGCTTGTTGTTCTCCTGCAGCGGCGCCTTGAGTGGCGCCAGATGACTGCCGTCGGTATCGGCGACCACGATCTCCTTGGCATCAGAGAGGGTACAGCCATCGGCGTTGCACAGCGCCACCTGCATCTGGTAGCGCCCCCCTTTCTTCACCTTGAATTTGGCGCTGCCCGCCGCGGCCGAGGGGCCGGACCACACCTCCTGACCATTGAGCAGTACCTTGGCACTCTGGCCCAGATCGCCGCTCCAGAGGTTCCAGTTCACCTCCACATCGGCGGCATCCTTTACCCTGACCAGATTGTTGTAGGCAGTGGCCGCCTGATCGACTTCAACGATGGAAAACTTGGTGGGGCCCCATCCGATGGTGGGCTTGCCGGGCGCCGCAGCATAAGCGGACGAGGCGCAGCACAGACCGACCGCGAGGGCCAGCATGGTAGGCTTTGGACTTAGCATTTTTTATATTTCCCTATTTCGTTATGTTGGCAACGAAAAGGGCTACGCCCTGACAGGTAACGCAGACGGCAGTGCGGCCTCTTGGCAAAGGTGCACAACAACCTGTGGTGGCCCCGCTATCTCAAGTACGGCTCATCCCTGGACCGGAAGCTTAGCGTCCCGATCTTGCGATCGGTTTGCCCTTCGGTTACTTCATTTGCGATGCAAAAAATCGCATCCCGACTATAGAGTGAGCCAATCCGGTCTGCCACTGTCGGCATTGACCGACAGTGGCAAGCCAATACTGTAACTGGCGGCGATTGCGCTGGAAGATGAAGAGATCTTCGCCAATAAATCTCTGTTTTCGGCATTTATCCATGACCAGGGTCCACGGGATCATTGCGCAGTTTTGTGAGCAGGTTCACGGCTAGCAGCCCCGGCTGCGGCTAGCGCAGCAGCAGACTGTTCATCAGAGCCCGCAGTTTGAGCGGTTTGACCGGTTTGCTAATGTAGCCATACCCACGCTCGCGGATCTGCACCTGCAGCTCGCTCTTGCGATCAGCGCTGATGATGATGCCTCCCAGCTCGTCGCCACACACTCGCTGGAGGGCAGCGAGCGCCTCCAACCCGGTCTTGCCGTCGTCGAGGTGGTAGTCGGAGAGCACCAGTCTCGGCACAAACCCCTCTGCTACCAGCGCCTCGGCTTCGGCCAGATCGACGGCGCAGCGCACCTCGCAGCCCCAACGGCCGAGCAGGGTGCTCATGGCGGTCAGAATGTCCCGCTCGTTGTCGATACAGAGCACGGCTACACCTTCCAGCTGGCTGTCACGCACCACCGGCGCCGCCAGCTGATGGGCCGTGACCGGCCGGGTCGCCAGATTGAGGGTCACCGCAAAGACCGATCCCTTGCCCGGCCAACTCTGCAAAGTGAGCTGATGACCGAGCACCAGCGAGATGCCACGGGCGATGGCAAGCCCCAGACCCAGCCCCTGCTCCTTGGCGGTGCGGGAGTGATCGAGGCGGGAGAACTCGTCAAAAATAGCCTCCTGCTTGTCCTGCGGGATGCCGGGGCCGTTATCCCACACCTCGATGCGGATCTTCTCCCCCATTCGGCGGCAACCGAGCAGCACCCGGCCCCCCGGGTTGTAGCGAAACGCATTGGTGAGGAAGTTCTGCAGCACCCGGCGCAGCAGCCGCACATCGCTGTGCACCGCGTGCTTGCTCTCCACCACCGAGAAGTGGATCCCCCCCGCCTGCGCCAACACGCCAAACTCAGCCTTGAGGTTGTCGAGCAGATCGCGCAGGGCAAAGTCGAGCTTCTTGGCTTTGAACTTGCCCGCTTCGAGCCGCGAGATATCGAGCAGATCGGTGATGAGATCCTCGGTCGCCCCCAGCGCATCGTCGATATGGCGGGCGATGCGCGCCTGCTCGCCAGCATCGGGCAACATCTCCAGCAGGGAGGAGGTAAACAGCTTGGCGGCATTGAGGGGCTGGGTCAGATCGTGGCTGACCGCCGCCAGAAAACGGCTCTTGGATTGATTGGCCCGCTCCACCTGCTGGTTCACCAGCAGCAGTTGGCGGTTGAGTTCGGAGAGCTCACGGGTGCGCTCGGCCACCCGCGCCTCCAGATGTTCGTTCGCTTCGCGCAACACCCGCTCCGCATCGCGAAACGGCGTGATGTCGGTAAAGGTCATGACGAAACCACCGGCGGGCATGGGGTTGCCCTGCATCTCGATCACCCGCCCGTCCGGGCGCTCACGCGCCGAGATATGGGCGCTGCCGCGCTTCATAAAGGCGACCCGCCGCGCCACGTGCTCCTCAATATCGCCGAGGCCACAAAGCCCCTGCTGGGCGTTGTAGCGGATGATCTCCTCGATGGGACGCCCTGCCTGAATAAGCCCCGGCGGATAGTGGAACAGCTCGATGTAACGGCGGTTCCAGGCCACCAGCCGAAGTTCCCTGTCCACCACCGAGATCCCCTGCCCGATATGCTCGATCGCCCCCTGCAGCAGGCCGCGGTTGAAGCGAAACACGTCGGAGGCCTCATCGACTATGGTGGCGATCTCCTCGAGCTGCATGTTGCGCCCCTGCAGGGCAGAGGCGAGCACCAGCCGCGCCGACGAAGTGCCAAATACCCCCGCCAGCAGCCGCTCGGTGTGGGCAATCAGTTCGGCCGAAGCCTGCATCTGGGGCGCCAGGGTGCCGCCCCGCTCACCGGCGAAACGACCAAAGGCGCGTTTGACCCGGCTTGAGCCGACGAAGCGGGCCGCCAGCATCTCCAGCTCCTTGACCGAGACCCGCGCCTGATAGAGGGCGGCGGTATCACGGCTCGGCTTGCCGACAAAGTTGGCCGCCTGCAGCCGCTCGCTCACCGCAGGGCGCGACAATAAGGAACCGGCCACATAGCCGAGCAGGTTGAAGAGCAGGCTCAGGAAGATGCACCAGGCCCCGAGACTCAGCTCGCGAAACGCAGGCCAGTCCGGCGGTGCAAGCAGTTCGGCCAGCGGTGAACCGGCCAGCAACCCGCTCTCCACCAGCAGGGTGACGAACCAGAGGCTCACCCCGAGGCTCAACCCAAGATAGACCCCCTTGCGATTGCCGTGACGCCAGTAGAGACCGAGCAGCAGGGCCGGTGCAAACTGGGCCACCGCGCCAAAGGAGAGATAGCCGATGCGCGACAGACTGGTGAGATCGCCGAGCCAGAGGTAGAGCCCCCAGGCCGCCAGCAAGATCAGCAGGATGGCGCCACGGCGCACCTGCAACAGCAGCCGCACCAGCCGCTCGTCGCGTCCCTGCCGCCAGAAGCGGCGCAGCAGCACCGGCAGCACCAGATCGTTGCTCACCATGATCGCCAGCGCGATGGTGCAGACGATTACCATGCCGGTGGCCGCCGAGGTGCCGCCGAGAAACGCCAGCATCGCCATGCCATCGAACCCGAGTGCCATCGGCAGGCTGATCACATAGGTGTCGGAGGCCATGTCAGCACCGACCCACTGCTTGCCCGCCAGCGCCAACGGCCAGATAAAGAGCCCCATCACGAACAGGTAGAGCGGGAAAATCCAGCGCGCCCAGTGCAGATCCTGCCCCTGATTGTTCTCCACCACAGTCACATGAAACTGGCGCGGTAGGCAGATGACGGCGCACATCGCCAACACCGTATAAATGGCAAGCTCCAGCAGGTTGCCGGGGCTCACCGCCACCACCTGCGCAAAGAAGTCGCGGGTCACCTGCTCGTGAGCCTCGCCCGGTTTGCTCAGGATCAGCCAGAGGGCGAAGCCCCCCACCGCGATAAAGGCCAGCAATTTGACCACCGACTCGAAAGCGATGGCCACCACCATCCCCCTGTGGTGCTCGGTGGCATCGAGATGGCGGGTGCCGAACAGGATGCTGAACAGCGCCAGCAGCAGAGTGACCCCGAGCGCCAACTCGCTGGTGTTGCTGGTCGGGCTGATGCCGCCGCTGTTGACCATCAGCAGATCCAGCCCGGTGACGATGGCTTTGAGCTGCAACACCAGATAGGGGAGGATCCCCATGATGGCGATAAGAGCGATCACCATGGCGAGCCGCTGGGATTTGCCGTAACGGGCGGCGATAAAGTCGGCGATGGAGGTGATGTGCTCGCGCTTGGCCACCAGAATAAGGCGCGCCAGCAGCCGCCAGCCAAACAGAAAGACCAGCATGGGGCCAAGGTAGATGGGCACCGGCGACCAGGGGGATTCACTCGCCTGCCCCACGGTGCCGAAGAAGGTCCAGGAGGTGCAGTAGACCGCCAGCGACAGGCTGTAGAGCAGCGGTTGCCCCTTGAGACGGTGCCGTTTGTGCTTGTCTGCCACGAAGGCGATCAGAAACAGCAGCCCCAGATAGGTGAGCGACAATCCGATCAGCAGCCATCCCTGGTGCATCGATAACTCCTTGTCCATGTTGAGTTTTTGTATACAGCCTCGCCAGTCTAGAGAGGCTGCAGCCAAAAGTCATCCCCTTCGGAGAGATTGAAATTATCGTTTTTCAATAAGTTTTATCTTGACTGTATATCGCAAAACAATAAACATTGCCGATGTGAATATTGATAAACGATAAACTTTACCTTTCAGATAAAACCATCACAGTAAGGAATGAGATGATCTCCAACAAACTCGAACGCTCGAGCATGCTGATCGAATGGCTGCTACTGCTGGCACTGCTGGCGACCCCTTTGATCACCTTGCTGGAGGTGTGGACCCCCTTCGGTGGCGCCGATTTTCTGCAGGAGAAGCTCAACACCATCTTGAGCCGCCCCGGCATCAATCCTGCCGACTATCCCCTTCACTTCTCCACCCGGCTGCTCGGCACCCTGGTGCAGCTGTTGCCGGATCTGGTCTTTATGATGATGCTCTGGCAACTGCGTCAGCTGTTTCGCGGCTACCACGCCGGTCTGCTCTTCACCTTCGAGCAGATCCGCCGCTATCGGCAGATCGGACTGCTGCTCTGTACAACCTTCCTGGTCGAATTGATCCTGACCCCCTTGCTGGATACGGTGCTCACCATGAGAGGCCCGGAAGTACTCGGTACCATAGCGCTGAGTACCTCCGATTTCCGAGTACTGCTGGCGGGACTGATCGTACTGGCGCTGGCGCTGGTCATGCGCGAGGCCAAACTGCTGGCCGATGAACAGCAACTGACGGTGTGAGGAACGTATGCCCATTATCATCCGCCTCGATGCCCTGCTGGCAGAGCGCAAAATGACCGCCCGCGAGCTGGCCCAGCGCATCGACATCACCGAGGCCAACCTCTCGATCCTCAAGAATGGCCACGCCAAGGCGGTGCGCTTCTCCACTCTGGAGGCCATCTGCCGTGAACTCAAATGCCAGCCCGGCGATCTGCTGGGCTACGAGCAGGAGCGCTAACCCCCTTATGAGTCGTCATATCACCCTGTTTGCCCTGTGGCTGCTGCCACTGTGGGCCTGCGCTGGCAATGACGCAAGCGGCCCCCGCTATCTTATCGAGCAGGGCGCCAGCGCCAATGTGCTGCAAGTGCACCTCACTATGCAGGGCAAACCTCCCTTTAGCCTGCTCCCCGCTCGTCAGTTGCCGGGCAGTGCCACGCTGGTTTCCCCCGCGCTGGTCTGCCTTGCAAACAACCAGCCGGTTGCCCTCAACCAGCCCTTCTCCTGCAAGGAGATCGGCTGGCAGATCACGCTCACACCGGCTCCGGCACTGGGTGCAGATGCCTCGGTCCAACAGTCGCTTCTGTTCGCACCCAATCAGTGGCTATTGACCGAGTGGGGTAACTTTGTGCGCCAGATGGGGAGTCGCCAAGGAAAGGTTTGTCTGCCGGATGGCAGCTGCCAACCGCTGCCGGATGTCAACCAACCGCCGCTGATCCTGCCGTTTGGTCTGGACACAGTGCCCGTCACCAAGCCGGATCCGCGGCTGGTGCTGAGCCATGACGAGACCGCCAACCAGCTCGATCTGCCGGCCTTGCAGCAGCAACTGAATGAGATCATCGACTATCTGGCCTTCCAGCTTGATGTGGATCCGCCCACTCACCCATGGCAACTGGTGTGGCTGGGGCGGGATGTGGCAACCAGCTCTCTCGGCGGCGCCGCCGGAGATCAGGTGTTTGTTGCCAACTACCCCACCGAGGCTGGCAAACCGACGCCACAGGCCCCCTTGCGCCTGCTGCGCACCTCGGCCCACGAGGCGGTGCATATCCTCAGCGCTCGCCGCGCAGCTCCACAGCCCACCTGGGTCAACGAGAGCCTCGCCGAGTACCTCGCCATCAAGGCGCTGCGCCGCTTTCGGCTGCATCAAGTCACGGCGGTCAACGAGCTGGCCGAACGGGGCAACCAGCTGCCCCATAGCGATAGCGGCCTCTATCGGGCGGCCCGCGAGGTGCTGGCGGGCGATCGCTCCTACTACCCGCTCTTTTACATCAAGGGGAGCGCCTTCTGGGAAGCGCTGGAGCGGGAGCTGCAGCACAATGACGTGACGCTGGCGCAACTACTGCCCCAGCTGGGCTGGCTACCGGATGGCCGCTTTGATGCCGCCTCCAATGAGCTGCTTGCCGGCACCATCGGCTCGGATACCTGGCGCCGCCTCAGCCGCCTCTATCTTGGCGAGCAGCAGTAACGCCGCAAACCGCAGCAACGAAAAAGGGAGAGCCGTGGCTCTCCCTTTTGTTAGGTGAAATAGACAAATATCAGGCTGGAGCACTCTCCTGCGCAGACGGCGCAAAGGGGCGCAGCCGCAGGAAGAACACCGGCAAGACCACCAGCACCATCAGGAAGAAGATGCCACCGCCGAGAGGCTCGAACAGCACGCCACAGACAGCCATCAGGGCCGCCACCGTCATGCCGAGGCCAAGGGCCGCATAGAGCGCCTGAGTCGGGATCAACTGCTCGGCCGGTAGCTGACGGGTCATAAAGCGCACCGCCCCCAGATGGCTCATACCGAACGTCACCGAGTGGAGCAATTGCCCCAGCACCAGCACCCACAACTCGGTCGAGGCCCCCAGCAATACCCAGCGCACCACACAACCGATGGCACCGGCGATAAAGAGACTCTGGGCGCCAAAGCGCTGCAAGAAACGCTTGTCGGCGGCAAACATACAGATCTCCGCCACCACCCCGAGCGCCCACAGATAGCCGATGATGGTGCCGCTATATCCTTGCGCCTTCCAGTAGATGGCGCTGAAACCGTAATAAGCGGCGTGGCTCCCCTGCAGCAGAGCGGTCAGCAGCAGGAAGCGACGCACCGGCGCGCTGCGAAGGGTTGCCAGCAAGGACGCCTTGGCGCGCTCGCCCTGACTATCCTGTGGCGCCGGATAGAGCGGCAGCCAGCTGAGCAGCAGCATCAGCACCAGCCCCGCCACCATGGTGTGCAAAATCCAGTCACTACCGAAGTTGCCCACCAACGCCCCCACCAAGGTCGAGGCGACAATAAAGGCAAAGGAGCCGCACAGCCGCACCTTGCCGTAATCGAGGTGCGCCTGCACCACCATGCGGGTCGCCAGCGCCTCCCCCACCGGCATCAGAGTCGGATAGATAAAGTTCGCCAGCAGGGTCAAGCCCACCAGCCACCAGAGGTTATGACTGAGATAGAAGCCGAGAAACGCCAGCAGACTGAGCAGGGAGAGCAACCGGGTAACCGGCAGCAGATGGCCCGCCCCCTTGATCTGCCCCATCACCATCAGGTTGCCGGCAAAGCGGATCGCCATCCCCGCCCCCAGCAGGAGACCAATCATCTCGGCGCTGACGCCCATCCCCTCCAGCCAGAGCGACCAGAACGGCAAGTAAGCGCCGTAGACAAAATAGAAGGCGCCGAAAAAGAGCGCTAACCAGGAAAACGCGGGCATAGATCCTCTGCAACCGGATGACGGGAGCAGAATGATAACCCATCCTCCCCCGCAGATCCCGATGGAAACCCTGCGCAGAAAACGAAAAAACTTCAATAAAATTGAACTATTACCGAAGAGGTGGGGTCTACCTGGTAACACCTCCTCCTGGTTAGTGTTGCAATCCTTCCACCCGCCCATGGCGGGTTTCTTTTTTGCTGAATGAATATAGTCAGGTCAGACCGATGCGCAGCATGGTCAGCATTATCTTCGCAGGGGTGAGGAGAGCACGTATCACCTGATTTATACCATGCATTGATCGCGGCGGGCGGAGAAAACATCCCGCATCTCCATTTTGCGACAGGGTCGAGGGTTATTTACGGTCGGATCGTTATGATCGAGTAAAGATTCAATAGCACCCCAATCAGTAGAGGAGACTGCATTATGCCATCGATCAAGACTCTGCTCTGTCCAGTCGATTTTTCCCAAATGTCTCGCGCGGTACTCGACTATGCCGTTTTCATGGCACAGAGCCATCAGGCTCAGCTCAAGCTGATCCACGTGGTTGATCAACTGCACGGTTTTGACAGTTACAAGATCCTTCATATGACGGCCATCGAGATCACCCACGAGATGGAGCGTCAGGCCAGAACCCAGCTCAAAGAGCTGGTTGCCACCCTGCCGATCCCGGCCACCTTTGATATTCGCTTTGGCCGCGCCGCCGATGAAATTGTCATTCAGGCCAAGGAGGATGAGGTTGAGCTGATCGTGATGGGCAGCCACGGTCGCTCCGGTATCAGCCATCTGCTGGTAGGCAGTGTCGCCGAGTCTGTGGTGCGTCATGCACCCTGTCCGGTACTGGTGGTGCGCCAATAACGCGCCACGTTTAGTGTGAAAAGCGTAACAAACAAGGCCAGCGATTGCTGGCCTTGCGTTTTCTGGTGTTGTACCCGCTAGCCGTGAGCGTAGATGACACTCCCCCCCTTGATGGTATCTATGATGGCCCTGGCCTGCTCTTTGGGCAGGGCGGGGCAACCCCAGCTGCGGCCCAGCTTGTCATATTTGCGCAGATGGGTCGGGCTGGCATAGGCGGCGCCATGTACCACGATGGCACGCTTGCGGGCATTGCTGTTCTTGCCAGGGCTGAGCCCGTCCAGCCGCAGGGAGTAGCCATGCTTGCCCAGATAGGTTTCTGCAGTGCGATAGACGCCAAGGGAACTTTGGCGGGAGTTGAGCTGGTTGGAAAAGTGTTTTGCGGCCAGTTCACCTGAGTTGCGGCCATGACTGACCCAAGTGTGATAAAGCAGCTTGTGGCGTTTCATATCGATGACAAACAGCCTGCGCTGGGTGGATGGCTTGCTGTAATCGATGATGGTGAGAATGGGTTTGCGTTTGTGGCGTACAGTTTGATAACTGTTGAGTGCCTGACGAAAGGTCTGTTTATCCAGCTTGCCGGCCAGACCCAGTTGACGATAGAGGCTCTGATCCCAGCTGGCATCTGCCGTGCTGCTCCAGATGAGCGATATCAACAGCAGTGGCAACAGCAGCCATCCGCGTTGCCAGTCTATGTTCCCGCGCGCTTGTCTCATCCGTGAATATCTCCTTGTCACTCCCTGTCAACGACGCGGATATTGCCATCAATCCGCTCGATAGTTATATGCAAGGTGCTGAAAAGGCGCAATAAAAAAACCGGCCGCAGAGCGGCCGGAAGTAATTCAAACAGTAGACATTGGTATCACAGGGTATAACTGACTTCCAATTACTTAGAAGTTGTACTGCAGGGCAACCGCGACTACGTCGTCGGTGTTCTTGCCCAGAGAGTTGGTGGACTTGCCATCTACGGAGTCCAGCAGGTTCAGCTTGTAATCAACGTAGGCGTTGAAGTTCTCGGTGAAGTTGTACCAGGCACCGATAGATACGTACTCGGTGTAGGTATCATCGATACCGCGAGCGGAGTCTTTCACGTCAGTGCGCAGGTAGGCCAGAGAAGGCTTGAACTTGCCGATGGTGTACTGGGCAACGGCTTCGTAGCCATCCATCTTCTCGGCGTAGCCGTTGTTGACGAACAGGTGGTCTTCACCGTGGGAGTAGGTTGCAGCCAGGTAGAGGTCGCCAGTTGCATATTTGGCGCCGATGCCCATCAGCTTGGCATCCTTGTCGCCACCGAAGGCGGCATAGCGAGCTTGCTCGTCGGTCTTACCAGCTTGGTTATAGGCAGCACCCAAGCTCAGGCCCATATCGAAATCGTAGTTGGCAGATACTGCGAAGCCTTCAGCAGAACCTTTGCTATTCCAGCTTTCGCCGTTGTAGGTGTTGCCGTTGAAAGATTCAGTGATTGCACTGCGACCGGCGTTTTGCGGATCGTTGTTACCGGTGAACTGGGCACCCAGAGTCAGACCCTGGTAGGTGTAGATGTACTGGGCCAGACCGTTGGTACGGCCGGTGCCGAATACTTCGGTATCTTTGCCCAGGCCGTCACCGCCCCACTCAGGCAGGACGTCGGTATAGTTGTTGACGGCCTTGGTGAACAGGCCATCCTGACGACCATAGCTGAATGCGCCGAAACGGTCGTGCTTGATGCCGGCATAGGCATAACGCAGCTCGTCGTTGTCAGAACCGGAAGTCGGCAGGTTGTACTCGGCAAAGCCGAACGCCTTCATCTCGGGAGCAATCTTGGTCTCGCCAGCAACGTGCAGACGGAAGTAGCTCTGGTCACCTTCGGAACCGTTGTCGTCAGTACCGTAGTAAGCACCTTGTGCACGGCCGCCGATTTCCAGCTTGGTATCGTTCTGGTTGTAAACGGTAGCAGCATGGGCGCCGCTCGCCAGCAGCAGGCTGGAGATGGCAATAGTCAGTGCAGACTTCTTCATATGCGTTATTCCTCTGATGTAAACACTTCCGAACTTGTTGTCGGTTCTGTGAAATCGGAAATAGTCCGATAGCCACACGGTAGGCGTCCCAACCTTGACTGGGCCTGAATCCATCGTTGTTTAATTGAGGTGACGAGGTCGTTATCAAGTCTGGGTGTGACGGTTTTTGACAAGATAAAAAGAGATTAAATTCAATGAATTATTTTCTAGTGACTTTTTTGACATCAAGGCTGTTCTGAGCAACAAGGTAGATGGCTCAAGTTGTGAGCTAGATCACACAGGGAAGAATGGGGCGGGCGGGAAAAACGGGGCGGGAGCCTTGCAAGGCTCCCCCCAGTGATCAGATGGGCTTTTGCCACAGGGTCAGCAGCAGATCCTGTTCCAGTTCATTCGGGCCCTGTTGAGCGAAAGCGTGACGCTGCTCACCGGTTGCCCGCCAGCCAAGACGGCTGGTCTCCAGAATAAAGCTGCGCATGGCCTGATCCATGGTGAGGCTGAACTGGCAGCGTTGTTGAGTCACCGGATTGAGGCCGCCGAGGGTTGGCCAGCTGAGGGGGTGTTCCATGCTCACCGGATTGAGGCTGACCCGCAGTTGCCACTGATGGCGCGGGCCCGGCTGCAGATAGAGCAGATAGCCACCGGGGGCCAGCCAGCTGACCAGCTGTTCGGTCTTGACCTTGAGATCGTTGACCAGCAGCACCTGAGCAGAGCCCGGTTGCAACGGCGCACGAGCGGGATCGGCAATGACAAACTGGCCGTCCGGCTGCGCTTTTTTGGCGGCAAAGATGGTGTTCTTGGCGATATCAACCCCGGCAAACTGCCAGCCGGGCAGGCGCTCTGCCAGCGCGCGGCAGTAGTAGCCTTCACCGCACCCAAGATGGATCAGCTCTTGTGGTGCCAGCGGAGCGAGCAGGCCAGCCATGGCCTCAACCAGCGGCAGTTGGTGGCCGGCTTCCAGGAAATGGTGCTTGGCGCGCATCAGGGCACGACTGTCGCTGTCTTTGGGGTTTTTCTTGCCGGGGATGAGATCCAGATAACCTTCCGGTGCCGGATCGAAGTGATGCTTGTTGTCGCAATAGCGTCCCTGGGAGGCTTCATGAAGATGGAGCGGACTGCGGCAGCGGGGACATTGAAGGTGCATAGTAACTCTCTGGGCGAATGCCGGAACAGTGAAGGGCGTTCGGGATTATAGGGGAGAGGATCAAAAAAGGCTGCCGTAGCAGCCTTTTTTATCCCAAGGCCTCAGTCAGGCCTGCGGACGGGTCATCAGCGAGTGCCAAATACCACAATTGTCTTGCCGTGGGCAGAGATGAGCTCCTGCTCTTCCAGCATCTTCAGGATGCGGCCCACGGTTTCACGAGAGCAGCCGACGATCTGGCCGATCTCCTGACGGGTGATCTTGATCTGCATGCCATCCGGGTGGGTCATGGCATCCGGCTGTTTGGCCAGGTTGAGCAGGGTCTGGGCGATCCGGCCGGTCACATCCAGGAAGGCGAGGTTACCCACTTTCTGGCTGGTGTGTTGCAGGCGCTTGGCCATCTGGCCAGAGAGACGCATCAGAATGTCCGGGTTGACCTGGATCAGCTGGCGGAACTTCTTGTAGGAGATCTCTGCCACTTCGCAAGAGCCTTTGGCGCGAACCCAGGCGGAGCGCTCGGGGTTCTCGTTCTCCTCGAACATCCCCATCTCGCCCAGGAAATCGCCCTGGTTCAGATAGGAGAGGATCATCTCTTTGCCCTCATCGTCCTTGATCAAGACGGCCACAGTGCCCTTGACGATGTAGTAGAGGGTCTCCGCTTTTTCACCCGCATGGATCAGGGTGCTCTTGGCGGGATACTTATGAATGTGGCAGTGCGACAAGAACCATTCCAGGGTGGGATCGCTTTGCGGTTTGCCAATGACCATGAGAATTCCTCTGTAGTGTCTTTTTATGGACTTGTGCGTCCGGGCAAGCTGCCAATCTTGCCATTCCTTGTATTGGTCGCAGTAGGATAAGAGCCTTTGCCTGTGCTGACAAGGCTTTGCGGGCTTTTGACAGAGCCCTTTGAGTAATGCCTGCTGCGCCGCTTCGGCCATTCTAGGGAAGATAGAGGTCGGAGATGTTGATTTTGATCTATTTCCATCCCAACTCCCCCTGTTCGGCAGAGATAAGCGACTGGGTTATGCTAGGGATCCATCATCATGATTAACAGGAGAGAGTGCGAGATGAAAGCCAAGGTCAGCTGGGTGGAAGGGATGAAGTTTGTGGGTGAGAGTGAATCCGGTCACAAGGTGATCCTGGATGGTGCCAACCCCGGTGAGGGGGCCAGCCCGATGGAGATGATCCTGCTGGCGGTCGGTGGCTGCAGCTCCATTGATGTGGTCTCCATCCTCGAAAAAGCGCGCCAGTCGGTGACCGCATGCCATGTCGATGTCAGTGGCGAACGGGTCGATAGCGTGCCCCGGGTTTTCGAGAAGATTAATCTGCACTTCGTGGTGACGGGCAAGGGATTGGCAGAGAAACAGGTGGCCAGAGCGGTCGATCTGTCGATGGAAAAATACTGTTCTGTTTCCCTGATGTTGGAAAAAGCGGTACAAATTACCCATAGTTATCAAATTGTTGAAGCTTGATAACGATTGTTTCGTTGGTACCCTGGCATAAGGCCGTTACGTAAGGCCACTGCACAAGGCCATGACATAAAGCCATTACATAAGGAAAGTGCAATGAAAAAATTGATCGCTCTGCTTCCCCTTTTGGGCCTGGCGGCGTGCAGCAGCCCGCAACCTACCCAGTATCAATACAGCCAATACCAGTGTGGCGAAGAGATGCTGGCCGTTACCTATGATGCCCAGGCTGACATGGTGCAATTCCCCTATGCCGGGGTTTATCACAAGCTGGCGCGTGTGGAGTCAGAGTCTGGCGCCAAATATTCCGACAGCGTCACCACCTTCTGGAATCAGGACAAACAAGCTCTCCTCACCCAGAAAGGAGTCACGCTGCTGACCTGTACACTTAAATAAGTGACCACAGTTAGCTGAAGGTGTGCGGCTTTGTGTCCGGGTCTGGCCTAGGCCGGATTGGGTCAAGAGGTTGAGACCACAAAAAACGGCTTGCCGGGAGGCAAGCCGTTTTTCTATCCATTATCACTAAACAAGCGTTAGTTGGTGGGGACGCGATTGAGCAGCTCGGCCGCGAGCTGTTGGCTAAGCGCCTGACGCTGGTTGTCTGCAATGCTCACATCGCTGGTCAGCTGGATGATGCTGCTCCAGACCGCTTTCTGGGTTTTGCGATCGAGCAGCACGATGGCCAGCGACCCTTTGCGCTGGTTGGCCGAGGCATATACCCCGGGCGTCATGCCAAGACGGGCGAAAATCTCGCCGTCACTCATATCCTTGCCGCCCGCGACGCCAATGGCGACCCACAGATCCGCCTCGTCGAGCGGTGCGCTTTGCCATCCCTTGCCATTGAGCTCCCGGCTTACCGCCTGCTGCATTGGCTCCAGCCACCCTTCCGCCAACTCACCGGCAAATTGATACTGTTCGGCCAGGGCGTAGCGCGGGGTTGCACCATAGGTCCAGTTGCCCATCGGGCGAACCAGCATGGTGCCGGACTCCAGCGTGGGGGCCGCCGGCCCGCTGCTGCAACCGCCAAGCAGGGCGAGCAGTGCCACAGAGAGATAAGCAAGCCGCATCGTGAACTCCTTTGAATCAGGTTATTTTGCCGGTTTCGATCAATTGCTGGATGAGCGGGCGCAGGATCAGCTCCATCGCAAAGCCCATCTTGCCACCCGGCACCACTATGGTGTTCATCCGCGACATGAATGAGCCATCGATCATCGACAGCAGGTAGGGGAAATCCACCTGCTTGATACCGCGAAACCGGATCACCAGCATACTCTCGTCCAGACTCGGGATCACCTTGGCGCTGAAGGGGTTGGAGGTATCCACCGTCGGTACTCGCTGGAAGTTGATATGGGTGCGCGAGAACTGCGGGGTGATGAAGTTGATGTAGTCATCCATGGAGCGAACGATGGAGTCGGTCACCGCCTCGCGGGAATGCCCTCGCTCCGAGGTATCGCGGATCAGCTTCTGGATCCACTCCAGGTTGACGATGGGCACTACACCTATCAGAAAATCCACGTGGCGGGCAACGTTGTGATCCTCAGTGACCACACCGCCGTGCAGCCCTTCATAAAACAGCAGGTCGGTATTGCTGGGCAGATGCTGCCAGGGGGTAAAGGTGCCGGGCATCTGGTTGAAGGGCACCGCCTCGTCAAAGCTGTGCAGGTAGCGGCGATACTGGCCATTGCCATCCTGCCCATAGCCTTGGAAAAAGCTCTCCAGCAGGCCGAAGTCATTGGCCTCAGGGCCAAAATAGCTGATATGACGCCCCTGTTCGCGCGCCTTGCGGATCGCTACATCCATTTCCGGTCGGGTGTAGCGGTGAAAACTGTCACCTTCCACCACAGCCGCGGTATATCCCAGTTGATGGAACATGGAGCGAAAGGCGTTGGTGGAGGTGGAGGTGCCGGCACCGGACGAACCGGTAACAGCAATAATGGGGTGCTTGGCCGACATGGGATTCTCTCTTCCTTGGGAATTCCGTTATAAGGTCCGGATTGCGGTTGGGTCAAGACTGCTCGATGAAGCGGTCTTTCATCACGATATTCACCGATTCGTGCAGCTCGCTATAGACGATGACAGCTTTGCCTTGCTGTAATTGTTCTCTCACTGCATCGACTTTGACGCCAAGCGGTACATCCTGCTCTCCATATTCGGTTCCCTCCTGCAACACAAAGTGTTCGATCAGGTTGGTCAGGGTGTCGCCGTCCAGTTCTTGCCAGGGAATGATCATTTAAAGGTCTCACAGCAAAAGAGGTGATCGTCAGGCTATTGTTGTGTTGAATCCCGCGAATGCAATCACTTTTTACCTTTTCACCGGAGTCTGAGAGATGTTGTCTGAAGCGCAGCGCAGCGCGCCGTTAACCCTGACTGAGCATCTGGACAGCGCACGTCGAGAGGCGATTGCCCGAGGCATGGTGTGGTTCTGGTTGTTGAACTGGCTGGTGGTATTGTTTCTTTCGATACGCTACGAGGTTTACAGCCAGGTCGGGCTCGCCAGTGATGACAGCTTGCCCTGGCGCTTTCAGAGTGAGCTGGCCCTGGTCATGGTGGTGCTATTGCTGCTACCTGTTGTCAGCCTGTTTTGTGACCATCTGCAGGATCGCCTCTGGTTACGGATGGCTGCGCTGGTGATGGTGCTATGGGGCGGACTCTGGACGCTGCACATCTACACGATTGGTCAGGTGGAGCTGCGGGGAGGGGTCAGCTATGCCAACGGGATCATGCGGCTCAACCTGCTGGCTGCGCTCATCGCGTTTTATCCCGATCGCAAGGTTTTTTATGGCTATCTCTTGGGCCCGATGACGGTGGGTGTGGGGTTGGAACTCTTTTTACGCGTCGATTTTCCCCAGATCTACCTGCTTGGCGTGTTGTTTGGCGTGATTGCGCTGGAGGTTGGCCGCCGCATGCTGCACCGCTGGTTTGAGTTGGCGATCATACGGGAGCATGAAAATCTGACGCTGCTGCGCCAACTTGATCAGCTCGCCAAGCAAGATCCTCTGACCGGTGTCGCCAACCGGCGGCACTTCAATATCGAGTTGGAGCGCGCGTTGGCCCATAGCCAGGAGAGCGGCGCTCCGCTATCGCTCATCCTGATCGATGTGGACTATTTCAAGCGCTTCAACGACCACTACGGCCATCAGGTGGGGGATATGTGTCTCAATGAGGTGGCACAAGCGCTCAACCGTGCGGTACGCACGCCATCTGATCTGGTGGCCCGCTATGGCGGAGAGGAGTTTGTGCTACTGCTGCCCAATACCGACCGTCAGGCGGCGGCCAGCGTGGCGCAGCGGCTGCAAGATGGCTTGGCCAGCCTGCGGCTGGAGCATCTGGCGTCCGAGGTTGCCCCCTGGGTGACGGTGAGTCAGGGGATTGCCAGCAATGTGTCCGGCGAAGGGGCTAGCCAGTTGCTGGAGCGGGCCGATCAGGCGCTCTATCGGGCCAAGGAGTCGGGACGCAATCAGTTCTGTGTTGCAGAGTGACTCTGTTCGGCAATCCAGCGACTGATCCGCTCATCCAGCCAGAAGCGGGGACGCCACGGAGTGCCGTGCAGAAAGCCGACATGGCCGCCGCGCTGGCTCAGCTCATAGCGCACCGTGGGCGAGAGTTGCTCCGGTCGGGGAATGACTGCGTGTGACATAAAGGGATCGTCGGCGGCGTGCAGGATCAGGGTAGGGATGGGGATTTGAGCCAGCAGCGGTAGCCCGGAGCAGCTCTGGTAGTAGTGGCTGGCGCTGTGAAAACCGTGCAGCGGCGCGGTGACCAGCTCGTCAAAGTCGCGCAGGGTGGCAATCTGTTCCACTTGTTTTGGTTGCCAGCGCTCGCCCGCTTTTTGCTGCTGACTGATCTTGTTCAACAGGTTGCGGCGCATGGTGCGCAGCAGGTAGTTCTGATAGACCTTGGAAAATCCCTGATTGACCCGCTCGGCACAGCTGGCCAGTTGCAGCGGGGCCGAGACCACCACAGCCGCCTTCAGTGCCGCAGGGCAGGCCCGCGCCAGCAGATTGACCAGCATATTGCCACCCAGTGAAAAGCCGATGGCGATCAGCGGTTTGCCCGGGAAGCGCTGGCTCAGCTCGGCAATCAGCTCCTGCGCATCACCGATGGCGCCGGAGTGATAGGCCTGCAGGTGCCGATTGGGCTCGCCGCTGCAACCGCGAAAGTGCATCAGCACGGCCTCTCTGCCCTCTTGCTGCAGGTGGGCGAACAATCCCTTGGCATAGTGGGAGTGAATGCTTCCCTCCAGCCCGTGAAACACCACCACCAGTTGCCGTTCATCAAGGCAGACCTCCCCGCTCCAGGCGAGGTCGACAAAGTCCCCATCCTGCAGTTCAAACCGCTCCGCCACAAAACGGGCAGGGGTGCGGCGCAGCCATTTGGGCAATATGGTCTGCAGATGAGGATTGCGTGCCCACCAGGGGGCGTGGAAGTGGCTCTCGGTCAGCATGGGGTCAGTCGGTCTGGGTCGAAGATAAGGAGGACGGGAGGTGTGTTCCTCCCGCCAGTCATTGGCTTATTTCAGCAGGCGATCGTGATGTTCGGCGCCGCGCAGCATGGCCTGGATCAGCTCGTTGGCTTCGAACTTGGTCAGCGCCTCATGGGCTCCCACCTGATGGGCCCGCTCCACACTGATCTCGCTGGAGAGGGAGGTGTGCAGGATGATGTAGGCCCCCGCCAGTTTGCTGTCGCTCTGCACTTCGAAGGCCAGCTCGTAGCCATCAAGCCCCGGCATCTCGATATCGCTCACCAGAATGTCGATAGGGGTCTTCTGGCTGGCCCGTTGCTGCATCAGGGTCAGTGCATCCTTGCCATTGGTACAGACCTCATAAGGAATATTGATGTAGTCCAGCGCTGCCATCAGCTGACGGCGGGCAACCGAGGAGTCATCAACCAGCAGGATCCGCATCGGCTTGATCCGCTCCCGCTGCACATCGGTCAGTACCGGATAGAGGTGGCTCGGATCGTCCGGATAGACCCGGGAGAGGATCAGCTCCACGTCCAGCAACTGGATCAGCTGGTCATTGACCCGGGTTACACCGGTTACGAAGACATTGTGGCCGAGGGCGGCGGGAGGTGATTCGATATCGCGCCAGTTGCACTCGGTGATCTTGTCGATACCCCGTACCAGAAAGCCCACCAGGGTGCGGCGGCAGTCGGTGATGATGATGAAGCAGTGCGGCATCTCCTCCTTGCTGATGGGGCGATAACCCACCGCCATTGCCATGTCGATCACCGGAATGGTGGAACCGCGCATGTTGGCGGCCCCCAACACGGTCGGATGCGAGTGTGGCATGGCGGTCAGCTGGGTGTAAGGGACTATCTCCTTCACCTTGAGAGTGCCGATGGCAAAGGATTGCTGGGCCGAAAGGTGAAACAGCAACATGCCTTGGGATTGATTGGCTTTGCTCGTCATGGCAGATGTCCTGTTGGTCGAAACGTTGGCAGTCACTTCAGGTCTCTAGCATAAAGGATTACGGTGGGGATGGCCCTTCCTTGTTAACGACCATCTGGCAAAAAACTGGACTCGTTCAGCCAATTTTGTTGGCGCATTCATACCTGTGTCCGGTTATTGAGCTCCATCTTCGCCAACACCCCACAGCTGGCAGGTCGCTTGCAATGCGGCCTCATCGGCATAACCCAGCTTGCTGGCCACCTGCGCGGGTTTGCTGCCGCCCTTGAGCAATCTGAGCGCCTGCAGCAGTTGCCACTGCTGTTGCAGTTCTTCCCCTGCCAGCGGTACGTCATCAAGTTGCTGCCACTGTACCAGGGCTTGTGCTTCGCCGCGGGCCAAAGCCTGCCAGCATTGCTGTAGCGCTTCGTTATCCTGCTGGCTGATGGCGCACTGTTGCAGCTCATCCAGGATCACCTGCAGTCGCTGACCGTAGGCCCCTTGCCACTCTTTCGGACGTTGCCACCGGGCTAGCGAGTCGAGCAGGGCATCGAGCAGCGGGGTCGTCTGCAGCCAGCCTGCCTGCTGCGGCTGAGCCACGCGCAAAGAGACATTCAGCTGATCGTACTCGCAACCGCTGAGGGGGTTGAAGGCGGCGAGGGCATCGGCGCAGAGCCAGAAGCTGCTGCCTGCCGGCAGCAATAGCTCATGTTGGCCCAGTCTCAGCAGCGCGGCGCCCCGGGTGATCCGCAACAGCTGCCCGACCGGAGTTCGTTTGCGGTTGCCGGCGTGCAGGCCCTGGCAGGAAAAATGGTGATACTCGATGGCGTGATGCATGTAAAAACCCTGATATGATGCTGCCTGGAGGTAACAAATATGGAAACCAGACGTAAAAAACGCTTCATTGCCGGTGCAGTCTGCCCGGCGTGCGGCAAGTTGGACAACATGATGCTGTATCTGGAGCATGGAGTCGAGAAGGTGACCTGCGTCGCCTGTGGCGATACCCAGGTACAAACGCCTGCCGAGGTCGACAAGCAGACTCGCGAGGCGGAAGAGGTGATCGGGGTGTTTCGCCCCTGATAAGGGAACGGCGGGTGGAATGAGGCTCTCCTTGCTGACGCTGTTGCCGTTTTTTTCGTCACTCAGTGGCGCCGCACGGCATATGCGCGGCCCGCTTTTTAGGGTATTCTGAGCCCGTTTTTTTCTATCCGCAGGATCCTGACATGAAAGTAGCTCCTCTGAGCGTGGTTACGCTGGAATACACAGTCACCGACGAGCACGGTGAAGTCATCGACAGCACTGTCGGCAAAGAGCCGCTGGTCTATCTGCACGGCACCCGTTACCTGGTCTCAGGCCTGGAAGCCGAGCTGGAAGGTCGCGCGGTAGGTGAAGCCTTCGAAGTGACTCTGGCACCGAGCCAGGCCTACGGCGAATATGACGAGACACTGGTACAAGAAGTACCGGGCGAGCTGTTCGATGGCATGGAAGTCTCCGAAGGGGATACTTTTGTGGCTGAAACCGACGATGGCCACCGTCCGGTGACCGTGGTTGAAGTGTCCGAAGAGTTCGTCAAGGTGGATGGCAACCATCCGCTGGCAGGCGTAACCCTGGGCTTCAAGGTCGAGATCAAGGACGTGCGTGCCGCCACTGCCGAAGAGCTGGCCCACGGCCACGTTCACGGTGCCGGTGGTTGCGGTCACGATCACGGTCATGACCACGATCACGGCGGCTGCTGTGGCGGCCATGGTCACGACCACGATGAGGATCACGGCCACGGCGGTTGCTGCGGTGGTGCTGGCCACGGTCACGATCATGGCCACGACCACGGTGACGACCATGGTCATGGCGGCTGCTGCGGTGGCGGCGGTTGTGGTGGCAAGGGCCATCACCACTGATCACGGCCACGCCGATGATAAAAAACCCGCATCAAGCGGGCATCAAATAAGAAGAGGGAGGCACTGCGCCTCCCTCTTCTTTAGCTTTTGCCCTACACTGTTAAGCTCAAATTACCTGAGCTTGTCTGCACAGAAACCTTCCCAACGCTCTGATTTTCTATTCACCCTTTGTAGATCTTGGGGTTAAACACATCCCGCAGCCAGTCACCCAGCAGGTTGATGACCAGCACCAGCACCACCAGACAGATGCCCGGGAAGGCGGTGATCCACCAGGAGCCGGAGAAGATGTAGTTGAAGCCGACGCTGATAAGCGAACCGAGCGAGGGCTGATCAACCGGCATCCCCAGACCGAGGAATGAGAGTGCAGCTTCACTCATGATGGCGTTGGCCACCTGCACGGTGGAGATGACCAGAATGGGCGACAGGCAGTTGGGCAGAATGTGGCGGAACATGATGCGCGGGGCGCGGAACCCCATCACCTTGGCCGCCTCCACATACTCCTTCTTCTTCTCGGCCAGCACCGAGGCGCGCACGGTACGGGCATACTGCGGCCACTCGGCGATACCGATGATCACCACCAGCATCATGATGGCAAACTTCGAGTAAAACTCGGAGCCAAAGGTTGCCTGAAAGATGGCGGAGATGATGATCGCCACCATCATGGTGGAGAACGACAGCTGCACGTCGGCAAAACGCATCAACAGGTTGTCGATGCGGCCACCGAAATAACCGGCAATCAGACCGATGACAATACCAAGCACCAGCTGCAGCGCCACCGCAAACAGGCCGATGGTGAGGGAGATACGGGCACCATAGAGAATGGTACTCCAGATATCCCGCCCCTGGTTGTCGGTACCGAGCCAGAAACGCTCCTCGCCGCCTTCGAGCCAGGAGGGGGGCAACTCGGCATCCATCAGATCAAAGCTGGTCTGGTCATAGACGTTGTGCGGGGCGAGCCAGGGGGCCAGCAGCGCCGCCAGCACGAACACAACAAACACCGCAAAGCTGAACATGGCTACCTTGTCCCGCAGGAAGTAGTAGACGATGTCAGAGTTCTTGAATCGTGCCCAACGGCTTGGGCTTGCAGTTACAGCATTAGTCATCTGTTACCCCTTGGCGGTCAGGTTAACGGTCGGGTTAATCAACCCGTAGAGCAGGTCGACCAGGGTATTGGTCACCACGAAGATCAGTCCCACGAAGATGACGTAGGCGGTGATCAGCGGGGTATCGACCCGGTGGATCGCCTCAAGGAACAGGAAGCCGGTGCCCGGCCACTGGAACACGCTCTCGGTCAGAATGGTGTAGGCCACCATGGTGCCGATCTGCACCCCGCCGACGGTAATAACCGGCAGCATGGTGTTCTTCAGAGCGTGCTGATAGTAGACCTTGTTGTTGTCCAGTCCCTTGGCGCGGGCGAACTTGACGTACTCGGAGGAAAGCTGCTCCAGCATCTCGGAGCGCACCAGCCGGATAAACAGCGGCAGCATGATGGAAGAGAGGGACACCGCCGGCAGGATCAGATGCAGGATGCCATCCCAGGTGAAGAAGCCCGACTCCCAGCCCAGCAGGTTACGGGTCTCGCCGCGGCCATAGGCAGGCAGCCAGCCCAGCTGGATGGAGAAGAGGTACATCAGCATGATGGCGGTCAAAAATACCGGGATCGAGATACCGATACTGCTCCCCGCCATGATGATCTTGGTGGGAATGCTGCGCGGGCGGATCGCCGAATAGACACCGAGTGGAATGGAGACCACCACGATGATGAGCGCGGCAGCAAACACCAGCTCAAGGGTAGCCACCAGCTTGTCGAGAATCACCTCGAGAGCAGGTCGCTTGAAGAAATAGGAGGTGCCCAAATCCCCATGCACCGCATTTTTCAGAAAGCGGCTGTATTTGATGAGGAAGGGATCGTTAAGGCCCATCTTCTCGCGCAACTCGTGACGCTGGGCTTCGGAGACGGATTGCCCCACCAGCTCGCGCAACGGATCACCCAGGTTATCCTGGATGGAGAAGGCGACCAGGCTGATGACGAACATCACTATCACGGCCTGATAGAACCGTTTCAGCAGGAATGTAAACATGCTTGTCCTTCTACGTGGCCTGTGTCGTGGCACAGGCTTCTGTTAGTGGGCGGAGTGGCCAGCTGACCACCCCGCCCCGTCCTTCCTTGCGACGTTCTCTTACTTGCTGACCACCAGGTCACCCAGGTAAGGGAAGTTCATCACGTTGACCACCGGCTTGATGTCGACGTTCTTCTTGGCGCCATAGGCCAGATCTTCCCAGTGCAACGGCACGTAGGCAGCATCTTCGATCAGCATGGCTTCGACCTTCTTGAGCATCTCGGCACGCTTGGCCGGATCGGTCTCGGCGTTGGCATCCATCACCAGCTTGTCAGCTTCGGCGTTGGCGTAACCGGCGCAGTTGTACTGACCCATACCGGTCTTGGCGTCCTTGGTGAAGGTCAGGAACTCGAAGAAGTTCGCGGTATCTTCAGTGTCGGAGTGCCAGCCGATCAGCTGCATGTCCGCGGCGCACTTGTCAAACTCGGGCCAGTACTGGGCCACCGGCATGGTCTTCAGATCCACCTTGATGTTGATCTTGGCCAGCATGGCGGAGACAGCCTGGGCAATCTTGACGTCGTTGACGTAGCGGGCAGCTGGGGAGATGAAGGTCATCTTGAAGCCTTTCTCGTAACCGGCCTCTTTCATCAACTCCTTGGCCTTGGCCAGATCATACTGGGGCACCAGCGCCTCGTTGTGACCGGCATAGCCTTTCGGGCTCAGCTGACCAGCAGGGGTACCGAAGCCCTTGTTGATCTTCTCGACGATACCCACCTGGTTGATGGCGTAGTTGATCGCCTGACGTACACGCTTGTCTTTCAGTGCCGGGTTGGTGTTCTGGTTCAGCTCGATGATGATGGCGCGGGTACCGGACAGGGTGACCAGCTGGGAGTCCTTGCCATTCTTCACGCGCTCCAGATCGTTGGGCGCAACCGGATAGATCATGTCCACGTCGCCACCCAGCAGGGCTGCAACACGGGTCGCATCTTCCTTGATTGGCACCACGGTCAGGTTCTCGACGTTACCCTTGGAGGCCTTGTCCCAGTAGTTGGCGTTGCGGGCATAATCCAGCTTCACACCCTGCTCGCGGAACTTGACGGTGAACGGGCCAGTACCGGAGACGTGGGTAGAGGCATAGGAGTCGCCGTTTTTGACGATCTCGGCCTTGTCTTTGCCCGCTTCGGTTTTGCCGGTGTAGAACTTGGAGTCCATCGGGAAGATGTAGGTGACGGTCTGCAGCACCAGCGGGAACGGCTTGGCGGTGACGAGATCCACAGTGTAGTCATCGACCTTCTTCACTTCGCTGATGGGATCGAAGATCGCCTTGAAGTCGACGGAGGATTTCAGGCGGTTGACGGTCCACACCACGTCGTCTGCGGTGAAGTCGTTACCGGAGTGGAACTTGACCCCTTTGCGCAGGTGGAAGCGGACAGTCTTGTCATCGACACGCTCGAACTTCTCGGCCAGACGGGGCTCGAACTGCAAGTCCTGGGTGTAACGCATCAGGGGATCGAATACCAGGTGCGACATCTCCAGGGTCTGACCGGAGAGCTGCTCCTGCGGATCCAGCGAAGTGGCGTCAGAAGCGACACCCACCTTGATATCAGCGGCTGAGACACTGAAGGCGAAACCGGCGGCAAACAGCGCCAGGGCAATCTTGGACAATCCTTTCTTCATCTTGTTCTCCATGCTTTTGGCTTTCTTATGACACTTTTTTTGACAAGCAGACCGGCGCACCGGCGCTCTCCTAGCTTGCGATTTCCAGCCCCTCGCGGGACATTCCCTTGAACTCCGGCATGAGGGAGATCAGCTTGCGGCTGTACTCATGCTCGGCATTGGTAAAGAGTTTCTCGGTCTCGGCCACCTCCACCAGATGACCGTGCTGCATCACCCCGATGCGGTCGCACATCTGGCGGATCACCGGCAGATCGTGGCTGATAAACAGCATGGTGAGCTTGAGCTCCTGCTGCAGATCCTTGAGCAGGTTGAGGATCTGGGCCTGCACCGACACATCCAGCGCCGAGGTAGGCTCGTCGCAGATAAGGAAGCGCGGGCGAGTGGCCAGGGCGCGGGCAATGGAGATGCGCTGGCGCTGGCCGCCGGAGAACTCGTGGGGATACTTGACCCCGGCACCACGACCGAGACCCACGTGATCCAGCAGATCGCCGACGATCCCCTCGATCTGGCTCTCGCTGCTCGCCAGCTGATGGAAGCGGATCGGCTCGGCAATGATGTCGCGCACCTTCATCCGCGGGTTCATCGAGGAATAGGGGTTCTGAAACACCATCTGCATCTGGCGACGCAGCGGGCGACGCTCGCGCTCGCTCTTGAGGGCGGTCAGATCGATCCCCTCGAAGAAAATCTTGCCGGTATCAGGCGGATAGAGACCGGTGATGGCGCGGGCAATGGTCGATTTGCCGGAGCCCGATTCCCCCACCAGACCGAAGGTCTCCCCTTCGAAGATCTCGAAGCTGATGTTGTTGCAGGCGCGCACATACTGGCGACGGCTCGGGATGATGGAGTCCTTGGTGACGAATTTCAGATCGACGTTCTCCACCCGCAGCAGCGCCCCTTCATAGGCACGCTCGTCCTGACTCTGGCCGAGCCAGTGGGTCTTGAGGTCGATATTGGTATCCGGCGCACTGGCATCCTCGATATAGGAGACCAGCGGGAAACGCACCAGCTTCACATCGGAGCGGGGTACCGCCGAGATGAGGCTGCGGGTATAGGGGTGATTGGGGCTGCCCAGCACCTGTTCGGTCAGGCCGAACTCCACCAGATCGCCGCGATACATCACCGCCACCTTGTCGGTAACGTTGGAGACCACGCCCATGTCGTGGGTCACCAGCATGCAGCCCACCTGACGCTCTTTGCAGAGGGCGCGGATAAGCTGGAGGATCTGATCCTGAATGGAGACGTCCAGCGCCGTGGTCGGCTCGTCGGCGATGATCAGCTCAGGATCGCAGGAGAGCGCGATGGCGATAACCACCCGCTGACGCATGCCACCGGAGAACTGGTGCGGGTACTGCTTGATGCGCAGCTCCGGCTGCGGAATACCCACCGCCCCCATCAGCTCCAGCGCCTTGGCAAAAGCGGCCTCGCGAGAGAGATCGGTATTGGCCAGAATGGTCTCCACCAACTGATGCTCAACGGTGAACAGCGGGTTGAGGGAGGTCATGGGGTCCTGGAAGATGAACCCGATACGGGAGCCACGGATGGCCCGCATCTCATTCTGGCTCTTGCCGGAGATGAGCTCGCCATTGAGATAGATATCACCACGGGCGATGCGACCCGGCGGGCTCAGCAGATCGATAACGGCGTTGCCGATGGTGGACTTGCCGGCGCCGGATTCACCGACCACCCCGACAATCTCACCCTTTTCGATAGAGAAAGAGAGATCCTTCACCGCGGCCAGCACCCCGTAGCGGGAGGGGTACTCGATCCGCAAGTTCTTTACTTCGAGCAAGGACATGTTTACCTCTGCGGGGGACATCCGTCCCAAATAATTCGTCCGTAAATCAGCCGCAGATGCCGGTTGTTACCTTGGGCAATATTTGCTCAATCCATGAGGCAGCGAAACCAGCGATCCGGGCGGGTTTTTTGCATTTTTTTGGAATAACCCGCGAGTAACTTAGACGGTTTGACCACGGGTGTAAATGATTGAGTTATACAATTCCGCAATGTTTTGTGCAGATAACCACCAATTCGGCAGAGATAAATGATGATTTTCGTCACACAAATGGCCGGTGCGTCCGTACATCTATTGGTATCATTACTTTAATTTCAACAACAACGCAACAAGCAGCATTTATCACTATTTCAAAAACGATCACGAGCCCCGAATGAGTAGTGAATATTTATGTGAAATGGATGATAAACGGCAGCATATGCCGATGAATGAAAATTAAGCAGATATAAATCGGGGGATGCAAGAACGGTCATCCCCCGGAAGGTGGCTCTCAACCGAGCCAGAATGCCAGTAATTGCATACAAAACAGGGCGAACAGGCCGGCGATCAGATCGTCCAGCATGATGCCCAGGCCACCGTGGATCCGGCGATCAAACCAGGAGATGGGCCAGGGCTTGAGCACATCAAACAACCGGAACAGCGCGAAGCCCGCCACCACCCACTCCCAACCGGCTGGCGCGGCGATCATGGTGACGCCAAAACCGATCACCTCGTCCCAGACGATGGCACCGTGATCCGGCATGCCGATGGCATCGGTGGCGCTCTGGCAGATACGAATACCGACCACAAAACCCACCACCAGCAAGGCGATAAACCAGTGGGTCGGCAGCCCGCTCACCAGCAGGTAGAGCGGAATGGCCGCCAGGGTGCCCATGGTGCCCGGCGCCTTGGGGCTGAGACCGGAACCAAACCCCACCGCCAAAAAATGAAGCGGATTTTTCAGATCCAGTCGTGTCAGCTCGGGCTTTATCCTGAACAAACTCATGCGAAGTGATCCCACCCTTTCAGCTGCAACTCGACCGCTTGGTCGCCACGCAGGTAGTCGATGCCCGGCTCGCCCGCCACGATGCGGCCGATACGGCTGAACTTGACCCCGCTGTGGGCCAGCGCCGTATCGAGCGCGCCGCGGTGCTCCTCTGGTACGGTGAAGCAGAGCTCGTAGTCATCGCCACCGGCCAGCGCCAGCTGCCACGCATCCTGCTCGCTCACCGCATCCTGCAGCACCGGTGAGAGCGGCAGCAGATCGAGATCGATCTGGGCCCGCACGCCGGAGGCCTTGAGGATATGACCGAGATCCGATGCCAGCCCATCGGAGAGATCCAGCGCACTACCCGCCAGCCCGCGCAGCGCCTGACCGGCCAGAATGCGGGGATGGGGGTGGTCGAGCCGTGGCAACACGGCAGCCAGCTGGTTCTCGTTGAGGGTGCGTTTGCCCAGCAGGTGGGAGAGCGCCAGCGCGGCATCTCCCAGAGTGCCGGTCACATAGATGCCGTCACCGGCTTTGGCACCGCTGCGCATCAGAGCGCGCCCGGCAGGCACCGATCCCTTCACCGAGATGGTGATGGAGAGCGGCCCGCGGGTCATGTCTCCGCCCACCAGCGCCACGTTGTAGTACTCGGCCAGCTCCAGAAACCCTTCGGCAAAACCGGCGACCCAACCTTCGTTGATGGCAGGCAGGGTCAGCGCCAGCGACACCCAGCGTGGCTCGGCACCCATGGCGGCGAGATCGGAGAGATTGACCGCCAGCGCCTTGTAGCCGAGATCCACCGGATCCATGTCGGGAAAGAAGTGTACGCCGCTCACCAGAGTGTCGGTGCTCACCGCCAGCTGGGTATCGGGGGGCAGGGTCAGCAGGGCACAGTCATCTCCAGGGCCCATCACCACGTCCTTGCGGGCGTGGGGGACCTTGAAGTACTTATCAATCAGCTCAAATTCACCCATACAGTAAAAAGCCAGCAATAAGCTGGCTCCTCTCTTAGATGCTGACGGACAGCAGGATCAACGCTTGTTCAGCGACTTGATCACCTTGTCCAGTACACCGTTGACAAACTTGTGGCTGTCATCGGCAGCAAAAGCTTTGGCCAGCTCGATCGCTTCGTTGATGACCACGCGCGGCGGTACATCATCACGACGGGTCAGCTCGTAGGTCGCCAGACGCAGGATCGCCTTGTCCACCATGTCCACTTCTTCCAGCGGACGGGAGAGGAAAGGTGCAAACACCTTGTCCAGCTCGCTGCAGTGGAGGGCTACCCCGAACAGCAGATCGCGGAAATAGTTCAGGTCTACACCCTTGGTGTCCTGATCGATCTTGAACTGCTCTTCGATGTCACCCACGTTAGCCTTGGTCATCTGCCACTGGTAGATGGCCTGGGTGGCGCAATGGCGGGCTTTACGGCGCTCAGACGGTTTCAATGTACTTCTCCTCGTTACACGTCCAGTTCTTTCAGGACGTTGATCATTTCGAGCGCTGCCAGTGCAGCCTCTGCACCCTTGTTACCCGCCTTGGTACCTGCACGCTCGATGGCTTGTTCAATGTTTTCAGTGGTCAGCACACCGAAGGCAACGGGAATTTCATATTCCATCATTACCTGGGCCATGCCCTTGCTGTTTTCGTTTGCCACCAGGTCGAAGTGGTAGGTGCCGCCACGGATGACAGTACCAACCGCCACGATGGCGTCGTATTGACCACTCTTGGCCAGCTTCTTGATGACCAATGGCATTTCAACCGCGCCCGGCACTTTTACCAGTGTCAGGTTGCTGTCCTGCACTTGACCTTGACGCTTCAGTACGTCCACCGCGCCGTTCACCAGACTGTCGTTGATGAAGCTGTTGAAACGGGCAACAACAATAGCAACGCGCGCCTCAGGAGCGGCGATATTTCCTTCGATAACCTTCATTGGAAATCCTGTATCTGTGCAATCAAAAGGGCCGGAGTCAAAAGTGCGCACATTCTAGCACAACAGACCCACGACAAAAACCATGGCCGCAATAGACGGCCATGATCGCGATTTAACCAGTCCGACGCGCTAACTCGCCGGTAAATTCCACAACTTCCAGACCGAAACCGCCCGGAAGGGGATGGTACTTCTCTGGTAGTACGTTATTCGCCGACGTACTCAACCACTTCCAGACCGAAACCACCCAGAAGGGGATGGTACTTCTCTGGTGGAGCTTTACTCGCCGACGTACTCAACCACTTCCAGACCGAAACCACCGAGGGCATGGTACTTCTTCGGCGAGCTCAAGAGGCGCATCTTGCTCACGCCGAGCGCCTTGAGGATCTGGGAGCCCACGCCAACCCGGCGTGAGGTGCCCTGCCACTTGGCTCCTTCCGGCGCCAGCCCCTTGTCGGCGGCTTCAAAACCCTTGACCCTAGCCAGCAGCTCGGCGCCATGGGATTCCGCCCCCAAAATCACCAGCACGCCGCCCTCGTCGGCAATGCGGGCCATGGATTTGGGCAGCGGCCAGCTGCGGGCGGCGTGGCGGTCGGTCAACAGCAGATCGCTCAGCACATCGTGCAGATGGACGCGCACCAGGGTCGGCTGGTCGGCCTGCACCTCACCCTTTTTCAAGGCGAAGTGAACCTGATTGTCGATGGTATCGCGGAAGGTGATGAGGTCGAACTCGCCAAACTCGGTGGGCAGCTTGCACTCGGCCACCTTCTCGACCGTGGTCTCGTGCTGGTTGCGGTACTCGATAAGGTCGGCGATGGTGCCAAGCTTGATGCCATGCTCCTCGGCAAAGATCTCCAAGTCAGGACGGCGCGCCATGGTGCCATCTTCGTTAAGGATCTCGACGATGACGGCGGCAGGCTCGAAACCGGCCAGACGGGCCAGATCGCAACCGGCTTCGGTGTGGCCGGCGCGGGTCAGCACGCCGCCATCCTGCGCCATCAGCGGGAAGATGTGGCCCGGCTGCACCAGATCGGCCGCCTTGGCATTGGCCGCCACTGCCGCCTGCACAGTCACCGCACGATCGGCGGCTGAGATACCTGTGGTCACCCCTTCTGCCGCCTCGATGGAGACGGTAAAGGCGGTGGAGAACTGTGCATTGTTGCGATCCACCATCAGCGGCAGCGCCAATTGCTTGCAGCGATCCCGGGTCAGGGTCAGGCAGATAAGGCCACGGCCGTAGCGGGCCATGAAGTTGATATCCTCCGGACGGACGCAGGAGGCGGCCATGATGAGGTCCCCTTCGTTCTCCCTGTCTTCGTCATCCATCAGGATCACCATCTTGCCAGCCTTGATATCGGCAATGATTTCCTGGGTTGTGCTCAGCGCCATGGGCTACTCCATCAGTGTGCTTGGGGGTTGAGCCCGCAGGCTCAACGCAAATGCGTGTGTATGTTGCTCTAGATTGGGGCTAGCGGCTCCATTTCAATCAGAGCGGGATCACAGAAAATCGTTTTGGTGGCCAGATTTAGCGCACACCGTCAGAGAAAACCGGCCTTGGCCAGCGTCTCCATGGTCAGGGTCGAGGCGCTGCTCTCCTGACTTTTCCCCATCATCAGCCGCTCCAGATAGCGGGCGATCTGATCCACCTCGAGGTTGACCTTGCGGCCCGGCTTCCAGCTGGCGATGGTGGTCTCCTGGGCTGTGTGGGGCACGATGGTCAGACGGAAAAGGTCCCCCTGCACCGCGTTCACGGTGAGGCTGATGCCATCCACCGCAATGGAGCCCTTCTCGGCGATATAGCGGGAGAGCTCGCCCGGCGCCTTGATCCAGTACTCGATGGCGCGGCCGCTGCTGGAGACGCTTTTCACTTCCCCTACTCCGTCTACGTGGCCGGAGACCAGATGGCCGCCGAGGCGGGAGGTGGGCATCAGCGCCTTCTCGAGGTTGGCCCGATCGCCCACTCTGGCGGCGGCAAAACCGGTACGGGAGAGGGTTTCCAGCGACACATCGGCGGTATAACTCTTGTCGCCCAGCGCCACCACGGTGAGGCAGACACCGTTGGTGGCGATGGAGTCGCCCAGTTTGACGTCGCTAAAATCCAGACCTGGTGCGTGGACGGTGAGGGCCATGTCATCGCCCTGACGGCGCAGCTCGGCCAGGGTCCCCACCGCTTCGATAATTCCGGTAAACATGCAGATCACCTTGCTGATGACAGGGGCTGATTATGCCCCCTTGAACATTGATAAATCAGGCTATTTTGGCGGTAATGCGAATATCCGGCCCCACCATGCGCACATCCTTGATGGCAAGCTTGGGCGCCTGGAACAGCCGGGTCAGGCCGGGCAGATGGAACAGGCCACGCCCCTCGTCACCCATCAATTTTGGAGCCTGATAGAGCACCAGCTCATCCACCAGCCCTTTTTCCAGCAGAGCGCCGCACAGCCGCGGGCCCGCCTCGATGAGTACCGAGTTGACATTCTGCTTGGCCAGCAGCATGAAGAGGCTGACCAGATCCAGCTTGCCATCCAGCAGCGGCAGCTCCAGCTGCTGCACCCACTCGGGCCACTCGCCGGACGCCTTGTGACGGGCCAGCAGCACCGGACTCTCGCTCTGGAACAGCGGCAAGTCGGGTGTGAGGCGGTTTTGCGAATCGACGATGACCCGCAGCGGCTGGCGCAGGGTCTCTTTGGGATAACTAGCCTTGACCGAGGGGGGCAGCTCATCCCAGCGCACGGTCAGGGAAGCGCCATCGGCCAGCACGGTTTCGGCGCTGGAGAGCACCGCATCGTGACGGGCCCGCAGTCGTTGCACGTCACGGCGCGCATCCGGGGAGGTGATCCACTGGCTCTCGCCGCTCGCCATGGCGGTGCAGCCATCGAGGCTGGCCCCCAGCTTGACGGTCACCCGCGGGAAGGCGGTACGCATCCGCTTGAAAAAGCCCGGGTTGAGCGCCTCGGCTTCGCTCGCCAGCAGGCCGAAATCTGTCTTGATCCCCGCTTCGGAGAGCATCCGCAGGCCACGTCCGCCCACCTGGGGATTGGGGTCAACCATGGCCGCCACCACCCGGGCCACGCCGGCGTTGATCAGCGCCTCGGCGCAGGGGGGAGTACGACCGTGGTGGGAGCAGGGTTCGAGGGTCACATAGGCGGTGGCGCCGCGGGCGTTGTCACCGGCGGCGCGCAGGGCGTAGACCTCGGCATGGGGCTCGCCCGCCTTCTGATGCCACCCTTCGCCAACCACCACGCCATCCTTGACCAGCACGGCGCCGACGCAGGGGTTGGGGGCCGTGGTGTAGCGGCCGCGGCGGGCCAGTTCGAGGGCCCGACTCATCCATTGGTAATCATCTTGACTAAACATTCGGGCTCCTTTGACAACACATCTCGACTTTACGCAGTATCGTAGGTTCGATTAGCGCAGCGTAATCGGACGCGGCTACATGGGTGAGCATGGCGGTTTACTTCTCCAGCTTGGCGATCTCTTCGCCGAACTCGCGAATATCTTCGTGTCCTGAGGTAGAGAGGGGCGAAGCGGATATCCACTTGCCCATCCGATACCATCATTTCTCCAATTTGGCGATCTCTTCACCGAACTCGCGAATATCTTCGAAGCTGCGATAGACGGAGGCAAAGCGGATATAGGCCACCTTGTCCAGACTCTTGAGCTCATCCATCACCAGATTGCCCACCAGCTCGGAGGCGACTTCGCGCTCGCCGGTGGCACGCAGGCGGGATTTGATATGGTTGACCGCCTTTTCGATGGCCTCCATGCTCACCGGCCGCTTCTCCAGCGCCCGCAGGATGCCGGCGCGCAGCTTGTCTTCATTGAACGGCTCGCGGGAACCGTTGGACTTGATGACGCGGGGCATCACCAGCTCGGCCATCTCGAAGGTGGTAAAACGCTCGTGACAGAGCAGACACTCACGACGGCGGCGCACCTGATGGCCTTCTGCCACCAGACGGGAATCGATCACCTTGGTATCAACCGCACTACAGAATGGGCAATGCATCGGACCTCCGGTGTTAATGGAACAGGGACCGGCCCGGCGGGCCAGGATCTAGGTCGGCCAGTGTAACACGGCCATCCAAAGCCGGTAAAAGCCAGAAAAAACAATGCCACCCGCAGGTGGCATTGGTCTCAAGCCGGATGGTCTGGCTTATCAGCCATAAACCGGGAAGCGGCGGCAGATATCCAGCACCTTCTCGCGTACGGTGGCCAGCACGGCATCATTGTCGTGGTTGTCCAGTACGTCGCAGATCCAGTGGGTCAGCTCGATGGACTCGGCTTCCTTGAAACCGCGGCGGGTGATGGCCGGGGTACCGATCCGCACACCGGAGGTGACGAACGGGGAGCGCGGGTCGTTGGGCACTGAGTTCTTGTTGACGGTGATGTTGGCTTTGCCCAGCGCCGCGTCAGCATCCTTGCCGGTCAGCTCGCGACCGATCAGGTCAACCAGCATCAGGTGGTTGTCGGTACCGCCGGAGACGATCTTGTAACCGCGCTCGATAAAGGTCGCAGCCATCGCCTTGGCGTTTTTCACGACCTGAGCCTGATAGGTCTTGAACTCCGGCTCCAGCGCCTCTTTGAAGGCAACGGCTTTACCGGCGATGACGTGCATCAGCGGGCCACCCTGGCCACCCGGGAAGACGGCAGAGTTGAGCTTCTTGTAGAGCTCCTCGTCGTCAGCGGCGGAGAGAATAAGACCACCGCGCGGACCGGCCAGGGTCTTGTGAGTGGTGGAGGTGACCACGTGAGCGTGGGGAACCGGGTTCGGGTAGACGCCAGCGGCAATCAGACCCGCCACGTGGGCCATGTCGACGAACAGGTAGGCACCGACCTTGTCGGCGATTTCGCGCATGCGGGCCCAGTCAACGATGCCGGAGTAGGCGGAGAAGCCACCGATCATCATCTTCGGCTTGTGCTCGACAGCCTGACGTTCCATGTCGTCGTAGTCGATCTTGCCGGACTCATCGATACCGTAAGGCACGATGTTGTAAAGCTTGCCGGAGAAGTTGACCGGAGAGCCGTGGGTCAGGTGACCGCCGTGGGCCAGGTTCATGCCCAGTACTGTGTCGCCCGGCTGCAGCAGAGCCATGTAAACGGCGCTGTTGGCCTGGGAGCCGGAGTGCGGCTGCACGTTGGCGTAAGTGGCACCGAACAGCTCTTTGGCGCGCTCGATAGCCAGGGTTTCGACCACATCCACATACTCGCAACCACCGTAGTAACGCTTGGAGGGGTAACCTTCGGCGTACTTGTTGGTCAGCTGGGAGCCCTGGGCTTCCATGACACGGGGGCTGGTGTAGTTCTCAGACGCAATCAGCTCGATATGCTCTTCCTGACGACGGGTTTCGTCTGTGATGGCCTGCCACAATTGCGGATCATAATTGGCGATGGTCATGTCACGTTTCAACATCCGTTTCTCTCCTGAAAATCGTTTGCGCGTTAGGTGAAGTGGGCGCGGGCATTGTAACGTGAGCTGGATCAAAGAGACAGTCCAACCACCTAAAAAAATGTTGAATTTATGTTGTAAAAAGCAAGATTCCCTCCTCGTTCAATACCCTGGCCGCTCAGCCAAACGGCACATTTTTCATCCCGCGGCGGGCGGGCAAAACCCGAAGGGGATCACAACGCCCTCTTTATCCATCCTGTAACATATTCATTCGAAACAAATTTAATGATGATGGAGCTGATTGCAGCCATGCATCCGAGGGGCTGCACCTAACCGGAGGAGTTCAAGATGGACCATCTGCTGACATTCGTGATCCTGGCTGTCTTTTTTCTGTTCTACTGGGTCTACTACACCAGCCAACGCAAACATGTCCCCACCACCTCGTGGGAGCAGCTCCCCACCAAAGCCGACTATCTGGCGGCCCACCCTGAATCAGTCGATGGCGACATCATCTTCTGTTATCACTGCGGCCACCACGAGTTGCTGGAGGTAGGCATGGTGCACCTGACCGATTTTCGCCGGGAATGGGTCTGTGCCAAGTGCAAGCAGGTGCTGTTTCGCGAGATCGAATAAACGGCGCAGGGGCTGGCTACCCCCTCTGAACGTTGTGCATCGCCAGCAGGGATCAGGGCTGCGCATCCCTGTTGGCCGTCAACCACTGCTGCAACCCGCTCACCGCCGCGTCAAATTGCGCCCCGATTGCCGCAGGCTCACCGCATCCCGCCTCAAGAGCCGCACAGTGGCTGGCCAATTCGGTCAACCCCAGCGCCAGCGCACTCCCCTTGAGCTTGTGCGCCAGCTGACGTTGCTCACTCCCCTCCCCCTGAGCCAACTTATCTACCAACACCCGCCCTTGCGACTCAAACAGCGCGACCAGCTGGCGGATCCGCGCCATGCCGAGCAGGGGCAGATCGGCATCCAGCACCGGATTGGCCCACTCAGGCTGTTTAGTTGGGGGCGCGGCTGCAGATAATTGCACCTGCGGCTCGATAGAGGCGCCCTCTTGCCGAAATAGTTGATCGATGGCGTTCGCCAGCACCGCCAGCCGCACCGGCTTGCCGACAAAATCGACAAACCCGGCGGCAAGGCAGTGGCGGATATCCTCCGGATACATCTGGGCCGAGATGGCGATGGCAGGCAGCGGCCGCTCATGCATCTCCTCGCTGATGGCGGCCAGATCCTCGCGCAGGGTCATGCCGTCCATATCGGGCAGATTGATATCGAGCAGCGCCAGCTCGAAGGGACGCTCGGTCACCAGCGCCAGCGCACTGCGACCATCCTCCGCCAGGGTGACGCGATGGCCGAGGCGGGTCAGCATGCCGTGCGCCACCAGCCGGTTGATCTCGTTATCCTCCACCAGCAGGATGTCACGGGACTGGCCAAGGTGCAGCGGTTGCGCCTCGGCAGGCAGCTGGGCGCTCGAGCGTTGCAAGGGCAGGCTGAAGCTGAACTCACACCCCTTGCCCGGTTCACTGGCAAGGATCAGCTCGCCCCCCATGGCGGCCACCAGCTTGCGGCTGATCGCCAGTCCCAGCCCGGTGCCGCCCTGATGGCCTATATCACGCTTGCGCTGGCGAAATGCCTCGAACACCGCCTCCTGCTCATCGGCCGGAATGCCGGGGCCGGTATCGCGCACAACAAACCGGATGCAGGGCTCAGCACAAGGGCCGTGACAGACAAGGGGCGCCACTGTCAGGGTAATCTGGCCACGGGCGGTAAACTTGACCGCATTGCCGAGCAAGTTGCCGAGCACTTGCCGCAGCTTGCCCAGATCCCCCTCGACCACAGGCGCCAGCCCGGACGCATATTCCAGCGCCAGGGTGACCCCCTTGGCCGCAGCCTTTGGCCGAAACAGCGCGCTCAGCTCATCCACCAGCTGGAACAGGGGGAAGGGTTCGCGGCGCGCCTCCACATGGCCCGCCTCTATCTTGGAGTAGTCGAGAATGTCGTTGAGGATCTCCAGCAGGGATTCGCCACTGTGCTCGATGGCGGCCAGATAGCGCTGCTGGGTATCGCTCAGGTGGGTATCTTCCAGCAGTGTCAGACCGCCCAGAATGCCGTTCATGGGGGTGCGGATCTCGTGGCTCATGGTGGCGAGAAACACCGATTTGGCGCGGTTGGCCTGTTCTGCCTCGGCGCGGGCCTGCCGCTGCTTCTCCACCTCCTCATTGAGCCGCTCGTTGGCGTGGCTGAGCTGGCCAGTGCGCTCCTCGACCCGCGACTCCAGCTCGCGCTGATAACGGCCCAGCTCAACCGCATTGTCACGAAACACCTGCAGGGCCCGCCCCAACTCCGCCAGCTCATCGCGCCCGGTACTGGCGATCGGCTCAAGGGGGGCCAGATCCCCGCGCGCCAACCGGCTCATCCCCGCCACCGCCCGTTGCAGCGGCCAGACGATCCGGCCGTAGACCATGCGCCACATCAGCAGCATCAGCAGTAGCAGGGTGAGCAGGCCAATGGCCATCAACGCCTGCTCCAGCAGCCTGAGGCGCTGGCTTAGCGCCTGCTGGCTCTGCCCCAGCGAATCGCGGGCACGGCTGACCAGCTCACCGACCTGCTGGTTGAGGCTGCTCATCAGGGCTTCGTTGGCACTGGCGAGCACCCGCAGCGCCTCCCCCTTGCCGAGCCAGTCGCTGCGCAGTTGCACCAGCTTGTCGCTCTGCGCCAGCACGGTCAGCGCCTGCTCCACCGCCTGCCAGCGGGCCGGATCGGTCACAGCCCCGGCCCGCAGTTGCAAGATGGCCAGCTCCCGCTGCCCCTCTTGCAATAGCGTTTGCAACTGTTCCTGCCGTTCACTGCGCCACATCTCTTCGATGCGCTGCTGCTGCATCAGGGTGCGATGGCGCAGCTCGGTCATCTGCTCCAGCCAGTCAAGATCCTGCTCCAGCAGGCGATCCAGCGTCCGGGTCGCCTGCGCACCTTGCTGTTGGTAGAGGGAACCCAATCCCGCCACCATCACGGTTTCGGCGTTCTCCATCTGACTGCGCGCCAGCTCGGCGATCTGCCCAGCCGCCGCCACCAGACGGGCCCGCTGCGCCTCCCCCTGCGCCATCAGGGTCAATCTTTCTCCCACCAGCCAGCCCTGCTGGCCCAGATTGCCGATGATGCTCTGACTGAGCTGATCGAGGCTTGTTGAACCCTGCCCACGACCAAGTTGCGCCAGCACCTGTTGCAGCTGTTGCCCCTGCAGAGTGAGCAAGCGTCCCTGATGCTCCCGCTCCTGCTCGCTGGTTGCGGTGGCCAGCAGCCGTGACGAGCTCTGGATCTCGCCGCTAAGACGAGAGAGCGTGCGGGCCAGCTCCTGATCGGCCAGCGTCTGCTGCACCCCTTGCTCCAACTGGCGCAGATGGCTAAGCCCCACCCAGCCCAGCAGTGAGGCACTCAGGGTCAGCAACGCCATCAGGGAGAAGGCCAGCAGCAACTTGCCACCCAGGCCGGAAAAGATTCTCACGGGAAGTCCCTTGGTTGTGGTCGGCTTTGACCGGATAATATGGCCCAACACTTTAACAAAACCCCTGACCATGCGAAGCGTCTATCTCTCCCCGTTGTTGCTGATCTGGTTGCTAATGCTTCCCCGCGCCGCCCTCGCCTTTGCGGTCAATATCTGGCCCGGCGGCGAATTCAGCGGCCAGCCGGTGCTCCAGCAGTGGCCGGAACCCGCCGCTGCAACCAAATCGCTGACCCTCTGTGCCCTCTACCCCCATTTGCGCGACGCCTACTGGCTTTCGGTCAATCAGGGCATGGTGGACGAAGCGAAGCGGCTGGGAGTCAAGTTGCAGATCCACGAAGCAGGGGGTTACGGTGCCCTCGCCGAGCAGCGTCAGCAGTTGCTGCGCTGCGTGCAGGAAGGGAGCGACGCCATCTTGCTCGGCGCGGTGAGCTATCAGGGCTTGCGCGAGGCCATCAAGGTCACGCCGCTGCCGCTCTTTGGGCTGGTCAACGATCTGCCCAGCGGTCTGGTGCAAGCCAAAGTGGGAGTCTCCTGGTACCAGATGGGCTGGCAGATTGGCCACTGGCTGGCGCAGCGCCACCCCGCCGGCAGCAAACCGGTCTCGGTCGCCCTCTTCCCCGGCCCGCAGGCGAGTGGCGGCAACAACTTTGTCGAACCGGGCTTTGCCGACGCCATCAAGGGGAGCGCCATCAAGCTGGTCACCACAGAGCGCGGCGACAACAGCCGGGAAATCCAGCGCACGCTGGTGCAGCAGACCCTGGCCCGCTATCCCGATCTCGACTATCTGGTGGGGGGCGCCATCGCCGCCGAAGTGGCTGTCAACGAGCTGGCGCAGCGCCATCTCGACAGGCCCCAGGTGCTGAGCACCTACTTCAGCCACGGGGTACAGCGGGGCCTGCACCGGGGCAAGATCCTCGCCGCCAACAGCGATCAGATGCGGCTGCAGGGGCGTCTTGCGGTCGCTCAGGCGGTCTGCCTGCTGCAACACCCTGATGCCAATGCCGAGCAGTGCCCTCGGGTGATGGGGCCACCCATTCTGACGCTGTCTGCGCCACTGGCCGACCCCGCCGATTCCCTCTCGGATGGCGCTTTTCGCCCCGTCTATCGGGTCGAATAGCCGTTCCAAATCCGATCAGCCCACTCAAGGAGAAGAGATGAAAGAGTTACATGCCAGCTGCCTGTGCGGCGCCGTCGCCCTGACCCTGCCGGATCAGTTCGACTATATGGGGAACTGCCACTGCAGCGAATGCCGCAAGTTTTCGGGGGGAGATTACGCCTCGGTCGGCGGACTTGATGGCAACAAGGTCACCATAGTGAAGGGGGAAGAGGCCATCGGCCGCTACCGGAAATCGGCAGAGACCACCCTGGCCTTCTGCCGTCACTGCGGCTCCAGCCTGTTCAGCCAGAAGAGCAGCAGCGGCAAGATCAATCTGCGGTTGGGGGTACTGGACGACGTGCCGAGCCAGCGACCCGCGTTTCACATCTTTGTCGGCTCCAAGGCGCCCTGGCACCAGATTGGCGACGACTGCCCGCAATTTGATACCCGCCCGCCGGTCTGATACCTCTCAAACAGGTCAAGGCCACCGCAACGGGGTCAGGAGGCTATCTCGCCGGCAAACAGATAGCCTTCACCATGGACGGTGACAAACAGCTGGGGATCCCGCGGATCCGCTTCCATCTTGCCGCGCAGCCGCCGGATCAACACGTCTATGGTGCGATCGCTCGGGCCATCGCCGCGATGGCTGATAAGGGTCAGGATCCGCTCCCGACTGAGCACCCGCCCGGCATGGGCGACAAAGGCCACCAGCACTTCATATTCGGCCTTGGTCAGACGCACCGGCACCCCGTCCTTGCTGAGCTGGCGGCGGGGGATGTCAAAACGCCAGGGGCCGAAGCGCACCGCATCGTCAGCCACCGCAGGCTCGCTCGGCGCGGCGGCCGCCAGCGAGATCCGCCACAGCAGATTCTTGACCCGCACCAGCAGTTCCCTGAGCTCGAACGGCTTGGTGACATAGTCGTCGGCCCCCATCTCGAGGCCGACAATCCGGTCCACCGCATCGCTGCGGCCAGTAACCAGAATGATCCCCACCGTACTGCGCACCCGCAGTTCACGGGTCAGCAGCAGACCATCTTCTCCCGGCAGGTTGATATCCAGCATCACCAGATCGACCCTCTGCTCCGCCAGCACGGCGCGCATCTCCTGGCCATTTTCGACCGCCGTCACCCGATAGCCCTCCCGCTCGAAATAGCCGGTCAGCTTCTCGCGGGTAACCGCATCATCTTCAACAACCAGAATGTGGTAGCTCATGGGCAGGGTTCACGATGGTCGACAAGGGAGGATTATTCTATTCACATTTTGTCATAAATACCCCTATTTCATTAATTTGTAGCGGCAGCCCTGTTCACAACGCCTCCCTATCATGGCTCCCATCAAAAAAGTGATGTGAGAGAGCATGATGAAAAAACTGTGGCACTTCCTGCGCACCCCCAGCCGTCGCTGGTCGGTACTGGCGCTGCTTCTGGTGGGCGTCGGCGTCACCCTCGCGGGCACCGTCGGCCTGCACTACGGCTTTGAGAAAACCAGCAGCCTCGAATTCTGTATCTCCTGCCACTCCATGAAAGACACCGTCTATCCGGAGTACAAGGAGTCCATCCACTTCAAGAATGCCTCAGGGGTACAGGCGGTCTGTACCGACTGTCATCAGCCGAAGGATTTCGTCGGCAAGGTGGCCCGCAAGATGGAGGCGGCCAACGACCTCTATCAGGAGTACATAGGCCACAGCATCGACACTCAGGAGAAGTTCGAGGACCGGCGCCTGCATCTGGCCGAGAAGGTGTGGGCACGGATGAGCAGCCAGAACTCCAAGACCTGCAAGTCCTGCCACAGCTACGACAACATGGATCACGCCAAGCAGTCCCCGGCGGCTGCGCTGGCGATGAAAGATGCGGCGGCGAAGAACATGAACTGCATCGAGTGCCACAAGGGCATCGCCCACGAACTGCCCAACATGGCGGGGGGCTTCCGGGCCACTTACGCCACCCTGGTCAACGACGCGCAAGAGGCGCCAGCCGCCGAGACCCTCTACAACCTGGGTGAAAAAGATCTCTATGCCAGCGAACAGAGCAGCGACCCGGTCGGCAAACTGCTGCCCGCCTCCCGCATCGACGTGGTGGACCGCAGCGGCGATCGCCTCAAGGTGACCATCGAAGGGTGGCGCGAGAGCGATGGCAAGGGCCGGGTGCTGAGCGAATACATGGGCAAGCGGGTCTTCGTCGCCACCATCCGTGACGAACTGAAAGCGAGCGAGAAAGTGCTCAAACAGGAGACCGATAGCGCCACCCATATCAAGTGGGAACAGGTTCAGGTGCAGGCCTGGGTCGATGGCAAGGGCTTTGAGTCCTCGCTCAAGCCGATCTGGGATTACGCCGGCGAGATGTATAAATCCACCTGCAACTCCTGCCACGGCGCGCCGGATCCCGCTCACTTCACTGCCAACGGCTGGATCTCGGGGCTCAAGGCAATGTCTGCCTACTATCGCCTGAGCAAGGAAGAGGAACGCACCCTGCTCAAATACCTGCAAAACCATGCCGCCGATACCGGTGGTCAGGGCAGCCACTAAGTCCGGATTCGAAAGAGGAATAACAAGATGATCAATATTTCCCGTCGTGGTTTTCTGGGTGGCTTGCTGGCCAGCGGTGCCTCTGCCCTGATCGGCCCCTCCCTGCTCGGTCGCGCCGTGATGGCTGCCGAGTCTGGCGACAAGCTGGTGCAGTCCGGCTCCCACTGGGGCGCCTTCCGTGCCCGGGTGGTAGATGGACGCTGGGTCGAGACCCTGCCGTTCGAGCATGACAAGCACCCCACCGACATGCTCAAGGCCTTGAGTGAGGTGGTCTACAACCCCTCCCGCATCCGCTACCCCATGGTGCGGCTGGACTGGCTGCGCAAGGGCCACCAGTCCGACACCAGCGAGCGCGGCCAGAACCGCTTCGTGCGGGTCACCTGGTCCCAGGCGCTGGACTTCTTCTATCACGAGCTGGAGCGGGTGCAGAAGACCTATGGCCCGAGCGCCCTCTATGCCGGCCACTCCGGCTGGCAGTCGGTGGGCAAGCTGCACTCCGCTGGCGCCATGCTGGGGCGTGCCATGAACCTGCACGGCACCTATCTGGCCAAGGCCGGTGACTACTCCACCGGTGCCGCCCAGGTGATCCTGCCCCACGTGGCGGGCGCCATGGAGGTATACGAGCAGCAGACCTCCTGGCCGCTGGTGCTGGAGCACAGCAAAACCATCGTCATCTGGGGCTCGGATCCCATCAAGAACCTGCAGGTGGGCTGGCTGGTGCCGGATCACAGCGTCTACGACTACTGGGCGCAGTTGAAAGAGAAGGTGGCCAAGGGCGAGATCCGGGTGATCAGTGTCGATCCGGTCAAATCCAAGACCCAGAAGTACCTCAATTGCGATCAGGTGACCCTGAATCCGCAAACCGACGTGCCGCTGATGCTGGGCATCGCCCACACCCTCTACAGCGAGAAGCGCCACGACGAGGCGTTCCTGAAGAACTACACCACCGGTTTTGACAAGTTCCTGCCCTACCTGCTGGGCACCAGCGATGGTCAGGTGAAGGATGCCGAGTGGGCCGCGGCCATCTGTGGCGTACCAGCCGAGACCATCCGCGAGCTGGCCCGCGCCATGAGCAGTGGTCGTACCCAGCTTATCGGCGGCTGGTGCGTGCAACGCATGCACCACGGCGAGCAGTACGCCTGGATGCTGGTGGTTCTGGCCTCCATGCTTGGCCAGATCGGCCTGCCGGGGGGCGGTTACGGCTTTGGCTGGCACTACAACGGAGCTGGCACCATCACCTCCAGCGGCCCCATCATGTCCGGTTTCAGCTCGGTCATTCCCGGCGTTAAACCACTCCATGATGGCGACTGGAAGGGCTACTCCAAATTCATTCCGGTGGCCCGTTTCGTCGACTGCATCCTCAATCCGGGCAAGCAGATCGCCTTCAACGGCCAGACCATCACCTACCCCCACATGAAGATGGCGGTGTTCTGCGGCAACAACCCGTTCCACCACCAGCAGGATCGCAACAAGATGGTCGCGGCCTGGCGCAAGCTGGAAACCGTGGTCAGCATCGATCACCAGTGGACGGCCAGCTGCCGCTTCGCCGATATCGTGCTGCCCGCCACCACCACTTATGAGCGGGATGACATCGAGCAGTGGGGTTCTCATTCCAACGCGGGCATTCTGGCCATGTACAAGGTGGTTGAGCCGCTGTTCGAGGCGCGCGATGACTATGACATCTTCGCCGATCTCTGCCGTCGCTTCGGTCGCGAGGCCGAGTTCACCGGCGGCAAGAGCAAGCTGGAGTGGATCCAGAGCATCTATGACGACGCCCGCCTGCAGGGTCGCGGCATCGGCATTCGTCTGCCCCGTTTCAGCCAGTTCTGGCACGGCGAAGGCTTCGTCACCTTCCCGGCGGGCCAACCCTGGGTGCGCCACGAGTCGTTCCGTCAGGAGCCGGATCTGGAGCCACTGGGCACCCCTTCCGGCCTTATCGAGATCTACTCCAAGACCATCGCCGACTACGGCTATGGGGATTGCCCGGGCCATCCGGTCTGGATCGAGCCCTACGAGCGCTCCCACGGCGGGCCGGGCAGCAAACAGTACCCGCTGCACCTGCAATCCTGCCACCCGGACAAGCGGCTGCACAGCCAGCTCTGCTCCTCCGACAACTACCGCGCCACCTACACGGTGCAGGGGCGCGAACCTGTCTACATGAATCCGCAGGATGCCAAATCCCGCGGCCTCAAGGACGGCGATCTGGTGCGGGTGTTCAATGGCCGCGGTCAGGTATTGGCTGGTCTGGTGGTGAGCGATGACTACGCCCCTGGGGTGGTGCGCATTCAGGAAGGAGCCTGGTATGGACCGCAAGAGGGTGGCAAGGTGGGGACTCTCTGTACCTACGGCGATCCCAACGTGCTGACCGCTGACATCGGCTCCTCCAGCCTGGCGCAGGCCACCACGGCCCATACCGCACTGGTGGAGATCGAGAAGTTCCGCGGGCAGGCACCCGCCGTCACTGCCTTCGGCGCGCCGGAATCGGCCAAGGGCATCGACCCCATGTTCCCGGCACTCTGACCCCTGGGGGACGAAAGCGCCCCCTTGAGTTTCCTTTATTTTTAAAGTCGTTAGAATCGGGAGCCATCAAGGCTCCCGATTGCCATCCACGGAGGAAAAATGCAGGAATTTATGGCTACCAGCGAACGCCGGGCCGAACTCTACTGGTGGTTCTCCACCCTGTTCGCCGCCGAACTCAGTGATGAGCAGATCGCCGAATATGACACCTATGACGTGCGAAGCTTCCTGAAAAGCCTCTCCACCCTGGATCCGATGCGCGAAGCCGTGGCCGAACTCAACGAGGCCATTGCGCGCCTGCTGGTGCGCCCGGATCGCCAACTGGAACTCGCCGCCGACTTCGCCGGGCTGTTTCTGGTGGATCCCAAGCAGGGCGCCCTGCCCTACGAATCGCTCTATCGTGGCGAGGGCAAGCTGCTGATGCAGGCCCCGATGGCCGAGATGCAGGCCCGCCTCGATCGCCTCGGCATCAATGTCAGCGACAAATACAAAGAGCCTGCCGACCATCTGGCCATCGAGCTGGATCTGATGGGCAATCTCATCATCCGCGCGGCGGAAGCCAAGAGCGCAGCCGAGCGGGAACGCTGGCTCGACGAGCAGGAAGCACTGCTGCACGGTCATCTGCTGGGCTGGTTTGACAAGTTCGAAAGCGCCTGTCGCGCCGCCGACCGGTTTGGCTTCTACGGCGCCAGTGCCCGTCTGCTGGGGGTCTTCCTCAAGATGGATGCCAACTACCTCTCTCTGGTCAAACCGGCACCGTCTGCCGACTGAGGCCGCGATGAAGACAGCCCTGCTTCTGATTGCATGCTGGCTGCTGGCCCTGATCCCGCAGGATCAGGGCATTACTCCCCTGATTGCGCTGCTGTTCAACCCGGATCGCGAGCTCTACGGCACCGCCCAGCTCACCGGATTTGCTGGCATCCTGCTCACCCTCTACCTTGCCAATCTCGGCGTCGAGGTGGTGTTGCGCCGCCGCTTCCAGATTGCCGGCATGCTGGCGCTGCTGGCCGCCTGGATCGACTTCATCAACAGCAGTGGCAGCGAGTCGCACTTCCTGCTGCTCTATCTGCTTGCCCTCCCGTTCCACCTGCTCGGCTGGCTGGTATTTGTGCGCGGTATTCAGGCGTTTGGTCGCCAGAAGGGATAACCACTCGCCCCCTTTTTCCATCCTTTTTATCAGGTTTTTCTGCCTATTCTTGCCGTCAAAACAACCAGATAACTCCGCTTGACTCCCGGCCAAACAGTTCGTGCCATACTGACAACTGATGCAAGTGATAAAACAATCAATGCCGAGGTCATCATGGATGGGAAGCTTTTCAACGCCGACACCGAGGCAATGTTGACCCAGCTGTCAGATCACACCGTCCTGGAACAGCTGATGGATAATGCCCCTCTGGGCATCGGCGTCTTTGACTGCGAATTTCGCTACCGTAAAGTCAATCAGGTGCTGGCCGACATCAATGGCAAAAGCATCGAGGAGCATCAGGGCAAGCACCTCAGAGAGGTGGTTCCCAAACTGGCCCCGACCCTGGAGCCCATGTTTCAGCAGATCATGCGCAGCGGCATGCCCTACGTGGATATCGCCATCACGGGCCAAACCGCGGCGTACGACAGCAGCTCACGCCGCTTTCAGGCCACCTACAGCCCGATGCGTGATGAGAAGGGAGAGCTGAACGGCATCCTCGCCATCGTACGGGACATCACCGAGCAATACGAAACCGAACAACGGCTGCAACTGGCAATGCGAGCGGCCCAAATCGGGGTTTGGGAGTGGCACGTGGCGGAGGACAGATTACTGTTCGACGGCCAGATTGAGCCGCTGCTGGGTATCGAAGCCAACCAATTCCACGGCGGGCTGCAAGCGTTCGTCGACTGTTTTGAACCGGAATCCGGCAGCCAGCTCAAGGCCGCCCTGCAAAGTCATGACCCCATCCATCTCACCCTGAGCTACCTCACCGCTCTCAACGAGCGCCACTGGGTCGATATTCATGCCGACCATGTCCCCGCCACCGAGTCGGTCGGCCACCGGGTCATGGGGGTCATTCACAATGCCACCGCCCGCCGCCGTCAGGAGGAACGACTCCATCAGGCCAACGTGGTATTCGATACCACGGCCGAGGGGATCATCATCCTCGACAGCGAGCACCATATTCTGTCGGTCAACCCGGCCTTCACCATGCTGACCCAATACAATGCCGAGGAGGTGATAGGCCGTACCCCGGATATCATCATGCATCCCAGGCGCTACACTGACCTCGACTATCCTTGGTATCACCTGCGCCCCGGCAACAACGCCTGGCATGGCGAGATGGTTTGTCTGCGCAAGGATGGCAGCTACTTCTCCTCCTGGCAGCAGATCAGCGCTGTCTATGACAACTTCAACAACACTACTCACTATGTGATCGCCCTTTCCGACATCAGCGCCATTCGCAAGGTGGAGGCCGAGCTGAATCACCTTGCCTATCACGATCCCCTGACCGAGCTGGGCAATCGTCATCTGTTGCAGGAGCGGCTGGCCCTTGAGCTGAAAACCGCGCAGCTCAATCGCAAACGGTTGGGGCTGCTCTTTATCGATCTGGATGGCTTCAAGCTGATCAACGACAGCCTGGGCCACGGAGTTGGCGATGAGCTGCTCAAGCGGCTGGCAGAGCGTATCCGCGGCTGCCTGCAGCACAACGATCTGGCGACCCGCCTCGGGGGAGACGAGTTTCTGGTGCTGATCCCCTATCTGGAAGAGCCTGACGAGCTGGCAACCCTCGCCAATACCCTGCTTACCGTGTTGCGTGAACCGGTTGAGCTGGCCCATGAGCTGGTGGCGATCTCGGCAAGTATCGGTATCGCCATCTATCCCGATCATGCAGACAGCCCGGAAACCCTGGTCAGCGCCGCCGACAGCGCCATGTACGAGGCGAAAAGTCAGGGGCGCAACGGATTCCAGTTCTATACCCCCTGCATGGCGGCTCGAGCCCGCGAGCGGATGCAGATAGAGCAGGGTCTGCTCAAGGCCCTAGAGCTCGAACAGCTCTGCATCTTCTATCAACCCATGACCAATCTGGCCAACGGTCACCTGAGTGGACTGGAAGCTCTGTTGCGCTGGCAGCATCCGAATGAGGGGATGATAGCGCCGACCCGTTTTATTCCGGTGGCAGAGGAGTGCGGCCTGATAGAGAAAATTGGGGAGTGGGTAATGCGCAACGCCTGCGAGCAGGGACAAAACTGGCTGGCCGCCGGACTGCCGGTGCCCCGCTTGTCAGTCAACGTCTCGGTGCGGGAGATGCGCTCCCCGGGCTACGTTGAACGGGTCGCCGCCATCCTGGCCGAGACCGGATTTCCGCCAGAACGGCTGGAGATCGAGGTGACGGAGAGCATCATCCAGCGAGTCGAACAGAGTCTGGATCTCTTTACCCGCCTGAAAAATCTCGGCGTGCAGATTGCCATCGATGACTTTGGTACCGGCTTCTCGTCACTGAGTCTGCTCAAGACCCTGCCGATCGATCGCATCAAGATAGACCGGGCGTTTGTGCAGGCATTACCGGAAGACAAGAACAGTCGGGAGCTCTGCCGCACCATCATCAATCTGGCCGACAGTCTGGATATGGAGGTCACCGCCGAAGGGATTGAAACCAAGGCACAACACGCCTTTTTGCAGTCACTCAACTGCGGCGAAGGACAGGGTTATCTGTTCAGCAAACCACTGCATGTAGAGCAGATGCACGAACGCTTGGATTGCCAAAACGTTCAACATTAGCGATACCAAGGAAACAAACGGCCAATCAAACTATTTTCCAAACGTCAGGGTAGGAACACCACCATTATCCCGTTCATTGGCCATGCGAGTGAGCGGTGAGTCGCCAGAGTAACGGGATCCTGGCTCACTGAGTGAAAACTTGGTTCCCGACTTTTTGTCCTGCCATGCATGACCAAGCTGATCAGCAACCCGCTCCCGCACAGTCTGTGAAGGCTCCTGGTGGGTAATCGCAAACTCTTTGGGAGGCTTGTCTGCAAGAACAGTCGTATCAAACTGCCACAGGGATGCACAGAGCAATAGAGAGAACATAACTACCTCCATCGATCGAAGTCCTCCTTTTTACCGACTCACTGCGTGAGTGTCACCCATAACCCTGTAACCAAATGTTGCTGTCTATCCAAAAGTCTAATTGCCCCCCGCCACCAAAGGTATAAGTTGTTACTTAATTATTAAAAGTATGTATTCAAAGGAGTGAGTGATGAGCGAGAGCAAGGTCTACCCGGTCAAACCCCACATCAGCAGCAATGCACTGCTAGACAAGGGCGACTACGCCGCCATGTATCAGGCCTCCGTCGAGGATCCCGATACCTTCTGGGGAGAGCAGGGAAAAATTCTCGACTGGATGAAACCCTATACCAAGGTCAAGAACACCTCCTACGATCCGGGCCATATCTCCATCAAATGGTTTGAAGATGGCCAGCTCAACGTCTCGGCCAACTGTCTCGATCGCCATCTCGCCGAACGAGGTGACAAGGTCGCCATCATCTGGGAAGGGGACAACCCTGCCGAAGATCGCAAACTCACCTACCGCGAGTTGCACAGCGAAGTGTGCAAGTTTGCCAACGTCTTGAAAGCCCAAGGGGTTCACCGCGGCGACGTGGTCTGCCTCTATATGCCCATGGTGCCCGAAGCTGCCATCGCCATGCTGGCCTGTACCCGCATCGGCGCGGTACACAGCATCGTATTCGGCGGCTTCTCGCCAGAAGCGCTGGCTGGTCGCATCATCGACTCGGGCTCGCGCATCGTGATCACCGCCGACGAGGGGCTGCGTGGTGGCCGTCCGGTGCCGCTCAAGAAGAATGTGGATGAAGCGCTCACCAACCCGGAAACCCAGGTCAACAAGGTGATCGTGCTCAAGCGCACCGGCGGCAATGTCGCCTGGCACAACCACCGCGACATCTGGTGGCATGAAGCGACCGCCGCCGTCAGCAGCGACTGCCCGCCCGAGGCGATGAACGCCGAAGATCCGCTCTTTATCCTCTATACCTCCGGCTCCACCGGCAAACCCAAAGGGGTGCTGCACACCACCGGCGGCTATCTGGTCTATGCCACCCTCACCTTCAAATATGTGTTCGACTACCACGAAGAGGATATCTACTGGTGTACCGCCGATGTGGGCTGGGTTACCGGTCACTCCTATCTGGTCTACGGGCCGCTTGCCAACGGTGCCACCACCATCATGTTCGAAGGGGTGCCCAACTACCCGGCCACCAACCGCATGAGTCAGGTGGTGGACAAGCACCAGGTCACCATCCTCTATACCGCCCCTACCGCCATCCGCGCCCTGATGGCCAAGGGTAACGAAGCGGTCACCGGCACCTCGCGCCAGAGCCTGCGCATCATGGGCTCGGTGGGTGAACCCATCAACCCTGAAGCCTGGGAGTGGTACTACCGCACCATTGGTGACGAGCGCTGCCCCATTGTCGATACTTGGTGGCAAACCGAAACCGGCGGCATCCTGATTACGCCGCTGCCCGGCGTCACCGACCTGAAACCGGGCTCGGCGACTCGTCCCTTCTTCGGGGTACAACCGGCGCTGGTCGACAACATGGGCGAACCGCTGGAGGGGGCTACCGAGGGCAACCTGGTGATCACCGACTCCTGGCCGGGCCAGATGCGCACCGTGTTCGGCGATCACGAGCGGTTCGAGCAGACCTACTTCTCCACCTTCCCGGGCCGCTACTTCACCGGCGACGGTGCCCGTCGCGACGAGGACGGCTACTACTGGATTACCGGCCGGGTGGATGATGTACTGAACGTCTCCGGCCACCGCATGGGTACCGCCGAAATTGAATCGGCGCTGGTGGCCCATCCCAAGATCGCTGAAGCCGCGGTGGTGGGGGTTCCTCACGAGATCAAGGGTCAGGGCATATATGCCTATGTCACCCTGATCGCCGGGGAAGAGCCGAGCCGCGAGCTGCACAAAGAAGTGAAGGAGTGGGTGCGCAAGGAGATTGGTGCCATCGCCACGCCGGACGTGATCCACTGGGCAGAGGGGCTGCCGAAGACCCGTTCCGGCAAGATCATGCGCCGCATCTTGCGCAAGATCGCCACCGGCGAGACCGACAGCCTGGGGGATATCTCCACCCTGGCGGATCCGGGGGTAGTAGACAAACTCATCCGCGAGAAGTCGGAAGCAGCCTGATCCCGCTTCGTTTGTTGCTCAACAAAGCCGGCCTTGTGCCGGCTTTGTCGTTTCTTATCCGCCAGCAAACAGCAAGGTGGCAGCGACGAAGTATCTCAGGTTGAAACGTGCAATAAATAGCCAGATGTAGAGATTAGACCAGTAAAATGCTGCTAATTTTCACGAAATCAATATAATTGCGAAATCTGTGTGCCAGGGCACACCGATTTGCGCAGAAAATGGCTAGATTTCTGGTAGTCCACAAGATAGCTGATAGATAGCAGCATTATCATCGAGGATGTACTCAATATGTCGCAAAATCACCGAATTCTCCTGCTCAACGGACCAAACCTGAATCTGCTGGGCAAACGGGAACCGGGTATCTACGGCAGCAAGACGCTTGATGAGATCGTCGCCGATCTGAAGCTTAACGCCAGCGAACTCGGTGTCACTCTGGAACATCTGCAATCCAATGCCGAACATGAGTTGGTCGGCCGCATCCATCAGGCCATGGGCCAGGTGGATTTTATCATCATCAATCCAGCCGCCTTCACCCACACCAGCGTCGCCATTCGCGATGCGCTGCTGGGTGTCGCCATCCCCTTTATCGAGGTTCACCTGTCAAATGTCCATGCCAGGGAGCCGTTCCGTCATCACTCCTATCTGTCTGATGTCGCCAAAGGGGTCATTTGTGGTCTGGGGGCCGATGGCTACCAATTCGCTTTAACCGCGGCCGTGCACCATCTGCGCGCGGCTTGATAATCACTGATCAGATAAAGAAGAAAGAGAATGCTAATGGATATCCGCAAAATCAAGAAGCTGATTGAACTGGTTGAAGAGTCCGGCATCGCCGAACTGGAGATCTCCGAAGGTGAAGAGTCCGTTCGCATCAGCCGCAACTTCTCCGGTCAGGTGACCACAGCCATGCCGCAGATGATGATGCAGCAAGCCGCTCCGGTTGCCGCACCTGCCGCTGCCGCCCCGGTTGCCGCTGCACCGGCCGCAGATGCCGCCCCGAGTGGTCACCTGATGCGCTCCCCGATGGTTGGCTCCTTCTACCGCTCCTCCAGCCCAGATGCCAAGCCGTTCGCGGAAGTGGGTCAGCAAGTCAATGTCGGCGACACCCTGTGCATCGTCGAAGCCATGAAAATGATGAACCAAATCGAGTCTGACAAGGCCGGTGTGATCAAAGCGATCCTGGTTGAAAATGGTCAGGCCGTCGAATTTGACGAGCCGCTGTTCATCATCGAATAAGGGAAATCGCCACCCATGTTGGACAAAGTAGTCATCGCCAACCGCGGTGAAATTGCCCTGCGGATCCTGCGCGCCTGTAAAGAGCTCGGGATCAAGACAGTGGCCGTTCACTCCACCGCCGACCGGGAGCTCAAACATGTGCTGCTGGCCGACGAATCCATCTGTATCGGCAGACCGGCCAGTACTGAATCCTACCTCAACGTCCCGGCCATCATCGCCGCCGCCGAGGTAACCGGTGCCGTGGCCATCCACCCAGGTTACGGCTTCCTCTCCGAGAACGCCGATTTCGCCGAAGTGGTCGAAAAATCCGGCTTCATCTTCATCGGCCCGCGCGCCGAGACCATTCGCCTGATGGGTGACAAGGTCTCCGCCATCGAAGCGATGAAGAAAGCGGGCGTACCGTGTGTACCGGGCTCTGACGGCCCCGTCGACAACGACGCCAAGCACAACGCCGCCATTGCCAAGCGCATCGGCTATCCGGTGATCATCAAGGCCGCCGGTGGCGGTGGTGGTCGCGGTATGCGTGTGGTGCGCAATGAAGCGGAACTGGCGGGCGCCATCGCCCTGACCAAATCCGAAGCAGGCCAGTTCTTCAAGAACGACATGGTCTACATGGAGAAGTACCTGGAAAACCCGCGCCACATCGAAATTCAGGTGTTGGCAGACGGCCAGGGCAACGCCCTCTATCTGGGCGAGCGTGACTGCTCCATGCAGCGTCGCCACCAGAAAGTGGTGGAAGAGGCGCCGGCACCGGGCATCACCGCCGAAATGCGCAAGTTCATCGGTGAGCGCTGTGTGCGTGCCTGTATCGAGATCGGCTACCGCGGTGCGGGTACTTTCGAGTTCCTGTACGAGAACGGCGAGTTCTATTTCATCGAAATGAACACCCGTATCCAGGTTGAGCATCCGGTCACCGAGATGGTCACCGGTATCGATCTGATCAAGGAGCAGCTGCGCATCGCCGCCGGCCAGCCCCTGTCGATCACCCAGCAGGATATCCGCATCCGTGGCCATGCCATCGAGTGCCGGATCAACGCCGAAGATCCGGCCACCTTCATGCCCTCTCCGGGTCTGGTGCAGCGCTTCCACGCGCCGGGTGGTCTGGGCGTGCGTTGGGACTCCCACATCTATGCCGGTTACAAGGTACCGCCCCACTACGATTCGATGATCGGCAAGCTGATCTGCTACGGCGAGAATCGTGACATTGCCATCGCCCGCATGCGTCATGCGCTGGACGAACTGGTGGTGGAAGGGATCAAGACCAACGTACCGTTGCAAAAAGAGATCATGAAAGACGAAAACTTCCAGCACGGTGGCACCAATATCCACTATCTGCACAAAAAGTTGGGTCTGTAAGAATTTTACTGGCAGAACATCTGCTTTTGGTATGGCGCTAACGAGTCGCTTCTCAGCCGGAAGGATGACGTGGACAGCCACAAAAATACCCGATGCTGCGCATCGGGTATTTTTTTATCTCAGCAGCTGAGATTCGCTCTTCGTAATGGATAAGGACAGTTCCTACTTAAATCACATCTTTCCCCTTCCTCCAGTGACCTACTATTCGGAACAGCTAGTTAGATATCCAGTGTTGTTTGTATGCCCCCCAAAAAACCGGAACAACAAAATTGGTTTTTATCCATAAAAAACGGCGACCATCTGGTCGCCGTTTTCTTTATTCAGCCAGTGCGCGCGGCACCGCCAACTTGCTCAATCAGGGATTGAGGCGGGTCGGCATACCGGTACGCTGTTCCAGCACCTGCTTGACCACGTTGGAGTCAGACTCGGCGTGAGCGATGAAGCGGGTGATGGCCGGTGTCATCGGGAGCGGCACGGAGGCGGTGGAGTTGAACTCCTCCTCGGTGCGCGACAGCGGCTCGTGTACTTCCATGTAGCGACCGCCATCCGGCTCGACCGTGGTCTTGACCGGCTGGTTGACGAACTGGACGCGGGTGCCGACCGGCACGTTGTCGAACAGATACTTGATGTCGTCAGCGCGCAGACGCACGCAACCGCTGCTCACCCGCAGACCGATACCGAAGGTGGCATTGGTGCCGTGGATGGCATAGAGGTTGCCGATATAGAGGGCGTGCAGACCCATGGGGTTATCCGGACCGGCTGGCCATACTGCCGGCAGAGTCTTGCCCTGGGCGGCATAGCGGCGACGGATGTTCTCGGTCGGGGTCCAGGTCGGGTTGGCGCGTTTGCGCTCTACCTTGGTGATCCAGTTCTCCGGGGTGTTTACCCCCAGCTGACCGATGCCGATGGGCAGCACTTCCACCACGTTCTTCCCTTTCGGGTAGTAGTAGAGACGCATCTCGGCAACGTTGATGACGATCCCTTCGCGGGGCGCGTTGGGCAGGATCAGCTGGTGGGGGATGATCAGGGTGCTACCCGCTTTCGGCAGATAGGGATCAACGCCCGGGTTGGCTTCCATGATGTTAGTCAGACCCAGCTGGAAGTCAGCAGCGATCTGCTCCAGCGGACGGTTGTCCGCAGGCACCACGTATTCCTGGTTTTCACCGATCAGGCGGCTGTTGGCCGCAGGCAGACGGTACTCGACGGCGGCAGCCTGCTGGCTGACCAGCGCAAATGTGCATAAAAGGGCCGAAGCGGCAGTGCGAAGGGGATTCATAAAATTCCTGTGTGGTTTCCTGTACCAAATGGGCCGGGGGCCGTCTCATCCTCGGTCTGCCGGTGGCGGGTCAACCTGCCCCACGACGCCAATAACCGAGCGCGCATTCTTTCCTGAGTCGGCCAAAATTTCAACTTCCATATGTTGCTTTTCTTGTTAAAAGTAGCCGTTTTCGGTGTGACGCTTATCAACAGGGCAAAAGCCACACAGGCAAGTCGCAGCAAAGAGAAAGATGAATGGCACGGCCCGCCTGTCAGCAAGCCACCCGAGCCCCCATCAACCACAACGCAGCGCCACCTTGCTTCACGGTTGCAGCCCTAGCTGAAACGTTTGTCACACCGGGAGAGATAGACCAATGTCGATGGAGGCTCTGTATTGGCATGAAGAGGGATAAAACCGCGCATCGGCCACCCGCCGGTGCTGGCAGCCACCATAAAAAAACCGCTCCGAAGAGCGGTTAATGGAGCCACCAGGCAACCATAAAAGGGACTACAGGTAGTTGTCATTGGAATTACTGGACGGCTGCCTCTCCGGTGCCACTCTGCTCTTTGAGGAAGCTGATCCACGGAGATGCCCGACCGCTGACGTTGCCATTCTGAGCCGCCTGGGTGAAGGCGTTGAGGGCCTCCTTCGGCTTTTGTTGCTCAAAATAGGCGACACCGGTCAGGAACTTGAGATCCGCACGCTGTTCACCATTGGCATTGGCGGCCGGTTTGGCGGCCAGCGCCACCAGATCCTGATAGCGTTTGCTCTGGATCATCATGCGTGCCATTTTCAGCTGCAATTCGGCGCTCGGGGCCAGCTGGTAGGATTTGGCCAGGGTGTCGATGGCCGGATCCAGCTCCTTGGCCTGATGCCAGTAGTTGGCCAGGGTCTTGTAGTTGCTGGCGCTCTGCTCAATCACCCCATCCTTCATCCCCTTCTCCATCACCCGTGCGGCGCGATGGGGAATGCCGGTGAAGGCGAGGTAGTTGGCAAGGCGCTGCAGCTCGGCGGCCTCGGTCAACATGCCGAGGTTGTAGGCCGACTCCAGCGCCGCCAGCGCCTTGGCATCGTTGCCTGCCTGCATATGCATGGCCGACAGCTGGGTCCAGTACTTCTTCTTCTCCGGGAACATGTTGACCAGAGAGGTCAGCACCTCGGTCGCCGGTTTGTACTGTTTCAGCTCGTAGTGAGCCCCCATCTTCAGCAGATACCAGGACTCCGGCGCTTTACCTGCCGACAGCTTGATCGCCTGATCCACTGCCGGGATCGCGTCACGGTACTGCTTGAGCTGCACGTGGGCGTTGGCCAGCGTGATATAGGCATGGGAGTTGGGCTTGTCATCCTTGCCCTGGTTGGCAAACCACTCCTTCATGGTCTTGATCGAGCCCTGATAATTACCCTCAGCCATATAGAGCTGGGCCAGGTTGTAGCGCACCTGCTGGGCCACCGGTGGCGGCAGGCCGCCTGTCGCGATGGCATCGGCAAAGTACTTGGTCGCCTGACCGTATTTCTCCTGCTGAGCAGCTACGAAACCGAGAGTCTGCAATATGACCCCTTTGTCGTAGACCCGATCACCCGCGCCGGAGAGCGCGTCTTGCAGCTTGGCATTGGCCTCGCCGTATTTCTTCTCGGTGATCAGCTCCTGCGCCTTGTTGACCGCCCGATAGGCCCGATCCGACAGGGCCGGCTGCTCGGCGGCCCAACTGGCGGTGCTGAGCAGCACCGCCATGGCGACCGGGGCGAGGATCATCTTGTGTAACTTGTTCATCGCCACCTTCCTTAGTTGACCGCAAACTCGATCTCTTGCTGCATCCTGCTCGCCTGCGGCTTGCCATCCACCATGGCCGGTTTGAACGTCCACTTGGCGATGGTTTTGCGCGCCTCTTTGCCGAGGTCATAGCTGCGCGGCTCTTCCTTGACGATCCGCACGTTGCTGACGGTGCCGCGCTCGGTGACGGTGAACTCCACCAGCACCTTGCCGGAGGCCAGCCCCGCCAGCGCCGCCTTGCGGGGCATCATGGGCTCGAAGGTTGCCAGCGGAATGGCACCATTGTTGCCACCGACGCCGCCACCACCGCCGCCGGTGCTATAAGCACCCAACGCGTTGCCACCACCGATGTTGACCGGGATGTCGAGCTTGGGCATGTCCATCGGCGCGCTCTCCATCTTCGGCCTATCCGTGCTGGCCACCTCCATCTCGGGAGGCGGTGGCGGACGCTTGGGCGGCGGCGGTTTGGGCAGCTCCCGCTGTTTCTCTTGCAGGGTCTCCTGGGGCTTGAGGCGGATGAAATCGGTCATGGTGACGTCATCCTTCTCCACCAGCTCCCGGTGATCCGGTGTGATCAGCTTGTTCATTCCCAGAAACAGAAAGAACACCACCACACAGGAGACCGCCAACGATATCAGGTATCTCATAGGTCTCTCTCCGGCATCAGCTGCTCTTGTCTGCCGCGATGGAGATGTTCTGGACACCGGCCATGCGGATCTGATCCATGACCTGCACCACCAGACCGGAACGGGATTCGTTATCGGCCTGGATCACCACGGCGCTCTCCGGGTTTTCGGCCCGCAGCCGCTCGATGTTGGCGCGTACCGCCCCCACCTCGACCACCCGCTTGTCGACCCAGACCTGACCGTTTTCGCGCACCGCGACCATGATATTGCCCTTCTTCACCGTCTCGGCCGTGCTGGCACTGGGACGGTTGATCTCGACACCGGACTCCTTGACGAAGGAGGTGGTGACGATGAAGAAGATCAGCATGATGAACACTATGTCCAGCATGGGGGTCAAATCGATAGCCGCCTCGTCAGCACCGCTGTCGCTGTAACGTTTTCTCATAGCAGAAACTCCTTGCTTGTTCTGTGCCCCCGGCAGGCCATGCCTCGCCGGGGGTATGCATCCTGCATCAACCGTGTTTCAGGTTGTCTTCCAGCTTTTGCACCGCCAGTTTGGCCTTGTGATCGAGCTGGTTGACAAAAAACAGGCCGGAAAGGGCGGCGATCATGCCCGCCATGGTCGGTACCGTTGCCTTGGAGATCCCCGATGCCATCGCCCGCGGCGAACCGGTGCCGGTGATGGCCAAAGTGTCAAACACCTGCACCATCCCCACCACGGTCCCCAGCAGCCCCATCAACGGGCAGAGAGCGATCAGCACCTTGATGACCGGCATCCCCTTGTCCACCGCCATGGCAACCCGTGAGACCAGCTCGCGCCGGATCTGCTTGGCAGACCAGGAGAGATGATCGGTGCGGGCCAGCCAGGTCGCCTTGGTCTGCTTCACCTGCTTGGGGTAGACCGCCATGAAGTAGAACCAGCGCTCCAGCAACAGGGCCCACATCATCAGGGTCAGGAAGAACAGGGCGACCAGTACATCGCCCCCCAATCCCAAAAACCGGCGGACCGACTCGACTTCTTCAATCAACCAGAACCACATGGGTGACTCCTTACGCTGCGGCTTTGGAGGCGTGCAGACGTTCCTGATAACGGGCGACGAAACCGGCGCTCTGCTCTTCCAGCACCTGGATCAGACGACGGCTCTGGGTCTGCACAATGGTGTAGAGGAACAGCATGGGCACCGCGACGACCAGACCCTGCATGGTGGTCACCAGCGCCTCGGAGATACCGCCCGCCATCAGCTTGGGATCGCCGGTACCGAACAGGGTGATAGCCTGGAAGGTGGCAATCATCCCCACTACGGTGCCGAGCAGGCCCAGCAGCGGTGCGACGGAGGCGATCAGCTTGATGATGCTGATGCCCTTCTCGAACTTGGGCACGTTGCGCAGGATGATCTCGTCGAGCTTGGACTCCAGATCCTCGATGTTGTCACCGCGATGGTTCTGGTAGGCCCCCAGCATGTCACCAATGGGGTTGCCCTTGATGATCTGATCGGATTTCAGCTGCTTGCGCATGGACGAGCCGATCAGCGACAGGCGGATACCGCAGAAGATGGCCAGCAGGGTACCTATGACCCCCAATGCCAGGATCACATAACCCACGGAACCACCCTGATCGATACGCTCCTTGAGGGTCGGTGACTGCACCAACAGGGAGAGGATCACGCCGCGAGACGGGTCGATGAAGATGGGCTTGACCCCGTCGCCGCCCTGTTCAAACTCGGCGATGGGAGCCAGCACACTCTTCTCCGGTTGACGGGAGAGTTGCTCGAACTTGCCGGTCTCCGGTACGAAGGTGAGGTACTTGCCTTCGGAGACAGTGTTGAACTCGCCGATCTGGGTGACGGTCTTCTCGGCCTGGTTGCCTTCGCCGTAGACCACGGTCGCCGGGATATGGCTCACCTTGCCACCATCCACCATGCGGCTGAGGGTGGTGGTCCAGAACGCTTCCAGATCATCGCTGGAGGGGAGCTCTTTACTCTCGGCCAGACGGGTCAACAGGGCGGATTGCTCCGGATGCTCGACCCGACGGGCGGAGGCATTGAAGATCCCCTTGAACTCACCGGCGAACTGACGCAGCACCCCGAACATCTCGCCCATGTTGCCGGAACGCTGGCGCAGGGTTTCAGTCAATTCGGTCAGCTGCTTGTCGTTGGCATCAAAGGTCGCCTTGAGCTGCTCGCCCTTGGCGGTTTCGGCAGCCAGCTCGGCCTTGGCCTTGGCCAGCAGCGCCCCCTGCTCGTTCTTGTCAGCCAGGAAGCGAGCTTCCCGCTCCTTGTTGAGTTGGGATTCACTCAGGCTGGAGGCCTTGACCTGATTCAGCAGCGCATTGAGATCCACCGGTTTTTCGGCGGCGGTCACCGGCAGGGTGACCAGGGTTGCTCCCGCAATCAGGGGGGCAATAGCAAGTTTGATTCCTTTCATGATGCTTTCTCCGCAGTTTGAACCGGCAGCTTGATCAGCGCGGGAGGCGCCTGCTTCTTGGCGATGCGAAGGCCCTGTTCAACCGCACTGCGATACTCCTGGGGCAACTCTTCCCACTGGCGGGTCTGCTTGTTCCACATGCCGGTCTCCTGACCATCCGGAGACTGGTAAAGCAACGCGATGCGGCCAACGCGCAGGAACTCATAGGTCTTCTCGCTGCCATCCTTGTCCAGGCTCGCCTTGTAGGCCTCGATGGTGCGGCTGAAGCCCTCCTCGATCTGGTAGGCCTCCAGGATCTTGCGGTACTTCTCGGAGATGGTGACATCGGCCCGGTTCATCAGGTCGGTCAGAGCCGCCACGCGGTCCTCCCGCTCGACTTTCTGGAACGGCAGATCCAGTGACACAAACTGCTCGAGGGAGTCGATCATCTTGAGCATCAAGGGCACCACTTCGGTGCTGGTCTGGTCGATCTGGGCGATCTGCTTTTGCATCGACGCCAGCTCAGCGCTCTGGGACTCGACCATCTTGCTCACCTGCTCGTTGTAGGTGCGCAGACTGTCGACCTGACGCAGGGCGGCCTTGTACTGGGCCAGTGCGGATTCGGCAGATTCGGCATAGCTGTCGATCTTCTGCTGGGAAACTTTTGATGCGTTGTCGGTGGCGGCTTGAGCGTCCACAGCCTGACCGGCAGTGGCGGCACTCAGATTGAAGCTGGTCAACAAGGCGGCCGAAACCAGGCTGCCAAGGAGCGCTTTCTTCATTGTAATGGTCCTTGTCTTCATAGGATTACCCTATCTCCGTAACTTCCTTGGACGTTGGGCACAGCCGGCCCGACCGGGCCGGCTGAGGTTGTATATCAACAGGGTTGATTAGAACTTCTGGGTGTAGTCGATGTAGTAGATGCGACCGTCGATGCTGTAGAGGTCTTCATCGTAAGTGAAGCCATCATTGGACAGGGAGGGGCCACGGTTGAACATGTTCTTCACACCGGTCTGGATCTTGCCATTCCAGCTGGTATCGACTGCGACGTTCAGGTTCCAGACGGTGTTGGAAGCGATATGACCCTCTTCCTGACCATCAACATAGTCCTGGCTCTGGGAATCGATATAGTTGGCGCTCAGGTAGGTATCCAGATTCCACAGCTGCGGGAAGTTGGCACCGATCCCGGAGTTGAGGCGCAAGTCAGGTTTGCCATTCCAACCCTTCTTGTCGATCATCGGACCACCGGCAAACAGCCCCTCTTCGTACTGCAGGATGTAAGTACCACCGAAGTCATAACGCAGGGTGAAGGTGTTGAAGTCGTACTTGTAATCGGCTTTAAAATCTACACCACTGGTCTTGAGTTGCCCCAAGTTGACCATGCCAGCCTTGATCTCCTTGATGGTGCCGTTGGGGAGACGAATTACGTTCGGGTTGCTGCCACTGTTCAGCTCCTGATAAATCTGGGTTTGTGCCGTGGCTAGCTGGATCACATCATCAATCTTGATGTAGTAGTAATCGAGTGACAGATTCAAGTTATCCAGCGGATTGTAAGCAGCCCCGATAGTGAAGGTATCAGCCGTCTCCTCCTTCAGATTTTTATTGGACTGGCGGGTAACGTCATACTGTTTCTCAGGACAGTTAGCTGTGCCGGTAGCATTGCAGCGTACATAGTCCTTGGCATAGTCAGCAGAGAATGAGTCTGCGGCATAGAGATCATCCAACCCCGGCGCCCGGAACGATTGTGACCAGGAGGTCCGGAACATCAAGTTGTCTAGCGGCTGGTAACGCAGGCTCGCTTTGGGCGAGAAGGCGCTGCCAAAGTCGCTGTACTTGTCATAACGACCCGCCAGGTTCAGCTCGACCTGCTCGGTGATGGGGATCAGGCTCTCGATATAGGTGGCAAACACATCGCGCACACCACCACCGGAGTTGCCGGATGAACCTATGACGTTGCCTGCTTCAGACTGACTGTCATAGGTATCGGAGTAAGTCCAGTCGTTATACTCGGAGCCCCAGTACCAACCGATTGGACCGGCAGGCAGTTCGCCCATTTCCCAACCCAAACCGCCATACCACTGGAAAAAGTCCATCTTGGAAGTACGCGAGGTATCGTAGGACAACAGATCATTTACTGACTTATCAAACTCACCATTGGTGAACTTGCCATCTTTGATTGCATTACGGGCAGCACTTTTGAGGATATAACCGCTACCATCGCTGGTATTGTCAGTCTTGGAGTACATGTAACCGGCGTTCCATTCAACATCCCCAACGGCCTCGGTAGGTAGTACACCGTCAAAGCCCAAGTTCATGCTGCCGGTAAAGTCAGTCACATCGTTATCACGGGGACCAATATTGTTGAATCGATAGAAAATTGCAGCCTGACCGCCAGTGATTCCGTTCGCAGCCAACAACGCAGGATCATCACTCACAAACGAGCCCGCAGCAGGGGCAAAGCGGCCAAAACTGGTCACCCGAGAGCCGATAAACTGAGGAACAAAATCCACGCTGTCATTGATGTGATAGCGACCATTCACATAGACAGTATCGCGAGAACGAGAGGCTGTTTTAGCTGCGACCTTGGCGAAATCAAAGTTGCACAAACCATCCTGCTCAACAAAGCCGGTCCCGACATTGGCACAGTTGATACCTGCAAGCTGCTTCAGATCACCTGTATCTAAATCCATGATGTTACGGCCAGCAACGCTGGGGGACATTGCACCTTGTAAAGCCAGATAGTCACGGTCACGATAGTAGATCACGTCCTTCTCATCGTGCTCGTAAACCATCATCAGGGACCCTTTCTCCCCATTGACGCCCGCAACCACAGAGCCACTCTTCTCATCACCGCCCTCTTCGGTTGGTGAGCCAAGACGCCCTTGGAATGTCAACCCTTCGAAACCCTCCTTGAGGATCACGTTGATAACACCGCCGATAGCATCAGAACCATAGAGTGCGGAGCCGCCATCCAGGTTCACTTCTACTCGCTCAACAGCAGCCATGGGGATGGTATTGAGGTTGATGGAAGTGCCCCCCATGGAGGGGGATCCAGCAACACGTTTGCCATTGAGAAGCACCAGGGTACGTTCTGAGCCCAAGCCACGCAGCCCTACTGTGGCTTGTGACTGGGCAGAACTACCGGAGGATGGGGAGAAACCACCAAAGGAGTTGTAGGAGGCCTGTTTCAGATAATCGGCCACAGTCTGCTGACCAGACTGTTCAATTTGAGCCTTACTGACAGAGACAACCGGAGTCGCCCCCTCAACATCAACACGGGAGATACGGGAGCCAGTGACTTTGATTTTCTGCAGTTTTTCGACGTTCTGCCCTTCTTCGGCAGATACGGATGGGGCCGCCGCAAGGCTCGCCAAGGCGAACGCAATCGCAGCAGAGATTCTGCTCTTCCTAAGCATCGCTTATATCCTTCCTGGTTGTTTATTGTTTGCTTCCTGATACCGCCCTCTTTGGAGCGATGTGTAAGGCTTATCAATCTTTGACTAGCGACGTCAATGGAGCAGGGGTGTGGCGAGGTCAAGCGTAGAATAAGCGGAGTGTATTAATTCTGACCGACATAATTAGTGAATAATTCTGCCAAAAACAACTTGCACAATGTAAAGGCATTGTTAAATGGCGTAAATGGCGCTGAATTAAAATTTGATGAACTTATTAGTTAACGTGCTGTCCGTTTATATCTTATTTTGATTTATCGGCCTTAATAAGAATAAAACACTAACTTCATGAGGGTTGAACCTGACCGCTCCCATGGGGATAACAGTTAAAATCGTCGAGATGATATCGTTTTCCCTCAATTTCACCCCCCAAATAAAAACATTTAAAATCAACAACTTAAAAACACCAAAAACTCAAACAAACAGCTGTTTATATTTTTTAAAATAATGTTGAGCAGTAGCGTTTTGTTTTGATTTTCACTTTTCAGATAAAAAACGTCATTTTTCGGTGCTTTTGGTCTCAGCGGGTCATTTGTCCCAGTTTTCCATTTCCTTGTACTTGATTTTTGTTGCAGAGCTTTTACAGTGGCCAAGCGGATTGTCTGCTGTTTGGCAACCAATTCAGCGCGTAATGCCAGGAAGGACAGGCCCGTCACCGGATTTGACTGGCCGCAAAAAAGAACAACAAGGACGAGGTTCCACCATGCTGTCGTATTTCCTACGCCGGATGCTTTTGATCATTCCGACGTTTCTCGGTATCACCCTGCTCGTCTTCACCATCACCCGTTTCGTGCCGGGCGGACCGGTCGAACGCATGCTGCTGCAAGCCCAGGTATCCCAGAATGAATCTGGCCGCTCCAGTGGCAGCAAGGGGGCACAGGCCCTCTCAGATGAGCAGATCGAGGAGCTCAAGGCCTTCTATGGTCTCGACAAGCCCATGCTGGTCGCCTACTGGGAGTGGCTGCAGAAGCTGGCGGTGCTGGATCTGGGCGAATCAACCCGCTACTACGAGCCGGTGTGGGATCTCATCAAGGATCGGCTCCCCGTCACCGCCTTCTTCGGACTGGCGACCTTTCTGCTGAGCTATGCGGTCTCCATCCCGCTCGGGGTGGCGAAGGCGCTCAGGCACAACAGCCGCTTCGACTCGTTAAGCTCCATGCTTATCTACATGGCCTATGCCCTGCCCGCCTACGTGGTGGGGATCTTCCTCATCACCGTCTTCGCCTTCCATCTGGAGTGGCTGCCGATGGGCGGTTTTCCGGGGGATGACTTTGAATACATGGAGAGCAGCTGGGATCAGATCCGCACTGTCTTTGCCCACGCCCTGCTGCCGCTTATCGCCTACGCCATCGGCGATTTCGCCATCCTCACCATGACCATGAAAAACAGCCTGATGGAGAACCTGTCGGCCGATTATGTGCGTACCGCCGTGGCCAAGGGGTTACCGTTTCGCAAGGCGGTCACCGACCATGCCATGCGCAACAGTCTGATCCCCATCGCCAGTCACCTGGGGTCTGTGCTCACCGTTTTCTTTGGCGGCTCCTTCCTCATCGAGACCATCTTCAACATCGACGGCATCGGCCTGCTCGGTTACGAGGCTATCGTCGAGCGGGATTACCCCACCGTCATGGGCATTCTGGCCATCACCTCCATGCTGATGCTGATTGGCAATATCGTCTCCGATATCTGTGTTGCCCTTGTTGATCCCCGCGTGCGGTTTGGAGACTGACCATGAAGCTCAATCCGGTTACCTTGAAAAAACTCAAGCGCTTCAAGTCGATCAAGCGCGGTTACTACTCCTTCATCATCTTCACCACCTTGGTGCTGCTCTCCCTGCTGGCGGAGCTGCTGGTCAACAGTCGGGCACTGATGGTGAGCTATCAGGGCCAGCTGCACTTCCCCACCTATGGCGATGTGATCCCCGGCCAGCAGTTCGGGCTCGATTACGAGTACGAAACCAACTACCGCCAGCTCAAGGCCAAATTTGCCGCAGAGGGCCAGGGCGACTGGGTGCTGCTGCCGCCGGTGCCCTGGAATCCCTACGAGCAGGATTTCAAGGAGGATGCCTACCCGCCCTACGCCCCCAGCGCGGCCGAGCGCCACTTCCTCGGTACCGACACCAGCGGCCGCGACGTACTGGCGCGGCTGGTTTACGGCTTTCGCATCGCCATCGGCTTTGCCTTTATCGCGCTGGCGGCCAGTTACGCCATCGGGGTAACCATCGGCTGTCTGATGGGCTTTCTCGGCGGCCGCTTCGACCTCATCCTGCAACGCTTTATCGAGATCTGGTCCCAGGTGCCGTTTCTCTATGTCATCATGATCCTGGTGTCGCTGGCCAAGCCCAACTTCGGCCTGTTTGTTGCCATCAACGTGCTGTTCGGCTGGATGGGGATCACCTGGTATATGCGCACCCTCACCTACAAGGAGCGGGCGCGGGACTATGTGATGGCGGCGCGGGCACAAGGGGCAACCACCGGGCGGATCATCTTCAACCACATCCTGCCCAACACCCTGATGATGATCGTCACCCTGGCGCCGTTCGCCGTGGTGGGCAATATCTCCACCCTGACGGCACTCGACTATCTGGGCTTCGGGCTGGCACCGCCGACCCCGAGCTGGGGGGAGTTGCTCTCCCAGGGCATCAACAATCTGGATGCCATCTGGATCGTCAGCTCTGTGGTGGCAGCGGTGAGTCTGGTGCTGATCATGGTCTCCTTTATCGGTGAGGCGATCCGCGAGGCGTTCGATCCGCGCAAATTTACCCGTTACCAATAAGCCAGCCGATGCCAGTGCATCGGCTGGCGTCGGGTAACGAACAGTGATTAATGAAGGACGGGCCGCCGCCATCGGCGGTCCCGGGAGCAAGGGATAATCCCGTTATCAATCAAGACCCCCAGTGCAGGGGCCAGACCTGGAAGTCAAACATGAAAAATAAAATCAAATGGATAGGTGCTCTCTTTGTGCTGGTAAACGGATCCTGGGTCTGGGCGGCCAGCCTGCCCGCGGATCTCAAATGGGAGACCAACGACACGGATCCTGTGTTCGCCTCCCCCAAGGCGCTGTCGGGCGGCAGCCTCAATATGTTTGTGGAGAGCTTTCCGCTGACGTTCCGCACCGTGGGGCCTGACTCCAACGGATCGTTCCGCTCCTTTATTCTCGATAACCAACTACGGCTCATCAGCTTCCACCCCAATACCGGCAACCCCATCCCCTCGCTGGCTACCCACTGGGCCATCGCGCCAGACAGCCAGACCGTCTACTTCAAGCTGGATCCGCGAGCCAAATGGTCGGATGGCAAGCCGGTCAATGCCGATGACTACACCTTCGGCTACGAGATGATGCGCTCCAAACACATCAAGGGGCCCTGGTTCAACAACTACTACACCACTGAAGTGGTAGCGGTAGAGAAGATCGACGACCACACCATTATGGTCAAAGCGGGCAACCGCAAGGCCAAGATGGACCTGCTCAACACCACCGAGCTGTGGCCCCAGCCCAAGCACTACTACAAGCTGACCCCTAACTGGGTGAAGCAGTACAACTGGGCCGTGGTGCCCACCACAGGTCCCTACGTGATCAGCGACGTCAAGAAGGGCAAGTCGGTCACCTTCAGCAAGCAGAAGGATTGGTGGGCAAAAGACGATCGCTACAACCAGCACAGATTCAACATCGACACCATCAAGGTGCAGGTGATCCGCGACCACAACATCGCCTTCCGCCACTTCCTGAAAGGGGAGATCGATACCTTCGAGATGATCCTGCCCAACTGGTGGCATGAAAAAGCGGTCACCCCGGAGTACAAGAAGGGGTACGTGCAGAAGGTAATGGCCATGACCGATACCAAACAGGGAGGTCAGGGGGTTCACCTCAATGTGGCCAACCCCAAGCTGGCGGACGTAAACGTGCGCCTCGGCATCCAGCACGCCTTCAACATCGACAAGATGATCGAGACCGTGCTGCGCGGCGATTACGACAGAGCCACCACCTTCGACTCGGGCTTTGGCGAGTTCACTGACATCACGCTGCCGGAGCGGGCTTATGACATTGGCAAGGCGCGGGAGTACTTTGCCAAGGGCGGCTACAACAAGCCGGGGCCGGACGGCATCCTGCAAAATGAGAAGGGTGAGCGGCTGACGCTGGCACTCACCTACACCAGTCAGGAGCACTCCAAGCGCCTGACCGTGCTGAAAGAAGAGGCCAAGAAAGCGGGTCTGGATCTGGAGCTCAATCTGGTGGATGGCGCCACCGGTTTCAAGGTGATGCTGGAGAAGAAACACGAAGCGGCCTGGCTCGGTTGGGGCGGCGGCGGTCTCTATCCGCAATATTGGGAGTTTTTCCACTCCGCCAACGCCAACAAACCGCAGACCAACAACCTGTTCAACGTGGCTGACAAGGAGCTGGACGCGCTGATCGACGCCTACAACGTCGAATTCGACATGGCCAAACGGGCCAAGCTCTCCCAGCAGATCCAGCAGCGCATCTATGACCTCGCCATCTTCGTGCCCGGGGTGCAGCTCAACTATGTGCGGGCCAGCAGCTGGCGTTATGTGATGCTGCCGGAAGTTCCTGCCACCAAGAACACGCCGGATCTGCTCTACTGGCCGATGGACGGTTATCCTCACAGTAGCGGCGGTCTGCTCTGGCTCGATCCCAAGGTGAAGGAAGAGACCCGCAACGCCAAGGAGGCAGGGGAGGCGCTGGCGCCCATCAACCTGCTCGACAAGACCTATGCACGTCATTGATATTCAGGCCATTGCGAAGGGAGCAGCCGTTATGCCCAACACCCAGGCCCCCATTCTTGACGTACCGGATAACGGGGTGGAGTTCGCCGCTGATAGCGGCCAGCACCCAGCCCCAATCCTCGAAGTACGCGATCTCGAGGTGGAGTTCGCCGTCGATGACGGCAAGATCAAGGTGCTCGACGGGGTCAGCTTCAAGGTGGCACCGGGTCAGACGCTGGGGATCGTCGGCGAGTCCGGCTGTGGCAAGAGTGTCACTTCACTCGCCATCATGGGGCTGCTGCCCAAGCCCCACGGTCAGGTGGTAGCAGGCTCCATCCGCTTTCAGGGGGAGGAGCTGCTGTCGCTTGCACCGGATCAGATGTACAAGGTGCGCGGCAACCGCATCTCGATGATCTTTCAGGAGCCGATGACGGCCCTCAACCCGGTGCAGACGGTGGGGGAGCAGCTGATGGAGGTGTTTCGCCTCCATCGCCCCGAGTATGACAAGGCCCAGCGCAAAGCCGCGGCCATCGCCATGCTGCAGAAGGTGGGGATCCCGGAACCGGCCCAGCGCTTTGCGGTCTATCCCCACAACCTCTCCGGCGGTATGCGCCAACGGGTGATGATCGCCATGGCCCTCTCCTGCGAGCCAGACCTGCTTATCTGCGACGAGCCGACCACGGCGCTGGATGTCACTATTCAGGCCCAGATCCTCGAACTGATGAAAGAGCTGCAAGCCCAGACCGGGATGGCCATCATCTTTATCACCCACGATCTGGGGGTGGTGGCAGAGCTGTGCGACGAAGTGGTGGTGATGTACGCCGGGCGGGCGGTAGAGCAGGCCGACGTGTTCGAGCTGTTTGGCCATCCCCGTCACCCCTATACCCACGGCTTGATGAACTCGATCCCGCGACTCGAGGATGAGCCCAAGAGCCTGCTCAAGACCATCAAGGGACAGGTGCCAGCCCTGCACGAGATGCCCGCTGGCTGCCGCTTTTCCAACCGCTGCCCCCACGCCACCGATCTCTGCATCAGCGCCATTCCGGCGGTGGAGCAACTCAATCCGCGCCACCATGTCGCCTGTCACTACTGGAAGGAGTTGACCGTATGAGCACTCTGTTATCGGTCAGGGATCTGAAACAGCACTTCCGGCTGGGAGGCGGGTTCCTGCGCAAGCAATATACGGTTCACGCGGTGGATGGCATCAGCTTCGACCTGAAACAGGGGGAGACGCTGGGGCTGGTGGGTGAGTCGGGCTGCGGCAAGTCCACCCTCGGGCGCAGCCTGCTCAAGCTGTTCGAGCCGACCGCAGGCACCATCACCTTCGAGGGGCGCGACATCACCGCCCTCAGCCCGAAGGAGATGCGCTCCCTGCGTCAGGAGATGCAGATGGTGTTTCAGGACCCTGCAGAATCCCTCAACAGCCGCCACACCGTGGGTCAGATCCTGGAGGAGCCCTTTATCATCCACGGTAAAGGCAACACTGAGCAGCGCCGCGGCTGGGTACAGGAGCTGCTGGCAAAAGTGGGCCTGCCGGGCAGCGCCGTGGATCGCTACCCCCACGAGTTTTCCGGCGGTCAGCGCCAGCGGATCGGCATCGCCCGCGCCATCGCTCTCAAGCCCAAGCTGCTGGTGTGCGACGAGGCAGTCTCGGCCCTTGATGTCTCGGTGCAGTCACAGATCGTCAACCTGCTGCTCAGCCTGCAGCAAGAGATGAACCTCTCCATCATCTTCATCGCCCACGATCTGTCGGTGGTCAAACACATCTCGGATCGGATTGCGGTGATGTATCTGGGACGGATCGTCGAGCTGGCGGATGCCCAGTCGCTCTATCTGGCGCCGCGCCACCCCTATACCCAGGCGCTGATCTCCGCCATTCCGGTGCCGGACCCGCGCAGGCGCAGCCAGCGCATTCTGCTGACCGGCGATGTGCCCTCCCCCATCTCGCCGCCAAGCGGCTGCCACTTCCACCAGCGCTGCCCCCATGCGACCGAGTTGTGCAAAAGCAAGGCGCCCAAGCTTGAGGCGTGTGATGAGTCCCATCATCAGGTGGCCTGCCACACTCCGCTCGCTGTTGGTGGTCACGCCATCAGTGACAACGCCATGAGCGGCGACAGCAGGCTGGAGCAGGCGAGCTAGGCGCAGCGAACAAACATCAGGGTAGAAACAGACGAGGCGGCCATCAGGCCGCCTCGTGCTATCGGGTCACGCTTGTCTTATCGAGCCACTGCCGCAGCTTGTCAGGCAATCTGGTAACGGCCGGGCTTGTGGTTGAGTGTCAACACCAGATTACAGATAACCGCCGCCACGATGGATAGCGCCAGGATCCAGAGCTGCACCACGAAAAACGAGGCAACAACAATGGCGCAATCGAGCCCCATCTGCAGCTTGCCCGCCCGGATGCCAAAGCGATCCTGAATAAAGAGCGCCAGAATGTTGAAGCCCCCCAGACTCGACTTGTGGCGAAACATGATGAGCAGCCCCATGCCGATCAGGGTGCCGCCGATCAGCGCCGCATAGAGGGGCTCTATCTTGCCGATCTGCAATACACCGTTGAGGTGATCGGTCATGTAGGAGACTGCCGCCACCGAGACAAAGGTGTTGAAGGTAAAACGGGGCCCCATCCGCAGCCATGCCAGCGCATAGAAGGGCAGGTTGATGCCGAAAAACAGCAGGCCGAAGCTGATGCCAGTCACCTTTTGCAGCAGCAGCGCCAGCCCGGCGGTGCCGCCAGTGAGCAGGCCAACCTGATGAAACAGAAAGATGCCGAGAGAAACAAAGCCGGCCGCCGTCAGCAGGGCCAGCACATCCTCATAAATGGGATGGGCAGTGCGAATCGAGGTGTTGTCCATAACCTGTATCCAAGCGAAGTAAAGAGAGAGTGTCTGTCGCCTGCCGTTGCGGGCGGGCTGCGAGCCCAGTCCACAGGGCTTCGTTATGGGGTCCAGTCTATTTTTTGTGAAAAGGATCACAACAGTCAGGCTGAACGCCCCATTCTGGTGCCTGTCATCTGGCATTGACACCTGCTGCACCAAGATGCAGCATGCCGCGCCGACAGAGGCGGTTTGCCATGGCACAAACGCGCCGGCTCTGCTACAAAGCGCGCAGCCCCCTTTTCCCTTCACCGTAAGGAGCCCCATGACCTGCACAGGACCCCAACCATGACGTATCTGGTCACCGGCGTCGCCGGTTTTATCGGTTTTCATGTGGCCAGCAAGCTGTGCGCCGCAGGTCATCAGGTGGTGGGGCTCGACAACCTCAACGACTACTACGAGGTGAGTCTGAAAGAGGCGCGGCTGGCCCAGCTGGCCAGTTTCCCCCATTTTCACTTCGAGCGGCTGGATCTGGCGGATCGCGAGGCGATGGCGACCCTGTTTGCCCGCCACCGCTTCGAGCGGGTGATCCATCTGGGGGCGCAAGCGGGGGTGCGCTACTCCATCGACAATCCGTTCGCCTATGCCGACAGCAACCTCACCGGCATGCTGACGGTGCTGGAGGAGTGTCGTCACCACGGGATTCAGCACCTCATCTACGCCTCCTCCAGCTCGGTCTATGGCATGGGGGATCAGATGCCCTACTCCACCGCACAGCGGGTGGATCACCCGGTCTCCCTCTACGCCGCCACCAAGAAGAGTGGCGAGCTGATGGCCCACGCCTACTCGGCGCTCTATGGCCTGCCCACCACAGGGCTGCGCTTCTTTACCGTCTACGGCCCCTGGGGGCGGCCCGACATGGCCATCATCAAGTTCACTCGCGCCATCCTCGCGGGTGAGCCTATCGATGTGTACAACCACGGCGCTCTCAGCCGCGACTTCACCTACATAGATGACATCGTCGCGGGGATCCTCGCCGTCGCCGATCAGCCGCCCCGCCCCAATCCCGATTGGCACGCCAGCGAGCATAACGTGGCCGAGAGCGCAGCCCCCTACCGCATCCTCAATATCGGCAACGGCCAGCCGGTACGGCTGCTCGATTTTATCGAGGCGCTGGAAGAGGCCATCGGCAAACCCGCCATCAAGCGGATGCTGCCGATGCAGGCAGGTGACATGCACGCTACCTGGGCCGACAGCGAACCGCTGCACACCCTCACCGGCCTGCGCCCCGCCACGCCCCTCAAGCAGGGTGTTGCCGAGTTTGTCCGCTGGTTTCTCGACTACTACCGGCCCGCCCGCTGACCTGCTTCAGGCGCGACGTGCCTGCCGAACAGGCACCAGTACCATGACCGCCATGGTCAGCAGCACGCCGAGCACACCCCAGCCCACCTGCCGCCAGATTACCTCCTCCCCGCTCAACATGCCGGTCAACAGCACCAGTACCGGGATCAGGTAGGTGTAGGCCGAGACCTGCTCCGGCTGCAGCACCACACTCCCCTGCTGAAACAAAAAGAAGCTGAGCGCAGTGGCAAACAACGCCAAATAGGCAAGACCAAGCCAGAGCGTCAGTGACACTTGCTGCCAGTCGGTCGCCAGCAGCCGCGGCGCTGCCACCAGAGTGAGCAACAGGGTGGCGCAGATCAGAGTCCAGCAGGTGAGATGGGCAAACGACTCCCCCCGGTAATAGCGCTTCACCACTATGGGGTTGAGGGCCATCCCCACACAGCCAAGCAGATAGATGCGATTGCTGGGGGTGAGGCTCAGACTCGCCAGCTGGCTCAGCTCACCGCGAAAGTTGATGAGAGCAGCCGCCACCATTCCCCCCAGCAATGCAAACGCCATCGACCAACCGATGCGGCGTTGTAACATAAGCATGCTGGCCAGCGCGCTGATGAGGGGAACCGTGGTGTAGAGCGCGCTGGCATCGAGGGCGCTGGTCTCCTGCAGCGCCACGAACATGGCGACGAAGTAGCAGAGGGCCGGCAGCGAGATGAGGGTATAACGCCCCAGATCCCGCAGCGAAGGCAGCACCAGACGACGTTGGCAAGCCAGTAGAGTCACGAAGGTAAGCGCCGCCAGCAAGTAGCGCGCCCAGGTGACCACCAGAGGGTCCAGCACCGCGGTGAGGGCGCTACCGATGGGAAAGGAGAGACTGATGAGCAGGGTGAACAACAACACCTTGCCGTGAGCCTGCACGAAATGAAAACGGGGATGGGACATGGCATGCACCTGTGCAAAGGGGCGCCCCGCCGGGCGCCGCACTGGATTGGAATAACTCAATAACTGCCGTCGGCAGCAACCGGCGTCTTGCCCTCAACAGTGGCCAGCAACTGGCCGAGCAGGCTGGAAGCACCAAAGCGAAAATGTTCGGCAACCAGCCACTCATTGCCAAAGTGTGCTGCCGCCATGGCCAGATACTCCGCAGCGTCCTGCACACTTTTCACCCCGCCTGCCGCCTTGAAACCGACCTGGTTCTGCGCACCGCACTCGGCGATGGCCGCCAGCATGATGTGGCACGCCGCTGGGGTGGCATTGACCGGCACCTTGCCGGTGGAAGTCTTGATGAAGTCGGCCCCCTCCTCGATGGCGAGCAGTGAGGCGGCGCGGATAAGCGCGGGATCCTGCAGCTCACCGGATTCGATGATCACCTTGAGCCGCCGAGTTCCGCACAACGCCTTGCAGCCGCGCACCAGCGCCCGGGCTGGCATATCGTCCCCCGCCTTGAGCGCACGCCAGGGGATCACCAGATCGATCTCGTCGGCACCATCTGTGAGGGCTGTACGGGTCTCAGCCAGCACAGTTGCCGGGTCATCGTCACCGTGCGGAAAGTTGACCACGGTGGCAACCCTGACCTCGGGAGTACCCTGCGCCGCCAGGGTGAGCTTGGCCAGCCCCACGAAACGCGGATAGATACAGACGGCGGCGGTGTTGCCGATGGGGGTCTGCGCCTGATGGCAAAGCGCGATGATGCGCGCATCGTGGTCATCGTCGTTGAGGCTGGTGAGATCCATCAAGCGGATGGCCCGTATGGCAGCCTCGGTGGAGGTACAGACAGGTTCAAAAACAGTATCTGGAATCATGGAAGGCTCCTGTTGGGATGAGGAAGGGGCACCGCGGCGCCCCTGGACAAGGGATGGGACGCTCAGGCCAGAGAGAAGAAAATCCCGGCGATGGCGGCGCTCATCAGGTTGGAACTGGTGGCAGCCAGCACGGTACGCAGGCCATAGCGGGCAATAAAGTCGGTGCGGGAAGGGCAGAGGGTGCCGAGGCCGCCGATCAGGATCCCCATGGAAGCCAGGTTAGCAAAGCCGCACAGAGCGAAGCTGATAATCACCTTGGACTTCTCCTCCAGCACCTGCAGACCGGCCGCAGCTACAGTGCTGGCATCCTTCAGGTAGGGAGATAGGTCGCTATAGGCCACAAACTCGTTTACCACCAGCTTCTTGCCGATCATGGCGCCGGCGATGCCGATGTCCGCCAGCGGTACCCCGAGTAGGAAGGCAAGCGGCGAGAAGATCCAGCCCAGAATGAGTTCGAGAGAGAGCGGCATGCCCACCATCTCCCCCACCCCGCCCAACAAGGTGTTGACCAGGGTCACCAGCCCGATCATGGCGATCAGCATGGCGCCGATGGCCGCCGCCAGCTTGAGGCCGCTGCTGGCACCCTCGCCTGCCGCCGCCAGAACGTTCTCCGGCTTCTTGCCGTCAAACTGGATGCTGTTGTCGAACACATAGTCCGGCTGGCTGGTTTCGGGGATGATCAGCTTGGCGAACAGGATACCGCCAGGCGCAGCCATGAAGGAGGCGGCCAACAGGTACTGCATGTCGACCCCCATCATGGCGTAACCCGCCAGCACGGTGCCGGAGACCGAAGCCATGCCACCACACATGACGGCGAAGAACTCCGAATCGCTCATCTTGGGCATGTAGGGTTTGACCACCAGCGGCGCCTCGCTCTGGCCGACGAAGACGTTGGCCACCGCAGACATGGATTCGGTCTGGGAGGTGCCTAGCAGACGGGCCATGGCGCCGCCGATGAAGCGGATCACCACCTGCATGATGCCGAGGTAGTAGAGCACGGCGATCAGCGCCGAGAAGAACACCACCAGCGGCAGCACATTGAGGGCAAACACGAAGCCGATGCCGTCCACCGAGAAGTTGACCAGGTTGCCAAACAGGAAGTGGATGCCTGCCTTGCCACTCGCCAGCACGGCATCAACCCCGTGAGCCATCCCCTCCAGCGCCCGGCGCCCCAATGGCACATAGAGCACCAAGGCACCGATGGCGACCTGCAAGGCCAGCGCCAACCCCACTGTGCGCAGACGAATGGCCCTGCGGTTGGTCGATGCGAGCACGGCGATGAGGATCAGCACCGCCATACCGAGAAATCCTGCTGCAAACATAACTGACCTCCTGGTCTTTCCCTGCTTACTGGAAGTGGTGCTTGATAAAGACGTTGATGAGGCGGATGAAGTCCGTTTCCGCCAGCTTGGCGCACTTGAGGGTCTGCTCGTGGGAGAGCTGCACGTCACCAAGCCCCTCCGCCATGTTGGTGATGGCGCAGATGGCCAGTACCGGCAGGGCACAGTGGGCAGCGCTGACCACTTCTGGCACCACCGACATCCCCACCACGTCGCCACCGATGATCTGCATCATGCGGATCTCGGCCGCGGTCTCGAAACAGGGGCCGCTGTAGGAGACGAACACTCCCTGATTGACGGCGATCCCCTCCCGCTCGGCCAGCGCCAGCGCCTCGTTGCGCAGCGCCTTGTCATAGGCATTAGCCAGACTGAAGAAACGCGGGCCATAGGCCTCGTCATTGGCCCCTGTCATGGGAGTGCCCGGCATGGTGTTGATGTGATCGTTGAAGATGACCAGAGAGCCGACTCCGATCCGCTCCGGGCGCAACGAGCCGGCCGCATTGGTCACCAGCAGCAGCTCGCAGCCCAGACGCTTGAAGGTGCGCACCGGGGTGGTCATCACCTTCATGGTTTCGTGTTCGTAGTAGTGACCGCGCCCCTTCATGCAGATCACGTCCACTCCGTGCAGCTTGCCGAGCACCAGCTCGCCGCTGTGGCCCGCTACCGTGCTTACCGGGAAACCATCCAGCTCCTCATAGGGGATGGTGACCTTCTCCTGCAGAGCATCGGCCAGCACGCCGAGGCCAGAGCCCAGGATCATGGCGGCGCGGGGAGCGAAACCTGGCTTGCAGGCGAGAATGGTGGCGACGGCGTTGAGTACCGGATCTTGTTGCATGAGCTGTACCTCTTGAGGCTGTGAATGAGACATGACGCTCACTCTAGGAGAGGTATTGAGCGATAAAAATCGCTAAAATCGGCCTTACTATCCCGATTTTCAGCACAATAACCCTCAAGGGAATGGCTGCAAACGGCAGGAACAGACATCAGTAGTGCTGATTGGGCCCGTTTTATCGCCAACCCGATTCGGCAGGGTCAAAACGGCCCGACAAAGGTGTGAAGCAGATCGGCCATCCGCCGCGCAGCGGCCCTGCTGCTATCTGCACGGACAGTGAAAACTTTGACGGGGATCGCCCCCGGTTCTCTATCAGCAATCGAAGGAGGTCACTTGGCTCTAGACAGTCACTGGCGCGATCGCGTCACCCTCAAGATGCTGCGCTACTTCCATGCAGTGGCTAGTCATGGTCACTTCAGCCGGGCAGCCCAGCAGCTCAATGTCTCCAAGTCACCGCTCAGCGCCCAGATAAAGGAACTCGAATCCCTGCTGGGGCTGACACTGTTCGAGCGCCATACCCGCCAGGTGAGCCTCACAGCCACCGGCCGTCTGCTGCAAGCCGAGTGCACTTTGCTGTTTGACGTGCTGGAAAGTGGCCTTAACCGGGTAGTTCAGGCGGGACGCATGGAGCGCAACCAGATCCGCATCGGGCTGGTCAGCTCCATCTTCTGGGCCGGCTTTGGCGAGGTGATCCGCCAGTGCCACCAGCGCTACCCCGTGTTCGAAATCACCTTTACCGAGCTCTCCCCGGAGCGGCAGAAGCAGGCTCTGGCCAATAATGAGATAGATCTCGGCCTCGCCCGCTTCGCCGATACCGTCAACATCCACCCACTGCTGGCCGAGACTGTCTATCGTGAATCCATGGTGCTGGTGGTATCGGACGAGCATCCGCTGCGAGATCGCAAACTGGTCTCCTTGCCTGAACTTGCCGGGGAGCAGTTCGTGCTGATGAGCCGCGCCAACTCCTCCTCTACCGATCTCATCATCAACGCCTGCCTGGTAGAGGGTTTCTACCCCCACCTCAATCAGGAAGTGGTTGAACCCAACACTCTGATGGCGGTGGTGGCCACCAGCCAACAGGTAGCGTTGGTGCCTGCCAGCTACGCCCGCCAGAAGTGGCCCCACGTCCGCTTCATCCGCCTCGAACAGGCGATCCCCGCCGATCTCTGCGTGCTTTATATCCCGCCAGATGACGGGCAATCAGCAGCGATCCGCCACTTCATCGACACCATGAGCGAACAGATGAATCAGCCTTCCGGTCATTGATGAGTTAATCAGATACCACTGATGCCCCGCGGGTTTTAGGATGGCTAAACGCACTGTCTGCGCACCATAGCGAGGATTTGAGATGCAATCACAGGAACAGGGTCTGATCGATGGGCTGTTCGACCGCCTCAAGCAAGCGCAAGCCAGGGATAGCAAGCGAGACCCACAAGCGGATCAGCTGATCCGCCAGCATCTGGCCCAGCAGCCCGATGCCCCCTACTACATGGCCCAGGCGCTGCTAATTCAGCAGGCTGCCCTTACTCGCCTCAACGAGCGGGTCAAGGAGCTGGAAGCCAGCCAGAGCACCCCAAGTGGTGGCAGTTTTCTCTCCGGCCTGTTTGGTAGCGAAAGCAGCCCGCCTCCGCACTTTACGCCGCCACCGGCAACCGCTTCTGCCCAGCCAGCATCCCGTGCCAGCTCCTTTTTAGGGGGCGCCCTGCAAACCGCCGCCGGTGTGGCCGGTGGCGTGATGCTGGCCGATATGATCGGCGGACTGTTTCACAACAACCGCCCCGAGGAGATCATCGACATCATAGAGCCTGCCCCCATCGCCAATCCGGTCGATGCGGAACCGGTTCGCTGGGACGGCTGGGATTCACCCCCCGATGCTGGCAGCAATTTTCTCGACGACGATAGCCAGAGTGGCGGCTGGGCCGACAGTGACGATAACAACGGCGGTTTCTTCTGACCGTCAAACCATTACTGGCCCCGCATCTGGCGGGGCTCAACTCGATACGAAACCCATGACTATGGAAAGTGTGATGACACCACGGATCGGCAGCGGCATGACGCGATATACTCAGCGCGCTTCGTGCCACCCGGGAACAACTCCCGACCCCAGGCGCTCTGTCCGTGGCCACGCCCCCCCATGACGACAAGGAGCCACCTCATGATCCGAACCCTGCTTTTGACCGGTGCCGCCATTGCGGCCTATGCTCTGACCCAGAGCCACTCTCTGCTTCCCCTGCTTAGCCTGCTGGCCCTGCTTTCGCTCTGGGTTGTCAGCGAAATTGGCAGCTTCTATCGCGCGCTTCCTCCCGCCGTGCTGGATGAGCAGGAGTATCACCACGACTTTTAACCGGATGAAAAATGGTGTGAAACTCTCGCAATGCCATTAGTTCCATACCGTTTTGCTCTCTGAAATCAACCGGCTATAACAACAGGATCCACTGGGTTCGTGGCGATAGCAGCCATGTTCCTCTATATCTTCTGTACTCAAACAGGAGATAACCCATGAGGCACATCAGCGAAAACGGACTGTTTTTGCTGCTTTTTTTGTCGTTGTTACTGGCAGGTACGCCGCGGGCGATGGCACAAGGCAGGGATTTCAGACAGGCCCCCAAGGCGCTGACGGCGATCAAGCAGGGTCAAGTGGCCCAGCAACACGGCAATCTGCAAAAGGCCATCGCCCTTTACTGTGTCGCCGCCAGCACCGGCAATCCCGAAGGATATTTCCGGATCGGCCGCCTGCTCGCCACCGGCCCCGCCTCGGTACGCAGCGCCAAGCTGGCCAACAGCTACCTCGCCATGGCAATGCGCCTTGGTAACCGACAGGCTGCCCGCTACTACAACGCCCGCATCGGCAATGCTCCCATGGGTGATCAGTGCGGCATCGGGATCCGTGGCGGTCAGGGTGGCTATCTGGCCGGGCTCCCCTCCACCCCCTTCAATGTCGACTCCTGGGTTGCCCGCCAACCCCCCGCCAAGCAAAAGTTGGTCACCATGCTCCGTCACGCCGCCAAACACCATAAGGTGGATGCCCGGCTGGTACTGGCGATTGCCATCGCCGAATCCAATCTCAACAGCCGCGCCGTTTCACCCAAGAATGCTCAGGGGCTAATGCAGCTGATCCCCGAAACCCAGCAACGGTTCGGGGTAACCCGGCCATTCGATCCGGCCCAGAACATCAAGGGCGGCGTCAGTTATCTCAAATGGCTGGATCGCCGCTTCGATGGCAACTGGGTGCTGATCTCGGCGGCCTACAATGCCGGGGAAAAAGCGGTGGAACGCTATGGCGGGATCCCACCCTATGATGAGACGCAGGAGTATGTGAAACGGGTGCTTTACTTCGCTGGTCACAAACAGCCCTGAGCGGAAAGTCAGGAGCTCGCCCGATCGGAAGGTGGCACACTTATCTTTCTACGCTCACTGTGGCGGCCACGCCCCCAATAATAGAAGCCATAGTGGCGGTAGTAGCCCACCAGATTGCTGACCAGAAACAGCCCCTCCATCAGCACGGCGACCGGTGAGCCCACCAGCAGGTTGTTGCCCAGCCAGCAGAGGGTGCCGAGCAGCATCCAGCGCCGCAGCTGGCGATCGTCGGGGCAAAACGCGGCCCGGGTTTGCAGCAGGCTCGCCAGCAGCCCGACCAATGAGAGCAGGCCCTGATAGGTTGCCAGCGCTGCCGCACAGGCCAACCCCATGAAAAACCACATCAAGATGCGGCGAACCAGCCAGATACTCACAACAAAGCGCACGCTGGCCAGCAGCAACAGGCAGGCGGCCGACCACTGCCCGAGCAGGGCAAAGTGACCGGCATTGAGGGCGCAGGAGAGGGCCAGGCAGGCCAGGATCCTGCGGCGATCCCGCAACTGAAACGACAACAGATCGAGCAACAAGGCCAGGCTCACCACCAGTTGCGACCACAGAAACAGCGACATCATCCACCCCTCATCCGTCATTTGGATGGCGCAGCATGAGGGGATGGCCGGAGAGCGGCATTAACCCGTGTTAATGCGCCTGCGGATCCGTGACAGGGTGACCGGGCTGATACCGATGTAGTTGGCGAGCTGTACTTGGGTCAGTCGTGCAGGCCAGTGGGGGAAGGTGTGGCAGAGCTCCCGATAACGCTCTTCGGGGGAATGGAGCAGCAAAAACGCCTCCTTGCGCTCCTTGTAACCGAGCTGCTGACGCAGCAGGGCCATGCAGACCGGCTGCCAGATGGGCTCATCCAGCAGGGCGAGCGGCACCCGCACCACCTGCAGCTCCGTCAGCGCCTCCAGTTGGTAGCGGGCGATCGATCCCGTGAGCCAGCTGTCATAGAGCAGGCAGAGTTCCCCCTCGAAGTAGAACTCCTTGCAGCGCTCCTGTCCGTCCCGGGTGTAGTGGCAGGCGCGAGTGATGCCCGCTTCGATATAGAAGGCAGCTTCCTGCTCTGCCCCTTGCGCCAACAGTGCCTGACCGGCGCGCAGCGTCTGCCGTGGCAAGCGCAGGCTGATGGCTTCGCTCAGCGCGGCGTCCAATCCCATTGTGCAGAGAAAGGCGGCCAATGAGGGGGCTTGAGGAGATGGGTTCATGACGGCTCCGGAACAAAACGGCAGCCCACATCATGCCCAAATTGCACGGCTGATGCAGCAAGGCGTGACCGCTGCGGCAAAGGGGGGACATAGCCGGGTGCCACCTTTGCCCCCCCTCGTCCGTTGGTTTACAATCGACGGGTTTTTTGGAACCCGGTTGACCTGTGTCGACCTGGCCCCACCACGACATCAGTCTGTTAATGCCAAGACATTAACCTGCTGAAAAGGAAGAGAATTAGCCAATGGCTCAATTTATTTACACCATGAACCGGGTCGGCAAGGTAGTGCCGCCCAAGCGTCATATTCTCAAGAACATCTCCTTGAGCTTCTTCCCGGGCGCCAAGATCGGCGTGCTGGGTCTGAACGGCGCCGGTAAATCGACCCTGCTGCGCATCATGGCGGGCATCGATACCGAGATCGAAGGGGAAGCCCGTCCGCAGCCCGGCATCAAGATCGGCTACCTGCCGCAGGAGCCGAAGCTGGAGCCGGAGCAGACCGTACGCGAAGCGGTCGAAGAGGCCGTTGGCGAAGTGAAGCGCGCCATGGCCCGTCTGGACGAGGTCTATGCGGCCTACGCCGACCCGGATGCCGACTTTGACAAGCTGGCCCGCGAACAGGGCGAGCTGGAAGCCATCATCCAGGCTCAGGGTGGCCACAACATGGAAAACCAGCTGGAGCGTGCGGCCGATGCCCTGCGCCTGCCGGCCTGGGATGCCAAAATCAAGCACCTCTCGGGTGGTGAGCGCCGCCGTGTGGCACTCTGCCGTCTGCTGCTGGAAAAGCCGGACATGCTGCTGCTGGACGAACCGACCAACCACCTGGATGCGGAATCCGTGGCCTGGCTGGAGCGCTTCCTGCACGACTACGAAGGCACTGTTGTGGCCATCACCCACGACCGTTACTTCCTCGACAACGTGGCGGGCTGGATCCTGGAGCTGGACCGCGGCGAAGGTATCCCGTGGGAAGGCAACTACTCCTCCTGGCTGGAGCAGAAGGACGCCCGTCTGGCGCAGGAAGCAAGTTCCGAAGCGGCCCGTCGCAAGTCCATCGAGAAAGAGCTGGAGTGGGTTCGTCAAAACCCGAAAGGGCGTCAGGCCAAGTCCAAGGCCCGTATGGCTCGCTTCGAAGAGCTCAACACCAACGACTACCAGAAGCGCAACGAGACCAACGAGCTGTTCATTCCGCCCGGACCGCGCCTCGGCGACAAGGTGGTGGAAGTGGCCAACCTGCGCAAATCCTACGGTGATCGTGTACTGATCGACGATCTGTCGTTTGCCATTCCGAAGGGCGCCATCGTCGGCATCATCGGCCCGAACGGTGCCGGTAAGTCGACCCTGTTCCGCATGATGTCGGGTCAGGAGCAGCCGGATTCCGGCTCCATCACCCTGGGTGAAACCGTGGTACTGGCCTCTGTCGATCAGTTCCGCAACAGCATGGATGACAAGAAGACGGTATTCGAAGAGGTCGCTGACGGTCAGGATATCCTGCGCATCGGCAACTACGAGTTCCCGAGCCGCGCCTACATCGGCCGCTTCAACTTCAAGGGTTCCGACCAGCAGAAGCGGGTTGGCGAACTCTCCGGTGGTGAGCGTGGTCGTCTGCATCTGGCCAAGCTGCTGCAGACCGGCGGCAACGTGCTGCTGCTGGATGAACCGACCAACGATCTGGATATCGAAACCCTGCGCGCCCTCGAGAACGCCCTGCTGGAGTTCCCGGGTTGTGCCATGGTCATCTCCCACGACCGCTGGTTCCTCGACCGTATCGCCACTCACATCCTCGACTATCAGGATGAGGGCAAGATCGAGTTCTTCGAAGGTAACTTTACCGAATACGAAGAGTGGAAGAAGAAGACCTACGGCGCCGAGGCGATCCAGCCCCATCGCGCCAAGTACAAGCGCATCGCCAAATAGGGCTGACTGCGTGTTGAGGGGAGCTTCGGCTCCCCTTTCTCTTGCCTTTTGACTTACAATCCTAGACGGATGCCTTTGCATGGATGTAGCACGATGACGACCCCCATAGAGAAAAAACTCACCATCCAGATCCGGGTTGAACCGGGTTGCCTCGGGCCGGATGGCAAGGAGCACATAGAGACCTTCTGTGCTGCTGCCGCCAAGATTTTTGCCGCCGTGGAGCCCGAGCTGGTGAGCTGGGTGCTGATCCCCCGCTACGACAAGCAACTGCCTGAGCAGGAGTTCTTTATCGAGGGGCGCAAGCTGACCGAAGAGCAGGCAAGCCTCTTTCTGCGCCGCTTCGGCCGTGAACTGGGTGAAGTACAAGACCGGCTCGACTCGGTGCTAGCCCAGCTGGTCGAGCGCTACTTCAAAACCCTGTAAGCCCCCAATTTTCGATAAAAGGTTCTCTGCTGAGAACCTTTTATCATGCTCAAAAAGCAAACGTTTGAATTTTTACTCTATTCATTGATCTGCTTCGCAGATCCGGGGTTTGTAAACGGCGCCGCCTGTGTAAAAATGTGCGCGCTGTCACGGTATCAGGACGAGTCTGGTTACTTAACCGCCAGAAACAGGGCAATTTACCCCGCATGGATGGGATAGCCCGTTCCCCTGCTGCTTATTTCACGTCACCTATTGGAATCCAACATGAATCAACAACACCAAGCTGCCAATCAGGCCGCCGGGCAAGGATTGCTTGAGCGCCTGTTTGCCCTGCAAGGCCATGGCACTACCGCCCGCACCGAAGTGATCGCCGGTATCACCACCTTCCTGACCATGGTCTATATCGTGTTCGTCAACCCGCAGATCCTCTCTGCTGCGGGCATGGACACCCAGGCCGTGTTCGTCACCACCTGCCTCATCGCCGGTATCGGCAGCATCCTGATGGGCCTGTTGGCCAACCTGCCGATCGCGCTGGCCCCCGCCATGGGCCTCAACGCCTTCTTCGCCTTCGTGGTGGTTGCAGGTATGGGTTACTCCTGGCAAGTGGGCATGGGCACCATCTTCTGGGGCGCCATGGGTCTGTTGATCCTCACCCTGCTGCGGGTGCGCTACTGGCTGATCGGCAACATCCCGCTCACCCTGCGGGTTGGCATCACCGCCGGTATCGGTCTGCTGATCGCCCTGCTCGGCCTGCACAACGCCGGGATCGTCGTGGCCAGCCCCGCGACTATGGTAACCGTGGGCAACCTCACCTCCCTGCCCTGCCTGCTGGGGCTGCTCGGTTTCTTCCTGATCTGCATCTTCTCCGCTCGCGGCGTCCACTCCGCCGTGCTGATCGCCATCGTGGTCACCACGGGTCTGGGCTGGCTGTTTGGCGATGTCACCTTCAAGGGCTTTGTCTCCATGCCCCCCAGCATCGAACCGGTGTTCGGCCAGCTGGATCTGATGGGCTCGCTCGACATCAGCCTCGCCGGGATCATCTTCTCCTTTATGCTGGTCAACCTGTTCGACTCCTCCGGCACCCTGATCGGCGTCACCAACCGCGCCAAGCTGGCTGATGACAAGGGGCACTTCCCGCGCATGAAGCAGGCACTGCTGGTCGATAGCGTGAGCTCCGTCGGCGGCGCCTTTATGGGTACCTCCTCGGTCACCGCCTTCATCGAGAGCAGCTCCGGCGTTGCCGTCGGTGGCCGTACCGGTCTGACCGCCATCGTGGTCGGTATCCTGTTCCTGCTGGCAATCTTCTTCTCCCCGGTCGCGGCCATGGTGCCGGCCTATGCCGCCGCTGGCGCCCTTATCTATGTGGGCGTGCTGATGTGCTCCGAGCTGACCCGGGTGAAATGGGAAGATCTGACCGAAGCAGTACCGGCCTTTATGACCGCAGTGATGATGCCGTTCAGCTTCTCCATCACCGAGGGGATCGCCGTGGGCTTTATCTCCTACTGCGTGATGAAGGCGGGCACCGGCCGCTGGCGCGAGATCAACCCCTGCGTGCTGGTGGTTGCCCTGCTGTTCGTGCTCAAGTTCGTATGGGTCGACAGTCACTGATAATGACTAGTGCAATCCGATGGGCTCCCGACAGGGAGCCCATTTTTATTTGCCGGATCATGCTTCTCGCCCCTGCGCTGTGACGCGGGGGCCTGACAGTGCTAGATTGGCAGCCACCATTTTGAACCGGCAGCGTTTTTAACCCCATGTCGTTAACCCGCTGTCGTGAACCACAAGGACGGCAACCGTGGCCCAGCACTCTCCCTCTTTCTCCGCCCTCTCCCCCTTGCTGCAAGAACAGGCCGAGCGCCAATGGCAACGGCTGATCGAACTGGCCCCCGACTATGGCAACCAGCCCGAGCCCGTTCGCCAGACCCTGCTGACCCTGCTCGGCCTCTCCGATTTTGTCGCCGACTCCCTCTTCAAACAGCCAGAGTTGCTGACCGAACTGCTCGCCTCCGGAGATCTGGAACGCTCCGAACGCTGGCCCGCCTACCAGCGCGATCTGACCGCCCTGCTCGCCGAGGTGAGTGATGAAGAGGCGCTCAAGCGCATCCTGCGCCAGTTCCGCCGCAGCCGCATGCTGGTGATCGCCTGGCGCGAACTGCTGGGCCATGCGGCGGTGGAAGAGAGCTTTATCCACCTCACCAAACTGGCGGATGCCCTGATCTGCTCCGCCCGCGACTGGCTCTACGCCAAACAGTGTGGCGAGCTGGGCACCCCGATGGACGGCAATGGCAACCCGCAGCCGCTGCTCATTCTCGGTATGGGCAAGCTGGGTGGTGGCGAGCTGAACTTCTCCTCGGACATCGACCTTATCTTCACCTTCCCCGAGAACGGCTACACGGTCGGCGGGCGGCGTGAACTCGCCAACCAGCAGTTCTTTATCAAGCTGGGCCAGCGCATCATCAATGCCCTCCACCAGCCCACTCAGGATGGTCAGGTGTTCCGGGTCGATATGCGGCTGCGCCCCTTTGGTGATGCGGGGCCGCTGGCCATCTCCTTTGCCGCCATGGAGGATTACTACCAGCACCACGGCCGCAACTGGGAGCGCTACGCCATGGTCAAGGCGCGGGTACTGGGGCCCCAGTGCGAGCACGCGGTGGAACTGGCCGAGATGCTGCGCCCCTTCGTGTTTCGCCGCTATATCGACTTTGGCGTCATCGACGGCCTGCGCCAGATGAAGGCGATGATCGCTGCCGAGGTGCGCCGCAAGGGGCTGGAGGGCAACATCAAGCTGGGGGCTGGCGGCATTCGCGAGGTGGAGTTCATCGCTCAGGCGCTGCAACTTATTCGCGGCGGGCGCGAACCGGCGCTGCGGGTGCGTCACCTGCCCGAAGCGCTGGCCGCCATCGCCCAATGCGGCGCCCTCGAATCTGCCCATTGCGATCGCTTGCTGACGGCCTATCGCTTCCTGCGCCGGGTCGAGAACATATTGCAGGAGATCGGCGATCAGCAGACCCAGACCCTGCCCACCGAAGAGCGGGATCGCCAACGGCTGATCGCCGCCCTCGGTTTTGCCGACTGGGGCGCCTTTATGGCTCATCTCGATGAGGAGATGGCCGCCGTCCATCAGGAGTTCGCCGCCGTGGTGGGGGAAGAGAAGGAGGCTCCCGCCCATCTCGAGCAGCTCTGGCTCGATCTGTGGCGCACCGAGCTCGACGCCGCCGAGCTGGAAAAACTGCTGACCGCGCAGGGGGTGGCCGAACCCGCCCCGCTCTGCACCGCCCTGCTACGTTTCAAGGAGGAGTACAAGCGCCGTCAGGTGGGGCCGCAGGGGCGCATCGCGCTGGACTGGCTGATGCCGGAGCTGCTGCGGCTGGTGGTCGCCAGTGAGCAACCCGCCCGCCTGTTCGAGCGGGTCTGTGAGCTGCTTACCCGCATCTTCACCCGCAGCGCCTATCTGCAACTGCTGGCGGAAAATCCGGGCGCCCTGCGCCAGCTGGTGCGGCTGTGCGATGCCAGCCATCTGGTGAGCGAACAGCTGGCCCGCTACCCGATTTTGCTGGACGAGCTGCTCGATCCCCAGCACCTCTACCACCCCACCCCGCTCGATCAGTACAAGCCCCAGCTGCGCCAGTTCCTGCTGCGCATCCCCGAAGAGGACGTGGAGCAGCAGATGGAGGCGCTGCGCCAGTTCAAGCAGGTGCAGCTGCTGCGCATCGTGGCGGCCGATATCGCTGGGGCCCTGCCGCTGATGAAGGTGAGCGACCACCTCACCTGGCTGGCGGAGGCGATCACCGAGGAGGTGGTCAATCAGGCCTGGGCCCAGATGAGCGAGCGCTACGGGGTGCCGCCCGAGGTGGCGGTGAGCGGCCAGCGAGGTTTTGCGGTGGTGGCCTATGGCAAGCTGGGCGGTATCGAGCTCGGTTACGGCTCGGATCTCGATCTGGTGTTTCTGCATGGCGGCGACCCCAACAGCTACACAGATGGCCGCAAGCCCATCGACAGCCGCCAGTTCTATCTGCGTCTGGCGCAGCGGATCCTGCATCTGTTCAGCACCCGTACCCCCTCCGGCATCCTCTACGAAATAGACATGCGGCTGCGTCCCTCCGGCGACTCCGGCCTGCTGGTCTCGTCGCTGTCGGCCTACGAGCTGTATCAGCAAAACGAGGCGTGGACCTGGGAGCATCAGGCACTGGTGCGGGCCCGTCCCATCTATGGCGATGATGCCATCGTTGCCGAGTTTGCCCGCATCCGCCGCGATGTGCTGGCCAAGGAGCGGGATCTGCCGACTCTGGCCCGCGAGGTGCGCGAGATGCGCCACAAGATGCGGGATCACCTGCTGAAAGCGGGGGCTGGCGAGTTCGATCTCAAGCAGTCCCCCGGCGGCATGGTGGATATCGAGTTTATCGCCCAGTATCTGGTGCTGGCCCACGCCTGCAGCGAACCCGACGCCCTCACCCGCTGGTCCGATAACGTGCGCATCTTCGACGAGTGCGTGATGGCGGGGGTGCTGACCCTGGAGCAGGCGGAGGGGCTGAAACAGGCCTATCTGGAGATCCGCAACCTCGGCCATCGCCTCAACCTCTCGGAGATCTCCCGCAAGGTGAGCGACGATCAGCTGCAGAGTGAGCGCAGCCATGTGCTCGCCGTCTGGCACAAGCTGCTGGGGGAGTGAGATAAACCACAGCAGGTTCAACGAGAAAGGGGCGCTTGGGCGCCCCTTTCTAATATAAATATCAGCTACAGGCTCATATTTTCTTCATATAACACTCAATAGCGGTGAGCTGGATCCTGTTTCAGGCATACCAGCCTTGGAATCGTATGGCACTTTGCTGAATATACGTAGAGATAAACCGTCTCTATGACCTCACCTGATTTTGGCCAGATATGACGGGTGAATATCAACTCAACAATTCCAGTCCCAGCGCAGAGAGGAAACAATGGATTTTTCAGAGCAGCTACAGAGTCTAGCCAAAAAGATTACTCAACAGTCATCGATGATCACCACAGAAGAAGCAACCAAAAACGCATTTGTCATGCCATTTCTCAATCGTGTACTTGGTTATGATGTGTTTGATCCTGCGGAGGTGATTCCGGAATTCACCGCAGATACAGGCATCAAAAAAGGGGAAAAGGTTGACTACGCCATTCTCAAAGATGGCCAAGTGCAAATTCTGGTTGAGTGTAAAAAATACAGTGAAAAACTCTCGGCCAAGCACTCTGGTCAACTCTTTCGCTATTTTTCAGTTACCAATGCTCGAATCGGCATTCTTACCAATGGGGCACAATATGAGTTCTACACAGACCTTGATGCCCCAAACAAAATGGACGAAAAACCATTTTTGACGCTCGATCTGGAAGACATAGATGAACACATAGTGCCTGAGGTATTAAAACTAACCAAAACCTCTTTCGATGTTGATTCAGTTGTAGATGCAGCTGGTGAACTGAAGTACCTTAGCCAGATCAAAAAATTGCTAGCCGAACAATTTGGCTCACCGGAAGAAGACTTTGTTAAGTTTTTTGCATCCAGAATCTATGACGGTGTACTAACGGCAAAGGTCAAACAGTCCTTTACCGACATTACCAAGAAGGCACTTAGCCAATTTCTGAATGACAGCATCAATGCAAGATTGAAATCTGCGATTGGTGGCAGTGTCAACTCCTCAACTATCCAACCGGCATTTGATAGTAATCCATCAAGTGATAACAATAATGCCGAAGGCTGTAGTGAGGAAAAATCAAAGGTCGATACAACGATTGAAGAGATGGAAGGCTTTAATGTTGTCAAAGCAATTCTGAGACAGCGATTTGATGTAACAAGAATCGCGGCAAGAGATACCCAAAGTTATTTTGGTATTCTCCTCGACGATAATAATCGCAAGCCGTTATGCCGGTTGCATTTCAATGCTAGGCAGAAATATATCGGTTTATTTGACGCTGACAAAAAAGAGACTAGGCATCCTATTTCCTCGATCGATGAAATCTTTACCTTTGCAGATCAGTTGCTGACCGCGACATCAGTCTATGAATAGTTGCAATTAGGAGGGGGGTAATTCCCCCTTCATCTCGCAATGAACATCCCCGTTTTCCAACTCAAGCCGTGATCCATCACCGTCTCCACCAGCATCTGGTTGAAACGCTGATAGGCCTCTTCCTCAAGAAGCCCCGGATAGCTCAACACCCGTAGTTCATGACCCTCGTAGTCAGGATGATAGGGGGGGTGGAGATGAGCATAGTCGTTGAGACAAAAGCCCAGCCCCTGATAGAAGCGCAGACGGCGAATGGCAATCTCATCTTCTGGCGGATCGATCTCGAGAATGACGGTTTTGCCTGCCCGCTCGCAAAATTCGGCCAGCAGGCGGCTGCCATAGTTGCGGCCGCGCAGCGCAGGATTGATGGCCAGATGTTCGATATAGATCTGCTCGCCGCACGCCCACCAGAAGATGAAACCGAGCAGCAGGCCGTCCTGATAAAAGATTTGGCAGTGATAGCGAGGATCCCGCATCTTCTGTGGCTGATGCTGTGACTGGCGCTGCTCGTAGCGGGGAAAACTCTCGCCATAGATCTGCCAGACCAGCGGCCACGCCGGATGGTTTACCTCTCTAATCACTTCACTCTCAATCATCAGAACTACCTCTCGTTTATTTTGCAGAACGTTCATCTATACATGAAAAGTTCTGCCACATCATCATCTGATGAAATAAAAGCCAGAACGCCAGATTAGCGGGCGCCATCCGGTTGCGAGACAAACTGCTGCTGGCTGCCATCGGGCAGCAGCGCCAGCACGCTTTGAGCGGCCAGTTTTATCCCAGCCAGCTCGGTGCCCGAACCGAAGTTGGCTATCAGTCGAGTGCCATCGGCAAACTCGCTCTGCTGCACCACTCCTCGTTTGTCGAGCCAGCGAAAACCGGTGAGGGGCTGGTTGTAGAGCCGCTCATGCAGCGGGCGGAAGAAGGCATCGAGCCCCTTGAGGTAGGGAATGCGCGCACTGGCGCTATCCAGACTGAGGTTGAGTAGGGGCGGCACGTTGTAGAGCTGCTGCAACAGTTCGGTGACCTGACGACTCTCCTTGAACTTGAGGCTATCCATCGTCCAGTGGTGGGTGGTCACTATGCTGTCGTGAAAAACGCTCTGGAGCAGCGGCAACCGCAGCGCCGGATCGAAGTAGAGCCCCCGATACTCAGGTTTTAGGTGACTCTGGCGAAAAAAGAACGCGGGCTGATGCTCCGGATACCAGGCCCCCAGATAGTAGGGAGAGCGCTTGTTGCGGCGCATATCGGGATCCTGCCAACCAAAGCCGCTGGTCTGGGGGCCGTGGGCAAAGGCCGCGGTGCGGTTGGCTACCGCGCCGCCCTCCTCGGAGCCCACCAGCACCCCCTGACTCTTGGCAATCCACGCCATCCCGGCCATCCGGTTTTGCGCATCCTGCGCCTGACTGGTCGGCTTGGCCGGGTCGAAGTCGTCAAACACCATGCCGGTCGCCGCTACATCGAGGAACCAGCTGTTGTAGTGGTTTGCCTGCTGCAACCAGGGTACGCGCTGCTCCATCACCGGACGCACGCAGGCCTGATTGGTGTAGACGCCGCTGTTTTGAAAGCCGCTCTTGCGCCGTCCATTCTCCAGCATGATGCCGCAGCGCAGATAGATATCCTGCCCCATCTGGGCGGTGAGCCAGCTCTGCTGGCGATTCCCCTCCGACAGCGCGGTATCGTAGGAGTCGTAAGGGGCGATGAGATAGCCCGCCTGTTTGGCAAATTCAATCCCCTCTGGCGCAGCAAAACCGGCGGTCCACTGGGGCAGCCCCAGCCAGAGTTTGGGTAGTCCAGCCTGCTTGAGAGCAACGATCATCTTGGCAGAGCTGCCATCACCCCAGCTCTGCGGCTCGTTGAGCGCAGCCCCCAGTTGCGTGGCAGCCAGCGTGCGCCGGGTGGCGAAATCGGCCGGTTGCTGACCCGGATGGCGCAGCGCAAGCGCCTGCTCAACTCCGGTCAGCACCCGGTTTTGCAGGTAGCGGTTGTGCTCGAGATCGGGCGCTTGCAGCGCCGTTTTACTCTCCCCCTTGAGCCAGTCGGCGGGGATCAGGCGGCGCAACTCGGGCCAGCTCTTCACATCCTGTGGCACCAGCAGTCGCTCGCCCCAGAGGTAGAGGTGAGAGGCGCCGATCAGCCGCTTGCCATCCGGTACCGCCGCCAGCTTACTCTCGAGCGAGACCAGCTCGCCCCGTGCCTGCAACCAGCTGCGATAGGCCTTGGCCGCCGCCAGCCAGTCATTGCCCGGTTGCAGCGACACCGCCACCTCATAGGGGTCAGCCAGATTGAGGCGGTTGACGCTATGGGTCGCCGTCAGGGCAATGCCATCTTGCTTCGGAGCAAAGGTGAGCCGGTTGTTGAAGGGGTTGGCAAAGAGGATCGCCAACTGCTGATCGCCATGATCCAGCCCAACCACCGGCAGGGTGAGATTTTCGGTGGTGTTGATCCCCTGATACTCCTGCACCAGCGCCTTGCGCCACGCAGTGTGCGTAGCCGGAATGCGGAATCCCTCGTGGATCGGCAGCATCAGCGCCTGCGCCCCTGCCGGCACCCGCGGCCATACCAGCTCACCTGCACTCGCACGGCTCAGGCTGAGGATCAGGCGATTGCCCTCGAGACGGGCCGAGGCTCGCACCTCACCATCAGAGCTGGTCAGCCAGTTGGCACGTACCCCCTCCTGCTGCAAGGCGGTGACAGGCTGACGCGGGCCGGGAGAAGAGATGGCAAGGTGCTTGCCCGATGGCAGCACAGCCTCGGCCGCCAGGGTGGCGGGATCCAGCTCGATACGCCACTGATCGTTGGCAAGGGTCAGCGCCTCGGCAGGCAGGGAGAACAGCGGCGCCAACAGCAGCAGCGGGCGGATCCGGCTCGCTAATTCGGGAAGAAGAGTCATGGTCGGTGATTCCTGATAACACACGGGAATCGCCATTTCAGCAGATCGGCCGCCTGCGATTGTCAGGCCAATGTCAGGATTGCGGTGACCTGACCATCACGACATCCATTAGTCCACCGGCCCCGCCTGACTGTGGCTCAGCTGCAACACCAGCTGGCCACGCTGGCTGGTCTGCACCAGCGAAAGGGTACGCCAGCTGTCGGGCGTGGCAGCAGGCCAGTTCACCGGCTCATCGGGCGCAATGCGGTGCCACCAGAGCAGGGAGTATTGCGGGCGAGCCAGCACAGTCTGCTCAAGCCAGAGCGGCGTACAAGAAGCAGGGTTGGCGGGGGGAGTGGCCACCGCCAGCGGCGAGCGGGAGAGCCAGTCCAGATCCTGCACCGCAGGCAGCGGCAGCACCACCTGCCACGCTTTGCCCGCCACCGTCAGCCGCAGCTGATAGAGTCCGGCTGGTAAAGGCGTCGGTAGATCGGCCCCCACGACCCTGACCCCTTTATTCTCTTCCGCCTCCCACTGGGCGCCAGCCAGCCGGTCATGGCCAGCGGGATCGATAAGTTCAGCGGCGGTGATGGACCCCTCCCCGGTCAGCTGCACCCGATAGTCCCGCAGCAGCGGCGCATCGCGCTGGATCAGCTCAAGGCGCAGCTCGCTCACCCCATCAGGCAAGGTCAGTGGGAAATCCTTGCCGCAGTGCTGGGCACTCAGCGCGGCCAGCATCCCCTGCCAGCTACGGCGCTCGGCATCGCTGTTGAGGGCTGGCCAAGCCTGCTGCAAAGATTGCCAGGCGTGCCGGTTATCTCCCTGCAACAGCGCCAAGGTAGCCGGTTGCAGCGGGTCGGCGCGCTCGGTTTCCAGGAGGCGATCGGTTGCCATCACGCAGCTTGCGTTCAGCAAGCCAACGCTTAGAACCAACAGCAGCCCAGCCAGCCTTGTGTGCTTCACTGTGCCACCTCCAGCCGGTAGCCGATGCCGCGCACCGTCTCGATGGCCAGTCCGGGCAGCTTCTGGCGCAGCTGCAGAATATGGGTATCGACGGTGCGGGTGGAGGGAAACGCCTGATAGCCCCACACCCGGTTGAGGATCTCCTCCCGGCTCAGCACCCGCCCCGCCATCCGTACCAGCAGGGTGAGCAGGGCAAACTCGGTGGGGGTAAAGCTCACCTCCGCATCCTGCCAGCTCGCCTGCATCCGGGCGGGATGAAGCTGCAAGCCGCCCACCGCCTGAGTGCCGTCCCCCAACTGACGCAGCTGGGCCCGGATCCGTGCCAGCAGCTCGTCGTGGGAGAAGGGTTTGGTCAGGTAGTCGCGCGCCCCCGCGTCGAGCCCGGCCACACGATCGCTCACCTCCACCCTTGCGGTGAGCACGATCACCGGCAGCGCCTTGCGCGCCAGCCATTGGGGCAGCCAGTCGAGAGCGTCCCCCTCCGGCATGGTGCGATCGAGCAACACCAGATCCGCCGCCAGCCACTGCTGCTCCGCCGCAGCCAGGGTGTCGCACCAGAGGCAGCGATACCCCTCGCGGGTCAGATAGCGTTGCAGGTTCTCCGCCAGCAATGCCTCGTCTTCGACAAGCAGGATGGTCTTCATGATTCGGGGTCGCTCCAGAGTTGGCAGGGCAGCGTCAGGGTGAAGGTGGTGGGCGGGCCGGATAGGGCGAGGCACCCGCCAAGACGGCGCAGCAGATGGCGTACGATGGCAAGCCCCAGCCCCAGACCATCGGCACGGGCACCGCGGCGCAGCAGGGTAGCGAGCCGGTAATTTGGCAGCTCGCCGCCATCGCTGACCGCGAGGATCAAACGCCCCGCCTGCCAGCTGGCACAGATCCGAACCGGCGCACGACCATGCTGGCTGGCATTGCGCAGCAGGTTGTCGAGGGCGAGATCGAGCCAATAGAAGGGGAGCGCCAGAGTCATCTCCCGCTCAAGGCAGAAGGTAGCGCCATGCCGCTCACAAGCCAGGGTGAGCCACTCGGTGAGACTGACCGCAACCCGCTCATCCTCGAGGGTCTCTGCCGCCAGATAGTGGCGACTGGCCTGCGCCAACTGATGCAGACGGGCGACACTGCCCAGCAGCTGACCCACGCTCTGCTGGGCGGAAGGGGGCAGCCGGTCGAAATCGTGGCGCAGCTCCTCGCTGATGCCAGAGAGCGCCATGATGGGAGTACGCAGCTCGTGGGTCAGCATCTGCAATGCGACGCGCCGCTCCCGCAGCAGGCACCAGCGCTGCCAGCTGGCCCACCCCAGCAACAGGATAAAACCAAGCGAGCTGGCCAGCGCCAGCCACTGCCAGTCAAGCGTGGGGCGAGTATTGAAACAGATCGCTCCGACTCGCTCTTCACAAGTACCAGCTGTGCGGCTATCCAGCGTCACGCCAAGCCGCTCGGCCAGCGGTTGCCACTGCCCGGCACCATAACGGCGCCACTGCCCATCGGCAAGCAGCCAGAGCTGACCCGATTGCAGCAGCCAGCGCTCGCCCCGCAGCAGGGCATCGAGGTTGTCATCATCAAGCTCGCCAAGCTGCCCCAACCGGTCGCGCCGCTCCCGCACATGGAGCAGATCGTCGAGCTCGGCCGCCGGCTGGTGAGCTAGCCAGCGAGCCGCGCTGGAGCCGCCCAGCGGATAGATTAGGTGAGCGGCAAACCAGCTGGTCGAGAGTACAGTCCCTTGGCCACAAAGCGCCCTCAGCAGTGGCAGCCACTCGGCAGGCAAGTCATTCTCTGTCCCGCACTCCTGCTGATAGCGATAGATGGCCTGCAGTTGACGCAGCGGATAGCGCTGCCAGGCGGGATGAAGGGAGTCGGGAGCGATCAGGCGACGATCGAGCCGCTGCACCTCGTCAAGAGGCAGCGCCTGTTCGGGAGCCTGCTTGGCCAGCTCGCCCGCCAGACTATCCGCCAGCGGCCCGGCCAGCACCGGAGAAGCCATGCCGTAGCAGGTCAGGGAGCAGAGCAGCAGGATCAGGCGCATGGGTTCAACTCGAGATGACTCCGGATCAAGGCGCAGCAGGTCACTGCGCCATAAAAAATGTCAGCGCCATTTTTCAATGGCGCTGACATCCGGTCAACCGCTAACGGCATTGGCGCAGCGAGCGCCAGCCCATGAGAACCATCACCTATTTGAACAGTCCCTTGAGCAGCTGGTCAGCCACCCCTTTGACGGCCTCGTTGTCGGCCTTGTCACCCAGCAACTTCTTGAGGCCGCGTTCGGCCTCCTTGCGGGCCTTATCCTCCAGCAGCTTGTTGTTGCTGAGCAATGCCTTCACATCGAGCTGATAGCTGGGCGCCTGCCAGTGACCGCCGATCCGCACCGGAATGGTGATCTCTTTGAGCTCATCCACATCCTTGCCTCCCTGCCCCTTGCTGCTCTCGACGATGGAAGTAAGGAACAGGAAGTCGAGGCTCTCCGGCACCAGCGCAGTCTGCCCCTCGCCCTTGACCCGCAAGGCCGGCGCAAAGAGCTGGATGTCGTTGCTGCGAGCAATGCCATCGGCAATCTGGAAGCTGGCGGTCAGGGCGCTGAAGTCGGTCTTGCGCGCCTCCTTCACCTGCTCGGCGCCCTTGCCGGTGAGGGTGGCCCGCGCCTCGCGGATCATCTCCGGCAGGTTGATGCCGTGCAGGGCTCCGTCGCTCAGTTTCAAGATAACCTTGCCCTGCATCCCGTTGCGCAGTGCCAGCGCGGAGAGACCACGGCCCTGCACCTGCACATCGAGATCGCCTTTGCCCTCCAGCAGATCGCTCTGAGCCAGAGTCTGCAACAAGGGACGAATGTTCACCCCGGCCACCTGCTTGTGCACCCTGTAGGTGGCGGGCTGCTGGCGCGCGTCGAGTACCCCGTTCGCGCTTACCTGACCGCCAGCCACGGTCGCGCTGAACTGTTTGAGCGTGAGCAGTCCCTTGGCCAGAGCCACCTGCAGATCGACTGCGCCAAGATCCAGCCCTTTCAGACGCAGGTTGCCGAGTTGCAATCGACCATCCAGATCCACCCCTTTGAGCGCGCCCAGATCAGGTTCAACCGCGGAGAGGGTTTCGCTCTTGCCGGTTACCGCTTTATTGCCACTTGCAGCGGCATTGGAAGCACCGGCCGCCGGTTTGTCCTCTTTCGCCTGCGCAGGTGTGGTCGGTGCCGATTCGGCGAGCCATTTGTCGAGATCCAGCTTCTCCCCCTTGAGATCGAAGCTGATTGCGGGAACGGCACCAAGCTGCACGGTTCCATCACCACTCAGCAGCGTCTCATCGGCACTCATCACCAGCTTGCTCAGGGTAATCAACTGCTTGTCGATCTCGGCGCGGGCAAAGCCGGCCAGTTTCAGCTTCATCTGCGGGCGTGGCAGCGCATCACCTTCCAGCGCTGCGGTCAGCACCATATCGGAGAGCTCGGCCAGCTTCATCTCTTTATCGAGCCTTCCCTTGAGCGTTCCTTCCAGCGAGCCAGCCAGTGAAGCTTGCTGCCCCTCTACCTTGGCACCCTCCAGCGCCAACGTGAGGTTGCTCCACTCACCTAGGGCCAGTCGGTCCCCCTTGATGGAGAAACTGTCGAGTCGCAGGGACGGGTCACTCAGGCTGCCACTGAGGCTCAGATCTTTCAGTTCACTGGCCATCACCTCCTGCGCCAGCTTGATCTGGGTCTGCCCTTTAACGTCGAAAGCGAGCTTGTCGGCACTCCCCTTGGCGGCCAGCGTCACGGGTACCCACTGACCGGTGGCCAGCTGCCCCATATCGAGATCGAGGCGATCCAGTCGCAGCGAGGTGCCGCTGCGATCATCCTGTACCAGCGCACTGGCCTGGGAGAGCGCGACACCCTGCAAGCTGATCTGCCAGGGCTTGCTATCAGCGGTTGGCGCAGGAGTTGCGGGGACGACCGGTTCGCTTGCATCAGCAGTGGCATCATTGATCAGTCCGCTCAGATTGGAGCTGCCATCCGCCTTGGTCTGGATAAAGAGATGGGCGCCACTCAGCATCACTTTGCCAATCTCCAGACGATGGGAGAGCAGCGGCAACAGGGCCACCGAGGCCTCTCCCTGTTCGAAACGAATCAGATCCGGCTCGGCAAAACCGGCCGGATTGCGCAGAGCCACCTTCTCGAGCGAGAGGCCGAGACTCGGCCAGAAACGCCAGTCAATCTTCCCCGCCATCACCAGTTCCCGGCCCGTGCTCTTGCGCACCTGTTCCGCCAGTTGAGGCTTGAATTGATTGGGGTCGATAAGGCTTATCAGCGTCACTATGGCCAGCAAGGCCGCCACGGCGATGCCGAGCAAGATGAGAACTATCTTCTTCACGATATGCTCCTTGAATCCGGATCCACTGCTGACTATACCACTCACCGTCTGACGAATGGCGTCTGCGAGACAAAAGCGGACAAGGATGAGACAGGGATGGTCGCTGCCAATCCCCATCGTCATCAGCAGGGATCAGGCTTGCAAAGGGGATTGCTGCAACCGCGCCATCGCGGTGCGTGTCGACTCGAAAGCAAAGCGGGACAAGGGGACATCGCGGATCTTCAGCCACTGACAGGCGGCCACATCGTCAGCCGGCTGGATGACCGGTTTTTCACTCAGCCTGATGGCAAAGAAGGTGTCACAGGTGTGATAGGTGATGCCATCGTAGGGATAGATATTGGGGAATGAACCGAGATAGGTGCAAGGTTGAGCGCTGACATCGAGCCCCAGCTCCTCCTGCAACTCGCGCACCAGCGCCACCTCCAGCGACTCGCGGGGATCGACAAATCCTCCAGGCAGATCCAGCAACCCCTTGCCCGGATTGCCCGCTCTCACCGCAACCAGCACCTCGTCCTGCCAGCAAAGCGCCACCATCACAGCCGTCGCCACATTCTGGAAAAAATGAAAACCGCAGCCACAGCGAAACTCTTTGGGGCTGACGCTCAGCAGGGTTTGACCGCCGCATTTTGGACAAAACATGGGCTATCTCCGACCAGATAAAGCGCTATTTTACGCCGTTGGGGTCAATTTCTATGAGTAAAACAGACAGGGAGGATAAGGTGTTCAGGTTAAAGAGGGGGGTAAAGAAGGTCAATTATCAGACGATTTGCTGAATTGCTGGTAATAAAAAACCCCGCTCGATGAGCGGGGTTTCTTGTATTGGGTGCCTGGCAGTGTCCTACTCTCGCATGGCGAATGCCACACTACCATCGGCGCTACCGCGTTTCACTTCTGAGTTCGGCATGGGATCAGGTGGTTCCACGGCGCTATGGCCGCCAGGCAAATTCTTAATCCAGAAAGCTGACGTGAATAACGACTTGGCTAGTTTGCCTTGTCATTACCACTGAATTTGAGTAGTTCGTTCTATTTGCTACAAGTCTTAGAACACTTCTTGGGTGTTGTATGGTTAAGCCTCACGGGTAATTAGTACGGGTTAGCTCAATGCATCGCTGCACTTACACACCCCGCCTATCAACGTTGTGGTCTCCAACGGCCCTTTAGGACCCTCAAGGGGTCAGGGATGACTCATCTCAGGGCTCGCTTCCCGCTTAGATGCTTTCAGCGGTTATCGATTCCGA
>NZ_JBGLRA010000004.1:0-328785 GCF_041402405.1 Aeromonas sp. S13(2024) | reverse complement strand
TTGGGTGACAACAGCACCCTGGTGGTGACCATCAATGGCAAGGATTACACCAGTGGCAAAGGGCTGGTGATTGACCCCAATGGCAACTGGAGCGTGGATCTGACCGGCACCGAGCTGGCGGATGGCACCTACCCGGTGGTGGCCACCGTGACCGACGTGGCGGGCAACAGCAAAACCGTCAGCCAGAACGTGGTGGTGGACAGCACAGAGACTAATGCCCCGAAAGTCACCATCATGGATGACGTCAACAACGATCAGCTGCTGAGCAAAGGTGAGATCGGTGATAACCAGGTGCAGGTGAAGGCCGAGGTCAACCATACCGAGTTGACTGCGGGCGGCAAAGTGACCCTGACCATCACCAATGGTGATGCAACCAGCACGGTCGAGCTGAAGCTGGTGAACGGGGTGCTGCAACTGGCCAATGGCCAGTCGGCGACCGGTTTTGCTTACAACAACGGCACTATCAGCTGGACCGAGATGACCCCGGCCAACGGCAAGTCGCTGACGGTGACGGCGACCCAGACCGACAAGGCGGGCAACGTCTCACTGCCGGGCAGCGACAACGCGCAGATCCTGAATGAAGCGCCGGAGACGGCGAACAAGCAGGCAAACGGCCAGGAAGATGCTGCCAGCATCGCCATTCCGACCCTCAGTGGCAGCGACATTGATGGCAACGTGGTGAGTTTCACCATCAAGAGCCTGCCTGCCAACGGTATCCTCTATCTGAACGGGGTGGCGGTGACGGTGGATCAGAGCATTGCGGTGGCGGACGCCGGCAAGCTCACCTTCACTCCGAATGCGAACTGGAACGGCAACACCAGCTTCAACTATGCGGCAGTAGACAACGACGGCGCCGTGGATGCGAGTCCCGCAACCGTGACCATCAAGGTGGATGCGGTCAACGATCTGCCGACGCAGTCCATCTCCAGCGGGGCTGTCCTCTCAGAAGAGGGGCTTTCCGGTGGTATTAAGGATACTGCGGGCAGCAGCGATACCACCGACAGCGTGACTGCCAGCGGTAAGATCACTGTTGGGGATGTAGATAGTCAGGACACACTAAACGTTACTCTGAGTGCACCTTCCACCGCTTTGACTTCCGGTGGTGCTGTAATTCAGTGGGCTTGGAATGCAACTACCAAAGTGTTGAGCGGTTATACCGGCACTCAGGGCGGAGCGGACTACAAGGCGGTCATTGATGTCAAGTTGACCGCGCCTACCGGTAGCACCAAGGGCGACTGGAGCTACGATGTTACCCTCAAGGCGCCGCTTGACCATCCGGTTAAGGGAAGTGAAGACTCGATTAGCTTCCAGGTGGGTGTGTCCGTATCGGATGGCAAAACAACCACTACCGGTAGTCTGCCTATCACAGTTGAGGACGATGCCCCCATCGCTGGCGATGCTGCCGCGGTTTCGCTGGTGAAAACCAGTATTCCTGATGTATTGACCGGCAAGTTCAGCATGATCGGCTATAGCGGGAATAGCACCAGCATTGATGGTGGCAAGTTCACCATCACGGCTAAAGGTTTCCTCTCTTCAACATCTACTGCTCTGACTGATGCGCTGGTTAATGGCTCGAGCGAAGGTATTGGTGTCAAGAGCTCGACAGCCCCTTACCACAATATTGAGAACGAGGTCGATTTCCGCAAACTGGCCGACGGCTCAGGGGTATCTGAAGAGCTGGTGATCAAACTGGATGCTGGCACTGTGGCTTACGGTGCCAAGATCGAGTTCAGCAAGATGTTCGGTGGTGAGCTGGAGAGTGGTGTGGTCGAGTTCTACCGTGATGGAGTTCTGATCTCAACACTTCCCTTTAGGTCGGATGCGGCGGGTGGAGAGTACAACCAGAACTTCCAAGTGCAGCAGGGTGGTTTTGACACCATGGTGATCAAAGCAACCGATAACGGCAATTCGTTCAACGTCAAGGACAACAGCGACTTTACAGTCAAGTCTATCGAGTTCCTTGGCTCCTCTACTCCGCAGGCAATTGCCTATGGCTCGGGGACATTGGCACCGCAATGGGGAGCTGATGGTAAAGGGCGTCTGGAGCTGGTTACCGGCACCGTTGAAACGGGTCTGAAAACGGCAGCTGGTCTGGCAATTACCATTACCGCGGAAGGTGCCAACAGCATGGTTGGCAAGGCCAGTGATGGCAGCTTGATCTTCAAGATGCAATTCACGCCTGCAACGGGCAAGTGGGAATTCTTCCAGTATGCAGAGATGCAGCGCCCGGTTGGTGATGGCGACATCGACTTCACCTTCAAGGCCTATGATCGGGACGGTGACGGCTCGCAAGGCAGCTTTGCTGTCAACCCGCTGGCGCGCCCTGATGTAACCGGTGTATTGAGTGCCACTGTGGTTGAAGGGGCTACCTTGCAGCATGTTGTGACCTTGAGTGGTGCGACTAATGTAGCGACTGAGTACAGCCTCTCAATCGCGGGCAGTGGTACTCATGCTGCCTCTAACTCTGACTGGGGAACTCTGCAGTTCAGTCACGGTGTTACCTATAACAGCAGCACAGGCAAAATCTCAGTACCAGCTGGTGTGACGAGCTTTACCGTGTCAGTGCCGACAGTGAATGACAAGTTGGTAGAACAGACTGAAACCTTGACTCTGACAGTAGGTGGTGTGACCGGAGCCGGAACCATTACTGACAACGATCTCTCTGTGCGACTGGGCAATGGTCTGGTTGATGAGGATGGTTTGTCTGGCGGAAATGCACACTTGCCTGAGCCTGTGGGTATGCCTGCTAGCGGCCCGCGTTCTGTGACTCAGTCGCTGCAGGTGACTGATGGCAGTGGTGGCAATGTCTCTGGCGTACAACTCAAACTTGTTGGCATCACGGGTCTGAGCGGGGTGACGGGTATTGATGGTCAGCCGGTCAATGTTGTTCAGGATGGCGTCGGGCTCAAAGGGTACTTTGGTAACAACCCCGCCAATGTAGCCTTTACTGTGACGGTGGATAACAGTGCCAATCCACCGAGCTACACCTTTACTCTGCTCAAGCCGCTTAGCCACACAGTGGATGGTCAGAGCACAGCGTTGACCAGCCAGGACGAACTGCGCTTTACCGTCAACTATGAGGTAAGCAAATCTGGAGCTGAGACTGCCACTGGCTCGTTTGACTTGGCTGTGCGTGACGATGTGCCGGTTGCAGTGGTCGATGATGCCCGAGTTAGCGTTCTGGTTGATTCGTTTGATGTGAGTGGTATCGAGGCAAACTGGACTGATTGGAGAGGTGGATCCTCCGTGACCAGAGGGGACTCTAATGACAATGATTCTGGGTTGGATCAAATTCGCTGGGGAGGCGGTAACAATCCCTCTGGTTACGGTTTCATGGACAATGATGCCGCGTTGAACGGTGCAATTCCGATCAATGAAGAGATCAAACTGGGCACATTCACTCATTACAACAACCCGATTTATAACGATGCTATCAGTGCTGCAACGATGGAGGTTACTTTCTCCGTAACTGATGCATTGGGACGGGTCACGCCAATAAAACTTGTTGTGAATTTCAATCATAACGAAACCCCCAATGACAGATGGGGGAATGGTGATGACATCATCTCAATCGGTAATACGACTGCTACCTTCAACTTTGAAGGTAAGGCATACACGCTGGAGGTACTGGGTTTCCGCGATGCGGGTGGCAACGTGGTGAAGACTGTCTATACCAAAGAAAATGCAACGAATAGCTTCGATCTGATCGTCAAGTTGGTTGAAGGGTCTGGTTATCAGCTGCCACAGACCACAGGTAATGTGCTGGCCAACGATCTTGCCGGTGCTGATGGTGGTCTGAGTGTCATTGGCTACGGAGTCGGCAGCAGCTCGACCACCTATACCAATGGTGCGGGTACCCAGGTAGTTGGCCTGTACGGGGTACTGACCATTCTGGCCAACGGTGCCTATACCTATCAGGTCACCAAGAATGGCAGCCAGATCCCGGCTGATGCACGCGAGGTGTTCAGCTACAGCGTGCGCGATGGTGATGGCGATACCACCAACAGCACCTTGACCATCAGCGTCAATCCGGTGGACAGCAACGGGGTTCCGGTTCATCTGCCGCTGACGGTAGATGGTACTGACCTCAACGACTCTATCGTGGTACGCAATGGCGAGAGAGCGGCTAATCCTGACCGTCTTGATGTTTCCTTCGGCGGTAATCTGCTGGGCGAAGTCACTACCAGTAACGGCGGTACCGACCACATACATGCCGGTACCAGCTACAACAAGGGAAATGCCGCCCAGACCGTCAGCAGCGGTGCAGGCAATGACCATATCGAAACCGGCAGCGGTAATGATGTGATTTATGCAGGCAAAACCGGGGCTGATGGATTCGGTAGCGACGATTCGTTGCAACTGACGGTAAATCAGCTCAAGGCTCATCACATCATGACAGGCAGCTTGTCTGGCACAGATGCCATGCTCGATGGCGACGGTCTGTTGCTGAGTGTTGATGTCAGCAGTAGCAAAGCGGATGTGGTCAATGGTGGCAGCGGCAATGACAAGATCTACGGGCAGTCAGGTTCCGATATCCTGTTTGGCGGTACCGGTGACGACTACATCGATGGCGGTAGTCATAACGATGCGCTGCGCGGCGGTCTGGGTAACGATATCCTGATCGGCGGGCTCGGCAACGATGTAATGCGTGGTGACGGCGGTTCAGATACTTTCGTCTGGAATCAGGGAGATACAGTATCCGGCTCCCTGACCAAGGATTACATCATGGACTTCAACAAGGGGTCAGGCTCCATCAACCGTTTGGAAGGTGACAAGCTGGATCTGAGCGATTTGCTGGATCACGATGGTTCTCACAGTACGACCGATCTGAAGAGTCTGCTCTCGGTGTTCCAGGACAATGAAGGGGTGCACCTGCAGGTCAAGGAGAGCAGTACTGCGCCGGTGACTCAGGAGATTGTGTTGATGAACCATACCTTCGACAGTCTGACGGGCGGTTCTGGCACCACGGCCAACCAGGTGATCGATTACATGTTGACCAACAACATGCTCGATATCGACAAGTAAGCCCAACTCGGGGCAATAAAAAAGCGGCAGAGCAATCTGCCGCTTTTTTTATCTTTGCAGGGAAGCGAAATCAGTTGCCGAGGGTGGCGAACAGGCTCTGCTCCAGGGTACCGCGGGAGACACAGACCGGCTTGATGGACGGGGCCGGTACGCGCTCGCCTGAGGATTCAACGAAGAACAGTTCTGTGTTGCCCTTGACATTGACGGTGGCCACGCTGCTGTTGCCGCTCTGGGTGATGATCAGGTTGATCTGCAGGTTCGGGTTGCCCAGTGCAACTTTGGAACCCATGGTGCCGCAGTCCAGCCACTCCAGCCCGTCGGCTGACTGGTTGACGTTGGCGGTCATCAGGCCGGAGCCACGCTGGCTGTTTTCGATGGTGAGGCCGTGATCGGTGAACCACTTCTCGGCGCGAGCCCACACCAGATCCACCGGGATTGCCATTTCCTGAGTGTTGTTGGTTGCCTTGGCAATTGGCGGGTTGTAGCGATACTCCTCACCGCCGTTATTGTCACCAGCACAACCAACCAGCAGCAGCGCCAATGCGCTCCCCATAATCTTTTTCATCTTGTTTCTCTCGTCCATATCACCAGGCCATTGGCCAACCGGCACCTATTATCGCCGGAGCGACAATCTCTGTCAGCAACCATCCAACGTTCGATGTTATGGGGAGGTGATCGGGGTGCTTTACAAAATTGGTTTGCTATCATAGATTTGCTCGAAATTCCTCCATAAGCACCCCTGTGACCAACATGCTCACCCCGGATCTGCTGCAGCAGATCATCGACCAATTGCCAATGAGTATCTTCTGTCGAGATAGTCATGGGCGTTACCTGTTCGCCAATCGTGAGTTCGCCCGTGAAGCCAAGCTGGAGTCGCCTGCCGAGGTAGTCGGCAAGACAGATGCAGAGATGCCATGGGGCGATCTCTTTCGCAGTGAGGATGAGCAGCTGCTTGCCGGAGGCGTGCCGATGCTGTATCAGCAGCTTCATTGCAACCGGGGCGGGAATACCTGCTGGATGGAGGTGCACAAGGTGCCTCTTTACACTCCGCAGGGGGAAGCTTGCGCAGTGTTCGGCGTGGTTAACGAGATTGCCCAGCGCAAGAGCCTGGAACAAACGGTCAAACAGCAGCAGTTGTTGCAGCGTTTTCTGCTCGATGCCATTCCTGACCTGATCCGTTTTGATGATCACAACGGGGTGTTGCTGGAGTGCAATCAGGCGTTTCTCGACTTTATCGGCCAAGGGGCGGATGAGGTGCTGGGTCAGCAACTGCCGTTCCGGTTGGCGGCGCCGCAGGGGATGGGGCATGGCGAGTGCTGTCTGCTGGATGCCAGCGGGCAGGGGCGACACATGGAGATCACCCGGGTCGATGTGCCCGATGGTGACGGCCACTCCCTCGGGATCCTGACGCTGGGGCGTGACATCACCGGCCTGCGCACCACTCAGGCGCAGTTGCAGCAGGAGCAGCACTACGACAGTCTGACCGGACTGCTCAAACTCTCCCGGTTCTTGCAGACCAGCCGCCATCTTGGGGGGCGCAGTGCCACGCTGGTACTCGTCGACTTGCACCATTTTCGTGAAATCAACGATCGCTTCGGGATCCGGATTGCCGACCGCTTGCTGAGCCAGGTAGCCAAGCGGTTGCAGCAGCTGGTGCCGCCGCGTTCCCTGCTCTGTCGGGTCGCTGCCGATGACTTCAGCCTGCTGTTGCCGGACTTCAATGAGCCATTGCAGGGGTGGAGCCAGCATCTGCAGCAGCAGTTGATGGAGCATTATCAGGTGGAAGATCACCGCATCCAGATCCCGGTGTTTCTCGGGCTGGCCCAGGGGCGGGCAAGCGATGCCGAGCGGTTGCTCAGTCATGCCGAGGCTGCGCTGGCGCAGGGCAAACGGCAGCAGCAGTACTGCACCCTGTTTGATCCTGAGCTGCATGCCCGGCTCAAGCGGCGTCAGCTGATCGCCGCCCAGTTGCCGCTCGCTATCAAGTCCGCCCAGCTGGTTGCCGTCTATCAGCCCATCATCTGTACCCGCACTCACCGGCTGCATGGCGCCGAGCTGCTCTGTCGCTGGCCCCATCCCGAGCTTGGGATGATCTCCCCCGACGAATTCATTCCGTTGGCGGAAGAGATGGGGATCATCGGTCAACTGGGTCAGCTGATGCTGGAGCAGGGCTGTGCCCAGCTGGCGCAGTGGCAAACTGCGCAGCCGGATATGGTGCTCTCCATCAACCTCTCGCCGCTGCAGTTCCGTGATCCGGCGCTCTGTGAGCGGGTCTCAGCCTGCATCGCTCGCCATGGTCTCAAGGCCAGTCAACTGGAGCTGGAGATCACCGAAGGGGTACTGATGGAGAACGCCGACGAGATTGAGACCAACCTCGACAACCTGATCGCCGCTGGTTTTCAGTTGGCCATCGACGACTTTGGTACTGGTTACTGTTCGCTGGCCTATCTGCCGCGTTTGCAGGTGGCGACCCTCAAGCTGGATCGCAGCTTCACTCAGGGGCTGGCCAGCAATAGTGCGACCACCGCTATCGTGCGCTCAGTCATCGGGTTGGGCCATGAACTCGGGATCCGGATCACCGCCGAAGGGGTGGAAACGCCCGAGCAGCAGCAGTGGCTGACCGAGGCGGGGTGTGATCGGCTACAGGGCTATCTGTTCAGTCGCCCCCTGCCGCCGGCGGAGTTTGCTGCCAGCTATCTGGTGTGAGAGATCGTCAGAAACAACAAGGCCACCGCAAGGTGGCCTTGTTGTTTTACGATGGAGGCAGGATCAATCCTGGAAGTAGGTGCCCCAGCCATCGTAATCCACCCCGTATTTTTCCAGGATGGGCAGCATCTTGGCGATATCGGCGACGATCGCTTCGACATTCAGCTTGCACTCGATGGTGGCATCGAAGCAGAAGATGGTGGCGCCGTCATCCAGCTCCATCTCTTCGGCATCGGTCACTTCAAAACCGGCCTTGAACAGGTCAACCGCTGCTTTTTCCAGACGGTCGAAATCCTGGCAGGCGAAGTGGTGCTCGATGTCGTAATCCGCATCGGGATTGCTGCCATCGGCCAGCAGTTCGTTGACGATCTCGGTGGTCTCATCACGCCACTCTTGCATATTCAGACTCATGTTGCCTCCAGGCGGTATCATTGCGGCAAAGCATACTCGCAGAGTGGATTCGGCTCAATGCGGCGGACCCACTGAACCTCGAATTTCCATCATATTGGCGCAGCCTGCAGGGTGTTCAGAGGACAGCGAGTATGGCAAACAGGGCTGAAATGGATAATAAATGGCCGCTTCGTTCGGTTGTTGAGCGAACGCGCTTTTTATCGTGCCATCATGGTTGACACTCTGCGCTGGAAAGGGTTTAATGCGCGCCGTTGCCCAGATAGCTCAGTCGGTAGAGCAGGGGATTGAAAATCCCCGTGTCGGCGGTTCGATTCCGTCTCTGGGCACCATAATTCCTCCTTAGTTCAGTCGGTAGAACGGCGGACTGTTAATCCGTATGTCACTGGTTCAAGTCCAGTAGGAGGAGCCAAATTCGAAAAGCCCGCTCAATCGAGCGGGCTTTTTCATTTCTAGTTGCTGTTGCATGCGGCCAAAAAGAGCGTCGCGCCACAGGTGGCACTGAATAGCAGCATTCCGGTTTGCAACATGCTGCCAGGGCATGGCTTTTTCTCTTTTTTTCTGGCCCTGATCCACTTCGGTTTCATCACATTCCCTTATCCATTTTGTCGGCCTGAATGGCTGCACTCCTGTGCAGGCGAGCCATCTTTGTTGAATGGCGCCATGGCGTCAATCTCCCCCGCAAAACAATTAATTCAGCAGCGTTGAAGAGCGGCTTGTCGGGTGATATTTCGACCTTTAAGCCATTGTTAACATTTTGGAAAACCGGAGTGACCCTGTGGCCGAGCGGGGATATGATGGGATCAATGATGTTCCCATCCTGACGGAGAGATCCCAGATGAGCAGCCCCTTGAGCTATGTACTGGACGGCATTCATTGCGAGCCGCACTTTTTTACTGTTCCCCTCGATCATGATGAGCCGGATGGTGACAGCATTACTCTGTTTGCCCGTACCCTCTGCCGTAAAGACAAGCTCGATGAGAAGTTGCCCTGGCTGCTTTTTCTGCAAGGGGGGCCGGGATTCGGGGCGCCACGCCCGACGGCCAACAGTGGTTGGCTCAAACGGGCGTTGCAGGAGTTCAGAGTGCTGCTGCTGGATCAGCGTGGCACCGGGATGTCGAGCCCCATCCACGGGCATAGTCTGGCCAAAATGACCCCGGCTGAGCAGGCGGAGTATCTCGGCCATTTTCGCGCCGACAGCATAGTGCAAGATGCCGAGTTCATCCGGCAGGAGCTCAGCCCCAAGCATCGCTGGAGCCTGCTTGGTCAGAGCTTTGGCGGTTTTTGCTGCCTGACCTATCTCTCGCTCTTCCCCGATAGCCTGCGGGAGGTCTATATCACCGGCGGCATCGCGCCGATTGGCCGCAGCGCCGAGGAGGTTTACCGCGCCACCTACCAGAGGGTGGCTGACAAGAACCGAGCCTTCTTCGCCCGCTTCCCCCATGCTCAGGGGATTGCCAACCGGCTGGCCAACCATCTGCACCAGCATGATGTGCGACTGCCCAACGGCCAGCGCCTGACGGTGGAGCAGTTCCAGCAGCAAGGGCTGGATCTCGGTGCTACGGGTGCCTTTGAGGAGCTTTATTACCTGCTGGAAGAGGCCTTTATCGGCGACAAGCTGAGCCCGGCCTTTCTCTATCAGGTGCAGAGCATGCAGCCATTCAATACCAACCCGCTGTTTGCCATTCTGCACGAGGCTATCTACGCCGAAGGGGAGGCGACTCGCTGGGCGGCAGATCGGGTCAGAGGGGAGTTTCCTGCGGTGAACTGGGCGCCAGGCAAGGATTTCGCCTTCACCGGCGAGATGGTTTACCCCTGGATGTTCGAGCAGTTCCGCGAGTTGCAGCTCCTGAAAGAGGCGGCTCATCTGCTGGCCAACAAGGCGGACTGGGGGGCGCTCTATAATCCGGCCCAACTGGCCCGCAACAAGGTGCCGGTAGCATGCGCCGTTTATGCCGAGGATATGTATGTGGAGTTTGACTACAGTCGCGAAACTCTGCGTGGGCTTGGCAACAGTCGCGCCTGGATCACCAATGAATATGAGCATAACGGTTTGCGTGCCGATGGTGAGACGATTCTTGATCGTCTGATCGCGTTGAATCGCGACCGTTAATTGCCGTTATCGGCAACCATCGCGGGAGCCCGGACTCCCGTAATGGTTGTGATGGATGGTTGTTATGAAAGCGTGACACCCTGAACCTTGCCCCGCGCCTGCCAGACGATGAGTGGATAGCCGGCTGATTAATTTCCCCCTCTTTCACTGTCTCTGTCGATCCCTCACCATATACTTGCCAAACGACTCTGTATTGAGCAGCGGTCAAACCGATTGACCAACCCGTGCTCGTTACCATTAGAAAGTCGCTCCGATGCTCTGTATCCCGCGTATCAGATATGCCATCTCTGCATGCCCCGCTATCCGGGGGAGGGGATGGTCGTGCTTTTCAATCAAGATAAGGATGTATGATGAGAAAGTCTCTGTTGGCCTGCTCCCTGTTGCTGTGCCCTGTCGTGTTTGCTGCCACCCCCCATTGGGAATATAGCGGTGAGGCGGGGCCTGCCCACTGGGCCAAGCTGACCCCTGAGTTTGGTCAGTGTGCGGGCAGCAATCAGTCGCCGGTTAACCTGAGCGGATTGGTCGAGGCCAAACTGGCACCGCTGGTACTCCACTATAAGGCGGGTGGCAATACAGTGGTCAACAACGGTCATACCGTGCAGGTCGGTTATGCCCCGGGTAGCACCTTGCAACTCGATGGCACCAGGTTTGAACTCAAGCAGTTCCACTTCCACGCCCCGAGTGAGAACCTCATCGAGGGCAAATCCTATCCGCTGGAAGGGCATCTGGTACACGTCAGTGACAAGGGAGAGATCGCCGTGGTGGCGGTGATGTTCGAGGCTGGCAAGGCCAATCCGGTGCTGGCGGCTGCCTGGAGTGCATTACCGGCCAAGGTGGGGGAGACCCAGGCCCTCAAGGCGCCGCTCTCTGCTGAGCAACTGTTGCCCGAGAGCCGTGACTACTATCGCTTCAGCGGTTCCCTTACTACGCCTCCCTGCTCGGAAGGAGTGCGCTGGCTGGTGATGAAGCAGCCGGTTGAGGTCAGTCAGGCCCAGATCGACGCCTTCAAGGCGGTGATGCACCACCCCAACAACCGGCCGGTGCAGCCCCTCAATGGGCGCGTGGTACTGCAATAACACAGTGTTGTAATAGCGCTGCAGATAGCAAAAACAACAAGAGGGCCGCGAGGCCCTCTTTTACATGGCGAGGTATCGGCGTGCGATCAGAGGCTGGCAGCGATCCGGGCACCGAGGGCCGCGTTGTTCAGTACCAGCTGGATGTTGGCCGCCAGCGAGTTGCCGCCAGTCAGCTCGCAGACGCGGGCCAGCAGGAAGGGGGTAGACGCTTTGCCCTTGATCCCCTGCTCATCGGCTTCATGGAGCGCTTGGGCAATGGCTGCGTCGATATCGGCTTTTGGCATGGCGTGTGCGCTCGGGATGGGGTTGGCCACCACGGCGCCGCCCGCCAGTCCCAGCTCCCACTTGAGGCGAAGCGCCTCGGCGATGGCTGCTGGACTATCCAGTCGGTAGTCGACCTTGAAGCCGCTCTCGCGGGTGTAGAAGGCGGGCAGCTCCTCGGTTTGATAGCCGATCACCGGCACGCCCTGGGTCTCCAGATACTCCAAGGTCAGCCCGATATCGAGGATCGACTTGGCTCCGGCACAGACTACGGCCACCGGCGTTTGGGCCAGCTCCTGCAGGTCGGCCGAGATATCGAAGGTCTCCTGCGCGCCGCGATGTACCCCGCCGATACCACCGGTGGCAAAGACCCGGAGCCCCGCCATGGCGGCGATGATCATGGTGGAGGCGACCGTGGTGGCCCCCATCCCCTTGCGCGCCAGCACGAACGGAATGTCGCGGCGGCTGCACTTGGTAACCGCATGGCCAGCCCGGCCCAGCGCTTCCAGCGCACCGGCATCGAGACCCACTTTGAGGCGGCCGTCGAGGATGGCGATGGTCGCCGGAATGGCGCCGTTATCGCGCACTACCTGCTCCACCTGACGGGCCGTCTCCACGTTCTGTGGATAGGGCATGCCATGGGAGATGATAGTGGATTCGAGGGCGACGACCGGTTTGCCGGCAGCCAGCGCGGCAGCAACTTCCGGTTGGATATCGAGGTAAGCGTTCAGCATGAGTACTCCTCCAGTATGCGGTCAACGGCGGTCTTGCTCAGACCGGAAAAAACGGTATCGGAACAATTGACGGTGAGGGCGGCGCAGCCCAGGGCAAAGCGAGTGGTTTGGGCAATGTCGAGCTGTTGCAGCCAGGCGTGGGCGAGACCAGCCATAAAGGCATCCCCGCCGCCGGTGACGTTGAGTACCGGACTGCCCAGCACCGACAGGTGGCCCTGCTGCTCGCCATCGCTGTAGAAGATCCCCTGTTCACCCAGACTGAGGAACAGTCGCTTGACCCCGGTGCGGTGGAACCAGGCGGCCACCATGGGCCAGGTTTCGGGCCCGGCGATGGTCATGCCGCACAGCTGCTCGGCTTCGCTTCGATTGGGTTTGAGGGTGTGGATCTTGCCGAGCCAGGGGCGGATCTTCTCCACTTTGGCCACCGAAACGGTATCGACAAAGATGGCGTGCTCACCTTGCCGTTCAAACAACCAGTCGAGGGTATGGATAGCCAGATTGGTGTCGAGCACCCAAAGCCGGGCACCACCGAGAAAGCCTGCGAGGGGGGTCAGGCGGGCTGGGGTGAGCTGCTCTATGATGGCCATGTCGTTGATGGCGCAGCTCATTTCGCCGCTACCATCATGCAGGCTGAGATAACAGGAGGTGGCGTGACCATCGAGCACCAGAGTCTGGCGCACATCGACGCCGGCCCGCTGGCTCACTTCCAATAGATGGTGGCCATACTGGTCGTTGCCGACTGCGGTTAGCAGCCGGGTATCGCTGCCGAGCCGCGCCAGATTCTCGGCGATATTGCGGCCAACACCACCGGCCGAGGTGCGCACCTTGCCCGGGTTGGAGTCGCCGAGCAACAGGTTGTCGTGGCTGGTGCCGCAAATATCCATATTGGCACCGCCGATCACCACCACGTAGGGGCCCTCTCGCAGTACATAACCTCTGCCTTGCACATATCCCTGCCGGATCAGGCTGGAGATGTGGCTGGCCAGCGCAGAGCGGCTGATGCCGAGGCGATCGGCCAGCTCCTGCTGGGCAATCATGGGATCCTGACGCAGCAGGGCTAGGATCTCTTGTTCACGCTCAGTCATAGACAAACATCCATTTACAAACGTTTGTCTATTATTGCTGGGAAACGTTTGCTGGCCATCAGCTTGTACAAAATTTGTCGGCTTGCGCACAAAAAATCGACATTCAAAGCTGGGTTGGCAAGCGGTTTAGCCGGGGAGGGGACTTTTAACGGGCCGGTGGCCCTGCAACGGCTTATAATGGCCGCCGCAAGATGAGGAGAGATGATGGAAAAGAGTGCATTCTGCTGCGTGGGGCTGGTCAATCCCAAGTCCCCGGAAAATGTCGGCTCAGTGATGCGGGCTGCGGGCTGTTACGGGGTAGACGAGGTCTACTACACCGGCAACCGCTTCGAGCTGGCGCGCCGCTTTGCCACCGATACCAAGCAGATGGTGGAGAAGATCCCGCTGCTCGGGGTGGATGATCTGATGGCGTTTGTCCCGCAGGGATGCGTGCCCGTGGTGGTCGATCTGATCGATGGCGCTACACCGCTCCCCGACTATGTCCATCCGGAACGCGCTTTTTATATCTTCGGGCCGGAGGATGGCACGCTCGATCCTGCCCTCTATGGCGCGGTGAAAGATGTGGTTTATGTGCCGACTCAGGGCTGCATGAATCTGGCTGCCTCGGTCAATGTGATCCTCTATGACCGATTGGCGAAGGGGTTCCGGCAACCCTGAGTTGTGGCGTTGCTACGGTGACTCAAACCGCAATGGAAAGGTGTTGCTCATGGACAGGTTGCTGGCGGTGGCCGCTGTTGACGGTGCTGCGGCATCCTTCTCTTTCCCCTATGGTGGGATCATTTTTCGCTGGCCTTGACCGCCTGCTCCTCGAGAAAGTCGCGGTAGTATTCATAGAGGTGATAATGGCGATATATCTCGGCCAGCGTGCCGCGACGGATCAGATTCACCATCTCCTGATCCCACAGCAGCAGTAGCCGCTCGCCCCGTTCGGTATCGGCAAAAATGGGGTAAGTCGGGATCCAGCGCAAAATGGTGCGGTACATATTGGCCGGGGTCTCATCGGTAGAATGGAGCACGCCAGCGGTCAGGTAATAGCGATAGCGCCCCTTGCCAATCAGCTGCAGGGCCATCTCATGGTTGTCGATCTCATGCCATCGCATGGTGACCGGAAGATATTTATCCAGCACCCATCCTCGCCGCCAGAGGACGGTCTCGCCTTCCAGACTGCGCTCTCCCCGCCATTGCGGCTGCCACTGCTTGAGCATGAAGACGGTCACATCATCGGCGGAGGCTGGCTGATGGGGCTGCCTGACCCCCTTGAGCTCGTCCAGATAGACACTCATCGCCATATCCCCCTCTTGCCTGGCTACCATGGCGACGGCACGTTTGTAGGGCACGATATGGGGCACGATCTGATAGCCGTGGGGTTGGTAGATGGTTCGCACCAGATCGAGATAGATACCGCGGCCATCCGGTTGGCAGAAACCGGGCCAGCCATCGCAATAGACGTGAATATCGGCTGTGCGAGCGTGGGCGATCGCACACAGAGAGCAAAGCAGCAAACAACCGATGCGCAGCATGGTCAGCATTATCCTCGCAGGGGTGAGGAGAGCATTTATCACCTGATTTATACCATGCCATTGATCGCGTCGGGCGGAGAAAACATCCAGTATCTCCATTTTGCTACAGGGTTGAGAGTTATTTACCTTCGAATCGTTCTCATTAATGAGAGGGTCAATAGTGGCCAATTGGTTGTTGCTAATAAGATGGTTAACCACAAATATGTAGGGCGGGTCTGACAGCAGGGGGAATATCAACGTCTGTTTGCATGAAGCGTTGGCACACCTCATGCGTACAGGTAAGTAACATATAGTTTTTGATAAACCTCAGCGGTAGCAGCCATACAGCGATATAAAAAGGTGACCCTCATCCGCGTCATGTCATCCCGGCTATGAATCTCTGCTGCCTCACCCGGGGATCAGCTAGCTTCTCGATCTTGCGCTGTGTTTAGTAGTGCGGCGGCGGGGTCTCTTCGGCCATGCTGGCAATCTGGCTGGGCTGTACGCTTTGCAGTTTGTCGATCAGCAGCTGGATCTGGTATTTGAGCCGATCGAGTTCACGGCCCTGAGTGGTTACCTCGTCGTTGAGCTGCTCTATGGTGTACTCCGCATAGGCGAGACGGGTTTCCAGGGTTTCGATGCGATCGTTAAGTTGCTGACTCATGTGCCTTCGGGTCCTTACTTGATTGTCCAGATTTCGGCCAGACCACTGGAGCTGGCACTGACAAGGTGGCTATTGTCGCGCAAAGCGACGCCGTAGACCACTGCGCTGGGCGGTTTCACCTTGGGTTGCGGCGAGACGCGCCAGCTCTGCAGCAGGGCACCATCGCTCACTTGCCACAGGGAGAGCTGACGGGAAGGGGCGCCGGTGATGAGCCACTTGCCATCGTTGGCAAAGCGGGCGCTGGTGTAGACCTCGAAGCGGTGATCATATTGCAGCTGACTCACCTCCTTGCCGGTTTTCAGATCCCAGATGCTGGCCCGGCTGCTGTCGGCGGTGAAGGCGTAGCGGCCGCTCGGCTCCAGTCTGGCCATGATCACCCGGCCACCATGGTTGAAGCGCCAGATCACCTGCCCGCTACGGGTATCCCACAGATAGGCGCTGTAGTCGTTGCCGCCGGTCAGGGCGTAGCGACCGTTGGCGGAGAGATCCACCGTATTGACCTGTTCGGTGTGCCCCAGAAACTGCAGGCGACGGCCGCTTCGGGTGTCGAGCCACTCAGCTTTGCCATCTTCCCGCCCGATCAGCACATAACGACCGTCGGCAGAGAGCGCGATGTCCCTCAGCCTGGATTCAGGAAGTGAGTAGTAGCCTTGTGATTGCCCGTCGTTCAGCCGCCAGGTTGCAAAGGTATCGGGGGTAGCGGTGACGGCATGGCTGTTGCCTTCGGAAAAACGGGTAATGAATACCAGATCATCCGCCGAGTCGGATTGCTTCCAGCGCCAGCGTTGACGGTTCTGTTCCAGATCCCAGACGATGATGCCCTGGCTGATGCTGGAGACGATGGCCTGCTTGCCATCACTGGATAGATCTGCGGTCAGCAGACCCGTGCTGGCGAGGGGCATTTGCTGGTTGGGTTGGGAGCTCTGCTCGCAACCGGTGAGCATTAAACAGAGGCTCACCAGATAAATGGCACTTTTTATCATTTTTGCGGTCTCACGCTTTTGTTACCTGCGATCACGGCGTTAGTATAAGGCGCTTATCACGATAAACCTCTCATTTCACGATGGAACCGAGAGCGGTATTTGGAGTTTGGAGAAACTGATGAACAAATTTCTGAAGGTGTCCCTGTTGGCGGCGGCCGTTGCCGTCGGTCTGACTGCTTGCCAAAAAGACGAGAAGCCTGCTGCGGCCAATACCGCCGAAGTGAAGGCAGAAGCCAGCAAGCCGGCAGAGGCGACCAAGGCCGAAGCCAAGAGCTTTGAAGAGCAATCTGGCTACGCAATTGGCCTCTCCATGGGTCGTTACATCGCCAATACCCTGGAGCGTCAGCAGGAACTGGGCATCAAACTGGACAACGCCGTGATCCTGAAAGGGGTGACTGACGGTCTGGGCAAAGAAGCCAAGATGACTGATGAAGAGATCCAGAAGGTACTGCAGGATTACGACGCCAAGATCAACGAGCTGACCAAGGCCAAGGCCGAGAAAGACGCCGTTGAGAATCTGAAGAAGGGCGAAGAGTTCCTGGCTGCCAACGCCAAGAAAGAGGGTGTGAAGAGCACTGAATCCGGCCTGCAGTACGTGGTCGAGAAGATGGGCACTGGCGCCAAGCCGAAATCTACCGACATCGTCAAGGTTCACTACACCGGTACCCTGACCGACGGCACCAAGTTCGACAGCTCCGTCGATCGCGGCGAGCCGGCTACCTTCCCGCTCAACCAGGTTATCCCGGGTTGGACCGAAGGCGTTCAGCTGATGCCGGTTGGCTCCAAGTTCAAGTTCTTCCTGCCGTCCAAGCTGGCCTATGGCGAGCACGGTGCAGGCTCCATTCCGGCGAACGCCGTGTTGGTGTTTGACGTTGAGCTGCTGGCTATCGAGAAGCCGACTGCCGACGATGCCAAGAAGTAATCTTTTCTTGTAGTGAAAAACGGCTCCTTAAGGAGCCGTTTTTACTTGTGTATTCCCTGCAATCGCGGGATAACAGAGCTGTCTTGGCGTTGGGTTTGCGCGCGAAAATAAGGCAAAATAGATCGCAGAATCAAATACAAGGATGAGTCCAGTGGCTGAAAATAAATCGCGTGTCCTGCTGGTGGAAGATACCCGTAGTCTGGCGGTGGTCTATGAACAGTACCTGCGCCAGGAGGGGTATGAGGTGGTGCTGGCCGACTGTGGTCAGCAGGCGTTGGCGCAGTTGCTGGCAAGTCCTCCCCCCGTGGTGCTGCTGGATCTGGAGCTGCCGGATATGTCCGGTATGGATATTCTGCAGATGATCACCGAACAGCAGTTGCCTTGCTCTGTGGTAGTGATCACCGCCCACGGTTCGGTGGATGTGGCGGTGGAGGCGATGCGCCTCGGTGCCTTCGATTTTCTGACCAAGCCGTTTGACAGCAAGCGGCTCTGCGCCACCGTTCGCAATGCCTTGAAACACCAGCAGTTGAGCTCGCTGGTTGCCCACTATCGAGAAAACTTCGAGCGTAGCTCCTTCTTCGGTTTTATCGGCGCCTCCATGTCGATGCAGGCGGTCTATCGCATCATCGAGAGCGCGGCGCCCAGCAAGGCGACCGTCTTTATCACTGGCGAGAGCGGCACCGGCAAAGAGGTGTGTGCCGAGGCGATTCACCAGTGCAGTCCCCGCAGCGAACAGCCCTTTATTGCCCTCAACTGCGCCGCCATTCCCCACGATTTGATGGAGAGCGAGATCTTCGGTCATGTGAAGGGCTCTTTTACCGGTGCGCAGGGGGATCGCAAGGGGGCGGCCAGTCTGGCCGATGGCGGTACCCTGTTTCTCGACGAGATCTGCGAGATGGACCTGGATCTGCAGAGCAAGTTGCTGCGCTTTATCCAGACCGGCACAGTGCAGCGGGTCGGCAGCGGCAAGCTCGAGACGGTGGATGTGCGCTTTATCTGTGCCACTAACCGGGATCCGCTGGTGGAGGTTAAAGCGGGCCGTTTTCGCGAGGATCTCTACTATCGGCTCCACGTCATTCCGCTTACCCTGCCGCCACTGCGGGAGCGGGGTGAGGATATCCTGCTGCTGGCGCGCACCCTGTTGCAGAGCTACGCCAAGGAGGAGAACAAACGCTTCAAGGATTTTGATGTCGAGGCTGCGCGAGTGCTGCTCGACTACCCCTGGCCCGGCAACGTACGCGAGTTGCAAAACGTGGTGCGCAATATCGTGGTACTCAACGACAAGGAGTTGGTGAGCCCGGATATTCTGCCGCCACCGCTCAATGGGGTTCGTCCCCAGCTGCCGGCTGCGATTGCGGCAGCGGTGGCATCGGCTCCGGCCGCCACCGGCGTGGCCAACGGGCCAATTCGTCCGCTCTGGCTGGTGGAAAAAGAGGTGATCGAACAGGCCATCGCCAGCTGTGACGGCAATATTCCCAAGGCAGCTGCCCTGCTCGAGATCAGCCCCTCCACCATTTACCGTAAAAAACAGGGGTGGGAGGAGTCCAATCGGGCCTGAACCATCTTGCCAGCAGAAAGGGCGGCTAGCGTGCCGCCCTTGCTATTTTGGGGGATCAGAGTTTGGCGAGGCGTTTGAGGCGGGCCAGTCGCTCCCCCTCGTTGGCGCTGAACCAGCGGTCCTGCGACAGCAGAAACCAGGCGCGGGAGAAGTATTCCGCGGCCAGCGGATCGTCCAGCACCAAGGCATTCTCCCCCAGCTCCTCGAACAGATAACCATCCTCAGGTTCGCCAGCCTCGGCCATATCGGCCTTGAGCTGGTGCAGCTCTGCCAGCGCCTGCTGGTGCTGACCCTGGGCCCGGGTCAGGCGAGCCAGACTCCAGCGAGCGATAAACGCCTTGGCCGGCTGGTTATGTTGCAGATGCCAGGTCAGACACTTCTGCTGCTGGATTTTCGCCTCCTCAAAGCGGCCCAATTCGAACAGGGTCCAGCCCTGATTGTTGTAAAGGGGGGCCAGCCAGCCGCGCACCTTCTCGTCACTGCTGCGTTCCGCCAGCTCCATCGCCAGTTGATGCCAGCGGCTCTGCTCTTCCAGTGGTGCGGCGATGGTGATCATGTGAGCGGCGTCGATGGCGAGATAGGTCTCCTTCTCCTTGAGTCCCCATTGCCAGGCTTGTTCAAACAGCGGTTTGGCGCTGGCTTTGTCGCCCGCCGAGTTAAAGGTGCGGCCTCGTTCCAGCAGGGCCCGGATCCGCGCTCTGGGGGTTGTGTCGGTGAGGCGAGGCTCTATCTCGTCGAGCAGCTGATGGGCTTCGGCAAACTGGCGCTGCAGCGAGTGGGTGCGGGCAATTTGGGTCAGCAACTCCAGTTCGAGTTGCAGGTCGGCTGCAGCACGCGCTTCGGGAAGAAGGGTGTGAAAACGCAGGGCGCTGGCGGCGGGATCCTGATAATCCCACAACGCCATGAAATCGGGCGGATTGTCCATTTGGCCTCCTTGCTGGTTATCCTGTCACCAAGATGCCTGCAGGCCATTGTTTGTACAAGGGGCGCCCGTCACAGAGCGCCCCTTGAGCCATGCTAACGGTTGTGCCAGCCGATCAGTAGACCATGGCCAGGCTCATCAGCATCAGACCGAGGGCGGCAAAGGCCCCCTCCTTGATGGCGAGCCTTGGCACCAGCGCCTTGGGCAGGGCCGGAAACAGGCTCAGGGCAAAGCCAAGGCCCGGCATCAACCAGTGGAATGCCGGATCACGCAGGGCGGGATCGGCGGCACCGTTGATGATGATCAGCAAAATAAACAGGGTGAAGGCGGGGAGGATAAACCAGCGTACCCCGCCGGCGGCGAACGCCCGCAGCGGCGAAATGCGATAGAGCAGCATGGTCACAAGGAACAGAACAAAAGGGGCCAGCAGATAGAGCGGAGCGGGGTTCATAACATCTTTCCTGAAAACTGATCGTCAAAAAACAGGGAGTCCGGTGCAAGAGGCGCAGGATTTAATCACTCTTCGCAGGTAATCACCAGCAGCCCGGGCCCGGGCTGTGAAGAGGATCCCGGATAAAGGTTTGCTAGCGTGTCTTAGTGCAACCAGAACCAGGCTGCAGCAAATCCCAGCCAGCTCAGCACCAGCAATATCCAGGGCAGGGGATGCTGATGGCTTACTTCAACCAGCTCCAGCTGATCGTCTTGTTCTTCGGTTTGGGGCGCGCCCTGTGGCTGCCTGGCTTTGGCCTGCAATTTTTTCTGGCGGCTCGCTTCACGGGCCCGCGCCTTCATCTGCTTCTTGTACTCGTCGATGCCTTTCTGGATCCCTTGCGCGATAAGCTGGGTCTGTTCCTTGGTCTGCCCCGGCTTCTGGTTGGCACGGGCAATTTTCATCGCCTCCTGCTGGGTCTCGGGGGAAATCTTGTCGTACTTGGCCATCAAATCATCTCCTCGGGCATGGCTGGCTGGGGAGTATGCCATAAAGGCGCGTCGGGTGGCGCCTCCTTGGTGCGGGAGAGGGACAAGTGAGTGACCACTCAACAAAAAATCTGATAAATCAGCAGGAAGCCGGATGTTGGGCCGAAGATCACAATTAGCAGAATTTGTGAGTCATCGATGAAAAACGGTCATCTGTTGTTTGTTATATTGGCGCCCGACCCGCTGGACAGGGTTGATAAATAACAAAACAATCAAGGTGATATGGAAATGAATAATAACTTTATCAAAGGCGGCGTGGCACTGGCCGTGCTTGCTGCACTGACTGGCTGTAATACCTCGACCAATGACACCGTTGCACCCTGCACCGAAAATGTCTGCAAACTGACCATCCTGCACACCAACGATACCCACGGCCGTTTCTGGCACAACGCCGAAAATGAGTATGGTATGGCTGCCCAGAAGACTCTGGTCGAGCAGCTGCGTGCCGATGCCAAGGCTGCTGGCAGTGACGTGCTGGTTCTTTCCGGTGGTGATGTGAATACCGGCGTGCCGGAGTCCGATCTGCAGGATGCCGAGCCTGACTTCATGGCGATGAACAACATTCGCTACGATGCCATGGCGGTGGGCAACCATGAATTCGACAACCCCCTCAGCGTGCTGGAGAAGCAGCGCAAGTGGGCCCAGTTCCCCATGCTCTCGGCCAACATCTATGACAAGGCGAGCGGCAAACACTACTTTGACCCCTACAAGGTGTTCAAGCTTGAGAGCGGTCTCAAGGTTGCCGTACTGGGCCTGACCACCGAGGATACTGCCCAGCTGGTTGACCCCAACAACGTGCAGACCCTGGAGTTCCGCGATCCGACCAGCGAGGCGGCCAAACTGGGCCAGCAGATCCGCAGCAACAAGGAGGCCAATCTGGTCTTCGCCATCACTCACATGGGCCATTACGAGAATGGTCAGCACGGCAGCAATGCGCCGGGCGATGTAGAGATGGCTCGTGCACTGCCGGCAGGGACTCTGGATGCCATCATTGGTGGCCACTCCCAGAATCCGGTCTGTATGGAACCGGGTACCACCAACAAGTACGCCAATTTCAAGCCGGGTGATAACTGCCAGCCGGATCAGCAAAATGGCACCTGGATCATGCAGGCCCACGAGTGGGGCAAGTATGTGGGCCGTGCCCAGTTTGAGTACCAGAATGGCAAATTGACCCTGACCAGCTATGACCTGATCCCGGTCAACCTGATCAAGCGCAACGCCAAGGGCGAAGCGATCGATGCCAACGGCGCCGTAACCAAGGACCCGGCCAAGATGCAGTTCGTACAGGATGAGATCACCAAGGATCCCGAGCTGTATAACACCCTGCTGGGTTACCAGGAGAAAGGTCAGCAAGAGCTGAATGTCGTCATTGGCTCGGCAGATGGCTTGCTGGTTGGTGATCGCAACTCGGTTCGCAACAAGCAGACCAACCTGGGTCGCCTCATCACCACGGCGACCAGCAGCAAGCTGGGTGTCGACTTTGGTATCGTCAACTCTGGCGGCGTCCGTGACAGCATCCCGGCCGGTGATATCACCTACCGCAGCGTGCTGCTGGTGCACCCGTTTGGCAACACGGTCAACAAGGCTGTCATGAAGGGAAGCGATCTGGCGACCTATCTGGGCCAGGTAGCAAGCAAGACCCGCAATACCGGTGGTTATGCCCAGTTTGGCGGTATCAACATGGCGGTGGATTGTCAGGCCAAGAGCGTCAATATCACCAGTATCGGTGGCAAGGCGTTTGATCCGGCAGCAACTTACAGCTTCGCGATCCCGAGCTTCAGCGCCTCCGGTGGTGATGGCTATCCGAAGATCGATACCATCAACGCCGGTTTGGTGGATGCTGCCGTGCTGAAGGAGTATATCGAGATCAAGAAGACCATCAACGTGGCCGATTATCAGCCAGGTAATGAGGTGAGCTATCTAAACTCAACGTCTACCGAAGGGTGTAACTGATTCGTCAGCGGTGCGTTTAGCTCCAGATGTGATCCCCAAGGGCAGCCAGTGGCTGCCCTTTGTCGTTGGTTGGGTAGCGGTTACAACTCTTCAATCATCAATGACGATAGCCATCGCCTGTATGAGGTCAGGTGAGGGGATGAAATGAAAAGAGGCGGCCCGTGGGCCGCCTCTTGCGTAGTGATAATCTGAACCTTACAGCTGCTCGATACCGACGATATGCCAGGGGGCATTGTTCTTGGCCAGATCGCGCTCGAGGTGCCACACCTCTTTGATGTCTTCTTCGACCTGCTCCTGACGGTCCATGTAGCGGCCGCTGAAGCGCACGCTCACCTGAGCCCAGTCACTGCCGTAGTCGGCGCGTACCAGCTGGGTATCGACGTACATCACTTCGGTATGCTGGTCGCCAGTCAGTTCGGCGCGCTCGGCTTTGAGCTGTTCAAACAGCTCGGGGCTGACGTATTCGCGCACTTTTTCCAGATCGTTCTTGTTCCACGCCTCTTGCAGGGTGCGATAGTGATCGCGGGCACCGGCCAGGAAGCTGTTCATGTCAAAGCCTGGCGGCAGGCGGAACGGCACGTCGCTGTCGGCAAAGCCAGTGGCTTGCGGGGCGCTGTTGCTCTGCTCAAACTGCTGCGGGGCAGCAGATTGCGGCGGCTGATAGCCCGCATAGGCCGCCTGTTGTGGCTGTGGCGTCGCGACCTTGCCCTTGCGCAGGGTACGGATCAGGAAGACTGCCCCCAGCGCCAGCAGGGCGATCAGCAGGAAGTCCATTCCTTGCAGACCTTCAAAGGCACCGCTGCCCAGCAGGTAGGCAAACAGGCCGCCAGCCAGCAGGCCGCCCAGCAGGCCACCCATCATGCCGCTCTTTTTCGGCGGAGTCTGGGCATTCAGTGTCGGATTCTTGTTGTCGACCGGTTTGGCCGCAGGCTGGGCCGGCGCAGTTTTGTAACTTTTACCAAAGGATTTGCCGCCGCCAAACTTCTTGGCTTCGGCGTGAGGTGCCCCCAGGCCAATGGCCAGGATCACGGCAAACAGGGTCAGCATCTTTTTCATTTTGACTCTTTTCACTCTCGTCTGTGGGTGGGGCATGCTCCGCTTTGGCAAGCTCAGCAAGGCGCATGGCAGGCTGCCTGTCCCTAATTGTGTCGCAGCTTGTATTCATCAATATCACCTCTGGCATGAATTATTCATGAACGAGGTTGCCGCGATGCGGCGTCAAACAAGAGGAGTAAACCGGATGAAAAGCAGAAGATTGAGTCGCAAGGAGCGCAAAATGCGAAGCAAAATCAAAATGGTCAAGGTAGAGCAGACTCTGGTTTGGCCCTTTATGATGGTATGAGCCGCCAGATAGGGCTCGCCGTAGTTGGCTTTCTTTTGTAAAATTCCCGTCCCCTTCCCGCTGCGGTTTTTATGTGTATGGCAGAGCAAGTGACGGCGAAAAAAGACGCCAAGACACAACAGCTGAAAGTTCCTCCCCACTCTTTTGAGGCCGAACAGTCCGTACTGGGCGGCCTGATGCTGGATAACGATGCCTGGGATCGGGTTGCCGAACGGGTGATCGATCAGGATTTCTACAGCCGTCCGCACCGGTTGATCTTCCAGGCCATGACCCGTCTCTCCAACGCGGGCAACCCCATTGACCTCATCACCCTGCAGGAGGAGCTGGAACGCTCCGAACAGCTGGAAGAGGCGGGCGGCTTCGCCTATCTGGTGGAGATCGCCAAGAACACCCCGAGTGCCGCCAACATCAACGCCTACGCCGAAATCGTGCGCGAGCGGGCGGTGGTACGGGAGATGATCTCGGTCGCCAACGAGATAGTCGAAGCGGGCTACGAGCCGCAAGGCCGTACCTCCGGCGATCTGCTGGATCTTGCCGAGAGCAAGGTATTCAAGATTGCCGAGCAGCGCACCAGCGCCAACGAGGGGCCCCAGCCCCTGAAGCTCATCCTCGAGCAGACCGTCGACAAGATTGAAGAGCTGTTCAAGACCCCGCACAACGGGGTGACCGGGGTATCGAGCGGTTACAACGATCTCGACAAGATGACCGCCGGTTTGCAGCGTTCGGACTTGATCATCGTGGCGGCCCGTCCCTCAATGGGCAAGACCACCTTTGCCATGAACCTCTGCGAGCATGCGGCCCTCACTGCCGACAAGCCGGTGCTTATCTTCTCGCTGGAGATGCCCTCCGAGCAGATCATCATGCGTATGCTCGCCTCGGTCGGTCGCATCGATCAGACCAAGGTGCGTACCGGTCAGCTCGACGACGAGGATTGGGCGCGCCTCTCCTCCACCATGGGATTGCTGCTGGAGAAGGGCAAGATGTATATCGATGACGCCTCCGGCCTCACCCCGACCGATGTGCGCTCCCGTGCCCGTCGGGTGGCGCGCGAGCACGGCGGCCTCTCGATGATCATGGTGGACTACCTACAGCTGATGCGGGTCCCGGCGCTCTCTGACAACCGTACCCTGGAGATCGGCGAGATCTCCCGCTCCCTCAAGGCCTTGGCGAAAGAGCTGCAGTGCCCGGTGGTGGCGCTCTCCCAGCTGAACCGAAGTCTGGAACAGCGGGCCGACAAGCGCCCGGTCAACTCGGATCTTCGTGAATCGGGCTCCATCGAGCAGGATGCGGATTTGATCATGTTTATCTATCGTGATGAGGTTTATCACGATGACAGCCCGGACAAGGGGATTGCCGAGATCATTATCGGCAAGCAGCGTAACGGCCCTATCGGAAGAGTGCGCCTCACCTTCCAGGGTCAGTTCTCCCGGTTCGACAACTACGCTGGTCCGGCGTTTGACGACGATTATTGATAAGTAACAATCATGGCAATCCTGTGGTCAGGATTGCCACCACCGCTCTGACCCGCTTGCCATTCACTGCAAGGCAGCCCGTCAGAGCCTGTTTTCCCGGTTCGACAATTATGCCGGTCCGGCCTTCGACGACGATAAGTGAGTGGCGGTCTTCGGCCCGATGAGGGGGAGACCATTTGTGCCCTCGTAAGGGAAAACCATGAAAGCGGCTACTGCCCAAATCAACACTGCGGCCTTGCGCCACAACCTCGCTGTGGTCAAGCGCCACGCTCCCGCTTGCAAGATCATCGCTGTGGTCAAGGCCAACGCCTATGGCCACGGACTGCTGCCGGTCGCCCGCACCCTGGTGGATGCGGATGCCTACGCGGTGGCCCGCATCGAAGAGGCGCTGATGCTGCGCTCCTGCGCCGTGGTCAAACCCATCGTGCTGCTGGAGGGCTTCTTCTCCGCCGACGACCTGCCGGTGCTGGCGGCCAACAATCTGCAGACGGCGGTTCACACCTGGGAGCAGCTCGAAGCGCTGGAGCAGGTCGAGCTGCCAGCCCCCGTGGTGGCCTGGCTCAAGCTCGACACTGGCATGCACCGCCTCGGGGTGCGTGCCGACGAGATGCCCGCTTTTATCGAACGACTCGGCAAGTGCAAGAACGTGGTGCAGCCGTTCAACATCATGACCCACTTCAGCCGTTCCGATGAGCTGGAGCAGCCCACTACCCGCGAGCAGATCGACTTGTTCAGCAAGTTGACCGCACCGTTGGCGGGCGAGCGGGCCATGGCCAACTCGGCGGGCATTCTTGCCTGGCCGGACTCCCACTGCGACTGGGTTCGCCCCGGCGTCATCCTCTATGGCGTGTCGCCCTTCCCCAACACGGTGGCGGCTGATTACGACCTGCAGCCGGTGATGACCTTGAAGACCCAGCTGATTGCAGTGCGGGATCACAAGGCGGGCGAGCCGGTGGGCTATGGCGCCAACTGGGTGTCAGAGCGCGATACTCGGCTCGGGGTGATCGCCATCGGCTACGGTGACGGTTATCCGCGCATGGCGCCCAACGGCACATCCGTGCTGATCAACGGCCGCATCGTGCCGCTGGTGGGGCGTGTCTCCATGGATATGAGCACGGTGGATCTTGGGCCCGGCGCCACCGACAAGGCCGGTGACGAGGCAGTGCTATGGGGCGAGGGGCTGCCGGTGGAGCGGGTGGCCGACGAGATTGGCACCATCCCCTACGAGCTCATCACCAAGCTCACCTCCCGCGTCTTTATGGAGTACGTCTGATGTGGCAGCAGTGCCTGCTGACGTTGAAGCCCCGTTCGCGGGGCTTTCATCTGGTGACGGACGAGCTGGTGGCCAAGCTGCCAATGCTGGCGGATTACCGGATTGGCATGGCGCACCTGCTGCTGCAACACACCTCCGCCTCGCTCACCCTCAACGAGAATTGCGACCCCAGTGTGCGCAGCGATATGGAGGCCCATCTGCACCGGCTGGCGCCGGAAGATGCCCCCTACTATCGCCACACCTATGAGGGGGCGGATGACATGCCCGCCCATATTAAATCCTCCCTGCTCGGGGTGAGCCTGCTGCTGCCAGTTCGCAACGGTCAGCTGGCGCTCGGCACCTGGCAGGGGATCTGGCTTGGCGAACATCGCATTGATGGTGGCGCCCGCAAGGTGCTGGTAACCCTGCAGGGTGAGTAATCAGACTGCAACCAGCTGAAATAAAAGGATAAAAAAGAGGGATGGCGCTTAGCCATCCCTCTTTTTTTTCTACGTTGCTGTGAGCCATCTGCCTGCCAGTGGTTCGGCGCTCTTCGTGGCTTAGCCGACCTTGAAGGGGGTCAGCTCGGCCAGCGGGGCGGCGTCCATAAAGGCTTGCAGCTCCTGGCCGTGTTTGAAGATCTTGAAGTCCTGATCGCGGGCGCTCCAGTACTCCAGACGCTCGCTGCCGTTTTCTCCGGTGATTTGCAGCAGGCTCGCTTCGCGCAGAGCCACCACATATTCGCTCGGGTTGATGGCGCAGAACTCGGCCAGACGCTCGTCGCGAGTTTCGCCCATGTGGCCGCTGATGCTGGCATCCAGATAGTGCGGGTTGATCTGCAGCGGGAACAGGCCCAGCGCGGGCAGCACGGCGGCGTTGCAGACCGGCATGTCGTTGGTGGTGCGAATGCTCGGGGTCGCCACGTTGCAACCGGCGCTCCAGCCTACATAGGGGACGCCCCGCTCGCGCACGGCACGCTGGATCGGCACGATCAGGCCATTTTCATGCAGCAGCTGATTCAGGCGCCAGGTGTTGCCGCCGCTGATAAAGATGGCGTCGGCCTGATTGACGGCATCGACCGGATCATCGAAGTGATGAATGCTGATGGTCTCGATCCCGAGGCTCTCGGTAAGTTCGTTGGCGCGGGCATCCCAGTCGCTGCGGATCACCGCGTAGGGGATGAGCAGGATGCGCTTGACCTGTTTGCGAGCCAGCAGACTTTGAACCCGGTCGCGGGCCCAGCCGAGCAGACCCGGAAATTCGTTGGCTTTACCGTTGCTAAGCAGAAGCAGTTCCATCAAATCGTTCCTCAAAAAGTGAAAGCGGAGGAGGGAGGGCCACCGGATCCGCCGCGCGGCCGGATGGCAAGAGGAGGCATGCTACCACCATTGGCGAGGTGGTTCTGTGATCGCGAGGCCCATTCAACGGCTATGGATGAGTTATGAATTGATAACCCAATACCAAGTGGTGGATTAACGAGCAGTGGTCAGCTCGCCGCCCATCGCCAATAAAAGACCCCGCCGCAGCGGGGTCATGGCAGAGTTAGTCGAGTTTGAGATCGACCCACACCATGCGGTGATCCGAGCTGACTCCCTTGGCGATGCCGAGTTTCGCATCATAGACCAGGTGATAACCGGCCTCGAAGCTGGCAGGCCAGAAGACGCCGCTCTTGACCGCGTTGAGGTTGGCGGAGGGGATGACGTGATCCAGCTGCAGCACGCTGGAGTTGGTGATGCGTTCCGGGTTGGGGCGAGTGAGGTTGCGTTTGCAGTCGGCCCCCTTGCTGACACACTCCGGGCCCCCTTCGCTGACCGGGATCAGGGTGCCATTGGTGATGGCCTGATTCATCAGCGGGTTGTTTAGCAGATCCTGAATGGCGGTCAGGTCACCGTCACCGGTGAGCGGATCGGCGTTGAGATCACCCGCGATAACGAACTTGGCGTTTTTGGCCAGCCCACCCTTGGTGCCCTTGTCATCGGTCATGTAGTTGAGACCCTTGACGTAATCATTCCAGAAGGCGATCTCGGCGCGGTTGTGCTTGACGGTGTGACGCGCCGCGTTGGCAAAGATCGGCGGGGTCGGGTGGGAGATCAGGAAGTGGATCACCTCTTCCCCTTTCTCGGTCTTGATCCGTACCGGCACATCGGCGTGGTTCTTGGAGGAGAGCGGGTACTGCTGCCAGGCCGCGTCTTCATACCAGGCATCGCCACACTGGCGGCTGGCCGGGATCTTGACCTTGGGATTGTTGCAGTCATCGATGATGGGATTCTGCTCGCCCGGCATATCCTTCCACTTGAAGTGCTGGAAGGTGCGGATCTGCTTGGTGTCGATGGGGTATTTGGACATCACCGCAAAGGCGTACTGGCCGTGGTAGTTGCCAAAGCCCCAGGCATCGTCGGGGCCGCTGTTGACCTTGCCATCCAGATTGAGGTCATAACCGCTCATCAGGCCGGTGTTGGTGGCGAAGTTCTGCATCACCGGATAGCTGATAGCCGTAACTTCGGCGTGCTGGGCGTGGGCCAGATAGTTGTCGTTGAAGGCTTTCAGATCGGCGGTGCTCTCGCCTTTGCCGTCGTTGTCGAACTCGTTGAGCAGGAACACATCCGGGCGGGTGCGCTGGATGATCTCCGCCACGTTGCGGATCTGCTGCACGTTCTTGGCTTTGGTTTCCGTGGCACCGCTCAGGCTCCCTTCGGCGAGGCGGGCCAGCAGGGCATCCTGCTCGTTGCGGGTCAGCGCCAGCTCACCGGTCAGCATACCGGCGGCCGTGCGGTCAAAAGAGAGGTTGAAGGTGGCAAAACGAACCATGGGATCAGCTGCCTTTGAGTCGTTGTCACTGTTGCAGCCAGCCAGCATCCCGAGGGAGATGGCGGCAGCCAGTAGGGTCTTGTTGATATTCTTCATTTTAATTATTCCGTAGCATCAATGAGTTATGCCTTCTGTGAGGCGGCGCCATTATAAGGAGACGGTGATGCTGCGGGGATTTTGCCTGAGCAAAGTGTGAGGATATTCACACCACATATCTGGCGATGATGAATGTTAGCAGGGCGATATGGGGTGTGAAAAACCGGTTTATAAGCTGCAGTTTCCGGGATGAATGGCGCGCTTCCAGCCGTTACCGCACTCTGAATTTGTCACACCACCATCGGCAGGCCGCTTTCGGGGTGGTGGATCACCTGTGCTGGATAGTCATAGAGACGGGCAATCAGCTCGGGGGTCAGCACCTCGGCAGGTGTGCCATCGGCCATCAGCTTGCCCCGCTCCAGCATCACCAGCCGATCGGCATAGCGTGCCGCCAGATTGAGGTCGTGCAGCACCACCAGTACCGCAGTATTGCGGCTGGCCAGGGCGCGCGCCATGGTGAGCAGCTGATGCTGGTATTTCAGGTCCAGCGCCGAGGTGGGTTCGTCGAGCAGCAGCAGGCGGGGTTGCTCGGCTTGCTCGGTCGGGGAGGGGGCCTGCCAGATCTGCGCCAGCACCCGGGCAAACTGCACCCGCTGTCGCTCGCCGCCGGAGAGCCCGGGATAGAGCCGCTTGGCCAGATGCTCGACCCCGGCATGGGTCATGGCCGCTGCCACAATCTCGTCACGCCGTGCCGCCGGTTCACTGTGGGGCAAGCGCCCCATGGCGACCACTTCCTCGCAGAGAAAGGGGAAGTTGAGGGAGGAGCTTTGCGGCAATACCCCGAGCCGGTGGGCCAGCTGGCTGCTGTCCCACTGCCGGCGATCTGCGCCAAACAGGGTGATGGAACCCTCATATTCCAGCTCGCCGGTCAGACACTTGAGCAACGAGCTTTTGCCCGCCCCGTTGGGGCCGAGCAGCGCGGTGAGGGTGCCGCTCTCGAGGTCGAGATTGAGCCCATCCAGGATCTGGCGCTGGCCACGGCGCAGGCTGAGTCGGGTGCAGCTCAACAGGGGGGCGGAGAGTGAGGATGAGAGTGGTTGCATAACAGTCCGTATCACAGGGCGCGGCGGCCTTTTACCAGCAGCCAGATGAAGAAGGGGGCGCCGAGCAGGGCGGTGATGATGCCCACCGGCAGCTCGGCCGGGGCCAGCAGGGTGCGTGCCAGCATATCGGCAGCCAGCAGCAGGGCGGCGCCAAGCAGGGCCGAGAGCGGCAGCAACCTGACGTGGTTGGGGCCTGCCAGCAGGCGCACCAGATGGGGCACTACCAGCCCGACGAAGCCGATCATCCCCGATACCGCTACCGCCACCCCGACGCCTGCGGCGGTGAGCAGAATCAGGCGGCGCTTGAGGGATTGCACATTGACTCCCAGATGACGAGCCTCTCCTTCACCCAGCAGCAGGGCGTTGAGGGGATTGGCATCGCGCATAAAGAGCCACAGCAGGGCCGCCAGGGTGAGCAGGGCCAGCGCCACATCGGCCGGTTTGCCTGCCGCCAGCGTGCCCATCTGCCACAGGCTCAGATTGCGGAGCATCTGATCGTCCGCCAGATAGGTGAGCAGGCCGATCACTGCACCGGAGAGCGCCGTGATGGCGACCCCGGCCAGTAGCATGACGGTGACCGAGGTGCCCCCCTCACGGGTGCCGAGCAGATAGACCAGAGTGGTGGTGAGCGCGCCGCCGAGAAAGGCGAGCAGCGGCAGCAGACCAACCCCTATGGTGGCTTGCAGCTGCTGGCCGAGGGGGGCCAGCAGCACGATGGCGAGCGCCGCGCCGAGCGCCGCACCGCCGGAGACACCTATGATGCCGGGGTCAGCCAGGGGGTTGCGAAACAGCCCCTGCATCACGGCGCCACAGAGCCCGAGGATCCCCCCCACGGCGATGCAGAGCAGGGTTCTCGGCAGGCGAATTTCCTGCACGATCAGCAGCTTGTGTGACTCTATCCCGCTCTCCTGCCCGGCAAACAGCGCCCGCAGACTCTCGCCCAGGGTGAGGGTCATGGGGCCGGTTGCCAGCGAACCGAGCAGCAACAGCGCCAGTGCGGCCGTGGTAAAGGCCAGCAGCCAGGAGAGGGGTAACCGCATCATGACCCCTGCTTGATCCACTGGGCGATCTGGTTCGCCTGTTGCAGGGAGTTGAGGCTCAGGCCCCCTTGCAGGGCGTGGCCGTCGATGGCGTGAATGGCGTTACGCTTGCCAGCCGGGGTGGCGGCCAGGGCGGGCACTTCCGCCAGCACCTTGGCCGGATCGGCATATTGCTGCCAGTCACGACCGCTGACCAGCACCAGATCGGGCTGCATCTCGATGAGGGCTTCGGCGGATACCGGCTTGTAGTTGCGCAACTCGGCGACCGGATTGATGCCGCCTGCCAGCGAAATCAGCGCGCTGGCGGTGGTGTCCCCCCCGGCGATGCTGGTGGGTTGCCCCTTGTGCAGCAGCAGGAAGGCGACCTTGAGCGGTTTGTTCTGTTTGGCTTGCGCCGCCAGCTGATCGGTCTGAGCCTGGATCTCTGCCTTCAGGCGATCGCCAGCTGCTTTATCGCCCAGCAGGCTGGAGAGGGTGTCGATGCGCTGGTTGAGGTTGGCGAGAGTCGGCGCGGTATCCAGCACCTCCACCTTGACCCCGGCACGACGCAGCTGATCCAGGGTCGGGGCCGGGCCCATCTCGTCGCTGCCCACCAGTCGGGTGGGGGAGAGGCTCAGGATCCCTTCGGCGGCCAGCGCCCGGTGATAACCCACCTTGGGCAGCCCTTTTGGCAAGGGACTGCTGACATCGGTGGCGATCAGGCTCGATTCACCGCCAAGGGCCAGAATGAGTTCTGTGGTGGCGGGGCCGATACTGACGATACGCTCTTTCTGTCCGTCGGCGGCAACGGCAGAGAAGGGAGAGAGTGAACTGCAGAGCAGGGTGATGGCGAGGGCAAGACGACGGCCCATGCTAACCTCCGAAGGGGTGAATGAAACGGGTGTGCCGCCGAGAATATCAAGGCTTTGGAAAAAATGCACTGATAATGATAGCAATTATCAATTGCATTGGTTTCGGTGCTTTATTAGAGTAGCCGCCATGATAAACAGCGGGACGATCTGGTCCCGCAGAGGGAGAAAACATGAGCATTGCACAACGCATTCACGCGCTGCTGGAGCAGGATCCCGGCGCTCATCCGTCCACCCTGGCGGCCCAGCTTGCTATCAGTGAATGGGAGGTGGTTCGCCATCTGCCCGCCGAGCTGGTGACCCTGCTACCCGCCGATCGCGCACAAGGTCTGCTGGAAGATCTGGCCGACTGGGGCCCGGTGACCACCATCGTCGAATCTGAAGGCTCCATCTTCGAGGTAAAAGCCCCCTTCCCGAAAGGCAAGGACGCACGCGGTTACTACAACCTGATGGGCCGCGACGGTGAGCTGCATGGTCACCTCAAGCTCGACAACGTGGCGGGGATTGCGCTGGTCAGCAAGCTGTTCATGGGCAAGGAGGGGCACTCCTTCCAGTTCTTCGGTCACTCCGGCCGCTGCATTTTCAAGGTCTATCTGGGTCGCGACGAGAAACGCCAGTTGCTGGCCGATCAGGTCACCCGTTTTATGGCGCTGCGCCACAACTCTCAAGAGGAAGTCAAAGCATGAGTGAACGTCAGGAGCGTCTGCAGAACCGCCTGCAACCGGAGATCCGCGAGTTTCGTGACAGCTGCCGTACCCTGCAGCTCGCCACCGTCGATGGTGAAGGCAATCCCAACGCCAGCTATGCCCCGTTCGTGCTACAGGAAGATGGCTACTATGTGCTGATCTCCGAGATCGCCCGCCACGCCCGCAACCTGCAACAGGTGCCGCGGGTATCCCTGATGCTGATCGAGGATGAGAGCGGTGCCCGCGAGCTGTTTGCCCGCAAGCGTTTGACCTTCGATGCGGTGGCTGAAGTGGTGGCCCGTGACGACGCTCGCTGGAGCAAGGCGGTGGCGGCGCTGGAGGGGCGTTTTGGCGAGATCATCAAGGGTCTCTCCAACCTCAAGGATTTCAAACTGTTCCGCCTCAAGCCGGAGCAGGGGCTGTTCGTCAAGGGCTTCGGCCAGGCGTTCGCGGTATCCGGTGACGAGCTGGTGGATTTCGTCCATCTGGTGGAAGGGCACAAGCGCATCGACAACGGTGCCGAGCTCACCAGCCCGGCCGATGCGCCGGTCTGACGATCCCTGCCAACTACGACAGCCGTCATAACAAAACGGGCAGCCAATTGGCTGCCCGTTTTTATTGCGTTATCTCATCCGCCAGTTCAATCCTGCCAGCTGGCCTTGTTGGGAAAAGCGCGACGATCGGCATCGGTGGCCGTTTCGTTGCACTCCCCCCGCACCTTCCAGGAGGTCTGGCTCAGCACGATGTAGCCCTGGCGGCAATACTGCTTGGTCGCCAGGGTCTCGGTCAGCAGGTTCTCCTGCAACGCCTCCCGCTGCTCCAGCAGGCGCTGGCTCTGGGCCGCCGAGAGGCCGCGCGGCAAGGTGTCGTTGGGCGCGGCTTCAAAGGTGAAGCGCTTGCTCCCCTCCTCGTTGATGTGGGTCAGAAACAGAGGTTCCGGCCCGTCATACTTCTGTCCGGGCAAGCTGGAGCAGGCCGACAGCAGGGGAACAATCAACAACAGGGTGGCAGACAACAGGCGCACGACAGACTCCAGTGAGAAACGAAGCGAGGCTCGCAGATTAGCACGGCTGCAGGGCGGGTGTTACTGCCAGCAGTTCGTCGGTGGTGAGCAGGGTGACACTGCGCCCCTCCGGCAGGCTAAGGTGGCGCCACATCCAGTGATGGTGCTCGGTGATCTGGGCCGCGCTCAGATGGGGGCGATCGGCGGTGGTGTGACCATCGCTCAACACCAGCACCTCGTACCCATGGGAGGCGGCACTGCGCACCGTGGTATCGACGCAAAAATCGGTGGCGCAGCCACAGAGAATGAGTCGATCGACCGGCTGCTCGGCCAGCAGGAAGGCAAGTTCGGTATCGAGAAAGCTGTCACATGCTGTCTTGCGTACCCGGCTATCTCCTTTGGCCGGTTGCAGCGCACTGTGCAACTGCCAACCCGGGGTGCCCGGTTCCAGTTCGGTACCGGGGGGCGAGTCATGCTGGATATAGATGACCCGTCCCTGTTGCTGTCTGACATGGGCCGCAGCCCGATTGATATTGGCCAGCACCTGCTCCTGGCGGTAACGGGGCTCGTTGAACAAGCCTTGCTGCACATCGATGATCAGTAACACATCCATATTTTACCCGCCGTTTCCTGGAAGATTAGGGTTGCAGCCACTGGCTGCAGTCACGACTGCGGGATTGATGCAGCGCGCCCATATCTTGCTTCATCTCGTCACTGTTTTGCCAGCGCTTAGGCAGCGGCATGATGGTTACCTGCACATCGGCTGCGGGATCTGCAACAGAGGTCTCATCTGTACGGGGGACTACCAGCGTTACCTTGAGGGCCGGATTGCGGCTGGCGATGCGACTGGCGAGCCCAAGCCCCCCCTCGACGTGGAAATTGCCGGCGATATGCATGATCTGCTGGCCCGGGTGCTTGGCGAGATAATCCACCATGCTCTCGGCCATGGTGTCATCCCAACTGGTCTGGGCGGCGAAGCGGCGGGCGTTGCTGTCGGCATCGCCGTGGTGCATGGAGGCCATAAATTTCTGGCGATAGGGATCATCCCCCAGCGTCAGTTGGCGGGCCAGCTGGCTGCGACGTGTGGCTGGCAGTTTGTCGAGCCACTCAGCCCCCTCCTGACCGACACAGCTCACCAGGGGCTTGGGGGCGTTGGCGGCGATCACCGGCATCTGGTGCGCTTTGGCAAACTCCACCAGCGGGCGATAGTCGCTCGGGTAGTTGGGCCAGGCGTTGCCTTCGCGGATCAAGGCCGCTTCACCAATCTGGTTCGCCAGATAGGCATCCAGCGTCTTCTGATCGGCGCGGCTGAACTGCTCCATGGAGAGGGCCAATGGCCGCCCGTGCTGCTGGCCAGCGGTGTAGAGCCCGCTCAGCAGGCTCGATTGCAACAGATGCACGGCGGGATGGCTGTGCAGCTCACCCACCAGAATGATGTCGGCGTCGGCAATGCGCGCGATTGCTTGCTCCAGCGTCAGGTCTGCGTCTCCCTCGCTGCTTAGCCGGTAGTCATAGAGCGTCTGCAACTGTGATGACAGGGTCGGTTGGGTGGGGGTGGCACAGGCTGCTAGCAGCAGCGGCAGGGCGAGCAGGGGAAGTCGTCTAATCATGGGATCTCACGGCTGATATGCCCGGATGCCGGTGCATCTCGGGGGGCTAATAGAGAATAAGGGCAACACAGGGCGACAGTGTAAAACCAATTTGGTTCAAAACAAATGAGAATGATTTCGTTTCTTGTTGATCTTTGTCGAGAGCCGGGTAATATGCGGCCTGTTTGATAACAGTTCTCAATAAGGATTCGCTGTGACCCATCATAACGCACTCTCTCTGGTTGCCCTCGCCGTGGCGGCCGGTCTCTCCTCCCAGGTCTTTGCTGCCACCCAGAAGGCGGATGAAGTCGTGGTCGTCAGCGGCTCACGGATGGAGCAAAAACTGGAAGATGTCTCCGGCCCCATCTCGGTGATCACCGCCAAGCAGATTGAAGAGCAGGTCGTCACCAACGTCGCCGACCTGTTCCGCTACGAACCCGGTGTGACCGTTCTGGGCGGTCAGGGGGATGCGCAGACCTTTATCATCCGCGGCATGGGGGAAAACCGAGTCAAGGTGGTGCGCGACGGTGTGCGCCAGAACGATGCCTACAGCAAGGGCGGTGTTGGCCAGAGCTACTTTGATACCGACATGATCAAGCAGGTAGAAGTGGCAAAGGGGCCGGCGTCTGCCGCCTACGGCTCCGATGCGCTGGGTGGCGTGATTGCCATCACCACCAAGGATGCCAGCGATTTCCTCAAGGGCAAGGATAGTTATCTGGACGTGACCAGCGGTTACGCCTCCAGCAGCCACCAGAAGATGGCGGGCTTTACCGGCGCCCTGCGCACTGGTGAAGTGGAGAACCTGCTGCGCTACACCTGGCGCGATGGCGGTGTGACCCAGAATTTCGACTCCACCAAGAACGACTTCGATATCGGTACCCACGCCTTGCTGCTCAAGAGCAAGTGGAACCTCTCCGATGAGCAGTTCCTCAAGCTGACCGTCGACTACCTGACCGATGGCGAGGAGCCGGATGCGGTCAAGCTCAACAAGGTCGGTACCGGCACTGCCCGTGTCTTTGATCAGCCCATCACCGACAAGCAGACCGACAACCTCTCTGTGGTGCTGGATCACGGCATCGCGCTGAACCAAGGCTGGGCCGATCGGATGGATAGCAAGGTCTACTTCGCTCGCACCAAGCAGACACTGGATCAGTACGCCTCATCCAAGTATCCGGTCAGCCCCGGCAACCCCTATGTGACCAAAAACTCGCTGGATCACAACGTGTTCGATCAGAAGAACATCGGCGCCCAGCTGCAGTTCCACAAGGCGGTCGCCAACCACCGTCTGGCCTGGGGGGCTGAATACGAGCACACCGACAACGAACGTACCCGTTACAAGGGGCCGACGACCCCCGGTGATTTTGTCGGCTACAACGAGCTGAGTTTCCCGGCTACCACCAGTGAGCGCAGCGCCCTGTGGGCCTTTGACGAGATCAAGTTTGGCGAGCGCTGGGTGCTGACCCCAGGGGCCCGTTATGACTACTACCGGATGACCCCGGACAACGATCCGGCCTACACAGGCGACAAGCTGCACAAGTTCTCGGAAGGGGAGTTGTCACCCAAGCTGGGTCTGGTGTTCAAGGCCCACGAGGCGGCTAACCTGTTCGCCCAGTACAGCCACGGTTTCAAGGCCCCCATGTATGACAGCGCCTTCTCCACCCTGAACCATCAGGCGTACGGCTATCGCATCGAGCCCAACCCGAACCTCAATCCGGAGAGCAGCGACGGCATCGATCTTGGCGTACGTGGCAGCAGCAACGGCTTCAGCTATGAAGTAGCCAGCTTCTACAACAAGTTCGAAGACTTCATCGAGATGGTGGAAGTGGGCAAAGAGGGGCGCACCGCCGTCTACCAGTACCAGAACCTGAGCAAGGCGACCACCAAAGGGGTCGAAGCCAAGGCGGATTACTGGCTCAACGATATCGTTAATGTCTGGGGCAACCTCGCCTACATCGAAGGCAAGGATGGGGATGGCAACTACATCAACAGCCTGAGCCCGCTGAACGGCTCCGTCGGTGTGCGTCTGGAACAGTCCCAGTGGAACTTCAACACCGCGCTGCGCTTTGCTGACAACATGGACAAAGTCCGTAAAGACAGCAAAGGCAACGATTACGTGAAGAGCGCCGGTTGGGGTGTGGTGGATATGTACGCCCAGTTCAACCCGATGACCGACCTGCAGCTCAACGTCGGGGTCTTCAACCTGTTTGACAAGGAGTACACCAGCTACGAGCGCATCGCCGGTCGTGCCGAGGGCTCCGATAACAGCATGATGACCGAACCTGGCCGCAACCTGAGTGCACGGGTCAAATACGTATTCTAAAAAGACAACACACGCAGCCGGGCTGGAAGCATCTCGGCCTACCCAAGGCCCGCACCATATGGTGCGGGCTTTTTGTCATGTGATATCTGGAAAAGTGCCGGGTATTGTTGGAGTCGATTTTTTTAATGTCTCTCTAGTTTTCATACTGGCCAATAACTCTTGCTGTATTAAGCACTTAACGCCGAGTTTTTTTGATAAATAGTCCGCAATATGGGCCCAGGAAAACAAAACCCCCGGTGCCGTGCACTGGGGGGTGAGTCGTTCAAATTAGTTGAAAAGATCTGAACCTGTCGTGGGCTCAGATTTTTCTGTTCAACCTTCTTACATTGTGATTTTCAGTTATCCGCTACAGCACGCAGACCGGGCAGAAGGCGTAGGTGCCTTGCGGATCGTTGAAGCGGGTGAGCGGGTCGAGACTGCGGTTCACTTCCACCAGAGCCTTGCCAAAGCCGGCTGGCAGCCAGCTTTGCAACTGAGGGGCCAGCACTTGGGCACTGCTGTCAAACAGCTGGCGCAGGAACTTGTCCTTGGTGGACTCCTCCTGCTCGATGGGGGTCACCTGCCACTCCTTGAGGTTGGCCAGTTCGGCGGCGGCCTTGATGGCGTCATCCAGATTGCCGAACTCGTCCACCAGCCCCAGGGCCTTGGCATCTTCGCCGGTCCAGACCCGACCTTCGGCCGCTTTCTCGGCCTCTTCCGGGCTCAGACCACGGCCCTTGCTGACCAGACCGATGAAGCGCTGGTAGGTATCTTCCACGCTCAGCTGGATGGCCTGACCGACGTGATCCGGCAGGGCGCGGGTCGGGCCGACGCCAACGTAATCTGTGGTGCCGACCCCGTCGGTATGCACACCGAACTGAGCCAACGCCTTGTCGATGGTGGCGAACATGCCGAATACCCCGATGGAGCCGGTGAGGGTGGTGGGGGAGGCGAAGATCTTGTCCGCATCGGCGGAGATCCAGTAGCCACCGGAGGCGGCATAGCTGCCCATGGAGACCACTACCGGCTTGCCAGCCTGTTTCAGGGCCAGCAGCTCGGCGCGGATCTGCTCGGCGGCGAAGGCGCTGCCGCCCGGGCTGTCGACCCGCAGGACCACGGCTTTGACCTTGTCATCGCGGCGGGCATCGGCCAGCAGGTCGGAGAGGCTATCACCGCCGATGGTGCCGGCAGGCTGCACGCCATCCATGATGGCGCCGCTGGCGACCACCAGACCCACCTCATCCTTGCCGCTCTGGGGATATTGTTCCGGAATGGCAGCCAGATACTCTTTCAGGCCGACCCCTTTCCAGCCGTGATCGTCCGCTTCACCCACCTCTTTAATGACCGCCTGGGTCATCTCGTCACGGGTGGCCAGCTGATCCACCAGCCCGTTGTCGAGGGCGTAGTTGGCGGCATTGCCACCGGCCTTGCGCAACAGCTCGAGGAAGCGATCCTTGCCCGGCGCGACCGCATCGGGTTCGATCTCCCGTTGCTCGGCTACGTCAGCCACATAGGATTGCCACAGCTGATCCAGCCAGCGCTGGTTCGCCTCCTTGCTCTCGGGGGACATCTCGTCGCGGGTATAGGGTTCGACGAAGGATTTGTAGGTGCCGACCTTGAACACGTGCGGGGTGATGTTGAGCTTCTCCAACGCCGACTTGAAGTAGGTCTGGTAGACCCCAAGCCCCTCGATCACCACGGCGCCACTCTGGTTGAGCAGCACGTGATCGGCGTGGGCCGCCAGCAGGTACTGGCCTTGAGTGTAGAAGTCGGCCATGGCGATCACCGGTTTGCCGCTCTCCCGGAAGGAGTCGATGGCGCTCGCCACCTCCTGCAGTTTGGTGAAGTTGGCACCCTGCAGCCCTTGCGGCTTGATCACCAGCGCCTTGATGCGCTCGTCATCCTTGGCACTCTTGATGGCCCACAGCAGGTCGGAGAGAACGATCTCGCTCGGCTGCTCGTCGCTGCTGTCCATCTGGCGCAGCAGTTGTACGGTGGGATCTGTCTGGGAACGTTGCTCCACCAGCACGCCCTTGAGATTGAGGGTCAGCGCCCCTTCGATGGGCGCCTTGGGAGCCTCTTTCTGGCTGACGCTGAAGACGATGACCAGCACTACGATGAGAAACAGCAGATTGACCAGCATCAGCCGGGTGAAATTGAGCAGGCGCCACAGGCTGCGGAACAACCAACCCAGACCTTTGAAAATAGACATAGTCGCGTTATCGCCCTGTTAATGGGTAGAGAAGAGCCATTATTAACCAGTTGCGGGCGAAATTGCCATTTCCGACTGGCGGATCCCGCCTATCTTCGTTCAGGGCACGGCTGTTCGCTGAAAAATTGTCCAAACATTTGTTTGAAAAAGAATTTTCGATTCTTTACTCTAGCCTCAGTTTGATAACAAAAAATTAACTGGAGGCATCGTGAGCCGCTATCCGACCCTGCTGACCCCGCTCGACCTTGGTTTTACCCAGCTGTGCAACCGGGTGTTGGGCGTTGTTCCATGCACCATGGCCTTAAAGAGGAAGGCATCATGAGTCGCTATCCCCATCTGCTGACGTCCCTTGACCTCGGTTTTACCCAGCTGCGCAACCGCGTGTTGATGGGCTCCATGCATACCGGCCTCGAAGAGGAGAAGGGCGGTTTTGACAAGCTGGCCGCCTTTTATGCCGAGCGCGCCCGTGGTGGTGTTGGCCTTATCGTCACCGGCGGCATTGCCCCCAACCTGCGCGGTCGGCTGGTACCTCACGGCTCGCAGCTGAGCTTCCCCTGGCAGGTGAGCAAGCACAAGAAGGTGACCAGCGCCGTGCATCAGGAGGGGGGCAAGATTGCGCTGCAGATCCTCCATGCCGGTCGTTATGCCTATCATCCGTTGAGTCTGGCGCCGAGCGCCCTCAAGGCCCCCATCTCCCCGTTCAAGCCACGCGCCATGAGCGAGCGGCAGATCCGCGGCACTATTCGCGACTTCGCGGCGACAGCAGCGTTGGCCAAGGCGGCCGGTTATGACGGCGTCGAGGTGATGGGCTCGGAAGGTTATCTCATCAACCAGTTCATCTGCGAGCGCACCAACAAACGCACGGACGGCTGGGGTGGCAGCAGCGAAAACCGGATGCGCTTCCCGGTGGAGATTGTCCGCGCCATCCGCGAGCGGGTCGGCACCGACTTCATCATTATCTTCCGCCTCTCCATGCTGGATCTGGTGGAGCAGGGCTCGACCCTGGAAGAGGTGATTGCCCTTGGCAAAGCGCTGGAAGCGGTGGGGGTGACCCTGATCAACACCGGTATCGGTTGGCACGAAGCGCGTATTCCCACCATCGCCACCAGCGTGCCGCGCGGCGCCTTCAGCTGGGTGACCGCCGAGCTGAAAAAGCATCTCAAGGTGCCGCTTATCACTACCAACCGGATTAACACCCCAGAGGTGGCAGAGCGGATTCTGGCGGGGGGGGAGGCGGATATGGTCTCCATGGCGCGCCCCTTCCTGGCTGATCCCGAATTTGTCATCAAGGCGGCCGAAAATCGGGCGGACGAGATCAACACCTGCATCGCCTGCAATCAAGCTTGCCTTGACCATGTGTTCAAGCAGAAGCGGGCCTCCTGTCTGGTCAATCCTCGCGCCTGTTTCGAGACCGAATTGACGTTTGGCCGCGTGCCCCAGCCCAAGAAGCTGGCGGTGGTGGGGGCGGGCCCGGCCGGGCTGGCGTTTGCCTGCTACGCTGCCGAGCGCGGTCATCAGGTGAGCCTGTTCGATCAAGCCAGCGAAATCGGCGGCCAGTTCAACTTCGCCAAGCAGATCCCGGGCAAGGAGGAGTTTTACGAAACCCTGCGCTATTTCGCCAAACGGCTGGAGAAGTGTGGCGTCGAGCTCTATCTCGGCCAGCGCCAGAGCGCCGAGAGCCTGCTCAGCGGCGGTTTTGACGAGGTGATCCTCGCCACCGGTATCCGTCCGCGCACCCCCAATATCCCGGGGATCGAGCATCCCAAGGTATTGAACTACCTCGATGTATTGCGGGATCACAAGCCGGTCGGCGAGAAGGTGGCGGTGATCGGTGCCGGCGGCATCGGTTTCGATGTGGCCGAATTCCTTGTGGAGAAAAGGGTAGAGAAGAAGGTGGAGATGGATGCCGATGGGCACCGTGATCACTGGCTCAAGGAGTGGGGCATCGACAAACAGCTTGGCGAGCGCGGTGGCCTCACGGTTCCTGAAATCGACGCCCCCGAGCGCCAGATCTGGCTGCTCCAGCGCAAGGAGAGCAAGGTGGGTGACGGCCTTGGCAAAACCACCGGCTGGATCCACCGTACCGTGCTCAAGAACCGCAAGGTGCAGATGCTCTCCGGGGTGCAATATCTGGGGATCGATGACCAGGGCTTGCACATTCAGGTGGGCGAGAGCAAGCAGTGTCTGCCGGTGGATCAGGTGATCGTCTGCGCCGGGCAGGAGCCCCTCAAGGAGCTGCAGGCCGGGTTGCAGGCGGCAGGCAAGCCGGTGCATATCATCGGCGGAGCCGACGTGGCTGCCGAGCTGGATGCCAAACGTGCCATCCGGCAAGGGGCCGAGCTGGCTGCGATCATCTAGCAAGCCGCGTCCTCTTGCCCTTTTTAGTGCGATAAACCCCTGAGCCTCAGGGGTTTTCTTCATTCGGTGCTGTGCTAAGGTAGCGCCATCATTGCCCCAGAGAAGGAATTGCCCATGGATGCCCTCACCCTGTTGCTCAATCGCCACTCCTGTGGCCGTCTCGCCGATCCTGCCCCGAGCGGTGAGGTGCTCGACAATATCCTCAAGGCGGGCCTGCGCGCGCCGGATCACGGCACCCTGACCCCCTGGCAGTTCATTCTGTTTGAAGGGGAGGGGCGCGAGCGGCTGGGCAAGCTGTTGGCGGACGCCGCCCGTGCCCGTGGCGAAGATGAAGAGAGCATCAAGAAGTGCAACGAAGCGCCGCTGCGGGCACCCTTGGTCGTCGCCGTGGCAACCCGTTATCAGGATCACCCCAAGGTGCCGAAACTGGAGCAGGAGCTCTCTGCCGGTTGTGCCCTGATGGCGATGCAGATGGCGGCGCAGGCACAGGGCTTCAACGGTATCTGGCGCTCCGGCTGGTTTATCTTCGATGAGCAGATCAACAAGGGATTGGGACTGGCGGCAGAGGATCAGCTGGTGGGTTTCCTCTACCTCGGCACCCCCATGCTGGAAGCGCGTAAACTGCGCGAACTGCCGCTCGATGAGTTTGTCCGCCGTTTCTGACTTTTCGGCCACGTTGCGGTTGAGAGAAGCAAAGCCTCGAGAAATCCGGGCTTTTCTGTTTAACCGTGAATAGTAACCAGAGAAATTGGGGAAAATAAATGGCTCAAAGAGGCTTCGCGCGCCATAGCAGGTAATTATTTAAATAGTGCGATGTACCTCGCAATCCTGTTGTATTTCACTATGTAAAACGTTTGCGCATTCGCTAATATCTCCCTGCCAGTTTAGAAGGGCACTCCTTCTAATTTTTCTGCGATGAGAGTCGCAATTCCGTAGCACCTTTTAACAGCCCAATGTCTTCGTGACATTGGGCTTTATTTTTTTATGGGGTGTCAGGGTTGTTGTGAGTTGATGGCGGCATCAAGATGCAGCCCGGTTGGCAGCCTTATGACCGGTTTTTGGCTGGCAGGATCCGGGGCTGGTTGCCGACTACCCGAGTAGCGGCCGGTACATCTTTGGTGACTACGGCACCCGCGCCGATGATCGCCTCCCGCCCTATGGTGACGCCGGGCAGCAAGATGGCGCCGCCCCCAATCCAGACCTTGTCTTCAATGGTGACCGGCAGCGCCGTCTCTGTGCCCTGAATCCGTTCGTCGGCCTCCAGTGCATGGGCTGCGGTATAGATCTGCACGTTTGGCCCAATCATCACATGGGCGCCGATGCGAATGGGGGCATTGTCCAGCAGGGTCGCTCCCATATTGATGTAGGAGTCCTTGCCCAGGTGGATGTGGCGGCCATAGGTGCAGTAGAGGGGCGGGCAGATAAAGGCATTTTCTGCCAGTCCGCCAATCAGTTCCGCCAGTAGTGCCCGCTGCTCAGCCTCATCTTCCGCCTGATTGAAACGGCGATAGCGCCGTGCCGCCTCCCGGCGCAACTGGGCCAGCTCGGGTGCCATGCAGTTGTACGGTTGGCTGCAAATCATCTTCTGGTATTCGCTCATGGCAGGGCCTCAATGATGTGGAAGAACGATGTTAATCCCTCATTGGCCAGAGAAGCGTGAACCGTCCCCCAGAGTGGGAAAGGGGGAGAAACAACAAGAGCACCCGCGGGTGCTCTTGTTTGATAAAGATGCTGACTTTCCGCCTTGAGAGCGGGAGCTATGTTTAGCCGTGCTTGCGGCCGGAGAGGCGGCACCACTCCTCCTTGACGGCTGTCGGATCCATCTCGAACCACTGGCCGTAGATAGTTTCCAGTTCCGGGGCCTGACTTTCCAGCACGCCGGAGAGGGCCATCAGGCTGCCCGCTTTGCCGTGACCGGCGATCAGCGGTGCCAGTTCGCGCAGCGGGCCGGCCAGGATGTTGGCGACCACCACGTCCGCTTCGACATCTTGCGGCTGGTCGGCCGGCAGATAGAGCTCAATCTGGTCGGCAACGCCGTTGCGCGCGGCGTTGTCACGGCTGGCCTGAATGGCCTGCGGGTCGATGTCGATGCCGATGACGCGGGCGGCACCCAGTTTCAGGGCGGCGATGCCGAGAATGCCGGAGCCGCAACCAAAATCGACCACGGTTTTACCGGTCAGATCCAGCCCGTCCAGCCACTGCAGGCAGAGGGCGGTGGTGGGGTGGGTACCGGTACCGAAGGCCAGACCCGGATCCAGCATGACGTTGACCGCATCGGGGTTCGGCACATCGCGCCAGCTCGGGCAGATCCAGAGGCGCTCGCCAAACTGCATGGGGTGGAAGTGATCCATCCACTCTCGCACCCAGTCCTTGTCTTCCAGCTGCTCGACCTTGTAGCCGACATTTTCGCCGAAGATCTGCTGGAAGAAGGCGATAGTGGGGGCCGGATCGGTTTCGGCATCGAACAGCCCCATCACTTCGGTCTCACCCCAGAGCGGAGTTTCACCGGGCATGGGTTCGTAGACGGGCACATCCTTGGCATCCATAAAGGTCACCGCCTGGGCTCCACGCCCCAGCAGCATGTTGCTCACCTTGTCTGCGGTCTTGGCAGTGGCGTTGATTCGAATTTGTATCCAGGGCATGGCGTCGACTCTTCATAAATGTGAAACCGCGAGATTCTACCATCATGGGGCAGTGCTGTCGTGGTTTGCCCATGACGTGGAGGGATACGGGGGCTTTTGCCAGATTGGCACGGTTCCTGTATTGCACTATGCAGGCGAAGACGACCGGTTTTCGCTGAACGCTTTGCTCAAGTTCCGTCATCTTTCACTGCCACCCTCGGGTGGCATTTTTTTATCTGCACTTGTTTGCCTGGTAAACAGTCTGCCAGACAAAAAAAGAGCAAGGTCGGCACCTTGCTCAAGGACGGGCTGACGCCGTTTTGGCGCATTCATGCTGCTGTTGGCACGCCAGATGCAAAGACGAATATGTCCTGCATAAGGATATGTGTGTGATTGTTACCCCAATGTTCAGGTATTCAGGCCATTTCTCGCGAAATGGCCTCTTTTTTGGCTGATTGTCGGACGTTGGCCTGCCACAGGCTGTCATGAGTGCCGCTGATTGTGCCCGTTTGGGGCATCTCCTTGGTGAACTTATCCCATCATGGTGCGTTGGAGGGCTTAGTTGGCAAAGCCGCTCATGTCGATCACCAGCTTGCCTACCATGCGGCCCGCCTCCACCTCGGCATGGGCCTGAGCCAGCGTGACCGGGGTCAGTGACGGGATGGTTCTGGTCAGGGTGGTCTGCAATACCCCTTCATCGACCAGTGCCGCCACCCGGCCGAGCAGGCGGTGCTGCTCGATCATGTCCGGCGTCTGGAACAGGGAGCGGGTGAACATGAACTCCTGGCTGAAGGTGACGCTCTTGCTCTTGAGCAGAGAGAGAGCCCACGGCTCGCTCGATTCGGCGATGGTGCAGATATGGCCAAACGGGCGGATCAGCCCTGCCATGGTGGCCCAGTGCTCAGCGGTAGCGTTGGTGCAGAAGATGGCATCGACCTGAGTGATGCCAAGGGCGGTCAGCTCCTCCTGCAACTTGTGGTGGTTTACGACCTGATGGGCGCCCATCTCGAGGCACCACTCGCGGCTCTCGGGGCGGGAGGCGGTAGCAATCACCTCCATACCGGTGAGCTGGCGGGCCAGCTGGATGGCGATGGAGCCCACGCCACCGGCGCCGCCGATGAGCAGCAGTTTGCCACGACTTTCGCGGGTAAGAGCGAAGCGCTCGAACAGGGTCTCCCAGGCGGTGATGGCGGTGAGCGGCAGGGCGGCGGCCTCCACATTGCTCAAGCTGGTGGGGGCGATCGCGGCGATGCGCTCATCCACCAGTTGTAGGGCGCTGTTGCTGCCCGGGCGGCTGATATCGCCGGCATACCAGACCCGGTCGCCCGCCTTGAACAGGGTCACTTCGCTGCCGGTGGCGATCACTTCCCCCACCGCATCCCAACCCAGTACCCGGGGCGAGCTTTCAATTTTGGCCTTGGGCGAGCGCACCTTGGTATCCACCGGATTGACGGAGGTGGCGGTGACCCGCACCAGCAGATCCCGCGGGCCCGGAACTGGATCGGGCAGGTTGGCTGCGATAAAGCAGTCGGGGTGATCGCTTGGCAGATAGTGAGTCAGGGCAATGGCTTTCATGGTTTTTCCTTTCAAATCGCTGTGCTCGGGATTGCCACTCACTCTAGTCTGGTTGATTATCAAGATTAAGATGGGTAATCGGTAAAGACTGTTTGAATATATGAACAATGTCGATCTGGAGTTGATGGGACTGTTTGCCACCGTGGTGGAGCAGGGAAGCTTTACCCGGGCCGCCGAGCTGCTTGGTATGCCCAAGTCATCGGTGAGCCAGAAGATCTCGCGGCTCGAATCCCAGCTCGGGGTGCGGCTGTTGCAGCGCACCACCCGCAGGTTGAGCCTGACCCCGCAGGGGGAGCTCTATGTGGAGCACTGTCAGGGGCTGCTGGCACTGGCCCGCAGTGCCAATCTGGCGATGGCACGGCTGCGCTCGGCCCCGGCGGGGCGGGTGCGGATCACCGCCCCCGAGGCGACCGGCACCCTGCTGCTTGGCCGGATCCTCGCCGAGTTTCGCGCCCTCTATCCCGAAGTGGTGCTGGAGCTGACCCTGAGTGACGATCAGCTCGATCTGGTGGGGGAAGGTTATGATTTGGCGCTGCGGGCGGCGCCGCTGAAAGACTCCAGCCTTATCTGTCGGCGTATCGGTCAGGTGGCGCGTCATCTGGTGGCAGCGCCCGCCTATCTGGCGGCCCACGGCATGCCGCAGCAGTTGAGCGAGCTGGGCCGTTATGCCTGTCTGGTGCACTCGGCCATGCAGGTGTGGCCATTGCAGGAGGGTGGCTGGCGGCCACAGGGGGCCTGTGTCAGCAACAGCTTGCTGGCGCTGCGGGAGATGGCACTCCATGACGGGGGGATTGCCCTGTTGCCCCACCATGTATGTGAAGGGGATTTGGCGGCGGGGCGGCTGCAGAAGGTGTTGCCGGATCAGCCCATTCCGGCCAACCCGATCTACCTAATCTATCCGAGTCGGGAGCATCTGGCCCCCGCTCTGCGCACCCTGATGGATTTCGTGGCCGAGCGGTTGCCGTTTGCCTGAGTTACCAACTGCTCTGGCTGGCCGACTCCTGATTGGGTTTGAGGCCGAGGGGGACCGACTGGCGCTCCGCCAGCATGCGGATCTGCCCTTCAATCAGGCTGGCGCTGGGGCCCAGCACCAGCACCAGCTGGTGGTCGTTGAGCTGGATCCAGGAGAGGCAGCCCAGGCCCAGCAGGCGGGATTCATCCACCAGTGAAATATCACGCACCCGCAGGCTGAGGCGGGTGATGCAGACGCTCATCGCCACCAGATTGTCCATCCCGCCCAGCACCTTGAGGTACTGGATCGCCAGCATCTGCGGGTCTGAGGGGGCAACGCTGGCAAGGCGCGGATGCTCCACTGCGATGGGCTTGCTCGGCATGCTGAGGGGGGCGCGCTCCAGCAGTTGATAGAACAGCAGGGTGTAGGCAACGAAGAACAGGATACCGACCGGGATGAGCCAGAAGCTGTGCTCCCCTGCCTGATAGCTCAGCACCAGATCCAGCAGACCGGCGGAGAAGTAACTGCCCACCTTGATCCCCAGCCCGCTACAGACAGCGAGCGATAGCCCGGTCAACAGGGCGTGGGCGAGAAACAGCCAGGGGGCGGTAAAGGCGAACAGAAATTCGATAGGCTCTGTGATACCCACCAGTGCCGAGGTGAGCGCCAGGGTGAGCAGCAGCCCGCCCTGTGGCAGCCGCTGCATCCGCTGGCGGTGCAGCCAGATGGCAAAACAGGCGCCCGGCAGGCCGAACATGATGATGGGGTAAAGACCGGCCACATACCCTTCATGAAGGGGTTGGGCGGTGGCCAGCGCCTGCAGGTTGCTCTCGCCAAGGCCGATGACGCTGCCCAATACCTGATGGAGCCCGAGCGGGATCAGCAGTCGGTTGAGGGTGCCGTAGCAGAAGGCGCCAAACGGCGTGGTGAGCAGCTCGGAGGTGAGCAGGGTCAGCCCGCGCTCCAGTGGCGGCCACAGCAGCGAGAGGGGGATGGCTATCAGCAAGCAGGCCAAGGCCGACACCAGCAGGCTGGGAAACTCCCCCCTGGCGATCTGCAGCCAGCGGGGCAGGGTTTGCTGGTGTACCCAAGGGTAGATGATGGCGGTGGTGAGCCCCGCCAGCAGACCGCAGATCATGTCGGCGTGCAGGTTGGGGGCCAGCGTATTGAAAGCGGTGCTGAGCAGCAGGAAGTTGACTGCACCCGCCAGCGTCTGCCCACCCAGTTCCTGCCGACTCAGGCCAAAGGCGATCGCCACCGCATAGATAAGCGGCATCTGGCTGAAGATCGCCTGACCGGTGAGGGAGAGCACCGCCAAATCGAGCACGTCGGGTTGACCAAGCCGGTATATCAGCGCCGCCATCGGCAGGATGGAGACGGGCAGCAGCAGGGCATAACCGAGCCGCTGCAGGGCTTGAGTAACGACTTGTCGAGTGGCTTTAACGGGCATACAGCGGCTACGTTCTGTGACTTGGCGCACAGTTTAACCGGAAAACACCTATTTGGGGATAGTTTTGGAACCCCTAATTTATATTTTTATTATTTCTGCCCGAAAAGCTCGCGCACTTCCCGCGAGGGCGGTGCCGTCAGCAGGCTGACCGTGATAAAGACCACCAGCGCCAGCGTGAGGCTTGGCACGATGGCGTGCAGGCCAGCCAGCTTGATCCCCCACTGACTGAGTACCCCATAGCTGACGATGCCGCTGACCATGCTGGCCAGCGCGCCCGGGCCATTGGCCCGCGACCAGTAGAGACCGAGCACCAGTGGCCAGAGGAACACCGCCTGCAGGCCGCCGAAGGCGAGCAGGTTGAGCCAGATGATCATCTCGGGCGGCTGCAACGCCGCCAGCAGCACCAGGGTGCCGAGGATCAGGGTACAGAGCAGGGAGAGGCGCGGAATGCGCACCTCCAGCTTCTCCTGTTTCGGATTGAGATAGTTGAGGTAGAGATCCTTCACCAGAGTGGCGGAGGCCTGGATCAGCTGGGAGTCGATGGTGGACATGATGGCCGCCATCGGTGCCGCCAGAAAGACCCCGGCCAGCCAGGGGGGCAGCACTTCCATCATCAGGGAGGGCATGATCTTGTCCGGGCTGTCCATGCCCGGCAGGATGGCGCGGCCGAGGGCGCCCGCCAGATGCATGCCGAACATCAGCAGGGCGCTGACCACTGTGCCGATCAGAATGCCGCGATGGAGCGCCTTGCTGTCGCGATAACCAAAGCAGCGCAGCGCCGAGTGGGGCAGCCCCACCACCCCGACACAGACCAGGATCCAGAAGCTCAGCATAAAGGGCTGGGTCAACATGTCGCCGGCCCCCTGCGGGCTCACCAGCTTGGGGTCGATCTCCCTGAGCTGGTGGATGAGGTTCGGCAGGCCGTCACCGGCAATCAAAATCCCCGCCAGCAGGGCGCCGGTGCCGATCAGCATGATGATCCCCTGCAGGGCATCGGTCATCACCACGGCGCGGAAGCCGCCGATGATGGTGTAGAGCAGTACGCAGCTGGCAAACAGCATCAACCCCTGCTGGTAGGAGAGGCCGGTGGCGGTCTCCAGCAGGCGAGCGCCACCGATAAACTGCACCACCATGGTCGCGATAAAGGCGAGGATGATAGTAACGGAGCCGAGGATCACCACCGCCTTGCTCTGATAGCGGGCCCACAGCATGTCGTTGATGGTCACCGCATTGACCCGGCGGGCGATGATGGCGAACTTCTTGCCCAGTACCCCCAGAGTGAGCCAGACGGTGGGCAGCTGGATCATCGCCAGCAACACCCAGCCCAGACCGATCTTGTAGGCCGCTCCCGGTCCGCCGATAAAGGAGGAGGCCGAGGTGTAGGTGGCCACTAGCGTCATCGCCAGCACCAGCCCGCCCATGCTGCGGTTGCCAATGAAGTACTCCTGCACGAAGTTGCCTTGCGCGCGATGGCGGCTGGCCCAGAAACCCACCCCCAGCACCAGCACCAGATAGATGACGAGCGGCAGCATCAACTCAAGATTCATGGGATGACTCCTTGCCGGAAGGGGAGTGGGTATCGAGGGGGATCTCCACAAACAGCCGGTTCACCATCAGGGCGCAGAGCAGAATGAACAGCAGCGGCATCACCATGCAGCTGAGCAGGAACCACAACGGCAGCCCCCACAACTCCAGCTGGAGCGGGATAAAATAGGCGGTGCCATACCAGGCAAAGAAGTAGAGCAGGGTCAGCAGCAGGCAGAAAGCTGCTTCCCGGCGGGCGAGAGCAAAACGGTTCACCTTGGCCTCCGACAAATTTGAGGGGCGCAAGGATAACAAAAAAGGGCCATGTCGCCATTAATGTTGAGCCCTTAGGAGGTCATGAACTGATTTATCTGATGTGAAAAAATCTGAAACCAATAGATTGCTTTCAGATTTTAATATTTTTCACAGGGGCGTTAAATGTGGCTCAGGTTGAGTCATCAGGGCAATTACATTGCAGTCACCCATTGTTCTGTTCAGCAAAGAAAAGGGGGCTCGGCCCCCCCCCAGTTAGATGCGATGGCGATCTACTCAGGTTTGCAGCCAGGTTTCGATACTGCGCTGGATGCCTGCATCGTCCAGACCGAGCAGGGCATAGATCTCCTGCTGGGTACCCTGTTCCACGAAGCGGTCCGGTAAGCCAAGGTTGAGCACCGGCTTGCACTGTTTGCTGCGCATCAGCAACTCGTTCACCGCCGAACCGGCACCGCCCATGATGGCGTTGTCTTCGATGGTGACGAAGTGATCGTGGCTGGCCGCCAGCGACAGCACCAGCGCCTCATCCATCGGTTTGACGAAGCGCATGTCCACCAGAGTGGTATCCAGCGCTTCGGCGGCCGTTTTGGCGTGTTGCAGCAAGGTGCCAAACGCCAGAATGGCGGTGCCTTTGCCCTCTCGAATAATGCGTCCCTTGCCAAGCTCCAGTGCCTGCATCTCTGACGAGATGGGGGCGTCGCTCAGGCTGCTGCCGCGGGGATAGCGTACTGCGGCAGGGCCCTGATGGATATAGCCGGTATAGAGCATCTGGCGGCACTCGTTCTCGTCAGATGGCGTCATCACCACCATGTTGGGCACGGTGCGCAGGAAGCTGATATCGAACGCCCCCTGATGGGTCGGGCCATCGGCGCCCACCAGACCGGCCCGGTCGATGGCAAATAGCACCGGCAGATCTTGCAGCGCTACGTCGTGGATCACCTGATCGTAGGCGCGCTGCAGGAAGCTCGAATAGATGGCCACCACCGGCTTCTTGTCGGCGATGGCAAGACCCGCGGCGAACGTGACTGCATGCTGCTCGGCAATGGCCACATCGAAGTAGCGATCCGGATACTGCTGGCTGAATTTCACCAGCCCGGAACCTTCGCGCATGGCGGGGGTGATGCCAACCAGCTTCTCGTCTTTGGCAGCCATGTCGCACAGCCACTGGCCAAAGATGGCGGAGAAGGTGGGTTTGGCACCGCTTGCCTTGGGTAGGGAACATTCGTCCGGATTAAACTTGGGCACGGCGTGATAGCCGATGGGATCTTTCTCTGCTGGCTCGTAACCCTTGCCCTTCTTGGTTTTGACGTGCAGCAGTTGCGGGCCTTTGAGATTGCGCATGTTGCGCAGGGTCTCGACCAGTGCCTCGATATCGTGACCGTCGATGGGGCCGATATAGTTGAAGCCGAACTCCTCGAACAGGGTGCCGGGCACCACCATCCCCTTGAGGTGCTCTTCGGCCCGTTTGGCCAGCTCCTTGACCGGCGGCAGCCCCGCCAGCACCTTCTTGCCGCCTTCGCGGATGGTGGTGTAGAGCTTGCCGGACATGACCCGGGCCAGATGGTTGTTCAGCGCCCCGACATTCTCGGAGATGGACATCTCGTTGTCGTTGAGGATCACCAGCATGTCTTTATGGACATCGCCGGCGTGATTGAGCGCTTCAAAGGCCATCCCAGCGGTAATGGCGCCGTCACCGATCACGGCAACGACCTTGCGACCCAGCCCTTCGCTCTCGGCGGCGACCGCCATACCGAGCGCCGCACCGATGGAGGTGCTGGAGTGGCCGACGGAGAGCACGTCGTATTCACTCTCGCCACGCCAGGGGAAGGGGTGCAGACCATCCTTCTGCCGGATGGTGTGGATCTGATCACGGCGCCCGGTCAGGATCTTGTGGGGATAGGCCTGATGGCCTACATCCCAGATCAGCCGATCGAACGGGGTGTTGTAGACGTAGTGCAGGGCCACGGTCAGTTCGACCGTGCCGAGACCGGAGGCAAAGTGTCCGCTGGAGCGGCTGACTGAGCGCAGCAGATATTCGCGCAGCTCGTTGCACAGCACCGGCAGCCGATCTTTGGGCAATGAACGCAGCTCGACCGGAGTGTCCGCGAGGGCCAGGTTGGGGAAATTGCTAATATCAACGCTCATATTGTTACTGTTATCCAGCGTTTAGTGGGTTCGCTCGATGATGTAATCGGCAAACGCTTCCAGAATGTCGGTATTGTAGGGCAAGGATTGCAGGGCTGTTAAGGCTTTCCCATGCAGTTCGCGAGCCAGCTCACGGGCATTTTCGAGTCCGAGCAGGGCCGGATAGGTACTTTTCTCCAGCGCCAGGTCAGAACCTTGCGGCTTGCCCAGGGTGGCGGTATCACCTGTGATGTCGAGGATGTCATCCTGCACCTGAAAGGCGAGGCCAATCGCGGCTGCGTAGGTTTGCAGTGCAGCCAGCGTGGCGTCATCGACATCGGCTTTGCACAGGGCGCCGAGCGCCACGGCGCATTCAATCAGCGCACCGGTCTTGTGGCGGTGTACCTGCTCCAGTTCGGCAAGCGTGATCTGGCGCCCTTCGGCCTGCAGGTCCAGCGCTTGACCGCCACACATACCGAGATAGCCGGAGGCGCGGGCGAGGGTACTCAGCATCCGCACCCGGTTGGCCATCAAGGTATCGGGCATGGGGTGATCGGCCAGAATGGAGAACGCCAGGGTCTGCAGCGCATCACCGGCCAGAATGGCGGTTCCTTCGTCAAACGCCTTGTGAACGGTTGGCTGACCACGACGCAGGTCGTCGTTATCCATGGCGGGCAGGTCATCGTGCAGCAGGGAGTAGGCGTGGATGCACTCCACTGCAGCCGCAGGGCCATCCAGCAGTTCGCTCTTGACGCCCAGCATCTCGCCGACCGCGTAGACCAGAAACGGGCGAACCCGCTTGCCGCCCAGCAGCAAGCCATAACTCATGGCATCGCGCAGGCGCGGCGCCATGGCGGGCAAGGATTCAAGTTGTGCTGACAGACAGTCGTCAATACGCTGACGATGCAGACGGGAAAAATGGTCCAGCGCCACTCACTCCTCTCCTTGTTCTGGCTGGAAGGGGGCGAGCTGGTCACTGCCATCGGCTTGACTGAGCAGGATCTGGATCTTCTGTTCGGCCAGTTCCAGCTTCTGCTGACCGGCCCGAACCAGATGAACGCCCTGCTCGAACTGCTTGAGTGCCTCTTCCAGGGGTAGGGAACCTTGTTCCAGCTGATGAACGATGGTTTCCAGCTCTTCCAGAGTGGCATCAAAACTCAGACGGTCGATTTTTTTACTGGCCATGTCCATCCTCGGGGATTGAAAAAAACGGCTTATATTAACATCGACCGTCCACAGGGGGGAGGCAGAAAAGCATTGCCCCCTCAAACTCTCGCTAAACTGGCCGATAATGAGCCATCATTCTCAGTGGATGGATGCTTGCCGCTAGGGTCGCAATAGCAGAAAATTCAACAAACTATAATTAGGCATAAGAACCGGTGACAGGAGTAGGGACGTGGATCTAGGGAGCTTGTTAGGTATCGTTTTAGGATTCGGTGTCGTGATTTACGGCATGATCCTTGGTGGCTCGTTGAGCATGTTTATCGATATGCCATCGGTCTATATCACTATTCTTGGCTCAATCTTCATCGCCATGATGAAGTTCAATATCGGGCAGTTTTTTCTGGCTTTCAAGGTGGCGGGCAAAGCCTTTATGTATAAGGGCGACAAGCTCGACGACCTGATTACCAAAGCCGTTGAACTGGCTGACGCGGCTCGCAAAGGGGGCTTTCTGGCGCTGGAAGCCGCAGAGATCCCCAATGCATTTATGAAAAAAGGGATCGACATGCTGGTGGATGGTCACGATGCCGAAGTGGTGCGCGCCGTGATGGAAAAGGATATCGACCTGACAGCCGAGCGCCATGTCATTGCCATCAAGGTCTTCCGTACCCTTGGGGATCTGGGCCCTGCCATGGGGATGATAGGTACGTTGGTGGGCCTGGTGGCCATGTTGTCAAATATGAGTGACCCCAAGTCGATCGGTCCGGCAATGGCGGTGGCCTTGCTTACCACCCTGTACGGAGCGATTGAGGCCAACATGATCGCTATTCCTATTGCTGACAAGCTGGAGCTGCGCAGCGGGGAGGAGAAGCTCAGTCGTACCCTGATCCTTGATGCCATTATGGGGATTCAGGATGGCCAGAACCCGCGGGTGATCCAGTCCATGCTGCAGAACTATCTGAGCCAGTCCAAACGCAATACCGGCGCGGAGTAAGCACCATGTCTGATTGCAAATGTCCCCCCCCCGGTCTTCCTGCCTATATGGGCACCTTTGCCGACCTGATGTCGCTGCTGATGTGCTTCTTCGTGCTGCTGCTCTCCTTTGCCGAGATGGACGTACTCAAGTTCAAGCAGATCGCGGGCTCTATGAAGAATGCTTTCGGAGTGCAGAACATCCTTGAGGTGAAAGATATTCCCAAGGGAACCTCGGTGATTGCCCAGGAGTTCAGGCCCGGTCGCCCTGAGCCCACGCCGATTGATACTGTGATGCAGCAGACCATCGATATGACCCAGACCGAACTGGAGTTTCTGCCCGGCGAGGCGGATCAGGCCGGTGGTCAGGACAATAGTGATGGCAAGCAGACGGGGGGCGATACCGCGCAGGATGCGAAGAAGGCACAAGAACAGTCCAATACCCTGGCCAAAGCCCTCGCCGAGCAGATGAAAGATCAGATCCAGGACGGTGCCATCGAAATTGAGGCGCTGGGCCAGCAGATCATCATCCGGATCAGGGAAAAAGCGTCGTTCCCGGCCGGTTCGGCGTTTCTGCAGCCCCAGTTCTGGCCGGTTATTCGCAAGGTCGCGACCCTGCTCAAGGATGTGCCGGGTGAAATCACCATCTCCGGTCACACCGACAACGTCGCGACCGAAGATGAGCTGTTCCAGTCCAACTGGGAGCTGTCGTCGCAACGGGCAGTGGCTGTGGCGCACCAGATGCTGAAGGTCCCCGGTTTTGATCAGGGGCGACTGGTGGTGCAGGGGATGGCGGATTCCCAGCCATTGGTGCCCAATACCACCCCGGAAAATCGTCGGATGAACCGGCGGGTGGAGATCGCCATCATGCAGGGCAAACCGACCGTTTCTTCCCCCATTTCCGTACCGGAAGGGAAGTAAGCGAGGGGAATGTCGATGACGCAAGTGGGATCTGCATCAGGGGGCTGACGTGGATTTTGTGTTGGCTTCATATTAAGATGCCTCATCCGAACCGATCGCTGCGGCCTCCTTGCAGATGGCCGCAGTTTCTATTTTCAAGCAACCCAGGTTTCGACTATGAATCATACTCCGATGACTGTTCGCGGCGCTGAGAAGCTGCGCGAAGAGCTCGATTATCTCAAGACCGAGCTTCGTCCCCAGATTATCGAAGCGATTGCCGATGCCCGTGAGCACGGCGATCTGAAGGAAAACGCCGAATACCATGCCGCTCGCGAGCAGCAGGGGTTCTGTGAAGGTCGCATTCAGGAGATTGAAGCCAAGCTCTCCAATGCGCAGGTGATCGATGTCACCAAGATGACCAACAACGGCCGCGTTATTTTTGGCGCGACTGTGACTCTGCTCAAGAGCGAGACAGAGGAAGAGGTGGTTTACCGCATCGTGGGTGACGATGAGGCTGATATCAAACAGAACCTCATCTCTGTCAACTCCCCGATTGCCCGCGCCCTGATTGGCAAGGAAGTGGACGATGTTGCAATCGTCAAGACCCCTGCTGGCGATGTGGAATACGAAGTACTGGAAGTCGCTTATATCTAAGCGAATGCTATAGACGATGAAACAGGGGGGCTGGCGCTCCCCTGTTTGTCTTTATCTATATGATTATTGATAAAAATCAGGACAGATACGCCTCGGTAAAGGCGTCCTGATGACGCTGAAACAACCAATGGCGCAGCCGTTCGATGTTGCTCTCGCTCATTTGAAAGCTCAGTGCCCAGGTGGCATGGTCGGCATTGGCTTTGATGCGCCTTACCAGTCGTCCCTGCAGTGGAAGAGGGGCCTCTTGCTCGATGCAGAGCTCGCCGTTGATGGGGGTATCGGCCACCATGTCGGTTGGCAAATTTTCCACGATGAGGCCATTGAGGGAGAGGCTGAGTACCTGAAACAGGCCCAGTTCGCTGCATAGCTTGGCTTTTTGGGTGAGACGCCAGGCGCGCGGTTGCGCAAATCCCAGCTCCCTGATGACCGGTGCAGATAAGCGGGGTTCGACGAAGCCATCTTCCCCTTGGGTAAAGCTCAGGGGAAAACGCAGCTGATGGCCTGCGAAGCGGGCTTCGAGTACAAGGTGTTCGGCTTTTTGCAGCAAGCCAAGCATGGGGGCATCGAGGTGACCACTCAGAACATGGGTGTCCTGATTGCTCCCCAAGTCCCGCAGCATGGCCAGCTCATCGTCGGTCAGAATAGGATGGTGAGCCATAATGCGTGTCCGGAAGTATTCATCGCAGGTTAAGGGCTTTGCGACTACTTTGGCAAGCGACTCGGGAAGAAGTGGAATAAGGAAAGAGCGATGCTCTTTCCTTTTACTTGCGGGGCAGCTGGATTTTGGGTTCGTTGGCTTGACGATAAATGGTCAGCACATGACCCATGCTTTGCACCTTGATTGAACCGGTTTCACGGACGATAGCATCCATAACCAGTTGTTTCATTTCGCGATCTTCAGAGGCAACCTTAACCTTGATCAGCTCGTGATGGTTCAGTGCCAGATCGATCTCGGCCAGTACACCTTCGGTCAGACCATGCTGACCCAGCAGGACGACAGGCTTGAGGCTATGGGCAAGGCCCTTGAGGTACTGTTTCTGTTTATTGTTGAGAATCATCGCAATTTCTTCATAAGTCAGGGTTGAAAGGGGCGTATTCTACCCCCACTTAGCCCTTAATACTAATAACCCTTGTGGTTTTTTAAAGTCGATTATCATGACCCAGAAAAAACGTTCCCCCAGTTCAACTCGCTGGTTAAAAGAACATTTCGACGATCAATACGTCAAAAAAGCCCAGAAAATGGGCCTGCGTTCTCGTGCTGTTTTCAAGATTGACGAGATCCAGGGCAAGGATCGCTTGCTGAAACATGGCATGACCGTAGTGGATTTGGGTGCAGCCCCCGGTGGTTGGTCCCAGTTCGCGGTTGAACAGGTTGGTGATTCGGGTCGCGTCATCGCATGTGACATTTTGCCGATGGATCCCATTGCTGGTGTCGATTTCCTGCAAGGGGACTTTCGGGAGGAAACTGTACTCGGCGCTTTGCTGGAGCGAGTGGGTCCCGACAAGGTCGATGTCGTGATGTCTGATATGGCGCCCAACATGAGCGGTACCCAGCAGGTGGATCAGGCTCGCGCCATGTATCTGGTCGAGCTGGCACTGGACATGTGCAATCAGGTATTGCGTAGTGACGGCAGTTTCGTAGTGAAGGTGTTTCAGGGAGAGGGCTTTGATGCCTATCTCAATGAAATTCGTAAACTTTTCTCCGCTGTCAAAATTCGTAAACCAGACTCATCCCGCGCCAGATCACGGGAAGTCTACATTGTGGCTACCGGTTTTAAACTGTAGTACCCTAACCTTCATCGTTAACTGTCAGTCTGCGAGGTTACTGATTTGAGTGACATGGCGAAAAACTTAATCCTGTGGCTGGTCATCGCCGTCGTTTTGATGTCGGTGTTCAATAGCTTCAGCCCCAGCGATACCACCAGTCGCCAGCTGGACTATTCCAGCTTCGTTAAAGAGGTGACCCAAGAGCAGATCCGTGAAGTGCGGATGGACGGTAAGGTCATTAATGGCGTCAAGCGTACTGGTGAACGATTCACCACCATCATCCCGGCGCCGGATCCCCAGCTGCTCAACGACATGCTCAATCACAATGTCAAAGTGATGGGCGAGAAGCCGGAAGAGCCGTCTCTGTTGACCTCTATCTTCATCTCCTGGTTCCCGATGCTGCTGCTGATCGGTGTCTGGGTCTTCTTCATGCGTCAGATGCAGGGCGGCGGTGGCAAAGGTGCCATGTCGTTCGGCAAGAGCAAGGCTCGCCTGATGAGCGAAGATCAGATCAAGACTACCTTTGCTGACGTTGCAGGTTGTGATGAAGCCAAGGAAGAGGTGAAGGAGTTGGTCGACTATCTGCGCGACCCGAGCAAATTCCAGAAACTGGGTGGCAAGATCCCGACAGGTGTGCTGCTGGTTGGTCCTCCCGGTACCGGTAAGACCTTGCTGGCCAAGGCCATTGCGGGCGAGGCCAAGGTGCCGTTCTTCACCATCTCTGGTTCCGATTTCGTGGAGATGTTCGTCGGTGTTGGTGCCTCCCGGGTGCGTGACATGTTCGAACAGGCCAAGAAATCTTCCCCCTGCATCATCTTCATCGATGAAATTGATGCGGTCGGTCGCCAGCGTGGCGCCGGTCTGGGTGGTGGTCACGATGAACGTGAGCAGACCCTTAACCAGATGCTGGTCGAGATGGATGGCTTTGAAGGTAATGAAGGCATTATCGTCATCGCTGCCACCAACCGTCCTGACGTACTGGATCCGGCACTGCTGCGTCCGGGCCGTTTCGACCGTCAGGTTGTGGTCGGTCTGCCGGATGTCCGTGGTCGCGAGCAGATCCTGAAAGTGCACATGCGCAAAGTTCCGTTGGCGGATGACGTGAATCCGGCGCTGATTGCCCGTGGTACCCCCGGTTTCTCCGGTGCGGACTTGGCCAACCTGGTCAACGAAGCAGCCCTCTTCTCTGCCCGTGAGAGCCGCCGAGTGGTCTCCATGGCCGAGTTCGAGAAGGCCAAGGACAAGATCATGATGGGTGCGGAACGTCGCTCCATGGTGATGAAAGAGTCCGAAAAAGAGATGACTGCGTATCATGAAGCCGGTCACGCCATCATTGGTCGTCTGGTTCCGGATCATGACCCGGTTTACAAAGTATCCATCATTCCGCGCGGTCGTGCGCTGGGTGTGACCATGTATCTGCCGGAGCAGGATCGCTGGAGCCATTCCAAGCAGCATCTGGAGTCGATGATCTCCAGTCTGTATGGTGGTCGTCTGGCAGAAGAGCTGATCTACGGTGCCGAGAAGGTATCGACCGGCGCGTCCAACGATATCGAGCGGGCGACCGACATTGCACGCAAGATGGTGACCCAGTGGGGTATGTCCGAGCGTCTCGGCCCAATGCTCTACGCGGAAGAAGATGGTGAGGTGTTCCTCGGTCGCAGCATGGCCAAGGCCAAGCACATGTCCGACGACACTGCGCGCATCATCGATGCCGAGGTGAAGCAGGTCATTGATCGCAACTACGACCGCGCCAAGCAGATCCTGCTGGATAACATGGATGTACTGCACAGCATGAAAGATGCGTTGATGAAGTATGAAACCATCGACGCCAAACAGATCGATGATCTGATGGCGCGTCGCGAGGTTCGTGCTCCGAGCAACTGGCATGACGAGCACGGTGATACCCCGCAAGGCGGTTCCACCGTGGCTGCCGAGGCCAAGCCTGCCGATGAGGCTGCACCGGTGGCGGATGTCACTATCGACAAAGCCAACGACGCTCCGGCCAAATAATCGTGACTCTCCAAACCCCGGGCTTGCCCGGGGTTTTTCTTTATCAGATGGACGTGAAAATGCAGTTAACCAGCAAGGGGCTCAGCCTCTCCCTCGATCGTCCCCATGTGATGGGGATCCTCAATGTGACGCCCGACTCCTTCTCCGATGGCGGTAATTTCAACCAGTTTGAACGGGCAATGGCCCATGCGCGCCAGATGGTCTCTGACGGTGCGACCCTCATCGACATCGGTGGCGAGTCAACCCGCCCTGGTGCGCCCGATGTGAACGAGCAGGAGGAGCTGGACAGGGTCATTCCTGTTGTGGAGCAGATGGTTCGTGAGCTGGATGTGATGATCTCCCTCGATACCTCCAAAGCGGCTGTGATGCGGGAGGGTTGCAAGGTGGGTGCCCATCTGATCAACGATGTGCGGGCACTGCAAGAACCTGGATCACTGCAAGCCGCGGCCGAAGCGCGGGTTCCGGTCTGTCTGATGCATATGCAAGGGCAGCCGAGAACCATGCAAGTCCAGCCACACTATGACGACCTGGTCGGAGAGGTACGCGCCTTTTTTGATGAACGCATTGCGGCTTGTCTGGCGGTCGGGATCCGTCGTGAAGAGCTGTTGCTGGATCCGGGATATGGCTTTGGCAAGACCCTTGCACACAACTATCAGCTGTTAGCGGCTCAAAAGGAACTGCTTGATTATGGCTTGCCGCTATTGGTGGGGATGTCGCGAAAGTCTATGATAGGCAACCTGCTGGGCCGTCCGGTGGATGAGCGTCTGGCGGGCAGTCTGGCATGCGCCCTTATCGGCATGCAGCATGGGGCCCGCATCATCAGGGTACACGATGTACGGGAGACCATGGACGCATTGCGCGTCGGTTGGCTGGCAATGACGGGACAAGATTTTATTTCCAGATAATAAAGAGAACAGACAATGGCAAGAAAGTATTTCGGTACCGATGGTGTGCGCGGCAAGGTTGGCGAATACCCGATCACTCCTGATTTTGTAATGAAATTGGGTTGGGCTGCCGGCAAGGTGCTCTCCAAGAAGGGCACCAAAAAGGTGCTGATTGGCAAAGATACCCGCATTTCCGGTTACATGCTGGAATCCGCGCTGGAAGCGGGGCTCTCTGCGGCAGGCCTTAAAGCCATTCTGATGGGGCCCATGCCCACGCCGGCGGTTGCCTACCTGACTCGCACTTTCCGTGCCGAAGCTGGTATCGTCATCAGCGCTTCCCACAATCCCTTCTACGACAACGGCATCAAGTTCTTCTCCGCCGACGGCACCAAGCTGCCCGATGATGTCGAGCTGGCTATCGAAGCCGAGCTGGATCACGAGCTCAAGTGTGTCGAGTCGGCCGAACTTGGCAAAGCGGTGCGCATTGATGATGCTGCCGGTCGCTATATCGAATTTTGCAAGAGCACCTTCCCCTCCCACATGAATCTGGATGGGGTGAAAATGGTGGTCGACTGTGGCCACGGCGCCACTTACCACATTGCGCCGTCGGTTTTCCGCGAGCTGGGCGCTGAAGTGATCACCATGGGCTGTGCCCCGGATGGTCTCAATATCAACGATGGTGTCGGTTCGACTGCGCCTGACGCTCTGGTTGCCAAGGTACTGGAGTGCAAGGCCGATCTGGGGGTTGCCTTTGATGGTGATGGTGACCGTCTGATCATGGTCGACCATACCGGCTATCTCATCGACGGTGATGAAGTGCTCTATATCATCGCGCGCGATGCCCTGCGCAATGGTCGCCTCAAAGGCGGTGTCGTCGGCACCCTGATGGCCAACATGGGTCTGGAGCTGGCGCTGCAAACCCTGGGTATTCCGTTTGCCCGTGCCAAGGTGGGTGACCGCTATGTGCTGGAGATGATGGAAGAGAAGGGCTGGCGCATCGGTGGCGAGAACTCCGGCCACATCATCTGTCTGGATCAAACCACTACGGGTGATGGCATCGTAGCCGCCTTGCAGGTGCTTACCGCTATGCGCAGTGCCGAGATGCCGCTGGCCAAGCTGCGCTCCGGCATGAGCAAGTTCCCGCAGGTGCTGGTGAATGTTCGTTTTGCCGAAGGCAAGGATCCGCTGGCCGCTGATGCTGTCATGGCTGAGGTTGCCAAGGTGGAACAGGAGCTGGCTGGTCGTGGTCGCGTACTGTTGCGTAAATCAGGTACCGAACCGCTGATCCGGGTCATGGTCGAAGGGGAGCATGAACAGCAGGTGCGTGACATGGCTCAGCGCATCGCCAAGCAGGTTGAGTCGGCGTTTTAATGAACAACCAGGGCGGCTTTTTAGCCGTCCTGGTTGTATCTTGTTCAAACGATTCAAAAATTTAAAAATAGCACTTGTCAGCTGAGCATCCACTGGATATTATCAGCCCCGCTTTCGCAAGGGAGTTGCCGATGGGACATCGCAAGCCGTTTGTAGCAGCCAACTGGAAGCTGCACGGTAGTAGGTCGCAGTTAGAGCAGTTTACGAGTCAGTGTCTAAACAGCGTTGACGGAAAAGTAGATGTGGTTCTCTGTCCTTCCCATGTGCATCTCGACTTTAGCGCTTCACTGCTCAATGAGCAGAAAGTAATAAAGTTAGGGGCTCAGAATGTGAGTCAGCATGCTACTGGCGCTTACACTGGAGAAATCTCGTGTCAGATGCTGGTCGAGGCAGGGTGTCGTTACGTATTGGTAGGGCACTCCGAGCGCAGGCGTCTCTTTGGTGAGACCAGTTTTATCGTCGCAGAGAAGTTTGCGGCAGCCAGAGCGGCAGGCTTGATTCCCATCCTCTGTTTAGGTGAATCAGGTGCGGCTAGGCAGGCGAGAAGAGCCTTCGAGGTAATCTCTGAAGAGCTGGATATCGTCATAGAGAAAAATGGCGCGATGGCTTTCGATAATGCTATCATCGCCTACGAGCCGATTTGGGCTGTAGGTACAGGTAAATGCGCCACACCCGAGCAGGCACAAGAGGTTCATTCCTTTATACGTGGTCGCTTGGCGGAGGATACTCCGGTAATAGGTGAGAAAGTTAGAATCATCTATGGTGGGAGCGTAACGCCGAGCAACGCGAGAGATTTGTTTGCACAGCCCGACATTGATGGCGGACTGATTGGCGGAGCAAGCCTCGATAGCGATACGTTTTTAGGAATTGTTGAAGCGGCAAAGGGTGCAAGTTAAATGTACGAGATTCTTTTAGTCGTTTATCTGCTGGTTTCACTGGCTCTGATTGGTCTGGTGATGATTCAGCAAGGTAAAGGGGCTGATATGGGCGCCTCCTTCGGCGCAGGGGCATCGAACACAGTATTCGGCTCCGGTGGTTCAGGCAGTTTCCTGACCCGAACAACAGCAATTTTGGCTACTCTGTTTTTTGTTATCAGCTTGGTGCTCGGATCTATGTCCAGCAACAAGGTCAAGCAGGGTAGTGAATGGGAAAATCTGCAACAAACCCAACAGGTTGAGCAGACCAAAGCGCCAGTGAAGAAAGATACTGACGTTCCCGAGTAAGAGTTTTGCCGTGGTGGTGGAATTGGTAGACACGCTATCTTGAGGGGGTAGTGCTCTAGGGTGTGCGGGTTCGAGTCCCGCCCACGGCACCAATTAAGCAGTGAGCTCGGGAAGCCGAGTGTATTATAGCCAGTCAGTCTTGTATCGAGAGAGTGAAGTGGCTATAATCTCGCACGATTTCGGACGCGGGGTGGAGCAGCATGGTAGCTCGTCGGGCTCATAACCCGAAGGTCGTCGGTTCAAATCCGGCCCCCGCAACCAAATTTCACGCATTTCCTACGCTCAGGAAGGCGGTCGCTGCGAGGCGACAATCAGGGTAAAGCGCCAAGCCCCGATTTGACATCGGGGCTTTTTGTTATGTGCAATTTACTCTGAATCGATATCTATCTGGGCTTTATGCCCTTTTTTTGTTTTTCGGAGGGTGACTTTGGCTACGTTGGAACAACGTTTGACCGATCTGCTCGAGGCTCCGGTCGTTGCCTTGGGTTTTGAACTTTGGGGTATTGAGTTTATCCGTGCGGGTAAACACTCCACCTTGCGTGTCTATATCGACGGCGAGCAGGGTGTGACTGTCGAGAACTGTGCTGAGGTCAGCCATCAGGTTGGCGCCATCATGGACGTCGAAGATCCCATCACCGAGGAGTACTACCTCGAGGTGTCCTCCCCAGGCCTGGATCGTCCCCTGTTCAAGGTTGCCCATTTCGAAAAATACGTTGGCCAAGAGGCGGCGGTAACGCTTCGGATGGCAACAAACAACCGCCGCAAGTTCAAAGGCGTAATCAAAGCTGTGCAAGGCGACATGATCACCCTGACAGTAGATGGTAAGGACGACGTGTTGGCTTTCACCAATATCCAAAAAGCGAACATAGTGCCGAACTTTGGTTAACGAGGCTATCGGATATGAATAAAGAGATTTTGCTGGTCGTTGACGCAGTATCCAACGAGAAAGCGGTACCCCGCGAGAAGATCTTCCAGGCTCTGGAAACCGCGCTGGCGACTGCGACCAAGAAGAAATATGAAGGCGAGATTGAAGTTCGGGTCGAAATCGATCGCAAGACCGGTGACTACGACACTTATCGCCGCTGGGTAGTCATTGCGGATCAAGCCGCGATGGAGAACCCCTACGCGGAAATCACCCTGGAAGCGGCGCAGATCGATCAGCCGGAAATCCAGATCGGTGAGTATGTTGAAGACCAGATTGACTCTGTGACCTTCGACCGTATCACTACCCAGACCGCCAAGCAGGTTATCGTGCAGAAAGTGCGCGAAGCCGAGCGTTCACAAGTAGTTGATCAGTTTAAAGATAAAGAAGGCACCATCATCAGTGGTGTGGTCAAGAAGAGCAACCGCGACAACGTCATCCTGGATCTGGGCAGCAATGCTGAAGCCGTGATCTTCCGTGATGACATGCTGCCGCGTGAAACCTTCCGCCCGGGCGACCGTGTTCGTGGCCTGCTCTACGCAGTACGCCCGGAAGCCCGTGGTTCCCAGCTGTTTGTCAGCCGTTCCAGCCCGGACTTCCTGAAAGAGCTGTTCCGTATCGAAGTACCGGAGATCGGTGAAGAGATGATCGAAATCATGGGCGCTGCCCGTGATCCGGGTTCCCGCGCCAAGATCGCGGTGAAGACCAACGATCGTCGTATCGACCCGATCGGTGCCTGTATCGGTATGCGTGGCGCCCGTGTGCAAGCTGTCTCCGCCGAGCTGAGCGGTGAGCGCGCCGACATCGTGCTGTACGATGACAACCCGGCCCAGTACGTGATCAATGCCATGGCACCTGCCGATGTGGCCTCCATCATCGTTGATGAAGACAACCACACCATGGATATCGCCGTGGAAGCTGCCAACCTGGCTCAGGCCATCGGTCGCAATGGTCAGAACGTGCGTCTGGCCTCCCAGCTGACCGGTTGGGAGCTGAACGTGATGACCGTTGAGGACATGCGTGCCAAGCACCAGGCCGAAAACGACCGCATCATGAACCTGTTCACCAGCACTCTGGATATCGACGACGATTTCGCCGGTCTGCTGATGGAAGAGGGCTTCTCTACCCTGGAAGAGATCGCCTTTGTACCGGTCAACGAGCTGCTGGCTATCGACGGTCTGGATGAAGACATGGTCGAAGAGCTGCGCAAGCGCGCCAAAGATGCCCTGACTACCAAGGCACTGGCCAAAGAAGAGTCTTTCGATGGCGTTGAGCCGTCCGAAGAGCTGCTCAATCTGAACGGTCTGAGCCGCGAACTGGCTTACGCTCTGGCGGGCCGTGGCGTGGGCACCCTGGAAGATTTGGCTGAGCAAGGTATCGATGACCTTGCTGATATTGAAGGGCTGACTGCCGAGAAGGCAGGTGAGCTCATTATGGCTGCTCGCAATATCTGTTGGTTCGGAGAAGAGCAGTCCGAGTAAGATCAAACGGAGGAAAATGAATGGCAGAAGTATCAGTCAAACAACTTGCCACTGACATCGACACACCGGTTGATCGTCTTCTCCAGCAGTTTGTCGATGCCGGTATCAGCAAGAGCAAGGCCGACGACATGGTCAGCGAGTCTGAGAAACAGGCTCTGCTGGCACACCTGAAGAAACAGCATGGAGGTGACGAGGTCGCCGCTCCTGCCCGCATGACCTTGCAGCGCAAGACCAAGAGCACCATCAGTGTTCAGGGTACTGGCGGCAAGAACAAGGAAGTGCAGGTAGAAGTGCGCAAGTCTCGCACCTATGTAAGACGCTCGGCGCTGGAAGATGAACAGCGTCAGGCGGAAGCCGAGGAAACAGCGCGTTTGGAAGCAGAAGAAAAAGCTCGTCGCGAGGCCGAAGAGAAGGCTCGCCTCGAAGCTGAAGAGAAGGCTCGCCGTGAGGCTGAGCAAGCTCGTCGTGAAGCTGAGGAAAAGGCGCGGATCGAGGCACAATCAAAGGCTCGACAGGCTTCACAGCCCGCCAAAGCAGCCAGTAGCACAGCTCAGCAAGAGGCAGAAAAGATGGCCAAGCGCGAAGCAGAAGAACTGAAGCGCCAACAGGAACAAACAGCTTTGAAAAAAGCTGAAGAACTCGCCGCGAAGAAAGCCGAAGAGGCTCGTCTCATGGCGGAACAGAACGCAGCCCGCTGGGCTGAAGAAGAGGCCGCTCGCGCCAAAGAGAGCAGCGACTACCATCTGACCACCAACAAGCATGCGCAAGCCGCAGAAGACGAGTTGGATCGGAAAGAAGAGACCAGCCGCCGCACTGCCGCAGCTGCCAAGGCACCGAAGAAAGCCGGTCGTCGTGAAGATGATCGCGACTCTCGTAACCCGCGTGCCCGTAAAGGCAAGCGCGGCAAGGTTGCCATGCCGAACGCCATGAAGCACGGTTTCAACAAGCCGGCTGCCGTGGTGAACCGCGATGTCGTCATCGGCGAGACGATCACCGTGGCCGAGCTGGCCAACAAGATGGCCGTCAAGGGCGTTGAAGTCATCAAGGTGATGATGAAGATGGGTGCCATGGCCACCATCAACCAGGTGATCGACCAGGAGACCGCTCAGCTGGTCGCCGAGGAGATGGGTCACAAGGTTGTGCTGCGTCGTGAGAACGAGCTGGAAGAGGCGGTACTGTCCGATCGTGACGAGACCTCCGAAGCCAAGCCGCGCGCACCGGTCGTGACCATCATGGGTCACGTTGACCATGGTAAGACCTCGCTGCTCGACTACATTCGTAAAGCCAAGGTTGCTGCTGGCGAAGCCGGTGGTATTACCCAGCATATCGGTGCTTACCACGTCCAGACTGACAGTGGCATGATCACCTTCCTGGATACTCCGGGTCACGCGGCGTTTACCTCCATGCGTGCTCGTGGTGCCAAGGCGACCGATATCGTTGTTCTGGTTGTTGCAGCTGACGACGGCGTGATGCCGCAAACCATCGAAGCTATCCAGCACGCCAAGGCTGCCGGTGTACCGCTGGTTGTTGCGGTCAACAAGATCGACAAGCCTGAAGCGGATCCGGATCGCGTCAAGACCGAACTGGCCCGTTACAACGTCATGTCCGAAGATTGGGGTGGAGACTGCCAGTTCGTGCACGTGTCCGCCAAGTCTGGCGAAGGCATCGACGACCTGCTGGAAGCCATCCTGATCCAGGCTGAAGTACTGGAGCTGAAAGCGGTGGTTGACGGCATGGCCAACGGCGTCGTGATCGAATCCTTCCTGGATAAAGGTCGTGGTCCGGTTGCTACCGTACTGGTACAAGAAGGTACTCTGCGTCAGGGCGACATCGTTCTGTGTGGTCTCGAGTACGGCCGTGTTCGCGCCATGCGTGACGAACTGGGTCGCGAGATCAAGGAAGCGGGTCCGTCCCTGCCGGTGGAAATTCTGGGTCTGTCCGGCGTTCCCTCTGCCGGTGACGAAGCCACCGTTGTCCGTGACGAGAAGAAAGCCCGTGAAGTGGCGCTCTATCGTCAGGGCAAGTTCCGCGAAGTCAAGCTGGCTCGCCAGCAGAAGGCCAAGCTGGAAAACATGTTCGCCAACATGACCGAGGGCGAAGTGTCCGAAGTGAACGTGGTGATCAAGGCCGACGTACAAGGTTCTGTGGAAGCGATCTGCGATGCGCTGGTTAAACTCTCCACCGACGAAGTGAAGGTGAAGATCGTGGGTTCCGGCGTAGGTGGTATCACCGAAACCGACGCGACCCTGGCTGCTGCTTCCAGCGCCATCCTGGTTGGTTTCAACGTCCGTGCCGACGCATCTGCGCGCAAGGTCATCGAATCCGAGAGCCTGGATCTGCGTTACTACTCCGTCATCTATGACCTGATCGACGAAGTGAAGCAGGCCATGAGCGGCAAGCTGGCCCCTGAGTATCGTCAGGAAATCATCGGTCTGGCTGAAGTGCGTAGCGTCTTCAAGTCTCCGAAGTTCGGCGCCGTTGCCGGCTGTATGGTTACCGAAGGTGTGGTCAAGCGTTCCAACCGTATCCGCGTTCTGCGTGACAACGTGGTTATCTATGAAGGCGAGCTGGAATCCCTGCGCCGCTTCAAGGATGACGTCAACGAAGTTCGCAACGGCTACGAGTGTGGTATCGCGGTCAAGAACTACAACGACGTGCGCGAAGGCGACCAGATCGAAGTTTACGAGACTGTTGAAATCCAACGGACTCTGTAAGCCGAGAGTTAGACAAAATAGGGGGCCGCGGCCCCCTTTTATCGCAGGATAGAATATGGCCAGAGAATTCAGCCGGACCCGTCGGGTCGGACAGCAGATCCAGCGTGAAATTGCGCTGATCCTGCAGCGCGAGGTGAAAGACCCGCGCATCGGCATGGTGACCGTTTCCGATGTGGAAGTGTCCCGTGACCTCAACTATGCCAAGATTTACGTCACCTTCTTGCAGCTGGAAAATGATGCCGAGCGCATCAAGGAAGGCTTGCAGGGTCTGACCGAAGCAGCCGGATATATCCGTAGTCTGCTGGGCAGTGCCATGCGTCTGCGCGTGGTGCCCGAGCTGCGTTTCTACTACGACCAGACTCTGGTCGAGGGGATGCGTCTCTCCAACCTGGTGACCAACACTGTGCGTGAAGACAAGCGTCGCATGGCCGAATCCGGCCGTGACGAAGAAGCTGAATCCGCACCGGATGACACGACTGAGGATAAAGCCTGAGATGACCCGAAGACGTCGTTTCAAGGGCCGTGATGTGCACGGCATTCTGCTGCTGGACAAGCCGACCGGCCTGACCTCCAACGATGTGTTGCAGAAGGTCAAGCGCATCTACAATGCCGCCAAGGCCGGTCACACCGGCGCACTGGATCCGCTGGCGACCGGCATGCTGCCGATCTGCCTCGGCGAGGCCACCAAGTTCTCCCAGTATCTGCTGGAAGCGGACAAACGCTATGAGGTGACCGCCAAACTGGGCGAGCGCACCAACACCAGCGACTCCGACGGTGAGGTGGTCTCCACCCGTCCGGTGAACGTGGCTGTCGGTACCCTGATCGAGGCGCTGGACCAGTTCCGTGGCCCCATCATGCAGGTGCCCTCCATGTACTCCGCGCTCAAGCACAACGGCCGTCCGCTCTACGAATATGCCCGCGAAGGCATCGAGATCGAGCGAGAAGCCCGTCCCATCACCGTATTCGAGCTCAAACTGCTGAGCTTTGAAGGTGATGAAGTGCGCCTTGAAGTGCACTGCAGCAAAGGCACCTACATCCGCTCTCTGGTGGATGATCTGGGTGAAGTGCTGGGCTGTGGTGCCCACGTGACTCAGTTGCGCCGTACCCAGGTGGCCAGCTATCCGTACGAGCGGATGCTGACTCTGGAGCAACTCGAGTGCATCTTCGAGCAGGCCAAGGCCGAGAGCATCCCGCCGCGCGAGCAGCTGGATCCTTTGTTGCTGCCGATGGACACCGCCGTGGCAAGCTTGCCCGAGGTGAACATGCTGGCGGTTGTGGCTGCCTATGTGAATCAGGGCCAGGCCGTGCAGGTAGCGGGTGCGCCGCAAAGCGGTCAGGTTCGCATGACTGTCGGTCCGGAGCGCGAGTTCATCGGGGTTGGCGAGATTGATGATGATGGCCGCGTCGCTCCCAAGCGACTGGTGCGTTATCACGACGAGGAGTGATCCTCAGGCGGTATCAGCGCGTCTTTCCCGTTTCGCCTCTTTATCGTTGCGAAAAGGGGCGGGGACGATTATGATACCGCCCTCATTTCACGGCTGAATTAGAGATTGGCTGTGAACCTTTAAACACTCTACTGGAGTATTACCATGTCTCTAAATGCTGAGATCAAAGCTCAAATCGTTGCTGACAACGCTCGTTGCGCCAACGACACCGGTTCCCCCGAAGTGCAAGTTGCCCTGCTGACTGCCCAGATCAACCATCTGCAAGGTCACTTCAAAGAGCACTCCAAGGACCACCACGGTCGTCGCGGTCTGCTGCGCATGGTTTCCCAGCGTCGTAAGCTGCTGGACTACCTGAAGCGTAAAGATTCCGAGCGTTATGCTGCTCTGATCGCCAAGCTGGGTCTGCGTCGTTAATCGACCATCAGATTTCGCGAAAAAGGGGAACCGTCAGGTTCCCCTTTTTTATTGCTCTTCAAGCCGTTGCCTGCCTCACAGAATTTGCGTCGCCGCTTACCTTTTGCATCGAATCAAGTATACTTGTGCGCGAATTTAAAGAGCCAAATTGTAAAAAGGAAATTCACGTGAATCCTATTGTAAAGTCATTCCAGTACGGTCAACACACCGTCACTCTGGAAACCGGTGTGATGGCCCGTCAAGCCACTGCGGCCGTTATGGTCAGCATGGACGATACCTGCGTATTTGTGACCGTAGTCGGCAAGAAAGAGGCCGATCATGGCCGTGATTTCTTCCCGCTGACCGTCAACTACCAGGAGCGTACCTATGCTGCTGGTCGTATCCCGGGTGGTTTCTTCCGTCGTGAAGGCCGTCCGAGCGAAGGCGAGACCCTCATCTCCCGTCTGATCGACCGTCCTATTCGTCCGCTGTTCCCGGAAGGCTTCCTCAATGAGGTTCAGGTCGTTGCGACCGTAATGTCCGTGAATCCGGCTGTATCCCCCGACATCGTTGCCATGATCGGTGCCTCTGCTGCACTGGCCATCTCCGGTATCCCGTTTGGTGGCCCGATCGGTGCTGCTCGCGTGGGTTACATGAACGGTCAGTATGTGCTGAACCCGACCACCACCGAACTGCCGCAGAGCGATCTGGATCTGGTGGTTGCCGGTACTGCCAACGCGGTACTGATGGTTGAGTCCGAAGCGGCCATCCTCTCCGAAGAGGTAATGCTGGGTGCCGTGGTGTACGGTCACGAGCAGATGCAGACCGTGATCAATGCAATCAACGAGTTTGCCGCTGCCGTCGGCACCAAGCCGTGGGACTGGACTCCGCCTGCCGTCAACGAAGCGCTGAAAGCCAAGGTTGCCGAGCTGGCGAGCGCCGAACTGGGTGAAGCCTATCGCATCACCGAGAAGGCAGTTCGTTACGAAACCATCGCGGCCATCAAGGGCCGTGTGGTTGAGCAAGTTATCGCTTCCGGCGTGGAAGAAGATGCCAAGAAGATCGGCGAAGAGTTCCACAGCCTAGAAAGCCGCATCGTTCGTGGTCGCGTAGTACGTGGTGAGCCGCGTATCGATGGTCGCGATCCGGAAATGATCCGCGCCCTGAGCGTAGGTACCGGTATTCTGCCCCGTGCCCACGGTTCTGCCCTGTTCACCCGTGGTGAAACTCAGGCCATCGTGGTCGCCACTCTGGGGACCGAGCGCGACGCCCAGAACATCGACGAGCTGACCGGTAACCGTGCCGATCGCTTCATGCTGCACTACAACTTCCCGCCATACTGCGTCGGTGAGACCGGCATGATGGGTAGCCCGAAGCGTCGTGAAATCGGTCACGGCCGTCTGGCCAAGCGCGGCGTTGCTGCCGTGATGCCGAGCGCCGCCGAGTTCCCGTACGTGGTGCGCGTGGTCTCTGAAATTACCGAATCCAACGGTTCCTCATCCATGGCGTCTGTCTGTGGTTCCTCTCTGGCGCTGATGGATGCCGGTGTGCCGATCAAGGCCTCCGTTGCCGGTATCGCCATGGGTCTGGTGAAGGAAGAAGAAGGTTTCGTCGTGCTGTCCGACATCTTGGGTGACGAAGATCACCTGGGCGACATGGACTTCAAAGTTGCCGGTACCACCGAAGGTGTGACCGCGCTGCAGATGGACATCAAGATCGAAGGCATCACCAAAGAGATCATGGAGATTGCTCTGAAGCAAGCTCGTGGCGCTCGTCTGCACATCCTGAAAGTGATGGACGAAGCTATCCAGGCTCCGCGTGCCCAGATCTCCGATTTTGCACCGCGTATCCACACCATCAAGATCAATCCCGAGAAGATCAAGGATGTGATTGGTAAGGGTGGTTCCGTGATCCGTGCGCTGACCGAAGAGACCGGCACCAACATCGAGCTGGATGATGACGGTACTGTACGTATCTCCGCCGTGGCTAACGAAGCAGCCATGGAAGCGATCCGTCGCATCGAGGCTATCACCGCCGAGATCGAAGTGAACCGCATCTATGAAGGTAAAGTTGTTCGTCTGGCCGATTTCGGTGCATTCGTCAACATTCTGCCGGGCAAAGATGGTCTGGTACACATCTCCCAGATCACCGACGCTCGCGTGCAGAACGTGGCTGACCACCTGACCATCGGTGACGTGGTCAAGGTGAAGGTACTGGAAGTGGACCGTCAGGGCCGCGTACGTCTCTCCATCAAGGAAGCGAACGCTCCGACCGAAGCAACTGCACCTGCTGCTGACGCCGCTCCGGCCGCTGAAGAAGCGCCTGCTGCAGAGTAATCTGCTCGCCTGATACCGGATCGGTTCAGGTTGATGTTAAAAGTCCGGCTCCCCAATGGGAGCTGGACTTTTTTATGGTCAAAACGCGCGATAAGGGATTACTTGCCGAGGATGGCGTATTGCATCTCTTGCAAGGGAAGCACATGGCGGGCAGCTCCCAGCTTGATCGCCTCCTTTGGCATGCCGAAGACCACGCAGGATGCCTCATCCTGGGCATAGGTGTTGGCACCCGCATCCAGCATCTCGCGCAATCCCCGGGCACCGTCATCCCCCATGCCGGTCATGATGATGCCGGTGGCATTCTTGCCGGCATATTTGGCGACGGAGCGAAACAGCACATCCACCGAGGGGCGATGGCGGTTGATAAGCGGCCCGTCGACTACCTCGACGTGATAGTAGGCACCGCTGCGTTTGAGCAGCATATGCTTGCCTCCGGGGGCAATCAGTGCCAGCCCCGGGATCACCCGGTCATTGTTTCTCGCCTCCCGCACTTCTATCTGGCAGACCCCGTTCAACCGCTCGGCAAACATGGCGGTAAATTTCTCCGGCATGTGCTGCACGATGACGATGCCGGGGCTGACCCGGGGCAAGGCAGTCAGCACGGCTTCCAGCGCCTGGGTGCCGCCGGTCGAGGTGCCGATGGCGATGAGGCGCTCGGTGGTTTGTGCCATGGCGTGCTGGTTGGGCGCCAGCATGGCATCCGCGTTGAGCTTGGTGCTGACTGGTACAGAGGAGGGCTTGCCCACGCGCTTGAGGTTGGCCTGGGCCGCGGCACGTACCGCCATGGCCAGGTCGTGGGCAGATTCTTGCAGAAAGCTTTTTATCCCCATGGTCGGTTTGGTTATGATGTCCACCGCGCCGGCAGCCATTGCCTGCAAGGTGGTCTCGGCCCCCTTTTCGGTGAGGGAGGAGCAGATCACCACCGGGGTTGGATGCTCTGCCATGATCTTGGTGAGAAAGGTGATGCCATCCATACGGGGCATCTCCACATCGAGCACGATGACGTCAGGCCACTCTTTCTTCAGTTTTTCCTGCGCAAACAGGGGATCCGATGCTGTGGCGATCACCCGGATATCAGGCTCCTGCTCCAGTACCGCTTGCAATACCTGTCTGACCACGGCGGAATCATCCACCAGCATGACCCGGATCTGCTTCATTCTCGCGACTCCCGTTGATGTGGCAGACGATGATGGCGGAGCCAGACACTGCCGTTGCTGAGCTCAAAGAGCAAGCTTCGGTGGCCGCTATGGCCAAGATGATGAGCCTTGATATCAAGGCCAAGGTGTCGGGTCAGCTGCCAGGCTGCCTGAATATTTTTGGCGGCGACATTGTTGTCGCTCTGTGCGTATTGAGGCTCGGTAAACATGTTGCCACCCCCGAACAACTTGGCCTCATATTCATGGATGGGGGCGGGATAGTGACTGGCCGCTTGCAGCAGCAAGGCGAGGGCCTCATCGGCATAGCGCCCATCCAGCTTGGTTGAGGGATTGCGCCGACTTGGCAGCATGTAGTGACACATTCCTCCCTGTTTCTGCTCCGGATGCCACAAGGTGATGGCAATACAGGAGCCCAGTACGGTTCTGACCACCACATCCTCCTTGCCAAAAAAGAGCTCTCCCGGTTGCAGGATCACCTCCCGAGTCATGACTTATCTCTTCTGATAGATGGAAGGCGAGACAAGCTGCAGGCCGTGGTGCAGGCCATGCAGGCTCTCGGCGTGGCTCACCAGCAGGTAGCCACCGGGTTTGAGTCTGGGTACCAGCCGCTGCAATACTTGCCCTTTGGTCTCCTTGTTGAAGTAGATCATCACGTTTCTGATGAAGATGACGTCAAACATGCCGATGTCCGGCAGATCCTGATTGAGGTTGATCTGCATGAACTGCACCTTGTCCCGCAACTTGCGATCGATGATGAAGATGCCCTCCTGCAGGCCCACACCCTTGAGGCAATATTTCATCAAAAAGGGCAGTGGAATATTTTGCGCCCGCTCGATGGGGTAGCGCCCGCTCATCGCCTGTTCCAGCACCCGGGACGAGATATCGGAGGCCAGGATCTCCCAGTTGAAGGTGCTGCGTTTTTCCGCGAGGGTCATGGCCAGACTGTAGGGCTCCTCGCCGGATGAGCTGGCAGCGCTCCAGACCCGTAGTGGTTGCTCGGGCGGGAGCGCTGAGACTATCTCCCGCGTCAGAAACTCGAAGTGTTTGGGCTCCCTGAAAAAGTAGGTTTCGTTGGTGGTAAGCAGATCAAGCGCCAGCTGCAGTTCGCTGCTGCGATCGTTCATGATGAGCTGGAAATAGTCGTCATAACTGTCCAGCTCATAGTGGCAGAGCCGTTTCGCCAGGCGGCTGGCTACCAGCGCCTTCTTGGCTGGAGACAGCTCTATCCCCGCCGTTTGATGAAGCCAGCGTTGGAAACGGGAGAACTCATCATCATGCAGCTGGGTTTGATACAAAAAACAGTCCCTCTACCTGTGTTGTCGGAGATGGGAGAGGCAACGCCTCTCCCGTGACTAGAACCGGACAAAATCGCCATCGCCGATGGGGCGTTGGACTGTGGCGGCTCGTTCCCGACTGTTGGCATTGCTCTCGTTCATAAAGCGACCTCGGGTATTGGGGTGAAGATGCGAGGTGGCTGCTTTACCTTCTTTGGCATGGGCCTCCAGGGTAAAGAACTCCATGGCCAGCTGTAGCTGTTCCGCCTGGCTGCTCATCTCTTCTGCCGTGGCAGCCAGCTCTTCGCTGCAAGAGGCGTTCTGCTGGGTAACCTGACTCAGCTGGTTCATGGCCTGATTGATCTGGCTGACACCTGTGGATTGCTCAACCGAAGCGGCACTGATCTCCTGCACCAGATCCGAGGTCTTGTTGATTGAAGGAACCATCTGATCCAGCAAACGACCTGCTTTTTCTGCCATCTCGACACTGCTGGAGGCCAGCTCACCAATCTCCTGTGCTGCCACCTGGCTGCGTTCGGCCAGTTTGCGCACCTCCGCCGCCACTACAGCAAAGCCTTTGCCGTGATCGCCAGCCCGCGCCGCTTCGATAGCTGCGTTGAGTGCCAACAGATTGGTCTGGTAGGCGATGTCATCGATGATGCCAATCCGTCTGGCGATCTGCTTCATGGCATCCACTGTTAGTTTGACCGCTTCTCCTCCCTCTACGGCCTCTTTGGCTGCCTTGCTGGCCATGCCATCGGTGACCTGGGCATTGTCGGTATTCTGGTTGATGCTGGCGCTCATCTGTTCGATGGAGGCGCTGGTCTCCTCCATGCTGGAGGCCTGTTCACTGCTGGATTGGCTGATCGACTGGGCGGTCGCGCTTACCTGCTCGGCGGCACTGGAGAGGTTGTCAGAGGCGCCGCGCACTTCGGTGACGATGTTGGTGAGCGAAGCGATGGTCTTGTTGAGCGCATCCTTGGTGGTGCCAAACACGCCGGGGTAGTCCGCCTCAATCTGTTGGGTCAGGTCACCTTTTGCCAGACATTGCACGACCCGGATGACGTCGTTGAGGGTGCTGTCGATCACTTCGGCAATCTGGTTGATCCCTTCTCCCATCGCCTGAAAGAAGCCGCTCTTGCCAGCAAGTTCCATCCTGCGGTGCAGCTCGCCATTGATCACGGCCTGCACAATGTCGGACATCTCTTTCTCTATCATTACCTCCTTGGTTCTGTCGGCCCATTCGACCACGGATCCCAACCGTTCTCCGGTATCGTTGAAGACCGGATTGGCGATCAGGGAGAAGGTGCGCCCCCCCAGCTGGATCTGGGTACGGTAGGTGCTGTTGAGTTTGGCCAGCATGGCGCGCTGATGGCCGGGATTTTTATGAAAGCTGTCGATGTTGGCGCCCATCAGCTGATTGGCGTTGAAGCTGTATAGCTCTTTCTTGATGTCGGTCTCAGCCTGATTGAGCATGCCGGTCACTGCCTCATTCATATAGATAATGTCGAGGTTGGTATCGGCAATCATCACGTTGGTGCTGGCGCAGTCGAGTGCTTTGCGAACCAGCTGGTTCTCATGGAGCAAAATCTGATTCTTTTTAATGTCGTTGCGGCTCTGTTCCAGCTTGTCGCTGAGCAAGGTGACCACCTCGTTGATGGCATGTCCTACTTCACGAAAGGGACTGTCCATACCGGAAAGATCGAGTGATGCTGGAACCTGCTCTGCCAGGACTGCGTGTTGCAGCTGGCCGATTGCGTCGAGTAACAGGGTCCGCTGCCTCACTTCGGTGGCATTGTCTCCGAAGAGTTTTCCTAAGAGTGATTGGGTCATGAGCGTTTCCTTATGCTGCATGTCGTGGAGTATGGAGGCCTGTTCAGGAGGGTTGCAGGTTGCCTTGTGGCAACCTTGCCTGTGGCTGGGCCAGTTCGTTGAGTTGAGCCATCTCATCGAGTGACAACACTTTCCCGGTATCGATGAGGATGACGAATTTGCCGTTGACCTTGCCCATGCCACTGATGAAATCGGCCCGGATGCGGGCACCAAAACTGGGTGGGGGCTCGATATCTGCTTGTGGGATACCCAGTACTTCCGATACGGAATCCACCACAACGCCAATATCCTGACCTACAGGTTCATCGCCCTGCGGGGCCATCCCCTCAATAATGACGATGCAACTGCGGCGAGTGATGACCGAAGGAGCATTGCCAAAACGGGCATTCAAGTCTACGACCGACACTACTGCTCCTCTGAGGTTGATTACGCCGCGAATAAAACCCGGCATCATCGGAACCGGAGTGATATTGCCGTATTCGATGATCTCTTTGACCCCCAGAATATTGATGGCGAACATCTCGTTGTTGATCAGAAATGTCAGGTACTGGGCATCGCCACTGCTCTCGTCAGCGGCCGCTGATGGCACCGTGATGTCGGTGGATGTATGCATGGTCGCCTCCGGTTAAAAGCGGACAAAATCCGCGTCATCAATGGAATGGGATGATGGTTGATTGGGCTGGCTGGCCCGTTGTGGGGGGGCGATGAAACTGCCTCTGGGAGGCATGCCCTTGTGGCCGGTTTCATTGGGCCTGGTGTTGAGCTGCGCACTTTTCTCCAGAGCAAAAAAGGCCATGGTTTGCTGCAGTTCGCTGGCTTGCGAGCTCATCTCTTCGGCCGTGGCCGCCAGCTCCTCGCTGCTGGCCGCATTCTGCTGTGTCACCTGATTAAGCTGGTTCATGGCCAGACTGATCTGGTTGGCTGCGCTGGCCTGTTCCCCGGAAGCAGCATTGATCTCTTGTACCAGATCAGAGGTTTTGCGAATGGAGGGAACGATCCTCTCCAGCAGGTTGCCAGCCCGCTCTGCCTTGCTTACGCTGTCGGAGGAGAGCTCGCCAATCTCCTGCGCTGCGATCTGGCTGCGCTCTGCCAGTTTTCTCACCTCGGCAGCAACCACCGCGAAGCCTTTGCCATGCTCTCCGGCGCGAGCCGCCTCGATGGCGGCGTTGAGGGCAAGCAGGTTGGTTTGGTAGGCAATGTCGTCGATGATGCTGACTTTCTTGGCGATTTGCTGCATGGCGGTCACCGTCTGTTGAACGGATTGGCCCCCTTCGGTTGCCTCCAGCACCGAGTTGCTGGCCATGCTGTCGGTGATCTTGGCGTTCTCGGTGTTCTGATTGATGCTGGCGCTCATCTGCTCGATAGAGGCGCTGGTCTCTTCAACGCTGGCCGCTTGCTCGCTGGTGGCCTGGCTCAATGCCTGCGCCGTATTGCTCACCTGATTGGAGGCATTGGTCAGGTTGTCGGCGGCGTTACGTACCTCTTCGATGATATTGGTCAGCGCAGTGATGGTCCGGTTTAGGCCGTCTTTGGTCTGGCCAAAAATTCCTGGGTAGGGCTCATCGATCCGTTGGGTCAGGTCCCCCTTGGAGAGCGCGGTGGCAATGCGCATCACATCTTCCAGGCTGGTATCTGTCACATGGGAGAGGCGATTCAGCAGCTCGGATACCCGTTTGATATATCCTTGACGATCCTCCAGCGCAATCTTGTGGCTGAAGTCGCCCTGTTCGACAGCGGCAGTGACCAGCGTTTCGATATCCGTGATCAAGGCTCCCAGTTTCTTGACCATGTTATCCATCGCCATCAAGAGCTGACCCGCTTCATCGTTGGACTCTATCTGGATCGATACATCCAGATTGCCATCGGCCAGACTATTGGCCACGCGCAGAGCCTGTTCGATGGGGGTGATGATGCTTTTGATCAGCAGGGTGCCAAACCAGGCTGCGAGTGCAATGCCGACCACGATAACCACCGCCATGGTTATCAGCATCACGTCATACCAGGATTGCGCTGCGGTATATTCCGACTTGGCCACATTGAGCTGCAGGTTGACCAGCTCGGTGATTTTGTTGCCTATCGGGTCGATGGAGCCATAGAGGGCACCGTCAAAAGTGTTCAGCATGCCAGTAATCATGCCGTGCTGGGTGGCGAGGTATTTCTCCAGCTTGCCAATATCGGTATCGGCCGCGTTGAACAGGGTTGTCGCCTCGGCTGACAAACGCTGTTCATCTGGTGTGAGAGTGGTGGACTGGTAGTGATGCCACTCGTTTTTGATTGTCTGCTGTGCCTGTTGTATCTGTTTCAAAGCCTCTTCTGCCGGGATCAGCCCCGCATTGGCCTTGTTGAGGTTGTCGATGATCGAGACGGCATAGCTGTCGGAGATGGTCTTCAGCTGCTTGAGGGGAACCACCCTGTCGTTGTAAACGCGCTGCAACCCGGTATTGCTGCTCTGCATGTTGTATAACCCGAGGCTGCCAACGGCCAGCAGCAGCAGGCAGAGCATGCAGAGCAGTACGATAAGACGCAATTTGATGGTGGAATTTTTTAACATGATGGTCCCCTCAGTTGATGCTGGATTGAGGCAGGTTGCGCGACACTGTCAACCTGTTGAGCTGACAGGATTCCTGAGTGATTGCGTGCTGGATCAGCGAAGGAATGTCGAGGATCAGGGCGACCTCTCCCCCCCCCAGAATGGTTGAGCCACTGATGCCCTGCAGGCGCTGGAACAATTTTCCCAACGGTTTGATGACGGTCTGGAATTCTCCCAGCAGTTCATCCACCACCAGTCCGGATTTTTTGCCTGCGTGGCTGACCACGACAATGTTCTCGCGCCGCCCCTTGCTGCCATTGGTATCGAAGTAGTGTTGCAGGCGGATAAAGGGCAGCACCTCGCCACGCAAATTGATGTAATTACGACCCTGGGTATCGGCCAGTGCACTCTGGGTCAATTCAACGCACTCGATCACCATATCGAGTGGAATGACGTAGTGGGTGTCGCAGACTCGCACCAGGAAGCCGTCGATGATGGCAAGGGTGAGCGGCAGGCGGATCTGCACACGGGTTCCTTTTCCCGGGATGCTGTCCAGATCGACCGTGCCGCGCAGGGCAGTGATGTTGCGTTTGACGACATCCATGCCCACCCCGCGACCGGAGAGGTTGGTTATCGCCTCGGCGGTAGAGAACCCCGGCTCGAAGATCAGGTTGTATATCTCCTGATCCGTCAGCGTGGTGGTTGGGCTGATCAGACCGCGCTCGATGGCTTTTTGCTGGATCCTGGCTTTGTTGAGACCTGCGCCGTCATCCCGAATTTCGATGACGATACTGTTGGAGTCGTGATAGGCATTGAGATTCAGGGTGCCACGGGGGGGTTTGCCTGCCAGCAGCCGTTGCTCTGCCGATTCGATGCCATGATCCATCGAGTTTCTGACCAGATGCATCAGCGGATCGCCGATCTTCTCTACCACCGACTTGTCCAGTTCAGTCTCGGCTCCGGAGATTACCAGAGTGATATCCTTGTTCAGTTCCTGACTGACATCGCGCACCACCCGCTGGAAGCGGTTGAAGGTATCGCCGATAGGCACCATTCGCAGGCGCAGTGCACTGTCGCGGATCTCTTCCACCAGCATGGCAATGACTGAGGTGGCTTCCTGCAGTTGGCTTTCGCGGGTACGTTGGGCCAGCAGATTGGCTCCTGAACTGGCGACTACCAGCTCCCCGACCAGATTGATTAGATCGTCCAGCTTGTCGGCATGTACCCTGACGTAACGGCCCTCTTTGCTCTTGCTCTCCTTGGTCTGATTCTGTTTTTTCAGGGCGGCATCGACGACGGCTTCGTTGACGGCACCCTGCGCAATCAGGATTTCTCCGAGTTTGGGCGCTTGTTCTGCCGGGGTCGCTTGTTGTGCCTGCAGACCGCTGGCTAACTCCTCTGCAGTCAGGGCGCCGGTGTTGACCAACAACTGCCCCAGCATGGCGCTATCTTCCGGCAGCGACTCGATCAGGTTGATGAACTCGGCGATCTTGCTGTGGGGTGGCAAGATGGTGATCTGGCAGTCATCTCTGACAAATTCAAAGACATCGCTGATGGCCGCCTTGTCTGCCTGCGAGTCGAAGTCTATCTCGTAGCCGAGGTAGCAATTCTCCGGATCGAACTGTTCCCAATCCGGTAGCGCCTGATGGATGGTCTCCACTGAACATATGGTTCCGAGGGTGCCGAGATAGCGCAGAAATGCGGCCGGATCCATGCCATTGCGCAGCACATCGGGGCCAAAACGCAGGGAGATATGCCACAGGGAGGCGGAGCTGGTAATTCCTCCCTCTTTTTCGATCTTGGGTTCCGGCGTATGCACAGTATCTGGCAGCGTGGCATGGGGGACGCACTGATGACGGGTGAGGGTGAGCCTCAGCCGTTCATCCTGGTTGGCATCGCCCTCGCTTAACGTGCTGCCCTGTTCTGCAACGACACTGATGAGCGTCTGGATATGGTCACAGCTCTCCAGCAGATCCTTAATCAGAGGAGAGGTGACGGTGAGCTGCTTATTGCGGATCTGGTCTAGCAGATCCTCGACGATATGGGTAAACCCGACGATGGGTTGCAGACCAAACAGGCCAGCCGACCCCTTGATGGTATGAGCAGCACGGAAGATGGCACCAATCAGCTCGCTATTGTCAGGGTCAGATTCCAGTGATAGAAGGGCTGACTCCATCTCTTCAAGCAACTCGCGTGCCTCGGCGATATAGGTTTGTAAAGCCTGATCAAGATCGATGCTCACGGTGACTCCTTGTCATGGTGGCTCAGGGCCGTTCGCCATGGGTGATGAGGGTGGGGTCGCCAAAAAAGGCCGAGAGCTGGCAGAGCTCCAGCAGTTCAAGCACAACATGGCTGTGCCAGACCAGCGCCAAGGAGGAGCCTTGCTGCAGAGCGGTTTTCTTCGCTGCCAGCAGCAGTTGCAGCCCTGCGCTGTCTATCTCGGATACCGCCGCCAAATTCAGCTCCAGTTCGTTCCCCTGATGCAATAAGGGCGAGAGGGCATCTTTCAGCTCGCTGACTGTATAAATGGTGATCTCGTCCGGCATGGTCACCACTACCTTGTTGTCGAGTAGCTCACTCTGTAGTTGCATGATGCGCTCCGGATCACGGCATGATGAGCTTGGCGACTGCGGCCAGCATCTGTTCGGGCTGGAAGGGTTTGACCACCCAGGCTTTGGCTCCCGCGGCTTGTCCCTCCTGCTTCTTGCTGTCCTGAGACTCGGTGGTCAGCATGATGACAGGGGTAAATTTGTAGTTGGCCAGCTTTTTGGCCTCTTTGACGAAGGTGATGCCATCCATGTTCGGCATGTTGACGTCACTGATGATCAGGTTGATCTTCTTGCCATCAAGTTTGTTGAGCGCATCTTTGCCGTCAGAGGCTTCCATGACCTCATAACCGGCGCCCTTGAGGGTCATGCCCACGACTTGGCGAATAGTTGCCGAGTCATCCACGATCAGGATCGTTTTGCCCATATCTCTCTCCTAGAAAAATGTGATGTCGGCGCTGCTTGGTTGCGCGTTGACAGAACGGGTGGTGCGACCATGGTGAATATTGCGCTGTTCGTCGGTGGCGTATGAGAGTTCCATCTCTGCCAGCCAGCGATTGGCATCGATCTGGATTGGCCCTGTCGCATTGCTGCTCTGCTCCGAAGCAACCAGATGGCTGGAGAGGCTCTCCATGTTTTGTCTGACGTGGCTGAGGATCTGGCTGACCCTGTCTTGAAATTGCAGCGAGACAATGACACTGGAGATTTCGCGATGGATATCGGTGCTCTCGTTTTGCAGCAAGGAGGCGGATTCTGCCAGGCTGTCAGTGGCATGGCGAAAACGGGCCAGTACCTGTTCGATTGTCTGCTCCGAGTTGAGCGCCGAGGCGTGATCCCGTGCGGCAGCATTTTCGGCAATCTGGAATGCGCGGCCGATAGCAGTATTGATGGTGTCTACCTTGTCGGTCATCTTCTGGGCGGTTTCGCTGGAGAGGCGGGAGAGGTTGCGCACTTCATCAGCGACCACAGCAAAGCCACGGCCTGCTTCCCCTGCACGAGCCGCTTCAATGGCTGCGTTGAGGGCCAGCAGGTTGGTCTGGGAGGCGATTTTGGCCACATCCATGGCCATGGTGTTGAGCTCTATGGTGTAGGTGGTCAGGCTTTTTATCTCACCCAGCATGGCGTCCCGATTGGCCTGGGCGGAGTGCAGGATGGCCACTACCTCATTGAGCTGCTGCTGGCTCTCGCTCAAGACTCCTGCCATGCCACCGGAATTGGCATCACCCAGTTCTCCGGCTGCCAGATGAGAAGCATTGACTGCTTCCTCCAGCTTGTTGGCCAAGCCGTTGAAGCGTTGGGTCAGGTCAATCATCGCGGCTTCGGTTTGTTGACGAGAGCTTTCAATTTGCTGGGACCAGATGGGGAGTGCCTTCTCGCACACCTGTTCGAGCCCGATGATGGAGTGGGCGAGAGGATCGGTTGCGACGGTTTGTTCCTCTCCGGCACGATGTCGGTGTGTGTGCTGGTGGAAGTGACTCGATGTCCAGAGCGCGGCTGCAATGGCAACCAGCACATTGAGCAGCAGATAGAGAGGTGACAGCGCATCGGCAAGCTGCAGCAACAGGCAGCTCAGCAGAGCAAGCCCGATGCAGCAAATCCAGCAAACCGGTTCCCAAAGCGGTGTGTTCACGCCACTTTTGTGTTGTGCCATACGTAGCTTATCCCTGTGCAATTATTTGGTAAGAGGTAAAGGCGCAGGACCGAAACAGTCATGGAGCCCCTTGACGCTCTTTTCTTTATTTATAGTTGGCACAATAAGGTTAGCGGAAAAAAATTAATTGGCTGCAAATCGGAGTTGTTTGTATCAGCGATTGCCGTATCAAGCGGCTTGCGAGGTGGGGGGGCAGAGCTAGGTGGGGATGAAAAGGAGAGAAGGAGCCTGAGGATTCAGGCTCCTGATGAGGATCACGCCTCGTTGGCGTGAGCCTTCTGGCAACCTTCCACGGCGTGGGCAATCAGTTCCAGCGCGCTCTTGTCACACGGGGGCAGTTCGGCATCGCACGCCTTGATAGGGGTGACGCGATCGCCCCACTTGATGATGGCGGCCCCCCAGGTCAGGCCGGCACCGAAAGCGGCGGTCAGCAGATAGGAGTTCGGCTTGACGCGGCCCTGCTCCAGCGCTTCGCAAAGGGCGATGGGCACAGTGGCGGCGGAGGTGTTGCCATAGTTTTCGATGTTGACCATCACCTTCTCCATCGGCGCATTCATCCGTTTGGCGAGGGTCTCGATGATGCGGATATTGGCCTGATGGGGAACGATCAGGTCGACCTGCTCCGGCGCAATACCGGCCTGTGCTAGCACAGTGCTGGTGGCTTCACCCATGCCGCGCACGGCGCGTTTGAAGATCTCCGGGCCTTCGAAGTTGAAGGTGAACAGCCCATCGATATCGGCAAAACGCACCCGATCGGTACCGAAGTTCGGTACGTGCAGGATCTCCCGGGCTTCGCTGTCACAGCCCAGCTTGTTGGCGATCAGGCCACACTCCTGTTCGCTTGCCTCGATCACCACGGCACCGGCACCATCGCCAAACAGCACGGCAGTATCGCGGCGCGCCCAGTCCAGCAGGTAGGTGAGGCGCTCGGCGCCGATCACCAGCACCTTCTTCATCATGCCGGTCTGCACCAGCGAGGTTGCGACGGAGAGGGAATAGACGAAACCGGTGCAGGCAGCATTGAGATCAAACACGGCGGCATTGACGGCACCGAGCTTCTTCTGCACCGCAGAGGCGGCACTTGGCAGCAGGTTGTCCGGGGTGGCGGTGGCCAGGATGATGCCATCGAGGTCGCTCGCTTCCAGACCTGCGCAGGCCAGTGCACGGCGACCGGCCAGGGTGGCGAGATCCGAGGTGCTGACATGGGAGATCCGGCGGGCCTTGATGCCGGTGCGCGGATAGATCCACTCGTCTGACGTATCCATGATGGTGCTGAGGTCATCGTTGGTCAGCACGGAGGGAGGCAGGCATTTGCCCCAGCCGGTGATATTGGCGTATTTCATCTTGTTACCGCTTCTCAAAGTGGATCGCCCGCGGGCGGAAAATCGTGCAATTATGCCGTACGAGACAACCACTGTCATCTTGTGGTCATGGTTATGTGCGGGGGGATCCGCTGTGCCATCTGGTCGCAAAGGGCTGCAACGTGCTGAACATGGCAGGAAATTTTGCTTAAAACGCGGGACTCCTCTGCCCTAAGATAGGCATTTCGCCACCGATGAGGGGATCTCCTTGCTCAGAGCCAATCTCAACTTGTTGCCGACCCTCAAGGTGCTGCTGGAAACCCGCAATATCAGCCGCGCCGCCGAGCTGCTGCACCTGAGCCAGCCCTCCATCAGCAAGCAGCTTGCCCAGTTGCGCAGCGAGTTTGACGACGAGTTGCTGGTGCGGGAGGGGCAACGCTGGCTGCTGACGCCACGGGCCGAAGCGCTGGCCGCCCAGCTTGCGGATTCTCTCGGTGCGCTGGAGCGGCTCTACGAGGCGCCCGGGTTTGACCCGAGCCGCTGCGAGCGGGTATTTCGGCTCGCCTCTTCTGATTATGTTGCCCAGCATATTCTGCCAGATATCTGCGCCGCGCTCGCCAAAGAGGCGCCGTTGGCGGCGCTGGAGTACAGCCTGTGGGACAAGCGCCAGTTGCCGTTGTTGTGGCAGTCCGAGCTAGATCTGGTCTCCACCATCACCGAGCAGGTACCGGATCAGATCCGTGGTCTGCATCAGGGGGAAGATCGGCTGGCTGTGTTGATGGGACGTCATCACCCGCTAGCGGGCAAGGCGCTGAGTCTCGATGACTATCTCGCCTGGCCTCACCTGCAGGTTAGCGGGGGAGGCGACAAAGACAGTCCGGTTGAGCAGGTGTTGGCGCCGCAGGGACTGCGTCGGCGCTGGTTTGCCCGAGTCCCATTCTTCCAGGCCGCAGTGGAGGTGTTGCTGCGTACGGATTGTCTGATGACAACCCCGGCCCATATCGCCTGGCAGCTCTCCTGCGGCCATGAGCTCACCTTTGTCGATCTGCCATTTGCTACCCGCGACCAGCAGTATCATCTGCTGTGGCATCAGCGCCACCATCAGGATCCGGCCCACCGCTGGTTTCGCGAGCTGGCCTACCCATTCCTGCGGGATCACCTGCAACGTACCGTCGGCGAGAGTCGCAAGCAGCTCGATCTCGGTGGTTAGCCCCAGTCAGTTGTGTGGCGCTATAGCCATGGGTTATGGGTTCTATTCATAACTTTCACTACTGGCATAATGGCTCAGCCCGTACCCTGAGTGCAGGTCATTATATCGAGCGCAAAAGAGGAAAAGCATGGAACTGACGAGTTGGCTGGCACTGGCCTCAATCTGCGTGATGGGGGCCATCAGCCCGGGGCCGAGTCTGGCGCTGATCATTCGCAACACGGTGCAGGGCGGGCAGGGGCACGGCGTCGCCACCGCGCTCGGCCACGGTCTCGGGGTTGGTATTTATGCGCTGGTCACGGCGCTCGGCCTCTCCATCCTGATCACCCAGACCCCTATCCTGTTTGATCTGATCCGCTACGGCGGCGCCGCATTTCTTGCCTGGCTCGGGGTGAAAGCCCTGCTGGCAAAACCAACCAGTGACGAAGGGAATGAAGAGGTGCATCAACTGCGCGGTCGGCAGGGGGCCTTTGAAGGTTTTATGGTGGCCTTCCTTAACCCCCAGCTGGCGGTGTTCTTCATCGCTCTGTTCAGCCAGTTTGTGCGGGCCGATACCGGCTGGAGCGAAGGGGGCATCATGATGCTCACCGCTGGCGGGATCGATGCCGTCTGGTACGTGCTGGTGGCGCTGGTGCTCTCTCGTGGTCCCGTACTGGCGTGGCTCAAAGCCAAATCCTTTGTGATCGATAAGGTGAGTGGCTTGGTGCTGCTGGGACTGGCACTCAAGGTGGTTATCTAATCCTGCATTTTGTGGATACCTTAAGCGGGATCAAGGCATGCGGGTGGTGAATGGGCTAGAGTAGCGCCCATTTGCTGTCCGCCCTGATCCCGAGACCATGCACCAGAACAAGCACCCGTTAAGTAACAACAACCGGTTGGAGCTGCTGGCTCCGGCCAAGAACCTCGCCTACGGCATCGAAGCCATCAACCATGGTGCCGATGCCGTCTACATGGGGGGGCCGGCCTTTGGCGCCCGCAGTGCGGCGGGCAACTCCATCGAGGATATCGAGGCGCTGGCGCGCCACGCCCACCGTTTCGGCGCCCAGGTCTTTGTCGCCTTCAACACCCTGCTGCACGATCATGAGCTGGAGCAGGCCCGGCGGCTGACCCACCAAATCTATGAAGCAGGAGCAGATGCGCTCATCGTGCAGGATATGGGGCTGCTGGCGCTGGATTTGCCACCCATCGCGCTTCATGCCAGTACCCAGACCGACAACCGCACGCCGGAGAAGGTGAAGTTTCTGCAGGATGTGGGTTTCTCTCAGGTGGTGCTGGCGCGCGAACTGTCTCTTGCGCAGATCCGCGAGATCAGCGCGGCGACCAATGTGCAGCTGGAGTTCTTTATCCACGGCGCGCTCTGTGTCTCCTACAGCGGCCAGTGCAATATCAGCCATGCCCGTACCGGCCGCAGCGCCAACCGTGGCGAGTGTGCCCAGCTCTGCCGTCTGCCCTGCTCGCTGCAAAAGCCGGACGGTGAAGTGCTGGTGGCCGACAGCCACCTGCTGTCGCTCAAGGATATGGATCAGACAGACAACCTGGAGGCCTTGATCGAGGCGGGGATCCGCTCCTTCAAGATTGAAGGGCGACTCAAGGGGCTCGACTACGTCAAAAACGTTACCGCCTGGTATCGCCAGAAGCTGGACGCCATTCTCGATAGTCGCTCCGATCTGGTGGCTGCCTCTGCTGGCCGTTGCAGCTACAGCTTCACGCCTGACCCCAAAAAGAGCTTCAACCGCGGCAGCACCGATTACTTCCTCCATGGTCGCCAGCAGGGGATCGACTCCACCAAAAGCCCGAAATATGTGGGCGAACCGCTGGGGCGTGTCACCAAGGTGACCCGTGACGGCATCGAGATTGATGGCAAACAGGTCACCCTCAACAACGGCGACGGTTTGGGCTTCTTCAAGCCGAATAACGAGCTGGTGGGGATGCGTCTCAACAAAGTCGAAGGTAAGCAGTTACTCCTGTCAGAACGCATGCCGGGGCTGAAGGTGGGGACAGAAATCTACCGCAACCACGATCAGGCGTTCAGCAAGATGCTGGAGAAGGCGAGCGCGGATCGCCGTATCCGGGTCGATATGGTGCTGGCAGAGTGCGATGAGGGCGTGAGCCTCACGCTCACCGACGAGCAGGGCATCAGTGCCGTGGTGACGCTTCCCTGTGACAAACAACCTGCCGACAATCCGGAGCGGGCGCTGCAACAGGCGCGGGATCAACTTGGCAAGCTCGGCAATACCCTGTTTGTGGCGCGCAAGATTGAGTTGGCATTCACTCACCCGCTATTTATCGCCGCATCACAGCTCAATGGCTTGCGCCGGGATGGCATCGCTGCGCTGGAGGCCGCACGCGTGGCCAGCTACCAGCGCCCCGAGCGACGTATCGCCCTGCGGGATATCAACTATCCCCAGCACCGTCTCTCCTACCTTGGCAATGTGCTGAACAGCGCGGCCGAGCAGTTCTTCCGCGAACACGGGGTGGAGCGGATTGCTCCCGCCTATGAGGCGAACAAGGAGGAGCGGGAAGTGGTGCTGATGATCACCAAGCACTGCATCCGCTACAGCCAGAACCTCTGTCCGAACGAGGTGCCAGGTCTCAAGGCCGAGCCGCTGGAACTCAAGATGGGTAAAGACTCCTTCCGCCTGCGTTTTGACTGTAACCGCTGCGAAATGCATGTGATGGGCAGCCTGAAACGCTGATCAATGAGCCCCTTTCTCCATCTGGAAAAGGGGCAATTTTTTATCGCAGGTGCTCTACTCAGACTCCTTTAATTGCCCCTCTCCAGCGCCAGCAGTGCTTTTTTAATCTCCAATCCCCCCGCATAGCCGGTCAGGCTGCCGTTTTGGCCGATCACCCGATGGCAGGGGACGATGATCGAGAGCGGATTGCGGCCATTCGCCGCGCCCACTGCCCGCACCGCATCGGGTTTGCCGATGGTGCGAGCGATATCGCTGTAGCTGCGGGTCTCGCCGTAGGGGATGTCGCACAACGCTTGCCATACCGCCTGCTGAAAGGCGGTGCCACGGGCGGCAAGGGGCAGGGAGAAGCGCTGCAAGCGACCGGCAAAATAGGCGTCAAATTCGGCGAGGAAGGGAGCCAGCGCTTCGTGATCTTGCTGCCAGCCACTCATATCGGGCAGTGCCCGCAGGCCCGCCACAAAGTCCACGTGCACCAGACCGGATTCATTGATGGCGACCAGCAGATCGCCGCAGCGGGTCGGCAGAATATCGTAGCGGATCATGGTGTTATCTCCTGTTGTTGGGTATCTGGCTGTTGTTCGTTGCCAGTGGCACGGAGCAGCAAATCGGGCGCTTCGCTCATGGCGTGCCACAGCCAGCTGGCCGCATAGCTGCGCCACGGTTGCCAGGCGGCGCTTTGCGCCAACACCTCTTTCACCGGCAGCTTGGCACCGCCTCCGAGCGCCTTTTGCAGCACCAGATCGGAGGCGGGGAAGGCATCGGTATCTAGCCCGCAGCGCAGCCGCCAGTAAGAGACCGTCCAGGGGCCTATGCCCGGCAGCGCCAGCAACTGCTCGTCACTGGCTGTCGTGAGGGTCAGCTCGCCACTGGCCAGCGCCTGTGCCACGCCGCGCAGGGTGCGAATGCGACTGCCGGGCATGCCGATGCCGTCGAGATCGAGTTCGCACAACTGGGCGGGGGTCGGTAGTTGCGCCACCCCGAATTGCGCCTCGGTGCGGGCCACCAGTCGCCCGAGTATGGTGATGGCTCCCTTGACCGACACCTGCTGGCCGACGATGGCGCGCAGCATCACCTCGTATTCGTCCCAGCCACCCGGCAGCCGTACACCGGGCCAGCGCGCCTGCAAGCGGGCGAGCAGCGGGTCCTGACCGAGCAGATCACCGATCCGCTGCATGTCGGCATCGAGATCCCACATCCGGCGCACCCGATAGAGCAGATCGGGCAGTGCTGCGAGCGGCAGATCATGGACGGTAAGCTGCAGGCTATGCCCCTTGCCCTGCGCGATACGCACCAACGCGACCTGATCACCGACCCGGTAGCGCCGCTCATACACCTCACCATCCACCTGCTCCAGCCCGGGGATCGCCCGGAGCCGATAGAACGCCAGCATGGCCGCCACGTCATATGGGGGGTGGTAGGGCAGTTCCAGTGTCAGGGTTGCGCCGCGCGGCTGCGCGCTCATGTGCTCTGGCGCGTCAGCGTGCTGCTCCTGCTGGCGCAGGGAGCGCGGGGCCAGTCCGTAGGCGTTGAGCCAGGCGTCATTGAAGCGGCGGATACTGGCAAAGCCGGCGGCAAACGCGATGTCGGTAATGGGCAGCCCGGTTTCAGTCAGCAGCCGTTTCGCGAGCAGCAGGCGGCGCGTATGCTCCACCTGTTTTGGTGAGGCGCCAAGGTATGCCTCGAACTGGCGGCGCAGGGTGCGCTCACTGATACCGCTCTCCGCTGCCAGTTCGGCGAGCGTGCTGTCTGCCAGCTCGCCGCGATCGATACGCGCCAGCAGGCGAGCCAGTTCAACCGGCAGATCGCCACGGGCTGCGGGGGCCAGCTCCGGGCGGCAGCGCAGGCAGGGACGCAGCCCATACTGCTCGGCAGCTGCGGCGCTTTGGAAGTAGCGCACATTGTGCTCGTGCGGTGGCCGTGCCGGGCAGACAGGCCGGCAGTAGATGCCGGTCGAGAGCACGCCGGTAAAGAAGCGGCCATCGAAGCGAGCATCGCGGGCGAGCCGTGCGGCGTGACACTGCTCGCGGCTGAGGGTGTTGATCACCTCATCCGGTGACGACTCAGGGCTGTGCTTTGCATTCATGGTGTTGGCAGCTTTGCTGGAATAGATGGCAAGAGAGTAAGGGGGCGCGGAGGCCGTGACTAGCCAGAAACGGACAGGGATAGCAAAAATTGGCCAAAGGTTTTTTTGCTCTTTTATTGCACGGTTGGGTTTCACTCTTCGCTCCGTTGTTGTCCATATGTCGCGGCTCGATAGAAGGGGGCATAACGGATGTCGATTGGCCTAGCTTTATTTGCTTGGCGAGATTAGTGGCGGTGAAAACTGCTTAAAAATTAATAACAGATCACATAACTATCTTTTTTACATTGAGTGTGGTGATTTTGTGTTGTTCAATCGAGTCAGTTAATTTTTGATGATTATTAAGTCATCACATCTGCGGCCTTAGGCCGACCAATAACAACAACACTTGCCAAGGATGATAAGTGAACGACTGTAAGGCATGGCGCCATTGCCGGGGCTTTAGTCTGATCGAGTTGTTGATCGCCATGACGGTTGTCAGCATTCTCGCGGCCATCGCGTTGCCAGCGTATCAGGGTTATCTGCAACAGGGACGTCGTTACGAAGCGCAGCAGCAATTGCTGGAGCAGGCGCTCGCCCTCGAGCGTATTTATACCCAGCAGGGCCGTTATCCCAACACGTTTGCCACCCCTTCCAACACGGATTTCTACCAGTTCAGCTACAGCCAGCAAGATGCTGGCGACTACCTGCTCAAAGCCATTCCAACGACGCGACAACAGGATGAGTGCGGCACTCTGACCCTCGATCAGACCGGTTATCGCGCGGCCAATCGCCATGACTGCTGGGGATCATAAGATGAATGTGCGCGGATTTACTCTGATTGAGTTGATGATCACGGTCGGCATCGCCACCATCTTGCTATTGGTCGGGTTGCCCTCCATGAGTCAGCGCCTCGCGGCCGAACGGCTCGATCGCAGCGCGACCGAACTCGCTTCAGCCTACCGCTTTGCCCGCAGCGAAGCGGTCAAGCTGACCCTGCCGGTGGTACTGCAGGGCACCGAGAACGGTGGCTGGGAGGTGATGGCCGACAGCCAGCGGTTGCGTCAGGCATCAGCTCCCGGTGGCGGCGTGGTGATCAAGTCGTTTGACCCCATCCAGATCGCGCCAACCGGCAGCAGCAGCCACGCCGAGATCATTCTGGCCAATCGCCTCGGTGAGCAGCGGGTGCTCTGCGTGGCCCCGAGCGGCCAGCTGCTGCAAGGGAGCTGCTCATGAGAAACGCCGCACTTGCCCGCCAGCAGGGCTTCAATCTGGTGGAGATCATGGTTTCCATGGTGTTGGCGGTGATGGTGTTTCTCGGTCTCGCCAAGGGGCAGGTGGTCTCGTTGCAGCAGGCGCATTACAGCTTGCAGAGCACCCTGGCTACGATCGAGGCGAGCAACAGCGTGGAGCAGATCTGGAGTTCGCTGTGTGAAGTGCAGCGCAAGCCCGAGCGGTTCACCCAGGCCGATTTTCTTGCCCGCTTCACCCTGCACGAGGGTCACCGGCTGGTGCTGCCGAACCGTTATAGCGACAACTTTGTGGTCGCTATCGAGTGGCAGGATGAGCGGATCTCCGGCGCCAAGCGAGTGGAGCTGAACGCAGGATTTCCGCCTTTATGCTGAGCGTCCCTTCACGGCAACTAGGCGTCAGTCTCGTCGAGCTGATGATCTCCATGGTGCTCGGTCTGATGCTGATGCTGGCGATTTTTGCCGGTTACGCACCGATCAAGAGCACGGTCGAGCAGAGCAAGGCGTTGGAGCAGGCGAACGAAGTGCTGCGCTTTGCCACTCTCACCTTTACCAACAGCATCAAGCAGGCGGATCAGCTGATAGACGTGACCCCTGATCGCCTGACGCTGGCCTTCAAGGTAGAGGAGGGCAATCAGGTGCTCTCCTGCCTTGGCCACCAGAAAACCGCCGATTTTACCGAGCAGTACCGCTTCACGCCGCCGGTACTCAGTTGCGATGATGGGGATGGCCCGCGCCTGTTGCTGACCCATCTTCAGGATCTTGAATTCGGCCAGCAGGGTGCACTGGTCAATATCCGCATCTTGCCCGAAGGGCTGCCTAGCTATCTGGCACCGGGAGTAGAGGTGCAGGTGGCCCGCCGCAAGGCGGTCTGGGCAGCAGCGTTGGCCACATCCGGTGCCAACGCCACAGTAGGGGGAGCGGGATGAACAAGGGATTGCAGGGGCAGCGGGGAGCCGTACTGCTGGTGGTGCTGGTAGTGAGCCTGCTGTCGAGTCTGCTGGTGTTTACCAGCATTCAGGAGAACCAGTTGCAGACTCGCCTGAGCGGCAATTTTCACAAGAAGATCAATGCACAGCTCAGTGCCGAACAGGGGATGAACGAGAGTTATCGAGCCCTGCATCAGGCCCTTGGCGCTGAACCACGGATAGAGTGGGCTCAACTGGTGCAGAAGGTGCCAAGCAAGGGCGAAGGGGCCATGGCGGGCAGCCGCTTCAGCATAGATCAGCTGGATGCCTCCGCTGGCAGCAAGCTGGCGTTGCAGAGCCATGGCCGCTATCTGGAGGGAAATGCCAGCCTTAATGCCCTGTTTGCCCTCAAGCGTGAGCCCGGCAATCTCATCTTTCAGGATTCGGTGGTGGCATGCGAAGGGCTAAGCCTCTCCGGTAGCGGTTTTATCGACAGCTACGACTCGCGCAAGGGGGCGTACAAGGAGTCTGTTTCCGAGACTCTTAATCAGGGGCAAAACGCCAAGGTGGCGACTGTCAGCGACAAGGCCAATGTAGTGCTCGCCGGGCACTCCCCCATCTGGGGTGATGTGCGGGCGACCGGCTCGGTGACCTTGAACGGCTCTTCACCTGTTGCGGGTAATGTACTTGCTGGCGGCGATATCACCATTTCTCCCTCTGATGGGGTTGTCAGGGTTGAGGGCAGCGTGAACGGGAGTGGAAATTTTGCCTTGCAAGGGGGGCATATTGCCGGAGCTGTTGCGATCAATGGTGATGTCTCTATGGGTCATGGCACAAGCATTGCTGGCGACAAGTTGAACTATGGTGGGAAGGGGGCATTCCTTGATGCCAAGCATCAGAAGTATCTGGATCCCCAATACCGCACTCACCCCAAGCTGCCACCCGTGGCCGGGCAGGTGTGTGACCCGCTCAATGTGGTCGCGCTGCCCAAATCGTTCCCCCCTGCCACACTGCCCATCAATGGCCCGCTGACTCTGGGCGCCACCCAGCAGATGGTGCTGACCACGGATCCTGCCACTGGCTCGGTCACCAGCAGCAACCAGCACAAGCCCGGGCTGCCGCTACCCGGCAAGGGGGAGCTGTTTGGCAAGGATCAGACCATTTATCAGCTCGACAGTCTCAATATGGGGGCCGATGCCACACTCACCATCAAGGGGGATGTGGTTCTGCTGATCGACAAGGATTTCACCATGACTGGCAGCAACAAGTTGACGGTGAGCGAGGGGAGCAGCCTGACCCTGATCGTCAGCGGCAAGGTCGATCTCGGGGCCGGTGCCGAGGTGACGGCAGCCAAACAGGGGCTGACCGCTGGCGGTACGCCTGCTATCTCCCTCTATTCCGCGTATAGCGGCAAGGATGGGGTCAAGCTGTCGGGCAATACGCCGCTCTATGCCGCTCTCTATGCCCCGCTGACCGAGATGAAGATCAGCGGAAGTGGCGGTCTGTACGGGGCGGTGCGGGCAAAACACCTGACCGAGAGTGGTGCAGGTGGTGTGCACTATGACGAGGCGCTGGGCATGGCAGATCTGGGGGACGATCAGGGGCCACCTCCGACGCTGGCACTGCGGCAGTGGCACTTTGTGCAGTGAGGCTGGTGAGCCGCTGAAAAGGATCGAACGGGGCGCGCAACTGTGAGAAGGTGGAGATCTGTCCACCCAGCCGTTCACTGTTGAGGAGAGCTCCATGCCAGGCCCCGCTCGCGCCGGTGCCCTGATCTATGCCAAGGATCCGGGCCTGCTGACCCACTTTTATCGTACATTGCTGCAGATGGTGGTCTGCAGTCAGGATGAGCAGCTGGTAGTGCTGGAAAACAGCGATATCCAGCTGCTCATCCACGCCATTCCCGAGCCTTATGCCGGGCAAGTCGTTATTAAGCGGCCGCCAGCACTGCGGGAAGAGGGGGCCATCAAGCTGTTCTTCACCGTCTCCAGCCTCGCCTGGGCAGAAGCGAAGGCGGCGGATCTCGGCGGCGGTTTGTTGTCACAGCAGTGGACGGGGCCCGGCTTTGTGGTGCGCAACGCCTTCGACCCTGAGGGCAATATCCTGCAACTGCGCGAGTTGCTGGGTTCCCCTGATCCTCTCTGAATTTTCTCTTTTTACAGCATGGTGGTGGCGGCGTGCTATGCCATGCACCGCCATAAAAACGGGGCCCTGTAGTGGTCAACTAAAAAGGGCCCCGTTCTGCTGTTAGCTTACTGCGCTCATTACTTCAGGTAGCGCTGTTCCAGATGCTGGCGCAGCCAGTGCGGGTTGAGCGCTTCACCGGTGGCGCGGCGCACCAGCTCGTCGGTGCTGTGCAGGCTCCCCTGTGACCAGATGTTGCGTCCGAGCCAGCCGAAGATCTCCGGCAGGCGTCCCGCCGCGATCACCTCACCCATGCTGCCCAGCTCTTTTTCGAGGGCAAAGCGCAGCTGGGCGGCATACATGGCACCCAGGGTGTAGCTCGGGAAGTAGCCGAACGAGCCGTCGGTCCAGTGAATATCCTGCATGCAGCCATTGCGGTAGTTGCCCTTGGTTGAGAGCCCCAGCCACTGCTGCATCTTGGTGTCCCACAGCTCGGGTATGTCGGCTACCTCGATCTTCCCTTCCACCAGATCGCGCTCCAGCTCGTAGCGCAGGATCACGTGGGCCGGATAGGTCACCTCGTCCGCATCGACCCGGATAAAGCCCGGCTCGACCCGGCTGTAGAGCTTGGACAGATTGTCCGGTGCAAATGCCGCCTGCTCGCCGAAGTGGTGACGAATGCGTGGCGCCAGCAGCGCGAGGAAGGCGGGATGATGGCCCAGCTGCATCTCGCAAAACAGGCTCTGGCTCTCGTGGATCGCCATGGAGCGCGCTTCGGCCACCGGCTGACCCAGCAGATGGCGCGGCAGCCCCTGTTCGTAACGGGCGTGACCGGTTTCGTGCACTATGCCCATCAGGCTGGAGACAAACTCCTGCTCGTTATAGCGGGTGGTGATCCGCACGTCGGTCGGCACGCCGCCACAGAAGGGGTGACTGCTCACATCGAGGCGGCCGTGTGCGAAATCAAAGCCGAGCAGCCCCATTACCTCCTGGCCGAGTGCCTGTTGGGTCGGGATGGGGAAGGGGCCTTGCGGCAGCAGCAGGGCATCGCCCTTCTGCTGTTCACTCACGGTCTGGATAAGAGCCGGCAGCCAGCTGGCGAGATCGCCGAAGATTTGATCGAGCCGTGCGCTGGTCATGCCCGGCTCATAGAGCGCCAGCATGGCGTCGTAGGGGCGCACGCCAAGCGCATCGGCCCGCAGCTGCGCCACGTCACAGGAGAGTTTCACCACCTCCTCGAGATTGGGGGAAAAACCGGCCCAGTCGTTGTTCTTGCGCTGGCTGCGCCAGGCATGCTCGCACTTGCTGCCGGCGAGTGACAGCGCTTCGACCAGCTCACCGGGCAGCAGGCTGGCATCTTGCCACTGGCGCTTGATCTCGCCGAGGTTGGCACGTTGTACTTCATCGAGCGGTTCGCTCTCGGCCTTGGCAATCCAGTCGCCCAGCTCGGGAGCGGTGCGCTTCTGGTGGATCAGCAGACCGAGTTCTGCCATCGCTTCGGCGCGGGCATCGTTGCCCCCTTCCGGCATCATGGCTGCCTGATCCCAGCCGCAGATGGCGGCGAGGTGGCTAAAGCGGTGGATCTGCTGCTGATGTTGTTCAAGCTTTTGATATGACATGGGATTGTCCTTGTTATCGTCCCTGATGGTATGCCGCCCCGTACCTGGCATGCTCGGGGCCGTTCGATGCTAACACCGCCGCAGCATCGTTGACCACCATCATGCAGGCGGGCCAAAGGCGTGGGGCGAAACGCGGATTAGCCGAGCCGCTTCTGGTGCCGCTCGCGGTTTTCCGCTTTTTTGCGTTCGCTTTTGCGCAGCAGCACATAGAGGGCACCGCTGCCGCCGTGGCGACGCTCGGCACTGTGGATCGCCATGACGGCGGGCAGTTGCGGCAACCAGGCGCTCACATAGCTTTTCAGCAGGGCGCGCGGGGTGCTGCGCTCCCCCTTGCCGTGCAGGATCAGCAGGCAGCGGATATCCCGGACTTCACAATCCGCAATGAACTGCACCAGCGTCTGGCGCGCTTCGTTAAGGGTTTTCTGGTGCAAGTCCAGGCTGGCCTGCAGCTCGTATTTGCCGAGCCGCAGCTTCTTGTAGACCCCCTCCTGCACCCCATCACGCTTGAAGCCGACGATTTCGTGCGGATCTAGCATCTCGATGGCCTCCATGGTGAGGTGGTCGAGGGCGAGTTGCTCGGCGGTGGCAGCCTGACGGCGAGCGAGCTGCGCCTCGGTCGGGGCGGATTTGGCCGCATGGGGATGGATGTTGTCGCTGCGAATGGGCCGCACGTCGGCCACTTCATTCATGAATAGCGAGAGTTCGTCGTTATGAGACACGGCAGGCTCCCCATAAGAAAAAGTGGGGGCCATTATAACGGCCGCAACCGGCACAGAAAACGGGGAAAGGGGGAGGGGATAAGGGGCGCCCAGCATGGACACTGGTGCATCTTGGCCCGGGAATCACAGTCGCGAACCATAAAACAGCACAGGCGGTCAGTGTGAACTGCCGCCTGTGGTCAGAGGATTATTTGCCCTCTTTGGGTTGTTGAGAATGGGGTTGCTGTGAATGAGGCGGTTGCGAGTGCATCACCTTGTAGATGAAGTAGGCCGCGTAAGAGCTGATGAGCAAGAAGGTGCCGATAATCACCAGCATCGACATCAATCCCACGCTGTTGCCAAACATCAGGTCCAGCCAAAAGTCCATTTTATTGCTCCTGTCACCCGGTTGATGACAGGCATGATAAATACCTCTTTGCCCCGTCCGGGATGATCCCGATCAACTCCCTTGCAGGTTGTTTAATAACCAGTGCGATCTGTGATCGTTCTCACTGGACTCCTTGCGACCGAGCCTGCACAGGGCCCGGTGTGGTGAGCGGGGTAATGCGCCACCCCTGCTGCTCCAGCAACGTCAGCAACCCCTGTTCGCCGTAAAGGTGCAGGGCGCCTACCACGATAAAGCTCTCGTTGGGCAGGGTGGACCATTTCTTCAGCCAGTTGTGGTTGCGCTCGGCCAGCAGGGTCTGCTCCATCCAGCTTTGTAGCGCGGGCGGGGCCATCTCCTCCTTGAGCAGATTGATTAGCGTCGCCTCATCTCCCTGCTGCCACGCCTTCATCACGGCGGCGAAACCACTCTCCAGCATCGGTAGCTCATCCAGGGTGCTGGCGAGCATCAGGGTCTGGTTGTCACCCACGCTGGCCAGATAACCGAGCTGCTCCAGCAGGGTTTCAAAACCCACTACCGGTTTGCCCTCTTTGGCGGCCCGGGTAGCGAAGTGCTTGTCTATCCCGAGTTCACTCTTGAAGTCGGAGCGGGCCATGGCGGCCTGGGTCAGGGTAATGGCGGCAAACCAGGGGCGCAGGGTGGCGAGGGTAGCCTCGTCGATGCCATAGCGGGCGCCCGCCATCAGGGTGCGTTGATAGAGCTCGGCAGGCAGATGATCCTTGAGCGGCTTGCCATCCACCAGTCGGGTGAGGGAGCCGGTCTGTTGCCACTGATCCGGCGTGATGCTGTTCATGTCCACCTCCATCACCAGTGCGCGACTCTGCAGCCAGGCACGCTCCACCGGCTCGGGCAGAGGATAGAGGGAAGGTTTGCCCGCATGGATGGAGCCCAGCAGCCAGTGTTGCTGGTTGCCCTTGCTCACCCGATAGAACGCGGGATCGGCAAAGGCGTGCAGTGGTAGCAGCAGGCAGAGCAGGAAGGCAAAGAGGGTGCGATGAAATCTCATGGGGATCCTTAATGTGCGCCGGGTGACTTCTCTTGCTGACAATAACCCCTATGATAAGTCCTCATTTCAGATAACCAAGAGGTTTGCCATGCCCCATCTTCGTTTTCGCGCCGTGGCGCTCGATACCCTGCAACAGGTGAGCGACCCGCTGCTGGCCGAGCTTTGCGAGCTGACCGGCAGCAAGCCGGAGTTTGTCACCATGGAGCGGGTGGAGAGCTGCTGGATCCGTAACGGCGAGCCAGAGGCGGGATTTCCGTTTGTCGAGTTGCACTGGTTCGAACGGCCGCAGGAGATGCAGGACGCCGCCGCGCGCCTTATCACGCGCCATTTGAAGCAGGTGCTGGGGGAGCAGACCTATGTGGTGGTGCAGGTGGTTCCTTTGGTCAAGAGCGCCTACTACAGCAATGGCGAGCACTATTGAAGAGAGGGACAAACCAGGTTGGCGGGACGGGTGACGCCGCTACCCGGCTAACGCCACTTGGGCGGCAGGATGCTTATCGTCAATCACGGGATCAGGCTGATTTGGCCAGCAGTTTATCGAGCCAGCGAGTGGGCAATACCCGTCGCAGGAAGGCAAACAGCCGGGTTGGTGTGGTCACCGGATAGCGCGCCTTGGGATGGGCGTGGGTCAGCGCATGGAGCAGCGGCGGGATGCAGGCTTCGCTTGGGAGGGTAAAGCCGCTGGTGGCCCCCTCTTTTTCCAGCCGCGTCAGGGTCTGGCGGTAGGCCGACTGATGACGGCTCTGGGCCGGATCGATGTGCCGCAAGAAGGCGCTGCGGGCATTGGCACGAAAACGGGTATCGATGGGGCCCGGTTCAATCAGGCTGATATGTACCCCGCTACCCGCCAGTTCAAGGCGCAGAGTGTCGCTATAACCTTCCAGCGCAAACTTGCTGGCGTTGTAGGCGCCGCGATACTTCATGGCAACCAGCCCCAGAACCGAGCTGTTCTGCACTATCCTCCCCTCTTTGGCATCCAGCATCGGCGGCAGCACCTGACGGATCAGATGGTGCCAGCCAAACAGGTTGGTATTGAATTGCTCCCTGAGCGCTTCGGTGGGCAGATCTTCCAGCGCCCCGGGTTGGCCATAAGCGCCATTGTTGAACAGGCCATAGAGGCGCCCGCCCGCCAGATGGAGTGCCGCACTGGCACCCAGCTCGATGGAGGCAGAATCCGCCAGATCCAGCTGTACTGCCAGCAATCCCTGTTGCTGCAGACGGGCCACATCTTCCGCCTTGCGCGCCGAGGCGATCACGGTAAAACCGTGCTGCCCGAGCGCCTGTGCGGCGGCGAGGCCAATACCGCTGGAACAACCGGTGATCAGAACAAAACGGGGCATGATGGCGTCCTTGTGACTGCTGACAAAAGCGTGCGGGCTGGTGAGCGGATAAAATCCTTATCCGGCTCGCATGTTAGCCTGCCAACCGGTAAAAAGAAAACCGGGCCAAGTGGCCCGGTTTGCTGACATCGTATTGCCTGATTACATGAAGGTAAGCGGCATGATGATGTGGAACTTGACGTCGTGCTCGGAGGCGAAGATGTTGGGGTAATCGGTCCAACCGCCGCCTTGGCTGATGTCGTTGTTGTAGTCGGTGTAGTGCAGTTTGAACAGGGTACCTTTCAGCTTGCCATCCTGCACGGTATAGGTGACATCGAAGTTGGCTGCCCATTCGGTATCTTCACCGTTGGCTGCTTTCTTGCCTTGACCGGTTTCGATATCCCAACCGTAAGCACCGGATACACCGACGGACCAGCCAGGAGCACCAACCAGATCATCCAGAGAACGGGTCACGCCGAAGAACAGCGCTTTCTCGTTGTTGGCGTTCCAGTCAGAGCGGGAGTCCCACCAAATTTCGTTGGCACCCTGAGAGTTGGCGTAGCCACGGGTCAGACGGGGCAGGTAGTTGCCTTCCGCACCTTCAGCCTTGGTCCACAGACCTTCCAGACGGAAGCCGTACGGGCCCATGCCCCAGGCAGCTGTCAGAGCTTGTTGCCATGCCAGACCGTCATAAGTCTCGATCTGGGAAGCGCCCTTGGTGTAGGTCTCGGTCTCGGAACCGTAGAACTGGTAGCTGGTGGAGAGGCCGCCCAGTACGTCAAACTTGTGAGCCAGTTTGAAGTGGTAGCTGTCCATGTAGCCTTCGGACTGACCGAAAGAACCGGTCACAGCAGTGCCATTTTCGAAGGTGTAACGGGCTGCAATACCGTGGATGTAGTCGATGACGTTTTCATCAGCGAACGGATCCATCCACGCTTTGGCACGGGAGAAGACCTGAGTCTCTTTGTACCAGGGGGCCTTGTACTCGTCAGCGATGGCGTAGGTCAGGTAGAGGCCACCGAAGTTACCTTCAACTTGACCACCACGATAGGTACCCGGCTGATAAGACCAGTTAACACCGATTTGGCCAGGGACATACAGCTGGGTATAACCACCCTTGGCAGTGATGCCGCCGTCCAGGAATTTCAGCTTCATCGCTGCGTTGGAGAGGCTGAAACCACCTTCAGGGGAGCCATCTTTGGCGTTGTTGCCCCAAGAACGGCCAGCGAAGGAGAATTCGTTTTCCTGGTTGACCGGGTGATTTTCGGTAACGGCCAGGTCATAGGCACCGAAGCCGCCCAGATCCAGACCTACGGTGTCCCAGGCATAACCGGAGTTGAAGTTGAGAGCGGCTTGAACGGTGGAATGGCTCAGGTTGGACTGGTATTTGCCTTCTTTCTTGGCTGCAGTCGGGTCACCATCGATGCGCTGACGATCACGCTGGAAGTAGAACAGACCGCCGGTCAGTTTGGAGTCTTTAACGAAGGTTTCATAGGACTGGCCGTATTCCGGGCTCATCATATCCTGAGCTGCCAACGCCATACCGGGGGCGACCAGAGCGGCTACCACAGCGGCACTCAAAGCGGCGCGCTTGAAGATCACTTTTTCCATTTTTATTGCTCCTGATTTTATGGACTTAGCTTTTTTTTCCGGCAGTTGGCATCGGGCCTACCGCTCGGTATTGGCATTGCAATCAAAACCCCGAAGGGCAAAAAATCTTGTCTTGGCTACCTGCAAACCCGGATGTCTTGGCACATCTGTAGTTGGCAGTCCTGATCATCACATGTTGTTTTTTTATGTTCCGATTCTTGGCTATCGGACAACTCCAAGAGTACGTTCGCGGTGCGAAATATCAATGAAAAGTTCCCTCAACGTTTCAAAAGTATGACCGAGTGCAAATAATCATGGGCAAGGTCGTAAACAGCCTCATGGCAGGTATCACGGTGATGAGAGCGTTTTCTTGAGGCTGCGGCCAGCGCCAGTGCGGGTTTTCATCCGGTACGGGGGAAGAGGTGTCAGTTAACCTGCCGATAACAGATAATTTTGTGCTACAAAAAAACTTTCCCTCTGGTCGAGGGAAAGTGATCTGGTGAGGATGCGGGGCGAATAGGGTTCAGCCTTGCTGGCCGAGGATGCGGGGGATCTGCTGCGCCTGATGGTGGATATGGGACGAGACCTGCACCGAGAGCTGACTCACCTGACGGGCATGCTGATGGATACGGGTGATCAGATCGGCAAAACTGGCCAGCTTGTGTTCCTGACTTTTGGCGTTGTCGGCGCCCTGCAGGGCGATCACTGCGGTGTTGCGGGCGATCTCCCGCACTGCCTGGGTGGTCTGGCGCAGTTGTTCCGCCTGCGCCCGCTGGCGGCTTGATTCGCTGGTGATCCGGTTCAGTACAGTGCCAAGCTGTTCACCGGATTGGGTCAGACGCCCCAGAATATCGGTGATCTGGTTGAGGGATTGCTGGGTATTGGCCGAGAGGTGGCGCACTTCATCGGCAACCACGGCAAAACCGCGTCCCTGTTCCCCTGCGCGGGCCGCTTCGATGGCAGCGTTGAGGGCCAGCAAGTTGGTCTGCTGAGCGATATGACCGATCACATCGACAATGGCCGTCACATCGGCAACCGAGCGGGTGAGGGCTTGCAGCGCCTCATCGCTCTCGTCAATCGCCAGTCCGGTCTGATGAGTGGCGTGCAGCATGCTCCCCACCAGATCTTCGCTCTGGCTCATCGCCTGTTCGTTATGGTGGGCATGCTGGGCGATGTCGGCGGCGACCTGATGGACCTCTCCGGCCAGCTGGTTCAGCTCATCCATCATCTGGCCGCTCTCGTCGACCACCTGTTCGGTGGTGCGGGTGCTGTGATGGATCTCGTCAACCTGGCTGACCATTCCTTGCAGGCTGAGGGATACCGCTGACAGCTGCTCCTCTTTCTGTTGCTGATCCAGTTGCAGGCGGCCGATCAGCCGGTTGTAGCTGACAACGATATCGGCCAGCTCGCTGCGATCACGTCCGGCAGGCAACGGCTCGGCCAGCCCTGTCTGATCGAGCAGCATAAAGGCACGGCGCAGTCGTAACAAGGGGGTGAGCAGCCAGCGTCGTTGCACCAGCGCAAACAGCAGGGCGACTATCACCAGACAGAGCGCCAGTGTGCCGAGGATGGTGGCCAGCTCCTGATTGACGGCTTGCCGTTCGCGGGCAAGTTGTTCCCCCATCTGTCTGGTCGCTTGCAACATGGCCATGATGTCTTGCTGCACGGTCTGGCGGCCAGCCTGTTGCTGTTGTAGCGCCGTGCGGCTGTTGGCCAGCTCCTGCGGATAGCGGCCCAGCAGTGAGCGTAATTCGCTGCGCGGTTGATCTCCCAGCTCCTTGCGTACCGCCTCCCCCAGCGTGAACTCATCGGCGGGCGCCTCTTCATACAGGCCGAGCAGCGGCAAGGCTTGCAGCGCTTGCGCCTGTTTTTGCAGTGCCTCCAGCTCAAAGCGGATCCCTTCGAGCAGCTTTTCATTGCCCTGCTCCATATAGCTTTGGCGCAAATGGGCGAGGCGCGGCAGGCCCGCCAGGATCTCGGCCGCACCGCGGCGATATTGCTGTGCTGCGGCAGATTGTTCCGTGCTGGCGCCTTGCTCCCCATAGCGGATCAGCGCCATGGCCTGGCTGCCCAGCTCACTCTCCGCATTTTGCAGCAGCAGCTGGCTGTTGCCCGAGAGCTTGCCTGCGGCCTGATAGTCGTGAGCGATGCGCTGCCCCATCTGTTCGAGTTGCTGCCTGAGCGGGGCCGCCACGGCATCATCCTGAGTGGTCAGCGAGGAAAGCGCTTGCTGGCGGATCTTCTCCGCAGCGGTCAGTTGCTGTGGATCGCCGCTGTTGAGGTAGTCACGCAGGCTGTTTTGCAGGGTCACTGTCACCAGTTGTTGCAGCGTCTCGTGCTGATGCTGGGCCTGATTGGTACGGGCAAGCTGCTGCCAGCCGTGGTAGAGGGCCAGCGCCTGTCCTCCCGCGACCAGTAACAAAACAAGGGAGGAGAGGGTGGCGTAATGGGCGATTTTCACGGGGTAATTCCTGTCAGCACAGACCATGGGGGAGCGTGGCCAGAGCCTAAACAGGGATGATGGCGTTTTTATGACAGCATGGTCAGGTGGCCCCATTTTGCCGATTTAACTGGCTGGGGATACCTGAGCGCTGTTGCGTTGGCCCAGCATACCGAGCAGGGCGCCTCCTATGATAAGTGCCCCGGCCAGTAGATGGCGCGAGGTCAGCTCCTCTCCGTTCAATGCCACTAACAGCAAAGTACTCAGCAGCGGTGTCAGGTAGGCAAGGGCACCGATCCGGCGTGGGTCCCCATCGCGCAGCGCAAGATACCAGGTCACAAAGGCCGCCCCCATGGGCCCCAGCGCCAGCCCGATGATCAGCCACCAGTCACTGGTGGGGAGCTGCGCGAGCGGCAGGGGCCCCTCCAGCAGACGGGCAAGCAGCAGCGCCAGCAAACCTGCGGGCAGGCAGGCTGCCGCAGTGGCCACGGCGGGGGCTGGCGGCAGACGGCGTGATAGCACCGAATAGGCCCCCCAGACGACAGCTGCACCGAGCGCCAACAGGTATCCCGGCAGATAGGTCTGCTGCAGTTGCAGCTCGCCATTGACCATCACCAGCATGGAGCCCGCCAGACCAAAGGCGCCAGCCAGCAGATGACGGGCATGGAGTGGATGGCCGGGCAACAACAGCGGGGTGAACAGAATGATGCAGAGCGGCCAGAGGTAGTTGATGAGGTTGGCCTCCAGCACCGGGGCATGGCGAAAGCTCATAAAGAGCAGCAGATGGTAGAGCAGCAATGCCGTAACCGTCACCAGCCAGGTAATAGGACGAGCGCGCCATTGGCGCCAAAACGGCAAGGCCCCGACCCCGCAGAAAAACAGCACCAGCCCGACCAGCACCAGTGGTGACACGCTGGTGACCCGTGACGTCAGCGCCGCCAGCGAGGCCCACAGCACAATGGTCAGCAGTGCAAAACCGGTGGATCTATCCCACCAGGAACATCCGGACATCCAACACTCCTTTGCAAGATGAAACAGGGCTTGGCCTCAAAGACAAGCCGAAGAGAAGCAGTCTATCAGAGAGCGCATGCTCTAAACGCAGAAAGGAGAGGGTCATTACGGTTGGATGGTCGGATTCATTGTTGCCAAAAACGACCAAGGGGTTAGCACCATGAAGATGCCAACCCCTTGTTTTGTATGGCGCTCCCGACTGGAGTCGAACCAGTGGCCTGTCCCTTAGGAGGGGACCGCTCTATCCTGCTGAGCTACGGGAGCTGTGTGGCGGGCATTATACAAGAAGCAACTCCCTTTTAAACCCTTGATTCTTATTCCAATACTGCCAAATCCCCATTCTGGATGTTAAACGGCGAATATTTGTTCTGGCTGCTAATGATGGCGCCATCGTCGAATACCTGCACCACCTCGAACAAACCATCGGCCGGGTTGCGCATCATGCGCGACTTGCCGTAGGGGTCGATGAAGTCGGCGTTGTGCTGGATGCGGAACTGATCGCCAAGCTTGACGCCGTTGCGCCGCCCCAGATTGATGTAGGGGCCGCGTTCGTTCTGGCCGACTACCCGGGCGGTGACCGGGGCGCAGGTGAGTTGGGCTACCAGATCCTGAGCCGCCTGCTGCAACTGGTAGTTGACCTCCTGGCCGTAGCTCGATTGCCAGAACTGGCCGCTGCTGCTGCCCACCTGTTCCCGCTTGCCAAAGGTCCAGGTGGCACGCCCTTCGTAGACCTTGCGGTTGACCAGGCTGCCGTTGATGCCGTCAAACAGGTAGAGTTGCATGCGAAAGTTGCGTACGGGATCCTCATACCAGCTGGTCAGCTGGTTGCCCTGCGGCTCGATGGAGAGATCGTCGATGCTGCCGAGCACCAGATACTGGCTGTCGGTACGCAGGCTGAGCGCCTTGATCTCTTCGAGGGCACTGCGATCCCCCTGTTGCAGATGCAGCGGATCGATGCGCAGGTTTTCATCCAGCCACTGGCGCACCGCGACCCCTTGCGGCGCGTTGGCGAGGGTTTCGAACAGCCGGCGTGAGAGGTTTTCCGGCATGTCGTCCATGGCGCCGTAGCTGGCTTGGTCCGGATAGCGCATCCGCAGCCTCACCAGTGTCAAATCCTTGGCGAAGTGCTGGGTCTGGCAGATCTGGCGCTCGGCCTGAATGTCGGCCACCAGGGTGATATACATGCGGCCGTTGCGCACCTCTTCCCGCTTGAGCCGATACTGGCGAATGTCGCCGCCGGAACGGATCTGGATCTGCTCGGATCGCAGGCTGCCATTTTCCAGACGCTGGACGCTGGAAACGGCCGCGCCGCTGGCCAGCAGCGCCTGACGCAGGGCGTCGCGGGTCGCCTGCTCGCGGGCATAGACCTCATCGCCCCCCAGAATGGCGGCGCTGCCCTGCGCTTCGATAATCTCGGCGCGGGCGCTCAGGCTGGCCAGCAGCAGGGTCAACAGCAGCGGTAATTTCATAGCAGATACCTTGAGTTGGCGGGCAGCCGAGCCATTTTGAGGAAATGGCTCGGCTGGCCGACATGGATCACAACACGTTCACAACACGTTCCAAGTGGCAGCGCACGTTGGCGCTGACGATGTCCATTAAAAAGCAAGAATCATGCCTCATTCCCGGCTCAAGCTTTGTCCGGCGCGTCCGATAATAAGTCAGGTGCAGATACAGGAAAGGTATCCATGAACAAACTCATCACGGCGTTGGCGCTTGCCTTGGCATTGACCGGGTGTGGCTCCGACCCTATCAATCGGGATCAGGGTGACCCCCGCCAGGCGGCGCAGGGGATGGAGCTCAACTGGCTGGTGGCGCGCATGACCGATCAGCTGATGGAGCGCAAATCGCTGACCACCCTGACCGAGCCCATCGCGGTGGCCTCTTTCGTCGATCTCGATACCCTGCAGGATACCAACTGGATGGGGCAGCAGATTGAGGAGAGCTTTATCTACGAGCTCAACCGCCGCGGCGAGGTGGTGGTGGACTTCAAGTTGACCGGCAGCATCAAGGTGACGCCGCAGGGGGACTTCGTGCTGAGCCGCAACTACAAGGAGCTCTCTTCCCGTTTGCCGATCTCCCGCATTCTGGTCGGCACCTTCAGCCGCAATAGCAAGGGGATCCTGGTCAACGCCCGCGTTATCGACATGCGCACCAAGATGGTGGAGACCACGGCCCAGAGCCTGATCCCGCAAAAATATCTGTTCGGTGCCAACAATTCGTTTGGTCGGGCATCGATCAATCGCGGTTATCTGATGCGTGACAGTCAGGCCCGGCCGGGCGGTCATCTGGTCAACCTGACCCCGTGAGGAGCGAGTCATGAAGATCCTGTTTGGTTGCCTGTTGGCACTCTTGCTCAGCGGTTGCAGCTACAATCGGGTGGTGGATTACACCCAGGGTGGCAAGCCCGATGATTTTCCGGTGCTCAAGGCGGTGGGCTATGCGGTGATCGACATCCAGCCTGGCCCCTCCCAGTCGGAGAAGATGCTGCAAGCCATTCGCGCTTCCAAGATGGATGCTTATCGCGAGCTGGCAGAGCAGCTCAATGGTCAGCAGGTGCGCGGTCAGAGCAGCTACCGTGACCTGACCCAGACCTCCAACTCGCTGGATGTGTCGGTCGCTGGTGTGGTGCGTGGTGCCCGTGTCGTAGCCTCCTATCCGCGCGGCAACACCTATGCCACCGAGATGGAGCTCGATACCCGTGCCCTCTACAACATCAATCAGTTGATGGCCGGTCAGTTCTGAGTTGATGGGCTTGCCGTGAAAACCGGCATCAAAACAAAAGGCGAGCAGGGTGCTCGCCTTTTGTCGTTGTGGGCTGGTTAGCTCCCCATCAGCACCGGCGGCACTGCGGTGGGTTTCACATCCTCGCTCGGGTAGCAGCCCAGCACCTTGATATAGCGGGTGATCTTGGTCAGTTCCACCAGTGCGGCCTGCATCGCTGGGGTCTGCAGGTTGGCGGAGACATCCAGATAGAACATCTCTTCCCACGGGTTGCCCTGCACCGGACGGGATTCGAGCTTGGTCATGTTGATCTCGTGGTTGCGCAGTACCAGCAGCGCCTCGACCAGCGAACCCGGCTTCTGGGAGGTGGACATGATTAGGGTGGTCTTGGCCGGGATCTGCGGCGCCACGTCGATGGGCTTTCGCGCCACCACGATAAAGCGGCTGTAGTTCTCTTTCTGGTTGGCGAGCTGCTCGGCCAGCACGTCCAAGCCATACAGTTCGCCACCGGCGGCGCTGCCGATGGCGGCGGCCTCCGGGCTGGCCAGCTCTCTCACCTTCATCATGGCGCTGGAGGAGGAGTCGCAGATCTCGTGACGCGCCCCTTCCAGCTTGCTCAGATAGTGGGAGCACTGCTGGAACACCTGCGGGTGGGCATAGAAGGTCTTGATGCGGCCAAGCTCGGTCGGTACGGCGGTGAGGATGCAGTGCTCGATGGGGTAGGTGAGCTCGCCGACGATGGAGAGGCTGGTGTGCTGCATCACGTCATAGACTTCGTTGATGGAGCCCGAGCTGGTGTTCTCGATGGGCAGCACACCGAAGGCGGCGCGGCCTGACTCCACGGCATCCAGCACTTCGCGGAAGTTCTGGCAGTTCACCTCGATCACCTGATCCTTGTAGCGCGCCAGATATTTGCGGGCGGCCAGGCTGGAGTAGGAACCGCGCGGTCCCAGATAGGCGACGCTGGTCATCGGCTCCTGCTGCTCCGGGTTGAGCAGGCTCTGCAGATAGGCCTGCTGGGAGAGCACAGAGTCTTCGATGATGGTGTGATAGATGCGAGTGATGTACTGGGCATCCAACCCAAGCACGCGCCCTTTCTGGATCAGGGCGACCAGCAGCTCCTGCTCCCGCTGGTGGTCACGAATGGGGCGCGGGTTGGCTTGCTTGGCACGGGCGACCTCGATGCTGAGGGTCTTGCGTTTCGCCAGCAGGGCAAGCAGCTCCTGATCCAACCGGGTGATGTCTTGTCTGATCTCGTCGAGCGTTGCCATGATTGTTCCCTATCCAAGTAATCGATTGATATTAATGCAAAAAAAAGCCTCCGCTAGGGGAGGCTCGATTCGTCTTTGCTTTCTGTTCACACGACGACAGGCCTTCCCTCAAGCGGGCCGGATAAACGAGAAAGCAAAGAAGAATGGTGCGTGCATAGGTGTGTCCTTGAAGTAACGTCATAACCATTAAGGGATTTGCCGGTCTGATGCAAGTAAAACTTGCCCGCGGGCGGGGATGGGGGCAGGGTATCCGGTTAAGAAAATGGCGTATGAGCGATGTTCTATTGACTCTGTTTTTATGACTGAAACCCAGTGGGGGAGGTAAAGACGATGGCGATTATTTTCGATCTGGGACGGGTGGTGGTGAGCTGGGATCCGGTAGGCATAGTGCGTTCCGTGCGTGGTCCGCAAGGGGCCGAACAGTTGGCCGAGCAGCTCTTTAACCACCCGGATTGGCTGGAGGTAGACAGAGGCACCATGTCGCTCCACACCATGGCCCGGGAAGCGCAAGCGCGCACAGGCCTCTCGGCGGCACAGAATCTGGCCATTTTACAGGCAGTTCCCGCTTCCCTGCTGCCAGATCCCGCTATGCTAACCCTGATAGCCGAGCTGCACGGGGCGGGGCACACCCTGTATGCCCTCTCCAACATGGGTCATGCCAGCATCGATTGGCTGGAGCAGCATCAGGATTTCTGGCGCTTCTTTAGCGGCAAGGTGGTGTCGGCGCGGGTGCGGATGATGAAGCCGGAGCCGGATATCTACCGCTATCTGCTGGTGTCGTTCGATCTGAAACCGGCAGAGTGTCTCTTCATCGATGACAGTCCCGCCAACATCGCGGCCGCCGAGGCCCTCGGTATCAGGGGGATCGTCTTTACCGACGCGGCGAGTTGTCGTCAGCAACTGGGTGAGCTGGGCTGTTTGCCCGCCACCGGCAGGGGGTGATGCCCCTCTAGGAGCACTATGGAGCATGGCCGGTTTCGCAATTGGCTCAGTCACTATCCCGAGGCGACCCTGATCATCGCCTGCAAGGATGGCAGCGGTTATCAGCTCTGTGTTGAGGCAGAAGGGGAGTGCCTCTGCCTGACCGACAGTGAGGGAGGGCGCTTGACCTTCACCTCGCTGGATCAGGCGCAGGGTTTCTTGCGAGCCCATCGGGTTCACCAAGCAAGATTACGAATTTATGACGCCCAAAATGAAGATTTAGCAGCAGAATCACAGGAAATAATCATCAAGTTTTAATTTTAACCAGACTCTTTAAGGGTCTATTCAGTTTGTTTGCCGCACAATACTGCACCTGTTCATCATCCGGAGCTGTTTAATGGGTGCCAATGTAGTTGTACTGAATCAGGGATATGATCACTCTTTTCAAGCCAGGGAACAGCTGCTGATTGAGCGACTGGCAAGTTTTGACGAGCTGGTTGTCTCTTTTTCGGGACGGTTGGAATCCTGCTACAGCATCGAGCTGTGCCGCGCTGCCGGTGTGAAAATCCACGCAATTACCCTCGATAATCCGACCCGCAGTCGTAGCGAAGTGGCCCGTGCCCGCCGTTATTGCCAGCGTTATGGCATCGATCACTGGGTCATCAAGAGTGACGAGATCGTCTTTTGCGATCGCCTGCCAAATATTGAAGGGCTGATCGACCCGGTTCGCCGCATTGGTGAGTATGTGCAGACTCGTTCTGAGTGGGCTCATCTGCCGTTGCTGGTTCCGGCAGCGGTGGAGGAGCGTGATGATTATCTTGCCCAGTTCGGGTCTCTGCCTGCCAACTCAATCTGGTTTTTTGCCGACAACGGATTGATGCGCCGCGATTATCGTTACGGCTTCAACAAGCGTCAGCTCGGTCGCTGGGGCAAGGGGAGCAACGGTTGCCTTAGCAATCGCTTCACCAATCCACGGCAGCTTGAGCAGCGTTATCTACGAATGGTGGATCAGGCCGAGCAGATGCTGGCCGACATGGGGCTGGACGAGGCACAGGTCTTTTTCCATACCCTGTGTGACTGCTCCACCACCCTAGCCCGGGTGCGTCTGCCAGAACATCAGCGTGCGCAGGCATTTGATATGCAATCGGATATTTTGTCTGCCCTCAAGGGGAGCAAGTTCGATCTGGTGACCCTGGATATGGCACAGAAAGAGCGGCACGATCTCGCCATCTAGCCTGCGGGCAAGCGATGCGGGTGCCAGAACGTGAGTGCCGTCATAGGCAAGGGGCGACGGGACTGTTTATACTGTCGCCCTTTCACCCGTTACCGAGCTTCGCCCAATGAAACCCTTCTCCCGTCTGCTGATTGCCCTGTGCCTCTCCCCCGTACTGGCGCAGGCTGCCCCTCTTTCTCAGGTGACGCTGCCCGATGGTCGGCAGGTTCAGCTCAACGACGACTTCACCTGGGAGTATCTGATGGTCAAACCGGCCGAACCCGTACAGGGCGTGGCTGCTGATGGAAAGGCTGGGGCCGTGGTGGCCGTCGCTGCTCCGGTGCTGACCGATCAGGCCAAGGCCAATCCGGAACTGCTTGCCCAGATGGCGCGTGACGGTGTGGTGGTCAAGCTGGACAAGATCGAGGGATCTGACCCGCTGGTGCTGACCTTTATGGTGAGCAATACCGGTACCCGCAATGTAGTCGGGGTGCGTGGCATGGTGACCCTGTTCAGTGCTGACGGGGTGCAGCTGAGCCGTCAAGAGGCACGCTTCTGGGTTGCCGAGAATCGTCTGCCGGAGACCTATCTGCGCAAGGGGCAAGCCCGTCCGTCGCTGGCCCTCGAGATCCCCCGTCCTGCCGGATTGACCGGTCAGCCGCTGGTGCGGGTCGAAATTGACGAGGTGGTCTTCCGCTAATTTTTTCGCGGATCCGGCCCATGCAAACTGTTTGGGCCGGCAACTTGTTGCCGCTGACACCCCCTGCAATATCTGCTTACATCTGACATGGTTCTGCAACAGCTTGCAGCTCGGCAAGCTGGAAACCTGATCGCAAAATGACTCCATACCAGCTCGCTAGCAACGGGCCCAATCACATGGAGTTATCATCATGAAAAAAGCAACTGTCTCTCTTCTGGTTCTGGCCGGGTTTGCCTCTACTTCCGTCATGGCGCAGGATGCCTTCAGCTACGCCAAGGGTTCCGCCACCTGGGCTCACACCAAGTCCGACTATCTCAACGGTACTTTCAGCAATGACAGCAAAGGAACCCGTGATTTTGGCGGTCTGAGCCTGGATCTCTCCAAGAGCTTCGGCTCCAATTTCTATGGTCGCGGCAGCACTGAATACACCTCTCGCAGCAATGGCAACGACAGCATGTCGATCTCCAGCATCGGTGTCGGTGTATTTACCCCGCTCAGCACGGGTCTGAACCTCTACGGTGAAACCGGTTTGACCGGCTACATGCTGGAGCGTGAACTTGCCAGCGATATCGCTAACAAAGGGTGGGATGCTGTTGCTCGCAAAGATAGCGGCAGCATGTACGGTGAAGTGGGTCTGCGCTACGACATCGGCAATGTCGAGCTCTCCACCGCTTATCGCTACGCCAACATGACCGACGATATGCACGACTTCAAGGTGGGCGGTGCCTACAAGCTCAACCAGAATTGGGCACTGACTGCCGATTACACCTATCGCAACTGGGATCTGCAAAAAGGTTCCATCTCCAGCCTGGGTGTGAAGTACAGCTTCTAATTTTCCTTCCCGTAGTCCGTAGTGTCTTGATTTTTACCCATGGCGTTCGCCATGGGTTTTTTCTTTTTCCGGTGATCCCTTTTTTCTCCTTGTGTCGTACCAGTCGCAAATAGTTATACAACTTTCATTTTTTTGTATAACTGCTATAACTGAATCAAGGCTTATACAAGGAGCGCCATTATGTACAAGATTAAAGTCGGTATCAGTGCCTGCCTGCTGGGACAAGAGGTACGTTTCGATGGGGGCCACAAGCGCTCCAGCTTCTGTGAACGGGATCTTGGCGCTCACTTTGACTATCACCCCGTCTGTCCCGAGATGGCCATTGGCCTGGGGGCGCCCCGTGCCGCCATCCGGTTGGTCAAGCGTCACGGCGAGATCCGCGCCGAGGCGAGCAACGGCAGCTTTGATGTCACCGAAAAACTGATCGCCTTCAGCGAGCAGAAAGCTCGCCAGCTCGACTTTATCTCCGGTTATATCCTCTGTGCCAAATCACCCAGCTGCGGCATGGAGCGGGTCAAGGTCTATGGCGCCAACAACGAGGGGAGCGCCAAGGAGGGGATTGGCCTCTTTGCCAAGGCCTTGATGGAGGCCAACCCCCTGCTGCCGGTGGAAGAGGATGGCCGCCTGTGCGACCCCATCCTGCGGGAGAACTTCGTGCTGCGGGTCTTTGCCTACCACGACTGGCAGCAACTCTGCGCCCGCGGCATTACCGCCTCTGCGCTGATCCGCTTCCACTCCCGCTACAAGTATCTGGTGCTCTCCCATGCCACCACCCACTACCGCATCCTCGGCAAGCTGCTCGGCAATCTGGGCAAGTCCACCAATTTGCAGGAGGTGGCCGACAACTACATCAAGGGATTGATGACCGCGCTGACCCTGCGAGCCAACCGCCGCAGCCACACCAATGTGCTGATGCACCTGCAGGGCTACTTCAAGCGGGTGCTGACCCCGGCCCAGAAGCAGGAGCTTGCCGATACCATCGACAAGTACCGCACCGGCATCTTCCCCTTGCTGGTGCCGCTCACCCTGATCCGTCACTACCTGCGCGAGTACCCCAATCCCTATCTCGCCGAGCAGGTTTATCTCAATCCGCACCCCGATACGCTGAAATTGCGTTACGGGCTCTGAATCCGTTCTGTTGCCCCGGTGCAGGCCTCGCGCTGGGGCACTTCACCCTTCTGTTTGATGGACGTTGTCATGTCTGATTTATCGCAAGAAGTTGCTCCTCTCGCTGATGAGGGGATCTACCCCATTCGCGAGGTCTCCCGCCTCACCGGCGTCAACGCCGTGACCCTGCGTGCCTGGCAGCGCCGCTACGGGTTGGTGCAACCGGCTCGCACCGAAAAGGGCCACCGCCTCTACAGCGAGCAGGATATTCGCCAGATCGGCGAGATCCTGAGCTGGCTGGAGCGGGGGGTGAGTATCGGGCAGGTGAAGGGGCTCCTGAGCGAACCCCATTCCGAGCCGGTGAGCGATCACTGGCAGCAGACCCTGGAGCAGTTCAGTCAGGCGCTGCTCGCCTTCAACCAGCGCAAGGCGGAGGCCGAGCTCAACGATCTGCTGGCGAGCTACCCGTTCGAGCTGGTGCGCAGCCGGATACTGCAACCGCTGGTGGAGCGGCTGCTGGGGCTGTGGCGCGAGCGGCCCGATGGCGAGCTGCTGCAACAGGTGTGGCTGGGCTGGCTCCATACCCGCTTCGCCCGCCACCTGATCGAGCAGGAGAAGGGCGTGCCGATAACGCTGGCGAGCTGGGGGCAAGTCGGCCCCCTCGATCTGGTCTGGGCTGCCTACGAGTTGATCGGTCAGGGCTATGAGGTGCAACTGCTGGGGGCGGTCGAGCCGCGCCATGCCAGCTTGCTGGAGGGGCGTGCCGTTACCCCCTGGCTGGTGCTGCTGGGGGCAGGGTTCGGCAAGCAGGAGCTGGCCGCCGGGTGGCCCGCAGGCACACGCCTGTTTGGTGAGCTGGGGCGCCTCTACGACGATGAGTGGCTTAAAGCCCATGGCTGGCAGGCGAGCCTTGCCGAGCTGATGGCGGATGCCCCAGATGCTGTTGGCACCAGCGGACGCGGGAGGAAAAAGCCATGAAACTGGTCTGGTTTCGCAACGACTTGCGTTTGGCCGACAACCCGGCGCTGCGCTCTTGTTGTGGAAAGAGCGCCTGCGCCGGTGATGAGCCGGTCGCCGCGCTCTTTATCATCTCCCCCACCCAGTGGCGGCAGCACAAAATGGCCCCCATCCGTCAGCGCTTTATGTTGGCGCAGGTAGATGAATTGGGCCGCGAGCTGGCGGCCCTCGGCATCCCGCTCCATCTGCTGCGAGTGGAGACTTTTGCCGAGGCGCCCGCTGCGTTGGCAGACCTCTGCCGCGAGCAGGGGGTGACCCAGCTCTATGCCAATCAGGCTATCGAGATCGACGAGCAGCGCCGCGATCACGCCGTCAGCGCCGCGCTGGCTGAGCAGGCGGTGAGCTGTCACTGGCTCAACGGCTGTTGCGTATTGCCGCCGGGGAAGGTGCTGACCGGCTCGGGTGAGATGTTCAAGGTGTTCACCCCCTTCAGCCGCGCCTGGCTCAAGGCACTCGATGAGGAGGGGTTTGTCATTCATCGGGCGCCGACACCGCGTGGCGAGTCGTTGCCGTGGCAGCCGCTGGCCGAACGTGCGTGGGTTGATGAAGCTCTCGGCGAGCTGACGGTTGATCCGCGTTGGCCAGTGGGGGAGGCGGAAGCTCTGCGTCGTTTGAACATTTTTCTGGAGCAGGCAGTGCTCGACTATGGCGAGACCCGGGATTTTCCTGCCATCGCTGGCACGTCCGTGCTCTCCCCCTATCTGGCGGCGGGCATCATCAGCCCCCGTCAGTGCGTGGCGGCGCTCCAGCAGCGGCTTGGCTATCGGCCCCAGTCCAAGGCCCAGCCCGGCTTTGTCTGGCTTAATGAGCTCATCTGGCGCGAGTTCTATCGCCACCTGCTGGTGCTGATCCCGACTCTCTCCATGAATCGCCCCTTCAAGGCGGAGACTGCCGCCTTGCCGTGGAGCTGGGATCCGGATGCCTTCGCCGCCTGGTGCGAGGGGCGCACTGGCTACCCCATCGTCGATGCGGCGATGCGCTGCCTCAACGCCACCGGCTGGATGCACAACCGGTTGAGAATGATAGTGGCGAGCTTTCTCACCAAGGATCTCCATATCCACTGGCGGCTCGGGGAGGATTACTTCATGAGTCGGCTCATCGATGGGGATCTGGCGGCCAACAACGGCGGCTGGCAGTGGGCAGCGGGTACCGGCGCCGATGCTGCGCCCTATTTTCGGGTCTTCAACCCCACTACTCAGGGGCAACGATTTGATCCACAAGGGGAGTTTATCCGTACCTGGGTAACTGAACTGGCCGATATTCCCGCCGCTTATGTGCATCAGCCCCACGACTGGCTGCGACTCAAGGGGCGACAGGATTATCCGGCACCCATGGTGGATCACGCCGTTGCCCGGGTGAGAGCCATCGAGATGTTTCGCTCTCTGGAGAAATAGGATGAACGAGCCGCTGGCCCGCTTTATTGGCCTCTATCAGCAACTGGACAAACAGCAGTTGCACCGCTTGCCCGAGGTCTATGCCGAACAGGTGGTCTTTACCGATCCGGCCCACCGCATCGAGGGGCTGGCGGCCCTTGGCGACTATTTTGCCGCCCTCTATCAGCGCCTCGCCTACTGCCGTTTCGTCATCACCAGTCAGCAGCAACAAGGGCAGCAGGCCTGGCTCGGCTGGACCATGACCTTCTCTCACCCCAGATTGCGTGGTGGTGAGCCGGTGACGGTGGAGGGGGCCACCCGCCTCGAATTCGACGAGGCGGGCAAGGTGTGCCAGCACAGGGACTATTTTGACCTGGGCGCCATGCTCTACGAGCAGTTGCCGCTGCTCGGGCCCGTGGTGCGCACTATCAAGATGAGGCTTGGCGCATGAGCGGCCGGGTGCTCATCACCGGGGCGACCTCCGGCATTGGTCGCCAGTTGGCGCTGGATTACCGGCGGGCAGGCTGGCAGGTGTGGGGTTGTGGCCGCGATGGTGAACGGCTGCAGGAGCTGGGGCGGCACGGCGTCACGCCGCTGCAGTTCGATGCCCGTGATCTTGCCGCAATGAGCGGGGTGGCTGCTACGCTTCCATCCCTCGATCTTATAATCCTCAACGCAGGCAACTGCGAGTACATGGATGTGGCGGAGGGGTTTGACAGCGAGCTGTTTGCCCGTGTCATCGACACCAATCTGACAGCCACCGGCCATGCGCTGGCCGCCTTCTTGCCGTTGCTCGGGGCTGGGTCACGGCTGGCCATTGTCAGCTCGTCGGTGAGCTGGCTGCCGCTGCCGCGAGCCGAGGCGTATGGCGCCTCCAAGGCGGCCCTCGACTATCTGGCGGATACCTTGCGCCTCGATTTGGCCTGCAAAGGGATCGGGGTGACCCTGATCCGCCCCGGCTTTGTCCAGACGCCGCTCACCGCCAAAAATGATTTTCCCATGCCCTGTCTGGTGACGGTGGAGCAGGCCTCCCGCGCCATCATGGACGGGCTGACCGCTGGTCGTCACCAGATCCACTTTCCCCGCCGTTTCATCTGGTTGCTGCGCCTGCTTGGTGCGCTGCCGGTGGGGCTCTGGCTGCGCCTTGGCCGCGCACTCGTATCGAAAGGAAGCCATTCATGAAGAAAAAGATCGCCATCGTCGGTTCAGGGATCTCGGGGCTCACCGCCGGTTTTCTGCTCCACAAACTCCATGACATCACCCTGTTCGAGGCGGCGCCGACCCTGGGCGGCCACACTGCGACTGTCGATGTGAATCAGGCTGGCCGCAGCTATGCCATCGACACCGGCTTTATCGTCTTCAACGATCGCACCTACCCCAACTTCTTGAAGTTGCTGGCACGGATTGGCATGGCGCGGCAACCGGCCGAGATGAGCTTCTCGGTAAAGAGTCCGGAGGGGCTGGAGTATAACGGTCACAACCTCGACACCCTGTTTGCCCAGCGCAGCAATCTGTTGAGCCCCCGTTTCTACGGCTTTGTCGCCGAGATTTTGCGGTTCAACCGGGAGGCACGGGCCTGGCTGGCGGATGGTCAACATCAGGGTGCTGGCCCCGAGCTGACCTTGGGGGATTTTTTGCTGGCGGGGGAGTTTAGTGACTACTTCGCCCGCCACTACATCTTGCCGATGGGAGCGGCGATCTGGTCATCGACCCTAGCCGATATGCGCGCCTTCCCCCTTGGCTTCTTCCTGCGCTTTTTTGCCAACCATGGCCTGCTGGATGTGGCCAATCGCCCCCAGTGGTACGTGATCCCGGGTGGCTCGCGGGAATATATCGGCCCCCTTACCGCGGGTTGGCAGTCGCAGATCCGCCTCGCCTGTCCGGTGCAGAGCGTACGGCGGGACGCGGACGGTGTGGTGATCCAGAGTAGTTACGGTGAGGAGCGGTTTGACGAGGTGATCTTCGCCTGCCACAGCGATCAGGCGCTGGCGCTGCTGGTGGATCCCGGCGAGCGGGAGCAGGCCATCCTCGGCGACATGCCCTATCAGGCCAACGATGTCTGGCTCCATACCGATGCGCGCTGCCTGCCTACCCGTCGCAAGGCATGGGCCAGCTGGAACTATCAACTCGATGGCGACGACGAGGCACGGCCGCTGGTGAGCTACAACATGAACATCCTGCAGGGGGTGAACTCGCCGGAGCCCTTCTGCGTCAGCCTCAACCCCAAGGGCAAGGTGGATGAGAGCAAGGTGCTGCGCCGCTTCGTCTACCACCATCCGGTGTTCAATCAGGCCTCTATTGCCGCCCAGCAGCGGCGCGCGGAGATCTGCGGCCAGCAGCACACCCACTTCTGCGGCGCCTACTGGTACAACGGCTTCCACGAGGATGGGGTGCGCAGCGCGCTGGATGTCGCCAGGCGCTTCGGAGCCGAGCTATGAACGGCGCCACCGTGGCCACCGAACATGAGCGTACAGACGAACTGGCTGGCGTCACCAGCGCCATCTGGCAGGGCTCTGTGCGCCACCGTCGTTTCGCACCGCGGCCCCACGCCTTCTCCTACAGCCTCTTTATGCTGGGACTGGATCTCGACGAGCTGCCGCAGCTCGATCAGGGACGCTGGTTCGGTGTGGAGCGCTCGGGGCTGCTCTCGTTTCACCGCCATGACTATCTCAAGGGGAGTGAGGGGAGCCTCAAGCAGGCGGTGTGGCAGAAGGTGAGCGAGCTGGGTGGCGATGCCGAGCCCGAGGGGCGGGTACTGCTGCTCGGCAATGTGCGCTGTCTGGGCTTCTACTTCAGCCCGGTCAACTTCTACTTCTGCTACCGGCAGGGCGAGGCACGCTATCTGCTGGCAGAGGTGTCGAACACTCCCTGGAACGAGCGTCACTACTACCTGCTGGATCTGGCGGCGCTGGCACCCCATGACAAGGATTTTCACGTCTCCCCCTTTATGGGGCTGGCGATGCGTTATCACTGGCGGATCAGGCCGCCCGCGCAGGAGACACTGATCCACATCGAGAGTCATCCCGTATCCGGTGAAGCTAAGCTGTTTGACGCAACCCTGGCGCTCACTCGCGAACCGCTGTCGCGCAAGGGGCTGGTGGCTCTGCTGGCCCGCTGGCCATGGATGACCATGAAGGTGCTGCTCGGGATCTACTGGCAGGCCCTGCGTCTTTTTATCAAACGAACCCCGATATTTACCCATCCGGAGAGCCGCTAATGGAACTTGCTCAATCAACCCTCTCTGCCTCTTTCATCGACAAGGGGGCCAGACAACTGCTGCTCAATCTGCTGGGTCGCCTAGAACATGGCCAGCTGTTGCTGCGGGATGGCGGTGAGCGCCACAGCTTTGGCGTCGCGGGTACCGATCTGCATGCCGAACTGGTGGTGCAGGATCCGGCCTTCTATCGTCGCCTGTTGCTGGGGGGCAGCATTGCCGCTGGGGAAACCTGGGTGGAGGGGCTCTGGACCAGCCCGGATCCGGTGGCGCTGGTGCGGCTGCTGGCCCGCAATCTGACCCTGCTCGACTCCCTTGAGCGGCGCCTTGGCTGGCTCAGCTTCCCGTTCAACAAGGTGCGCCACTGGCTCAACCGCAATACTCTGACCGGTTCGCGCTCCAACATCGCCGCCCACTACGATCTCGGCAATACCCTCTATCAGGGTTTTCTCGACAGCCATATGCAGTACTCTAGCGCCATCTATCCGAGCGCCGAGGCCACTCTCGAAGAGGGGCAGCAGGCCAAGCTGCGCACTATCTGCGAGCGACTGGCGCTGGGGCCTGACGACCATCTGCTGGAGATCGGTACCGGCTGGGGCGGCCTGGCCGTCTATGCCGCCCGCCACTATGGCTGCCGGGTGACGACCACTACCATCTCCCGGGCCCAGCATGACTACGCCAAGGAGTGGATTGCGCGGGAGGGGCTGGGGGATCGCATCACCTTGCTGCTGGAGGATTACCGCAAGCTGGAGGGGACCTATGACAAGCTGGTCTCCATCGAGATGATCGAGGCGGTGGGCCACGCCTTCCTGCCCGACTATTTCCGCCAGTTGTCACGGCTGCTCAAGCCCGGTGGTCGCCTGCTCATCCAGGCCATCACCATCGCCGATCAGCGCCATGCCCAGTATCTGCGCGGGGTTGATTTCATCCAGCGCTACATCTTCCCCGGTGGCTGCCTGCCGAGTGTCTCCCAGATGGCGGGTTTGCTGGCGCGGGAGACCGACATGCAGCTGGTGCGCTTGCACGATCACGGCCATCACTATGCCCGCACCCTGGCTCACTGGTGCGATCGCTTTCTGGCGCTGGCGCCCGAGCTGCCCAAGCTCGGTTACAGCCAGGATTTCATCCGGTTGTGGCACTTCTACTTTGCCTATTGCGAGGGGGGATTCTGGGAGCGCACCATCAGTCTGGTGCAGCTGGAGGCCGCCAAGCCGGGACCGGCGGGCTGGTCGGGTGATGTGCCAGTAAGCGCTCACTGACCATGTGGCAGTGGGCTCACCTGCTGGGGTTCAACCTCTACTGGTTGCTGGCGGTGAAGTGGCAGCAGCCGGGCCCGCTGCTGGCAATGTTGCTGCTGCACTTTCTCTTCTCACCCAGCCGCCTGCGTGACTTGCGGCTGCTTCCCATCGCGGTCGTCGGCTGTCTGCTGGATGCCCTGCTCTGGCAGCTCAGCCTGTTCCGTTTCCCGTCCGGTTTTCCCCTCTGGCTGGTGCTGCTCTGGCTCGGTTTTGCCCTGACGCTGGCCCACGGTATGCGCTGGCTGCTGCGCTTGCCTCGCTGGCAGCAGGCGCTGTTTGGCGTATTTGGCGGTGCTTCCTCCTATGTGGCGGGGGCCGCCATGGGGGCAGTAAACTTACCCTGGGGCATCTGGATCAGCACGGCGCTGCTGGCAGTGATCTGGATGTGGTGGTTACCCGTACTCCTGTGGGTAATGGTCAAGCTGGAGGGTGAGTCATGACAAACACCTTTTCGACCGACTCGTTGCTTTTTTCCAAATGGACCAAAGAGAGCCAGCATGAGCTGACTGATCGCTTCTATCTGGTGGTTGCCTGCCAGCGGGATGCGCAGGGGCAGCTGGTGCAGGTGGTAATGCAGGATATCAACACCCTGCAAGAACAGGAGATGGACTGGCATGAACTGGAAGACCCCAACCACTGGCATATGGGGTGGAATTAACCCGCTGCTGGCGTTTACGCTCTTTGCTGCAACCGCGGTGCAGGCTTCTTCCGCCCCCTGGCAGCAGCTGCGCCCGGTCGGGCAGGGGGAGATGAACTGGCTATGGTTCAAGCTCTACGATGCCACCCTCTACAGTGAAAGCGGGCACTATCAGCCCGGTCACTATCCGCAGGCCCTGACCCTCACCTATGCCAGATCCATTGAGCGGGAAGATCTGCTGAGCGCCACTGCCGCCGAGTGGCAGCGACTCGGTCTTGGCTCCGACGCCGAACGTCAGCGCTGGCTCGGCCAGCTCGCTGCACTCTGGCCCGATGTGCAGGCAGGCGACAAGCTCACCTTCTATGTCGACAAGGGTGGGGCAGGCCACTTCTGGTGGCAGGAAAAAAACCTCGGCACCCTGACCGATCCGCAATTCTCGGCCGCTTTTCTCGCCATCTGGCTGGCTGACAACAGCCGCGATCCCGCTCTTACCCGCCGCCTGCGTGGCCAACCCTGAACATGGAGTCTCTGATGTCTTTCTATCGTGCATACCGCTGGTTGCTGTTGCTCCCCTTTTTGCTGCTGAGCGGCTGTGGTGCCAGTCTCGATGACTATCGTGGGCAGGGGCCAAACTGGGATCTCGCCCGTTTCTTCAACGGCAAACTGGTGGCTCACGGCTTGGTAACCGACCGCAGCGGCGAAGTGACCAGTCGCTTTCGGGTCGAGATGGTGGGTCGTTGGAAGGATGGCAAGGGAGAGCTGTTCGAGCAGTTCTACTTTGATGATGGCCGTCAGCAGACCCGTACCTGGTATCTGAGCAAGGGCGATGATGGTCACTGGCGCGGTACAGCTTCCGATGTGGTGGAAGAGGCGGTGGGTAAAAGCGAAGGGTTCGCCCTCAACTGGCGTTATCAGCTCGATCTGGCGCTACCGGATGGCGAGGTTGTGCGGGTGAGCTTCGATGACTGGATGTACCTGCTGGACGAAGATCGTCTGATCAATCGTGCCGAGATCAGCAAGTTCGGTATCCATCTGGGTGAAGTGATCCTCTATATCGAACGTCAGCCCTGACCGTTAACGCAAGATAACGGCCAGTAAAAAGCGCGCCGATGGCGCGCTTTTGTTTACCGAAAAACCAGAGTCATCAGATGATGCGGTTCTCTTCCAGCATCTTGCGACGGGCCTCTTCCTTGGCCATCTTCTTCTTGCGGTTGTCGCAGGGTTCCGGGCAATCGCACTCTTTCTCGATGCCGACGCTACCCAGACCGCCACAGGAGCCGGAGATGGTTTTCTTCTGGAAGATATAACCGATAGCCATGGCGGCTATCACCAGCATGAATACCCCGAAGGTGATCAGAAAAATCTGCATCTCTACCTCTTACTTCTTGACCAGATAGGGCTTGAAGGCATCGGAGTAAGCCTCTTCAAAGCCGTTGTCCGTCTTGGTGACCACGAAGATCGCCAGGCCGCGCTCGTTGGCATAGGCCAGGCTTTTCTCGGTCCCCATCACCATAAACACGGTGGCCAACCCGTCTGCGGTCATGCAGGAGGGGTGGATCACGGTGACCGATACCAGACGGTGCTGGATCGGCTTGCCGCTGCGCGGATCTATGGTGTGGGAGAAGCGCTGACCATCCAGTTCATAGTAGTTGCGGTAATCGCCGGAGGTGGCCACCCCGTTGTCACCGGGCACGATCACCTCTTGCACCGTGCCGGTACCTGCGGTGGGCTTCTCGATGGCCACGCGCCAGGGGTGACCCTTGCCGTTGACGCCATTGATCCGCAGCTCGCCGCCAATCTCCACCAGATAGTTACGCGCACCCAGTGACTCCAGATACTCGGCTACCTTGTCCACACCAAAGCCCTTGGCGATGGCAGAGAGATCGACGTAGAGATCCGGAATATCTTTTTGCAGGGTATCGGCATCCACCGAGGTGATGACGTGCAGGTTGCCCAGACCGGTCTTCTGGCGAGTCTGGGTGATCAGCTCGTCGGAAGGGACCTTGGTCGGCTTCTTGTCCGGGCCAAAGCCCCACAGATTGACCAAGGGGCCAACGGTGACGTCCAGCGCCCCCTGGCTCTCACGGCCAATGTGAATGGCCTCTGTCACGACCCGTGCGGTATCGCGGGAGACCACTACCGGTTTGTTGTCACGGCTCTGGTTGAAGCGCGACAGCTCGGAATCGGGGCGATAGGTCGACATCTGATCGTTGACCCGCTCCAGCAAGACATCCACCTCAGCTTGAAGCTTGGCCGGATCGCTGATGGCGCTGTCCGCCACCTTGATGGAGTAGTAAGTGCCCATGGTGCTGCCGGTGATGTGGATCTCCGGTTTGGATTGGACCGTCTCCTGACCGCACCCAGTCAAGAAAAAGGCTAGCCCGAAGGCTAGCCAGGTCTTTACAACACTGTGCATGGATTAACCACCAAAGTCATCCAACAGGATGTTTTCGTCTTCAACGCCCAAGTCTTTGAGCATGTTGATGACGGCAGCGTTCATCACCGGAGGTCCACACATGTAGAACTCGCAATCTTCCGGTGCTTCGTGGTTCTTGAGATAGTTCTCGTAGAGCACGTTGTGGATGAAGCCGGTGTAGCCGTCCCAGTTGTCTTCCGGTTGCGGATCAGACAGCGCGACGTTCCAGGTGAAGTTCTCGTTCTCGGCGGCGAGCATGTCAAAGTCTTCGACATAGAACATTTCGCGCTTGGAACGGGCACCGTACCAGAAGCTCATCTTGCGCTTGGACTTCAGGCGACGCAGCTGGTCGAAGATATGGGAACGCATCGGTGCCATACCCGCACCACCACCGATGAATACCATTTCGGCATCGGTGTCTTTGGCGAAGAACTCACCGAACGGACCGGAGATAGTCACCTTGTCGCCAGCCTTCAGGCTGAAGATGTAGGAGGACATCTGTCCCGGAGGGGCAGTCCAGTTGCTCGGGGGCGGGGTCGCGATACGCACGTTCAGCATGATGATGCCGAACTCTTCCGGATAGTTGGCCATGGAGTAGGCACGGATGATTGGCTCATCGACCTTGGACTCCAGCTCAAAGATCTTGAAGCGATCCCAGTCACCGCGATACTCCTCGGGAATATCGAAGTTCTTGTAGTGCACGTGGTGAGCCGGGGCTTCAATCTGGATATAACCACCGGCGCGGAACGGCACGCTCTCGCCATCGGGGATCTGCAGCTTGAGTTCCTTGATGAAGGTGGCCTTGTTATCGTTGGAGATAACAGTACATTCCCACTTCTTCACCCCGAAGATCTCTTCCGGCAGTTCGATATCCATGTCGGAGCGAACGGTAACCTGACAGGCCAGACGCTCGCCATGACGGGCTTCGCCCTTGCTGATGTGATCCAGTTCGGTCGGCAGAATGTCGCCACCACCGGATTTCACCCGTACCTTGCACTGGCCGCAGGAGCCACCGCCGCCACAGGCGGAGGAGACAAAGATACCGCTGCCAGCCAGCACGCCGAGCAGCTTGCCACCGGCCGGGCTGGTCACAGCCTTGGCCGGGTCACCATTGATGCTGATTGTCACGTCGCCCGCGGTCACCAGCTTGGACTTGGCGAACAGAATGACTGCCACCAGTGCCAGCAGGATCACGGTAAACATGACCACACCCAAAATAATTTCCATCTATCGTTCCTTTCTGATTGCAGGAAAGCCGATTACAGGGAGATACCAGAGAAGGACATGAAGCCCAGCGCCATCAGACCGGCGGTGATGAAGGTGATGCCCAGACCGCGCAGGCCTTCCGGAACATCGGAATACTTCATCTTCTCGCGGATACCAGCCAGCGCAACGATCGCCAGCATCCAGCCTGCCCCTGAACCCACACCGTAGACCACAGACTCCATGAAGTTGTAGTCACGCTGCACCATGAAGGAGACGCCACCGAAGATGGCGCAGTTCACGGTGATGAGCGGCAGGAAGATACCCAGCGCGTTGTAGAGTGCCGGGAAGTACTTGTCCAGCGCCATCTCCAGGATCTGTACCAGTGCTGCAATCACACCGATGAAGGTGATGAAGCTCAGGAAGCTCAGATCCAGACCGGATACCAGAGCGCCATCTTTAAGCACGTAGTTGTAGATCAGGTTGTTGGCAGGAACCGCGATGGTCTGCACCACAATAACGGCAATACCCAGACCCATGGAGGTCTTTACCTTCTTGGACACCGCCAGGAAGGTACACATCCCCAGGAAGAAGGAGAGTGCCAGGTTTTCGATGAAGATCGATTTAATCAACAGACTCAGATAGTGTTCCATACCTTAATCCTTCGCCTCCACCTGCTTGGGATCCTTGGTGCGCACGCCCCAAATGATCAGACCAATGATGAAGAATGCACTCGGCGGCAGCAGCAGCAGGCCGTTGGGTACGTACCAGCCACCGTTATTCACCAGCGGCAGCAGCTCGATGCCGAACCAGGTGCCGGAGCCCAGCAGTTCACGCACGGTCGCGACGCTCAGCAGAATGGCACCATAGCCCAGACCGTTGCCGATACCATCCAGGAAGGAGGGCAGCGGGGCACTCTTCATGGCGTACGCTTCGGCGCGGCCCATTACGATACAGTTGGTGATGATCAGACCCACAAAGACCGACAGTTGCTTGGAGATGTCATAGGCGTACGCCTTGAGCACCTGGTCAACCACGATAACCAGTGAGGCGATGATCGCCATCTGCACGATGATCCGGACGCTGTTCGGGATCTGGTTGCGGATCAGGGAGATGAACAGGTTTGAGAAGGCGGTGACCGCCATGACCGCGAGGGTCATTACAAACGCAGTTTTCATCTGGCTGGTAACCGCCAGTGCAGAACAGACACCCAGCACCTGCAAGGCGATGGGGTTGTTGCCCAGCACAGGCGTCAACAGCAACTTCTTCATTTCGCTCTTGTCAGCCATTGTTGATTTCTCCTGCACGAACCTTGGCCAGGAAAGGACCAAAGCCCTTGGGACCCATCCAGAAGTCGAAGGTATGCTGTACGCCGTTACCGGTCAGAGTGGCACCGGAGAGACCATCGATCTCGTGCTCGGAACCCGCCGGAGCATGGCCCTTGATGACGCGCAGCGCCGGCATGCCATTCTGGTCGAACAGTTTCTTGTCCTTGAACAGCGCCTGCCAGGCCGGGTTTTCGATCTCGCCACCCAGACCCGGGGTTTCACCGTGGTCATAGTAGGTGATGCCCTTGATGGTCTGGCCATCAGCGGCAACGGCGACGAAGGCATACATGGTCGACCACAGACCCTGACCGTAGATGGGCAGGATGATGCTGTCGATCTTGCCTTCGGCATCCTTGGCGAAGAATACCGGGATCTGCTTGGAGATCTGACGCAGGCTGGCCTTGTCGTCAGCGGCGGCAAGACGGATGCTGCGGGCCGGATCTTTGGCTGCCTGTTTGGTGTCGAAGTTGTCGGCATCGCCGTCAACAAAGTCACCGGTCGCCAGATCCACCAGACGCGCTTCGATCTTCTCGCCATACAGTTTGGCCAGGTCGCGCTTGGCCACTTCGCTTACATCCACACCGGCTACGGCGAGAATGTTGCTCTGCTTGTCCAGCGCCTTGTTTTCCTGCTGGGTGGAACGCAGGCCCACAGCGGCAACGGATACCACGATGGAACAGGCCAGACAGAGGCCGGTGACCACGCTGACGGTGCCGAGGGTTGAATCTTTATTAAACGCCACGAGCAATCCTCCGCTTGATGTTTGCCTGAGCGACGAAGTGGTCAAACAGGGGAGCAAACAGGTTCGCAAACAGAATGGCCAGCATCATGCCTTCCGGGAACGCAGGGTTGACCACGCGAACCAGCACGACCATTACGCCGATCAGGGCGCCATACCACCACTTGCCTTTGTTGGTAAAGGCGGCGGAGACAGGGTCGGTCGCCATGAAGGCCATACCGAAGGCGAAGCCACCCAGTACCAGATGCCAGTGCCACGGCATGTTGAACATGGGGTTGGTATCGGAACCGATGACGTTGAACAGCAGGGAGGTGGCGATCATACCGATCATCACGCCGGCGATGATACGCCAGGAGGCGATGCGCATGTAGACGATCATGGCGGCACCCAGCAGGATCATCAGGGTAGAGACTTCACCGATGGAACCCGGCAGGTTACCCAGGAAAGCGTCCATCCAGCTGATAGCTTGGCCGGTTGCACCGTTGATCAGCGCCATCTGGCCGCCTTGGGCCCACTGGCTCAGGGCCGTCGCGCCGGAGAAGCCGTCAACGGCAACCCATACGGCGTCACCGGAGATCTGGCCCGGGTAGGCGAAGAACAGGAACGCACGACCAGCCAGCGCCGGGTTCAGGAAGTTCTTGCCGGTACCACCGAACACCTCTTTGGCCATCACCACACCGAAGGTGATACCCAGTGCAGCTTGCCACAGGGGCAGCTCGGGCGGCACGATCAGGGCAAACAGGATGGAGGTTACGAAGAAGCCTTCGTTGATCTCGTGTTTGCGCACCATGGCGAACAGCACTTCCCAGAAACCACCGACAAAGAAGACGGTGATATAGATTGGGAAGAAGTGGGTGGCGCCAATCAGCATCTTGCTGCCGATACCGGCAACAGCCGGATCGAGGGAGGCGCCCAGCATGGTAGCCAAGGCATATTGCCAGCTGCTGGCACCAGCAGCCGAGCCCATGTGGGCAATGGCGGCAATCGCCTGGTTACCAACGTTGTACATGCCCCAGAACATGGCCGGGAACACGGCCAGCCACACCATGATCATCATGCGCTTCAGATCGAGCGCATCACGAACGTGGGAGGCGTTGCGGGTAACGCTACCCGGGGTGTAGAACAGGGTGTACGCCGCTTCGAACAGGGCATAGTACTTGGCGTACTTTCCACCCGGTTCGAAGTGGTGTTCCATATTTTCAAGAAGTTGCTTGAAACTCATCGCTTAACCTTCCAGTTCAATCTTGGTCAGGCACTCACGCAAGATCGGGCCGTACTCTGTCTTGCCGGGGCAGACAAAGGTACAGAGCGCCAAATCTTCCTCATCCAGCTCCAGGCAGCCCAGTGCTTGCGCACCGTCGGTATCGCCGGAGACCATGTCCCGCAGCAGCAGGGTCGGCAGGATGTCGAGTGGCATCACCCGCTCATAGTTGCCGATAGGCACCATGGAACGGTCACTACCGTTGGTAGTGGTGGTGAAGTTGATAAGCCGGCCCTTCATCAGATGAGAGAGGGTGGTACGGGTGATAGAGAACTTGTTGGCGCTGGGGTTGATCCAGCCCAGGAACTCTTTATCGCGACCTTCACCCAGCACGCAAACCTGATTGTGGTAGCGGCCCAGGTAGTCGTGAACACCTTCGGCTTTGGCACCACTCAGGATAGAACCGGAGATGATACGGTTTTCGTCGGCACGCAGCTCATTGTTGGTGAGCTGGCTGATGCAGGCGCCCAGACGGGTACGCAGCAGACGCGGCTTGAGCACGTTCGGGCCAGCCAGCGCGATCACCTTGTCAGTGAAGATCTGACCGGTGGTGAACAGCTTGCCGAATGCGATCACATCCTGATAGTTGATGTGCCACTGCACCTTGGTGCTGCTGACCGGATCCAGGAAGTGGATATGGGTACCCGGCAGACCGGCAGGGTGCGGACCAACGAAGATCTCTTCCTTGACCTGAGCCAGCGGAGAGTGGGGCAGACTGCCTTCGCCTTTACAGACGTAGACGGCGCCGTCGGTCAGGCGGGTCAATACGGCCAGACCATCGAGGAAGGCCTGCGGCTGTTCCTTGATAATCAGCTCGGCATCGGCTGCCAGCGGGTTGGTGTCCATTGCAGTCACAAAGATGGCGCGCGGGGCAGACGCTACCGCGGGGACTTTGCTGAACGGACGGGTACGCAACGCAGTCCACTGACCTGAGGCGACTAGGATCTCTTGCACCTTGCTGCGCTCGAGCTTGGCCAGCTCGGCAGAGGCAAAATGCTCAAACGTCACCTGTTCATCGGAACCGTCGAGGTCGATGACCACAGACTGGAGAACACGTTTGGCACCACGGTTGATCTCTGAAACCACACCGGTGGCAGGAGCTGTGAATTTAACGCCCGGATTCTTCTTGTCTTCAAAAAGATCCTGACCTTTGATGACGCGATCACCTACTTTGACGAACATAGTAGGTCGCATCCCCACAAACTCCTCGCCCAGTGTCGCAACACGGGTGATGGCGGGGCCATCGTAGATTACTTGCTCTGGCGCACCCAGCACGGGGATGTCCAGTCCTCTTTTGATTGTAATCATACTTACTTGCACTACCGTTACGGGAGAGGTTGGTTAGCGCCGAGAAATACATCACGACGGGTGGTTGAATGAGTCGATGTTGTGGTTGTGCCAGGTGGGCAGGCTCAACAATTATTCAACATGCAGGCTCACTCAAAAGCGCTTGAGTTTACCACTTAAGGTGCATTTTCTGCCATGCCAAATGGGCAAAATCCCCGTGCCATCACAAAATTAACCTGCAATGAATAAGCCCCTGACACCTTGTAAGTAGTGGTTTTAAAGGTTTTTTTATTTCGATACCTCGATGGGGGTATTTGCCGTTGTCTCCACTATCAGCAAAAAGCCTTGATGCCGAAATATACCCCCTTGGATGTAGCCTTTTCGGGGCCAATGGGGGAAATATGTTTAATTTTTGTTGGCAGGTTCTCGAGGGGAATCCTGTGGTACAACCGGTTTCAGGAGAGTGACGGTTTGCCAACGCAGCTCGGGGTGCGCGGGGCGTGGCCTTTTTCCTGCCACTCGGTCTCTGTGTAGGTATGCAGTGCCAGTGCATGAACGACACCGGCCAGCTCGTCGGCCAGCACCGAATTGACCTGACGATGACGGGCCAGCAGCCGCTGCCCTGCAAATTGCTCGCTGACGATCACCACCTTGAAGTGGCTCTCAGATCCCGGTTCCACACGGTGCATGTGGCTCTCGTTGATCACCTCCAGCACGGTGGGGGAGAGGGCGGCGGTCAGCTTGGCTTCAATCAGTTGTTGGATGGTCATCGGATCGGCTTCCAGAGTGAATGTCGGGCCATTCTATCGGCAGTCGCGGGATGGAATAAGCCCCCGTAAGAGGGAAATCACCCGTCAGTTGCCCCCTTGATGCGCATCGAACTGGTGAAATTCCTGCTCCTCGCTAGAATAGCGCCACTTTGCGTCGCCCCTGGCGCCTGTATACACGAATCAAGCCGAGGTTGGACTCTTCCTATGCAAACCCTTCTCGACACTCCCCATTGCCAGCTCACGCTCTACCGCTATCCGCGCCAGAGTCAGGAGACCCTGCAAGCCTGGGATGCGGCTGACGAATACCTGATCAACACCCTGGCGGAGTCTCCTCTCGAGCAGGCGGGCCCCGTCATCATCATGAATGACGGTTTTGGCGCGCTCGCCGCCTATCTGCATCCGCACTCCCCCTGCTGCGTCACCGACTCCTACATCAGTGAACGGGCGACCCTGGCCAATCTGGCCGAAAACGGACTGGATGCGGGTGGTATCCGCTTGCAGGATGCGCTGGCGCCGCTGCCCGATGCCCCTGCGCTGGTGGTGATCAAGGTCTCCAAATATCAGGCACTGCTGGAGCAGCAACTGCTGGTGCTGCGGGAGGTGGTGACACCGGCAACCCGCGTTATCGCTGCCGGCAAGGCGAAGGATATTCATACCTCCACCCTCAAGTTGTTCGAGAAGTATCTGGGGCCTACCCGTACCTCGCTGGCCTGGAAGAAGGCGCGCCTCATTCACTGCGAGCCGCAGGCAGAACGTCCCGAGCTGGCCAACCCCTTCCCGACTGTCTGGCCGCTGGAGGGGAGTGGCATGCTCATCCACAACCATGCCAACGTCTTCTCGCGCACCAGTCTCGATATTGGTGCCCGCTTTATGCTGGACAACCTGCCCATCCACAGTGCCCGCAAGGTGATCGATCTGGGCTGTGGCAACGGGGTGCTGGGTCTGTCGCTGCTCGCCAAAGACAGCGAGGTGGAGGTGACCTTTATCGATGAATCCTATATGGCGGTCGCCTCGGCACAGCTCAACGTCGAGCACAATCTGCCCAATGCACTGCCGCGCGCCCACTTTATGGTCAATAACTGTCTCGACGGGGTGGCGGTCGGCTCGGCGGATCGGATCCTCTGCAACCCTCCTTTCCATCAGCTGCAGGCGATCACCGATCATATCGCCTGGCAGATGTTCAGCGATGCGCACCGGGTGTTGCCTCAAGGGGGTGAACTCTGGATAGTAGGCAACCGTCATCTGGACTATCACAACAAACTCAAGCGCTTGTTTGCCAACGCACAAGTCGTTGCGTCGAACAGCAAATTCGTTATTTTGAAAGCCATCAAACGCTAAAGCCAAAGGAAACCATGATGAAAAAGTCACTCTTGCTGCTGGCCGCCCTGATGCTGGGCGGGTGTGCCACTCATTGGCCGGAGACAGCGCTGCTCAATCCGCAGGTGATCCCCGCCAACCAGCAATACTACTCTGGCAATCGCATCACCATGGAAGGGGTAGACAAGCGTGAGGCTGCCTACGTCTTCTCCATCAAACATAAAGAGAAAGCGCCCGTGTTGGTCAACAGCGAGCGTCCGCTCAACCTGCTGATGGCCGAGCGGCTGGCCGAAGGTCTGCGCAGCCAGGGTCTGGAAGTGGGCAACAGTGGCACCACCAACCTGACGCTGGTGATCTCCAACGCCGCAGTCAATGTGGAAGAGAAGACTTTTACCTATGTCACCAAGTCCCGCGTCAGCCTGCAGGTGATCGCCGATTTTCAGGGCAACCGTCTGACCAAGCAGTTCAACATGTCCTCCAGCAAGGAGAGCCCGAGCGAGCCAAGCATGGCCGATCTGGAGTCTACACTGAACCTGCAACTGGGTAGCGTGCTGCAGCAGATCATGGCGGATGATGCGCTGCGCGGTTACCTGAAAGGTCAACCGAACGGTGCAGGGGTCTGATGATGAAAAAACTCTGGTTGCTGGCCATGCTGATCGCCCCGCTGGCGTTCGCTGGCCCGAAAGTCAGAATGGAGACCAACCACGGTAATATCGTGGTGGAGCTGGCGTCCAAGCAGGCGCCCCAGACGGTGAAGAACTTCCTGCGCTACGTGGCTGATGGCAGCTATGACGGCAGCATCTTCCACCGGGTGATCCAGGATTTCGTGGTGCAGGGTGGGGGCTACAACCAGCAGTTCCAGCAATTGCCGACTTATGAGCCTGTAGTCAACGAGTCGCGTGGCGGTCTGCCCAACAAGCGTGGATCCATCGCTATGGCTCGCACCCAGGCGGTCGACAGCGCTACTCGCCAGTTCTACTTCAATCTGGTCGACAACAATAACCTCAACGCCGGTGGCTCTGCGGGTTATACCGTGTTCGGTCAGGTGGTTCAGGGGATGGAGGTGCTGGACAAGCTTGCTCAGGTACAGACAGGTTACAGCCCCATTTTGCGCGCCAATGATGTGCCGACCAGTCCCATCATTCTGAAGAAGGTGGTCTTGCTGGCAGAAACTCCGGCAGACAAGAAAGTCGACAAGAAAGCGGGCAAGTAACTCTCGCCGGACGCGGTTCGTCACCTCGTCCTCGTCAGGCCACAATACAAGGCTCATCCCGTTCGGGATGGGCCTTTTCTCTGGCCAGGCTTCTTTTGCCTATCTCTTTGCTCGCCTTGGCTATCTGCCATCAACCTGCCAAAATGACGCACTTTTCCAAAGTCGTCAGGTAGTTGAACATGATCCGCAAACCAAGCTGGAGAGAGTCCCTCGCCGTCTATCTCGAATTTCGGGTGTTTATTCTCTTTGCCATGGGGTTTTCATCGGGTCTGCCGCTGCTGCTGGTGTTCGGTACCCTCTCATTCTGGTTGCGCGAGGCCGATGTCAGCCTGACCGATATCGGCTATATGAGCTGGGTGGCGCTCGCCTATGGCTTTAAATGGCTGTGGTCGCCGCTGGTGGATCGCATGCCGCTGCCGTTGCTCTCCACGCTGCTGGGGCGTCGCCGCAGCTGGATGTTCTTCTCCCAGTTGCTGATCGCCGTCGCGCTGGTCGGCATGGCGTTCTGTGATCCCAAGACCGAGCTGGTCCAGCTGGCGATGTTTGCCCTGCTGGTGGCCTTTGCCTCGGCGACTCAGGATATCGTTATCGACGCCTATCGCATCGAATCCGCCCCCGAGCGGCTGCAGGCGGCGATGGCGGCCTCCTACATGACCGGTTACCGGCTGGCGATGATCATGGCGGGCGCCGGTGCGCTGGCGCTGGCAGCCTGGTTTGGCAGCAATAGTGGCTATGACTATCGTGGCTGGCAGATTACCTATCTGGTGATGGCGGGTCTGATGTCACTCGGGGTTATCACCACGCTGTTTTGCCACGAGCCGAAAATTGATACCGCTGAACAAAATACAGAGCAAGTTATCTATAAAATGTCCTTGTTATCACGTGGGCATAATCTGTTTATTGCGTCTCTTCTAAGCTGGTGCCATGTGGCAGTTTGGTGTCCATTTGCCGACTTCTTTCGCCGCTATGGCAGCTCGGCGCTGCTGATCCTGGCTCTGATCGCCTGCTATCGGGTTGCCGATGTGGTGATGGGGGTGATGTCCAACAGCTTCTATGTGGATATGCAGTTCAGCAAGACCGAGGTTGCCACCATTACCAAGGTGTTTGGCGTCATCATGACGCTGGTGGGCGCTGCGCTGGGGGGCGTGCTGGTGATGCGCTTCGGCACGCTGCGCATCCTGTTCTTGGGGGCGCTGCTCACCGCCAGCACCAACCTGTTGTTTGCCCTGCTCAATCAGGTTGGTCACAACCTGGAACTGCTGACGCTGATCATCTCGCTGGATAACCTCAGTGCCGGTATCGCGACCGCAGCCTTCGTGACCTATCTCTCCAGCCTGACCAATGTGGCATTTTCGGCCACTCAGTACGCCCTGTTCAGCTCGGTAATGTTGCTGCTACCCAAGTTGCTTGCCGGTTTTTCCGGGCAGGTTGTGGAGCAGATTGGCTACAGTGCCTTCTTTGTCGGAACCAGTTTACTGGGCTTGCCCGTGTTGTTGTTGATTGTGCTTGTCGCCAGAAAAGGGAGTGAGTTGCTCTCAACGGCTGACAAATAGCAAGCGTTTGCGTAGAATCGGGGGTGATTAGATTCACACTTCCGGATAAAGTTCCCGAGAAGTTGTTTCACCCCCAATTTTATTTGATTAGAATCCCTCTCGCTCCTTGTGGGCAGGCTACGGAAAACCTCAACTAACGCACAAGAGACCAATAAAATGGCCAAATTTACCAAGACTCTGATCGCTGCCGGTCTGCTGGCTGCTGCCGCTACCCCGGCCTTCGCTGCTGACTACAGCGGTGATATCCACAAGAATGACTACAAGTGGATGCAGTTCAATATCATGCACACCATCGATCAGAAGCCCCATGGTCCGGATGGTTACAACGATACTTATTTTGAGATGGAGTTTGGTGGTCGTTCAGGCATTTTTGACCTGTATGGTTACGTCGATTACTTCGATATTTTTGACTCCAAGCACAGCGACAAGCACAAGCAAGAAAACCTCTTCATGAAGTTTGCTCCGCGTGTATCTCTGGATGCATTGACTGGCCAAGACCTCTCTTTTGGTCCGGTGCAAGAAGTTTACGTTGCCACCCTGTTTAACATCGGTGGTGTACAAGGCCTGAATGATGCATTTGTAGGTCTGGGTGCTGACGTTATGGTGCCGTGGTTTGGCAAAGTTGGTATGAACCTGTACAAGCGTCATGCTAACGAAACCTTCAGTGGTCAAGGCGAAGGCTGGAACGGCCAACAGTTCTCCATGAACTGGTTCAAACCTTTCTATACCTTCTCCAATGGCAGCTTCGTCTCTTACCAAGGTTATCTGGATTACACCTGGGGCATGAAAGAAACCAGTCATTCTGATGGTCTGGGAACCTTCCACGGTATCTACTGGCATTCCGACCGTTATGCCGTTGGCTACGGTCTGAAGTACTTCAACGAAATCTACGGTATCGACAACTCTGACGCGTTCAAGTCTACCGGTTTCGGCCACTACTTCTCTGTTACCTACAAGTTCTAATAAACTTGGGGTACAAAAAACCGGAGCAGCTGCTCCGGTTTTTTTATGGCCGCGATTTAGATAGCGTAGCGCGAGTCATCAAGTGCGCCACGGCTGAGTGGATAAATCAGTCGCGGAAGTTCTGGAACTGCATCGGTTGACCCAGTTCGGCGCCACGGACCAGTGCCATGGTCTCTTGCAGATCGTCACGCTTCTTGCCGGTGACACGTACTTCATCACCCTGGATGGCGACCTGTACCTTGATCTTGGAGTCCTTGATCAGCTTGACCAGCTTCTTGGCGATCTCTTTCTCGATCCCCTGCTTGAATTTTACGGTCAGGTGGAAGCGTTTGCCGGAGTGAACTGAGTCACCCACTTCCATGGAGCTGTTTTCGATGTTGCGCTTGAGCAGGGCACCGCGCAGGATTTCGACCATCTGCTTGAGCTGGAAATCGGCATCGGCTTCCAGTTTTACCTCTTCCTTGTTCAACTCGAAGCTGGCTTCTACCCCACGAAAATCGAAACGGGTGGCCAGTTCACGATTGGCGTTGTCGACTGCGTTCAACACCTCGTTCATTTTGACTTCAGAGACAATATCGAATGACGGCATAGCCGGAGCTCCTCATGTTGCGTTATCGGGGGGCAAATCTACCAGAAAACGGGCAAATTTGCTGATTTTGATGGGGTTGCTCTGCTAGAATCCCCTGCGCACAGGACGGGTGGACCCGTTAGTGTCCACCAGCGACATCTTCACTTATCCCCGGTAACAGGTTGAGAGGATTGCAACCCTTACCCTGACAGAGTCACACCATGCCAAGCGGATTAAAAAATTCCCGACAGCCCGTTATTCCACCCGTTACTCCGAAGTGGTCACTGTTGGGTTGTGGCGCCCTCGGCGGCGTTTTTGCCTCCCTGCTGACCCAGAGTGGTCAATCCACCCGTGTCTTGTTGCGCGAACATCATAAGTCCACGCTCCATCCGGGGATCGATTTCACCTCGCTGGAGGGGCATGTCCAGCTGCTCAATATCGAGCGCGGATTTGTCAGCAAACCCGGCAAGATCCAGCGTCTGCTGGTGATGACCAAGGCCAGTCAGGTGATTGCCGCACTGACGCCGCTGGTGGGTAAGTTGGATGCCGGCGTGCCGATCGTGCTGCTGCACAACGGGATGGGCATTGCCGAGCAGGTGGTCGAGATGTTCCCGCACAATCCGGTGATTGCCGGTGTCACCAGTCATGGTGCCATGCAGTGCGGCCATTTTGTCTTCCGTCATACTGGCAAGGGGGAAACCTGGCTTGGCCCGATCAACGATGCCGCCAAGGCCCATGCCGCGCTCGCGGACGAGCTGGCGCTGGCACTGGGTCAGGCTGGTTGGGATGAACAGGTATTGACGCGCCAGTGGCAAAAGCTGGCCATCAACTGTGCCATCAATCCCCTGACGGCCCTCTACAAGCTGAAAAATGGCGAACTGGCAGGCCCCCGTTTTGCCGATGCCCTGCAGCAGATCTGCGTGGAAGTGGCGGATGTGATGTGCGCCGAAGGAGTTGCGACCACGGCAGAGGAGTTGCAACGCCGGGTGATGACAGTGGTGGAGCTGACCGCAGACAATTACTCCTCCATGCATCAGGATATGGAGCTGGGACGCGAGACCGAGATTGAGGCCATCACCGGCTTCCTGTTGGCCAAGGCTGCCCGGCATGGCATTGCCGTACCGGTCAATCAGGGTCTCTATCAGGCGATTAAAGAGAAGAGTCAGGCCGTCTGATCTTTTATATGGCAGAGCAAGCTGCAAGGAGGCGAACGTGAGTGTACTGGTGCTGGTGGCCCCCGGGTCGGAAGAGATAGAGACGGTTGCGATTGTCGATACCATGGTGCGCGCCAGCATCGAGGTGGTGCTGGCCTCTTGCTGCCCTGCCGGATCCCAGCAGGTAAAAGCGTCGCGCGGGGTACAGCTGGTGGCCGATTGTCATATCGACGAGCTGACCCGTCGGGACTTTGAAGCCATCGTGGTACCCGGTGGTCTGCCCGGCAGCGAAGTGATCCGCGATACCCCGCTGGCCATCGATCTGCTCAAAGAGCAGGCCGCTCTTGGCCGCTGGCGCGCTGCCATCTGCGCCGCCCCTGTGGTGGTGTTGCAACATCACGCGCTGCTGGATGGTGCCATCGTCACCTGTCATCCCGGCTTTCAGTCCCGACTGCCGACATCGCAGCTGTCACATGAGCGGGTCGTCAGGGATGAGGCTCATCGCCTTATCACCAGTCAGGGGCCGGGCAGTGCCATCGAGTTTGCCCTTGAACTGGTCCGGGTGCTGCGTGGGGATGAGGTGGCGGCCACTGTCGCTGGCCCTATGGTGCTGCCTTGAGCGTACTCTGCTGCAGAATCCAGCTGGTCATGCTTTGAAAAATGGGCCCCGGTCATCTTGATCGGGGCCCGTTTGTTATCTGCCGTTGTCGGTCACGCCATCTTGTCCGGCTCAGTAGTCGTACTGTGAGCACTGTTTTTTGTTGTACTCAGTTTTCCAGCGTGCCAATTCTTGCTCTGTGCCGAGCTTGTCCCCTTTCTTGATAGCCTGTTCCAGTATCTCAATCCGGTCGTACAGCCAGCGGCACTCTGCCGTCGGGTTGTTCTTGCCGATGCCGGTCAACGGCAGCAAACAGAGTCCCAACCAAAGATATTTCATCCCGAACGCTCCTTGTCATTGTGGTAGTAAAGGTCTCCTTGGAGTCTACTATTTTAGCCGCAACGAGAGAGATAGAGCTGCGATTATCCTTGGGGTAAGATGGTGCCATGTCTGTTTATTTATACAGTGGTATGCGCAAGATCATCCATATCGACATGGACTGCTTTTTTGCCGCGGTGGAGATGCGGGACAATCCGGCGTTGCGGGAGGTGCCGCTCGCCATCGGTGGGGCCTCCGAGCGGCGCGGCGTCATCTCGACCTGCAACTATGTGGCGCGCCGGTTCGGGGTGCGCTCCGCCATGCCGAGCGCCCTGGCGAAAAAACTCTGCCCGCCGTTGGTACTGATCCCTGGGCGAATGGCGGTGTACAAGGATATCTCCCGTCAGCTCAGAGGCATTTTCCTCCGCTATACCGATCAGGTTGAACCACTGTCGCTGGACGAGGCTTACCTCGACGTGACCCACAGCCGCTGTTGTGGCGGCAGCGCCACCCTGATGGCGCAAGAGATCCGGCAAGCCATCGTCACCGAACTGGGATTGACCGCCTCGGCCGGAGTGGCCCCCAACAAGTTTCTCGCCAAGCTCGCCTCGGAGCAGCGCAAACCCGATGGTCTGTTTGTCATTCGTCCCGACGAAGTGGCCGAATTTGTCTGCCTGTTGCCCCTCGGAAAACTGCCCGGGGTGGGGCGCAAGACTGCCGAGCGGCTGGAGGCGCAGGGGCTTTACACCTGTGAGGATGCGCGGGCCTTGTCGGCACAAGAGCTGTGCAGCCGTTTTGGCAAGCTGGGGGAGATGTTGACGACCCGGATCTGGGGGCTGGATGAACAGCCGGTGCAGGCGCACCGGCTCCGCAAAACCATCGGGGTGGAGACCACCCTGGCGAGCGATGTTTGTGACGAAGCCGCCTGCCTGACGGTATTGCAGCAACTGTTGCCGGAGCTTGAGCGGCGATTTCAGCTGGCGTGCCCTGCCGAGCAGGTGATGGGGCAGGGGATTAAACTCAAGTTTGCCGATTTCCACCAGACTACCGTCTATCGCAGTCAGGGTGGCTATCAGCCAGCCTTGTTCGTTCCCCTGCTCAAAGAGGGGCTACAGCGGGCGCAAGGGCGTTCGGTTCGCCTGCTGGGCTTGGTGGTGGGTTTGCCAAAAGAGGGTGAAGTTAATCAACTCTCGCTGGATTTGCTGTGAGAGAGTTAAGTTTTTGTTTATAAAGTCGATAATCTATCCATATCTGTATGACGTAGGAATATTGGCATGAGCGCTCTTTCTGTCCAGGGTCGGATTACCCTGATCGCCGGTTGCTGTCTGTTGGTGACAGCCGCCGCTCTGGTTGCCTCTTCGATTTACAACGCGAACAAGATGCAACAGCAGGTGCGCCAAGCCACCATGCATGAGGCGCAGCAGTCTGCCGAGAACTGGATGAAGGCGATGGGCTCGGAGCAGGCGGCCAAGGTGACCAGCTATCTCGATGAGGCCTATTTCCGCGCCAGTTTGCTGGCGGAGAGCGTGTTGTTCCAGCGCAAGAATGCGGCCGAGAACTTTGTCCATTCGGAGGCGCTGCGCAGCGCCGTCAATCAGCAACTGCACGATGCCGTTGCCTCATCGACCAATCTGCTTGGTGTCTATGCGGTGTTCGAGCCTGACCAGCTGGATGGGGAAGACAGCAACTATCAGGGCTCAACGGCGCTGGGTTCCAACGACAAGGGGCGCTTTTCCAGTTACTGGGCCTACGACAACGGCAAGATAGAGCCGGAAGTGCAGAATGAGGATGTACTGGCCGATGAGAGCCCGACCGAGGCTGGTGGCATCGAAAACGAGTGGTATCGCTGCAGCATTCGCACACGTGCCCTCTGCCTGCTGGAGCCCTATCTGGACGATGTGGGCGATAAACAGATATTGATGACCTCGGTGACAGTCCCGCTGCTGGAGCAGGAGACCTTGCTGGGGATGGTCGGGGTCGATATCTCGCTGGCCACCTTGCAGAGTCTGGTCAGTATCATGGACAAGGAGCTCTATGAGGGCAAGGGCAGAATCTTGCTGGTCAGTCACGAGGGGCGCGTGGCGGGAGCCGATGAGTTCGATGTGACCATGGGACGCGGGCTGGATCAGAAGTATCAGGGGCTGGCCAGCGAGCTGAAAGGCTGGCTCAGTCAGGGTCAGGAGCTGACTCGCTGGAGCAGCGATGGCTCCCTGTTGCAGACTTTTGTCCCGGTATCCATGCGTGGCACCGACCGTAAATGGGGCATCTACATTGAATTGCCACGGGCCGTAGTACTGGCCTCGGCCCAGCAACTGCAAGATGAGCTGGCCAGTGAGGCCAATCGCAGCGTGGTCTCGCAACTGTCGATCGGGGTGCTGATCTCGCTGGTGGCCCTGAGTTTTATCTGGTTGATGGCGCGCCAGATTGTGGCGCCCATCCGCGCCGTGGTTGCCCGCCTCAAGGATATCGCCAGTGGTGAGGGGGATTTGACCCAGCGTATCGAGATCCAGCGGCAAGACGAGATCGGCGAACTGGCCAAGTGGTTCAACAGCTTCCTCAACAAGTTGCAATCCACCATCAGTCAGGTGATTGATACCGTCTCCGGTACGCGCAACAGTGCCGAGCGAGCCGCGCAGGTGGCCGAGCGCACCAGCAGCGGCATGCAGGCCCAGTATCAGGAGATCGATCTGGTGGCAACGGCATTTGAAGAGCTGAGCGCCACGGCGTTGCAGGTCTCCGGTAATGCCGGCTCGGCGGTGGCAGCCGCCAACACCACTGATGCCGCGGCGCAAGAGGGCAAATATGTCGTTGCCGACACCCAGGAGGCGATGCGCAAGCTGATGACCATCATCAACGATGCCCAGCCGGTGGTGGAGCGACTCTCCGCCAACAGCGACAACATCAATGACATCCTCATCGTGATCCAGGGGATTGCCGAGCAAACCAACTTGCTGGCGCTGAATGCGGCTATTGAAGCGGCGCGGGCTGGTGAGCAGGGCCGTGGCTTTGCCGTGGTGGCCGATGAGGTGCGCAATCTGGCGGGTCGCACCCAGAATGCCATCGTCGAGATCCAGACCCTGATCAGCCAACTGCAATCCGGTACCGGCGCCGTGGTCAAGGCGATCCGCGATGGTCACGAACAGGCTGACGAGACGCTCGCCAAGGTGGATCTCTCGGTGCAGGTGCTGGAGCAGATTATCCAGTCGGTCTCCACCATCCATCAGATGAACGAGCAGATTGCCCGGGCGGCGCAGGAGCAGAGCCGGGTGGCGGACGAGATCAACCGCAACGTCAGCAACATTCGTGATGTGAGCCACACCATCCGGGCCGAGGCGGCGACCTCCGCCGAAAATGGTCGCGAGCTCTCTGCGCTGGCGGATAAACAGCAGCAGCTGGTGGGGCAGTTCAAGGTATAGAAGGGATGAAAAAAGGCGCCATCCAGCTGGAGGCGCCAAACACATTCAGATGACAGACTGGGTCAAACCGGTGAGATTTGAGCCCCTCTTCCCGCAGAGGAAGAAACACAACACCACAATCGCAGTCGAAAGACTCACTAAAAACACATGTAAACCAACACGTAGTAGAAAATGTGAGCCATATGACGACTGATTGCTGGGCGAATTATGTTTATTCACTGGTCGACCCGCAACCGACAAATTATAATGCGCCCCATTAGAAAAACTCATCGTCGGCTGGTGTCATGTCTCGTCGTTTACCCCCGCTCAATGCCCTCAAGGCGTTTGAAGCTGCGGCTCGTCACTTAAGCTTTACCCGCGCAGCAGAAGAGTTGTTTGTGACTCAGGCTGCCATCAGTCACCAGATCAAGGCGCTGGAGGAGTATCTTGGCATCAAGCTGTTCCGCCGCAAAAACCGCTCCTTGTTGCTGACCGAAGAGGGGCAGGGTTATTTCCTGGATATCAAGGACATCTTTGCCTCCATCTCAGAGGCGACCGACAAGCTGCTGGCCCGCAGTGCCAAGGGGGCGTTGACTGTCAGTTTGCAGCCGAGTTTCGCCATCCAGTGGCTGGTGCCGCGGTTGGTCAAGTTCAGCGAGCGCCACCCCGATATCGACGTGCGGATCAAGGCGGTCGATCTCGACGAAGGGTCGCTTACCGATGATGTGGATGTGGCTATCTATTACGGGCGCGGCAACTGGCCGGGTCTGCGCTCGGACAAGCTGCATACCGAATACCTGATCCCGGTCTGCTCCCCCTTGCTGCTGACCGGGCCCAAGCCACTGCGTACGCCGCAAGATTTGACTCTTCATACCCTGCTGCACGATACCTCCCGCCGCGACTGGAAGGCCTGGTTCCGCCAGCTCGATATCGATGCACCCAACGTCAATCAGGGGCCCATCTTCAGCCACTCCACCATGGTGATCCAGGCGGCGATCCACGGCCAGGGGGTGGCGCTTGGCCACAGCGTGCTGGCACAACCCGAGATTGAGGCCGGCCGCCTTATCTGCCCGTTCGAGCAGGTGCTGGTGAGCAAAAATGCTTTCTATCTGGTGTGCCAGGAACAACAGTCGGATCAGGGCAAGATCGTGGCCTTCCGCGACTGGATGCTGGAGCTGGTGGAGCAGGAAGAGGCGCGTCGCAGGGCAAGGCTCGCCGATGCGTGAGGTGATCCGCGAGGGGGCAATTGATGCCCCCGTTCGCATTTTGCTGGCCCACGGGGCAGGCGCGGGGATGGATCATGCCTTTCTTACCGAGTTGTCACGTCTGCTGGCTGGCCCCGACATCGAAGTGGTGCGCTTCAACTTTCCCTACATGACAAAGCGTGCACAGGATGGCAAGCGCCGCCCGCCGGACAGAGCACCTGTACTGCTCGCCCATTGGCGCGACATGATCCGCGAGTTTGCCCATCCACGGCTGTTTCTGGCGGGCAAGTCGATGGGCGGGCGGATGGCGGCGGAACTCTATAGCGAAGGCGAGGGTGAGATGAATGCTGCAGGATTGCTCATTCTCGGGTATCCTTTCCACCCTCCGGCCAAGCCCGACAGCTGGCGAGGCGAGGTACTCAAGCATATTGCAGTACCAACCCTGCTGTTGCAGGGGGAGCGCGATACCTTCGGTAGTCGCGCCGAACTGGCCGATTTCCCCTTCTCACCCGCCGTATCGGTCCATTGGTTGACCGATGGTGATCATGGTTTCAAACCGCGTAAAGCCAGTGGCGTGAGTGAGCAGGAGAATATGCAGCATGCAGCGGCGGCCATCAGCCATTTTGTGGCTCGACATGGATAGCACGAGAGGGTTGGTTTGATTGCCAGCCGTGATGAGAGAGGGAGAGTGAGGATGCAGATCCATCGACATTGGCTGATACTGGCTGGTCTCTTCGGGTTGACGGCCACCATGCTGGGGGCTTATGGCGCCCATGGATTGGCGGCGACCGGCATTACGCCCGAGCGTCTGGCGGCATTCAATACCGCCGTGCAATATCAGTTTTTTCACGCATTGGCCCTGCTGGTTCTGGGCTGGTGTGGTGTGCGCAGCAGGGTGATCCACCTGGCTGGCACCGCTTTTGTGCTGGGGATCATCGGATTCTCCGGCAGTATTTACGCCATGGTGCTGCTTGGCAGCAAGGGGCTGGGGTTGATTACTCCGGCCGGTGGCCTCTGTTTTATGTTGGGATGGGCGGCCCTCTGCTGGGCTGGCTGTCGTCTTGGAGGAAAAAATGAATAATCTGCTGCTTTATTGCCGCCCCGGTTTTGAGAAAGAGGCGGCTGCAGAGATCACCGAGCGTGCCGGTAACATGCAGTGCTACGGTTTCGCCCGGGTCAAGGACGACAGCGGTTATGTGATCTTCGAACTGTATGACGAGGAGCAGGCGGACCTGCTGGCTCGCAAGCTGCCGTTCCGGGAGCTCATCTTCATCCGCCAGATGCTGGTGGTCACCCATGAGCTGAAGGATCTGGATGTCGCGGACAGGATCTCCCCCATCCTTGAGGCGGTGAGTGACTACACCATTTGCGGCGATCTGCGGGTCGAAACCGCGGATACCAACGAAGCGAAAGAGCTGTCGGCCTTCTGCCGCAAGTTCACCGTGCCGCTTCGTCAGGCGCTGCGCAGCAACGAGATCCTGACCAAGAAGGAGACGCCAAACCGTCCGGTGTTCCACGCCTTCTTTATGGCCAATGATCACGTGTTGCTGGGCTACTCCTATTCGTTCAACAACTCCGGATTCCACATGGGGATCCCGCGCCTGCGCTTCCCGGCCGATGCACCTAGCCGCTCCAGCCTCAAGCTGGAGGAGGCGTTTTACGTGTTTGTACCACGGGAAGAGTGGGATGTGCGTCTCTGCTCCGGCATGAAGGCGGTGGATCTGGGAGCCTGTCCGGGTGGCTGGACCTATCAGCTGGTGCGTCGTGGCATGATGGTGACGGCGGTCGACAACGGCATGATGGCCCAATCCCTGATGGATACCGGTCAGGTCAAGCATATCCGGGATGACGGTTTCGTCTGGCGTCCGAGCAAGAAGAACACCTACTGGCTGGTGTGCGACATGGTCGATAAACCGGCTCGGGTCGTTCACATGATTGCGGACTGGTTCCGTGAGGGGGACTGCCAGGAGGCGATGTTCAACCTCAAGTTGCCGATGAAGAAGCGTTATGCCGAGTCGGTACACAATATCGAAGTGCTGCGCGAGATGCTCAAGGAGATCGACAACGCGTTCGTGATCCAGGCCAAGCAGCTCTATCACGATCGAGAAGAGATCACCGTGCATGTTTACAACAAGTACTGGGTCTCCAAACTCGAGCCCAAGGCGTGATGTAGCTGTTCTGCCCGTACGATAAATACCAAGGCCGACAGGGAAACCTGTCGGCCTTTTGCTATTCGGCTGCCGGAAAATATCAGAAACGGTAATCGAGGCGAAGGGAGGATTCGTCATCGGTCACCTTGATCTCTATCTGCAGCGGGATGGTTTTGTCGACCGGATTGAATTGCATCTTTATCCCGTCTCCTCTCAGCCTGAGGGCGGTGTTCATTCCGCCAGCCTTGAACTTGACCTTGGGTCTGAAGCGTTCGACCGACAGACTGACGCTCTTTTCCGGGGTCAGATTGAGCTGCGGGTAGGAGGTGATCTTTTGATTACCAAAGTTGTCGGTGGAGACTTCAATACCAAACGACAGGGGTTTGGGGGCCTTGAGCAGGTCGTTGGTATTCAGGCTCGAGCGCCATACCTCGGTGGCAGTCCGTTTTTCCTGCTGTGGCAGTTTGGCGGTTTGGGTCTGTTGATCCTGCTCGAAAGCACTGGCAGTACCACACACCAGCATCAGACCCGAAACCAGATAGCACCCGTATCCCTTCATGAAAAACACTCCCTGTTCTTCTTCTCTATTGAACATAGTTGCTGTTCGGGGAGTGGCAAAGGATTCGGAAATATAAAAAAGGGAGCAGAAGCTCCCTTTTAAAATCAATGAATTAACTCACAGGCGATCGATGATAGCCTGGGTGAATTCGCTGGTGGAAGCCGTGCCGCCCAGATCGCGGGTGACCCGATCACCGGATTCGATGGTGGCTCGTACCGCCTCGCGGATCCGCTCTGCCTTATCCTGCATGCCGAGGTACTCCAGCATCTGAATGGAGGCGAGGATCACCGAGGTCGGGTTGGCAATGTTCTTGCCTGCAATGTCGGGGGCAGAGCCGTGGACCGCTTCGAAGATGGCCGCGCCATCGCCGATGTTGGCGCCGGGCGCCATGCCAAGGCCGCCAACCAGACCGGCGCAAAGATCAGAGAGGATGTCGCCGAACAGGTTGGTGGTGACCATGACATCGAAACGCTCCGGGTACATCACCAGGTTCATGCAGGCGGCATCGACGATCATCTCTTCGCTCTGGATATCCGGGTAGTGGCTGGCGATTTCACGGGCCACTTCGAGGAACAGGCCGGAGGTCGATTTGAGGATGTTCGCCTTGTGGATGATGGTGACCTTCTTGCGCCCTTCCTGACGAGCCAGCTCGAAGGCAAACTTGACGATGCGCTCGGCCCCTTCGCGGGTGATGATGCTCATCGCCTCGGCACTCTTGTTGTCATCGCTGCGCTTCTGACCTGCACCCGAGTACATCCCTTCGGTGTTTTCGCGCACTGTGATGATGTCGATGTTGTCGTAACGGCTTCTGGTGCCCTTGAAGGAGATGACCGGGCGCACGTTGGCGTAGAGGTTGAACTTCTTGCGCAGGGAGACGTTGATGGAGGTAAAACCGCCGCCGACCGGCGTGGTCAATGGCCCTTTCAGGCTCACCTTGTTCTTCTCAATCAGATCCAGGGTAGCCTGGGGCAGCAGCTCGCCATGCTTCTCGAGGGCAACCAGACCCGCATCAGCGTATTCGTACTCAAAGTCACAGCCTGCGTGGGTCAGGATCTGGATGGCTGATTCAATGATGCTGGGGCCGATGCCGTCGCCGGGGATCACGGTAATTTTTCTTTTGGACATGAGAGGGTTCCACTTCCAGGGTATAGGGGAGGATGGGGCTGCTTTATAGCATTTACTCAGCAAACCAACCACATTCCTTTACATTCTACTCACTTTTATCAACAGCGAGGGTGAGTCTCGTCATGGTTCACGCCCTTGCCTGCATTTTTGTTCGGCACTTTAGTCTGGCTGGGGCGGGTAGCGGATGTCCCGCAGGTTGAATCCCAGCGGAATATCCCGCTGCAAGCGCACCAGCCGCTGGGCCAGCAGGGCCTCATCCTGATGTTGGCGCAGCTTGATCAGTGGCTTGGCGGCGTCCTCTTGCTGGCAGGTCTCGAGCATGGCTGCCAGATTGCCATATTTCTGCAACAGCTGGGTGGCGGTCTTGGGGCCAATCCCCGGAACCCCCTTGATATTGGAACCGCTGATACCGGTCAGGGCCCAGAAGTCGACCAGCTGAGCAGGGGCTACCCCATATTGCTGCTGGACGAAGGCCGCATCCAGCCAGCGCTTGTTGAAGTAGTCGCGCACCCGGATCTGCGGGCAGATCAGTTGGCAGAAGCCCTTGTCGGTGGAGATGATGGTCGCCTGATGGCCATGGCTGGCGATGCCGCAGGCGAGAGTGGCGATAAGGTCATCTGCTTCATCGGTCTCGGAGAGCAGGGCATCGACCCCGCACTCCCAAAAGGCATCCTGCAGGGTCGCCAGCCCTTCACGCAGTTCGGGGGGCATGGGAGTTCGCCCTTCCTTGTAGGCCGGATAGACCTCCTTGCGCCAGCTATGCACCTCGCCATCAAACACGGCAATGACATGGGTCGGCTCGCTATTGGCCAGCAGCTTGCGGCAGGTATTGATAAGGTTGGCGCGGGTTGCAACCAGCGCCTGGGCAGGGGTCAGTGCCTGCTGGGCCTGTACCGCGTGCAGACGGCGAATGAGATTGAGGGCATCGATGATGAGCAGGTGTGGCCGGATAGTTGACATGGGGCACTCTTGGCGGTCGGGACGCCCCATTGTAACAAACCGCTCGCCTTATGGGTGATTGATGGCGGTCGGGAAGGCATAGCGCCAATAAAGAGGGGCGCCGATGCGCCCCTCTGTCGATGATGTATCTGTACCCTAGCGGACGATTTCGTAGCAGGGCACATACTGGCTGCCCGGCAGCTTCATCCGCTGCTGTTTGACGAAGCTCTCCAGCAGCTTGTCCATCAGGTGCATCAGCTCCTTGTCGCCGTGCAGCTTGAAGGGGCCCTTCTTCTCGATGGCGCGAATGCCCCCTTCCTTGACGTTGCCGGCGACGATGCCGGAGAAGGCACGACGCAGGTTGGCGGCCAGCAACTGGGGCGGCTGGTTGCGGTGCAGATCCAGACTGGCCATGCTGGCGTGATCCGGCTCGAAGGGGAGCTGGAACTCCGGCTCAATCTTGAGGGACCAGTTGAAAGAGTAGGCATCGCCGACTGATTTGCGATATTCGCGGATTTTCGGCATCGCCTCCTTCATCACCCGGGCCACTTCCGGCGCATCGCCGACAATGATCCGGTAGAGTTTGGTCGCAGGTTCACCGAGGGTCGCCTTGATGAAGTCGTCGATGGCACGGAAGTAGTCGGCACTCTCTTTCGGGCCGGTCAGGATGATGGGCATCGGCTGCCGCTCGTTGGCCGGATGCATCATGATGCCGAGCAGATAGAGCAGCTCTTCGGCGGTGCCGACCCCGCCCGGGAAGATGATGATGCCATGGCCGAGGCGCACGAAGGCTTCCAGCCGTTTCTCGATATCCGGCAGGATCACCAGCTCGTTGACGATGGGGTTGGGCGGTTCGGCCGCGATGATGGAGGGTTCGGTCAGGCCGATGTAGCGGCCGTTTCTTACCCGCTGTTTGGCATGGCCGACGGCGGCCCCCTTCATCGGGCCCTCCATGGCGCCAGGGCCACAGCCGGTACAGATGTTCAGCTCACGCAAGCCCAGTTCGCTGCCCACGGCGCGGGTGTACTGGTATTCGATCTCGTTGATGGAGTGGCCACCCCAGCAGACGATCAGGTTGGGATCGGCGCCGGGCAGGATCACCTTGGCGTTGCGCAGAATGGCGAACACCACGTTGGAGATATGAGTGGAGTTGGTCAGATTGACCTGGCGGTTGGACTCGAGCTGATTGGAGACATAGAGAATGTCGCGCAGCACAGAGAAGAGGTGCTCCTGAATGCCGCGAATGATCTCGCCATCGACAAAGGCGTGCTCGGGGGCATTGAACAGTTCCAGTTTGACCCCGCGCTCGCGCCGGATCACATGAATATCGAACGATTTGAAGCGCTCCAGGATCTCCTTGGAGCTGTCGGTATGGCTGCCGGAATTGAGCACTGCCAGCGAGCAGTTGCGAAATAGTTGATAGATATCGCTGGAGGCAGTCTGCTTGAGGCGATCCACCTCAAGCTGTGACAGCAAATCCATGCTGCCAACGGGATTGATGTGCGTAATCATAGGTTCCCCTTTACTCACTTGTTATCGTTGTGTTTTTCCCTGGGGAGAAAAGGGGACGCTATGTTGCATCCCCTGAGATCGATAGTAGTGGTAACAGAGGGTAGAGGGAAATAGGGCGACGACTGTTCGCTGTTTTTTTAGCCGCTTGTCAGGCCAGTGTCACTTGATCCCGACCTGTGTGCTTGGAGTGGTAGAGCGCCTTGTCCGCCCGCTCGAACACATCTGACGGGTTGTCCCCATCCTTGAACAGGGTTGCGCCGATGGAGATGGTGATCTCCACCTTGGCATCGCGAAAACGGAACGGGATGCTCTTGATGGTCTGGCGCAGGGTCTCCAGCGGCTTCTGGAACTTGTCCGGGTTGATGTTGGGCAGCAACACCACGAACTCTTCTCCACCAAAACGGGCGATGAAGTCGGTGTCACGCAGCGCGCTCTGCAGCGCTTTGGCGACTACTTTCAGCGCCTTGTCACCCGCCATATGGCCGTAGTTGTCATTGATATTCTTGAAGTGATCGATGTCGATGATCGCCATGCAGAGCGGAGTGCGGTAACGAAGCCAACGTTTGTACTCCTGCTCCAGCCGTTCATCGAGAGCGGCCCGGTTGTGTACCTGGGTCAGGCTGTCGAGGAACAGCTTGTGTTTTTGAATGGTCAGCCGCTTCTTGTACTCGGCGGTCTCCTCCTTCATCAAGCGCAGCTTGGACTCCATGGTGGAGAGGCGGGTGAGCAGGTGACGCTCTCGCGCCGCCGTGCTGTCACGCTCTTGCAGCAGCAGGTTGATGGCGCCCATATGGCCGGAGATGGCGCGCTTGAGCGCATCGATGGAGTTATGGCTGGCTAGGGAGTGATCGATCGCCTGCAACTCGTTGACCAGCGCCTCACGGGTCTCTCGGGTTTCGTTTTGCAGCGCACGCCCCTCATCGAGGGATTCGGTAAAGCCGACATGTACCGCGGACAGGCTCTCGTTGAGGGAGCTGAGGAAGGCGCGGGAGGCTTTACGCTCCTCACGGGTGCCTTCGATGATGAGCTCGATCACCTGCAGGCAGGTTTCCGCCAGCAGGGCAGGGTTGATCCCGATCAGCAGCTGACGGCGAATGTCGCTCAGGCTCTCGCCGATGGCGCCGGCAAAGTCGAGTTCGGTGATAAGCCGCTGCAGCTCATCGGCGATACGGGCGTGATCCTTGAGATCAAACGGGTCGACATCGGGCTGGCCATCGTTGCTGGCAGTATCGCTTTCTTGTTGAGTTGCACCTGACGGTGCCAACAGGGGTTGGCTTGGCAGCAGCTGGATCTTGATCGCCTGCTGGTAGAACTCCAGCAGCTTGATCACCTTCTTCTGGTGATCGGCAATGCCGTAACCGGCGGGACTTGCCAGAAATTCCTTGAGGGACTTGCGGGTCTCTTCCGGGAAGCCCTTGATGTTTTTCAGCTGTTTGGAACCAAGTTCGATGGCGGTCTGGGTCAGGGTGATCGACTCTTCCAGCGCATTGCTGTGCTGCTGCAGCAGTTTTTCAATGGCCAGCAGATCCTCGTCTAGCGCGGTAAATGCGGGATTGTTATCCAGTTTCTGCTTGAGCTTGGCGAAGCGATTGTCCAGCTCGCGGTCGAAGCCACGGCAGGAGAGCATCAACTTGTTGATAAACTGAATACCACGGGCACGCTCTGCATCGGAAAACGACAGTACGCCGTCGAGTTCCAGCTGTTTCTGCTGAAGGGATTCCCTGAGTCTTGCCAATTGTCCTGCTACGGCAGCGATGTCATTCATTATCAGGTCGCCCTGTTGTCATTATTGTTTTTGGTGTTGGATAGCAACAGTGGTCGAACTTGGTTTCGATCCTCGCCTGTTATCTACATTATTTCCTGGTGGTTATCGGCTGCCGGCTTCCTTGCAAGGCTGGGCCAATTAACCCATTGCTTTTCATGAGAAGAATTGACTTTTACCAGTCCCTTGTCAATTGCCATCAGGCCGCATTGCCACACATCTCCATTAAAAAATGCCGCTTGTTGGCAATCGATCGCCGCGAGCTCCAACCAGGCGTTTTGTTGGCATTTTTCACTGAGCTGAATGGCTCCCGACAGGGCGAGATAGCAGAGGTCAAACAGGCCATTGTGATCGAGCGCGGTCGCCGCTTTCGGCAGGAAGGGGTGACTGACAATCCCGAGGCTGATCTGGCGATCCAGCGGATAGTTGCAAGGGAAGGCGGCGATGGCGGTCAGCAGGTCTCCCGCCAGTTGATGCAGGTTGGTGACGTGGCGTTGTGGCACCACATAGAGCATGTGTCCTTCACGCAAGTCATAGATACGGCCATCTTGTGGGGTCAGGGTGTCCATATAGGCACCAAAGGCCTGCTCGATTTCTCTGCTGGCCTGATAGCCGTGGCGCTCCAGCGTGTTGACCAGGAAAGGCACCCGGAACAGCAGATAGTGCAGCTTGTCATCGAACTCGCTGGAGGGCTGTTCGCTGAGGTACCAGCGATCCGATTTCAGCTGGCGCTTTGCCATCTCCCGCGGCCAGCGGTTCATCAGTCGCTGCCAGTTGGCTAGCCCCGAGCGTGGCTCGATCAGCAGGGCCTCATTGGTCCGTTTCAGTTGCAGGCGGGCAGTACGCAGCTTGAGCCAGAGGGTGAAGAAGAGGTAGATAAAGAGCGCCAGCAGCAGGCTGGTGGTGATGCTCGACCAGAGATAGCGCTCCTGCTGATGCTGGCTGTTGTTAAGCCGCTGCTCCAGCTCCTTGATATGTTGCACCCGCTCGACCTGGACATAGTTGTCACGGATCGCCGCCTGCTCCATAGCCTGCTCCTGCTGGCGCACTTCCTCGCCAAGACGGTGGAAGCGCTTGTAGCTGTCGAGAGCCTGACGCAGATACCCCTTCTGCTCGTAGGCAAGCGACAACAGGCGGAATACCTCGTACTGACGGCGGGTATCACCGAGCTGATTGGCCAGCGCGCGGGCGTTCTCCAACTGCAGAATGGCGATGGCGGCCTCCTGCTTCTTCAGATAGAGCTCGCCGAGCAGCAGCAGGGTATCGATCAGCGGCTCTTTGGCATCGCTCAGCTCGTGGGACTGACGGGCCGCATTGAGGTAGTTGCTGGCCAGCGAGAGGTTGCCGCTTTGCAGGTAGGTCTTGCCGATTTCGTATTTGAGCAGGGAGGCTTGCGGTCGGTTACTCCCCTCATCGAGCAGATCCAGCGCATTGAAGAAGTAGACCAGCGCCATATTGAGGTCGCCCTGCTCGCGGTTGAGTCGCGCCAGCACCATCAGGGAGTCACACAGCAAGGAGGGGTTGCCGATGGAGTGGAAGTAGTTGGCTGCCTCATTGGCATACTGCAGCGCTTTCTGTGGCTCCTGCTCCTGCTGGTAGAGTTTGACTATCTGGTTCGACAGCAGGCCGAGAAAGAGCGGGTCATTGAGGCTTTTGGCCTGTTGCTGGGCATCGATATATTCCCCCAGCGCCAGTTGCGGCTGCTGCAGCGCGCGATAAAGATCGCCGCTGATGGCGCTGACCCAGGCACTGGCGAGGGGATTGGGGGTCTTGGCGGCCCAGATCCGCGCATCTGCCAAGTGGGCCTTGGCATCATCGAAGTGCTGGTTCTCGATGTCGTAGCTGGTGCGTTGCAGGCGGCCATAAATCTGGAGCTGGCTCTGCTTGAGCGTGGGGACGGCCAGCTGCTCGTCCAGTTGATCCATCAGGGCGCGGCTGGTGCTCTGGTTATCCGGTTTGAGGGCCTGACTGCGGATCTTGAGATAGAGGCCGTGGGCCTTGAGTTCCGGTTGCCGCTCTTTGTCTGCCAGCGCCATCGCCTTGTCGAGCGCTTGCTGGGTGGCCTGATATTGGCCCAGTTGCAGCAGACACTCCCCTTTGAGCAGATGGGCGCCTATGGTCTGGGCTGCCGTGCTGTAACTCAGGATTGGTTCGCGATAACCGAACTCCTGGCGATTGCTGATGATTTGCTGGGGATTATTGGCTGCGCGCGTCAGGAAGGCGGTGGTGATCTGGACGCATCTGGCAGGATCGGTCAGTACCATCGATTGCGCTTGTTGCAGATCGATAGAGAGTTGCTCCTTGTCCAGATCCAGATTCGGAGCTGACAGGGAGGACATCATCATGGCCAGAAAAAACAGTTGATTCATTGGATTAAGGACGGCGCAGAGGTGTTGGCATGTTATCCAAGCCCCCCCCTGCGAGTCCAGCGTTTACTGTGGTTTGCTGGTGGCCGGCAAGTGGGCTTCGTCTGGATTTTATTATCCAGCACCCTTATCCCTGCTGCGTAAAGCATCGATTGAAACCTTTTTTGCCAGTCATGGAGGGCAGTGCGACTGCCCTCTCTGTCGCAACTCGACTTTATTGGCGGATCAGACGCAGGTTGGCGGGCACGGCTTCGAAATCGGAGCGGAACGGGTTGATGTCGAGGCCGCCGCGGCGGGTATAGCGGGCATAGACGGTCAACTGCTCAGGCTGACAATAGTGCTTGAGGTCGATAAAGATCCGCTCGATGCACTGCTCGTGGAACTCGTTGTGCTGGCGAAACGAGATGAGATAGCGCAGCAGCTTCTCCCGATCGAGTTTCGGCCCCTTGTAGCGGATCACCACAGAGCCCCAGTCGGGCTGGCTGGTCACCAGACAGTTGGATTTGAGCAGGTGGCTGTGCAGGGTCTCTTCTACCTGTTCGCTACCGGCTGCACCTTGCAGCAGGGACGCATCAAACTCGTAATTGTCTACCTCGATATCCTGCTCGTCGATGCACTCGCCGGGCAGCTGGGCAATCTGGTGCGGCGCCTTGTCGAGGGGGAACAGGGTCACTTTGACGGTCTCGCCCGCACAGGCACTCAGATCCTTGGTCAGCATGGCGGCGACTGCCTCGATAGAGTCGCAACGGGTCTGGTTGAAGGAGTTGAGGTAGAGCTTGAAGGATTTGGATTCGATCAGGTTCGCACTGGTGGCAGGAATGGTCACTTCACCCACCGCCACCATCGGTTTGCCCTTGGCGTTGAGCCAGGAGAGCTCATAGAGGGTCCAGACATCGCAACCGGTGAAGGGCAGGTCATCGCCCAGCTGGAGATCATCCCGGTTCAGGCTGCGGGGAACCGGCTGCAGCAGGGAGGGGGTGTACTGGCTGATGTAATCGGATTGCTGGCCCAGGCTCAGGCCGGTCAGGGCGCTGGCTCCGGCGTATCTATCTTGTTTGCTCACAGGGTTGCTCACGTAATGTGCTCATGATGAGTGGAATGAAACGGGCCATTGCAGGGCCGGATGGTTGCAGCCGCTTGGCTTGGGCGTTGGCCTCTCTGTATCCCGGGTTCTGTTTCCCGGGTCGCAAGGTCGGCTGGCAACCTTGTCTGTTACCGGGTTTGGTGGTGCAATAGCGGACTTTGCCAGCAATTGTGGGGATTTTCGATGTCGGATCAAGTTTTGTCTGCCCTAGAGCACTTTTTTGCCCGCTGGCAACGGGATGGCGAGGCCAGACGAGGCCTGCCCCTGTGCGAGTGGGAGGCGGACTGGCGTTCCCCCTGCCAGCTTGGTGAGCCCGCCGATGGTCGGGTGGCCTGGCGCCCTCACCATCGCTCCGAGCCCGCCGACTTTACAGCCATGGCCGATGCCCTTGAGCTGACAATTCATCCCAGCGCCATTGCCCTGTTTGGCCACTGGTTCAGTCGCCCTATCCCCTGCCTCTTCAAGGGGCTGCGCCTTGAACTGATCTTGCCGTGGAACGACGCGGATCTCGACCTGCTCAGGGAGAACCTCATCGGCCACCTGCTGATGCTGCGCAAGTTAAAACGAACCCCCTCCATCTTTATTGCCACCACCCGCAACGAGATGACGCTCATCTCGCTGGATAACGAGAGTGGTCAGGTGTGGCTGGAGTGGCTCGATTCCGGCCGCCGTCTGACGTTGGCGCCCTCCTTACCGGCGTTTCTGGAACGGCTTGAGACGTTGCCGCAATAGCACCTGTTCGAGCCAAGGTTACTCATCGGAACGAAAAGAGCCTTGCCATGCGGCAAGGCTCTTTTTTATGGCATCGAGTACAGGGAACGCGCTTAATCCTTGAAATCCCAGGAGAGGTTGGAGACCAGGCGGCAGCTGTCGCACTTGAAGTCGAAGATCTCGTGCAGTGGCTCTGCCAACGCCCACTCACCGCCACAGCTGGGGCAGGGGCGCGCCTTCTCCTTGGCAGCGCTCAACCCGCCCACCCGGTAGAGGTAGTAGTAGGTGGGGATGCCGCTCAGCACTTCCAACCGTTTGGCCAGATCGCTGCCGCGCCGGTAGAGGCGGCTGCCCACTTCGCCGATTTCGTGCAGCGTCGCATGTTCGGCGATGGAGCCGTTCATCTGCAGCTGATCGCATGCCTCCCAATCCTCCTGCCACTTGATGATCTGCTTCTGATCGCCGTTGGCGACTGCGGGCAGTTGGTAGAGCGGAATGGGGGCGAAGTGGTCACCACAGCGCAGCGGCGAGCAGGTATGCAAGAAGCTGGTGTAGAGCATCATCCAGCTCGGCCGCTCGCCCTGCTGGCCGCAAGGATCTGTGCTGTCGGAGAGCAGATCCGCCCCCTGCAGCTGGAGTTTCGGCGCCAGCAGCCCGGCCTGATTGAGCTGCTGTTCGGCCAGTTTGACCTGCTCGCTCTGGTTGTCGGGGTGCAGGCTATCCTGCTCCGGGCAGACCACCCGACTGACGAAATAGCCCTCGTGCATGCTGGTGGGGAACTCCCGCCCGAGGATCTGGCCCTGATAACGCAGCATGTCGAGGTAGTTGACGATGGCCCGCTCGGCGTCGCCAAGGGAGGTATCGCGGTAACACTCAAAGCAGAGTTCGACGATATACATGGTTCAGCCTTGCCCCTGCTGGAGGAGCAGGTCGGTCAGGCGATCCACCTTCTGTTCGATGCGCGCGAGCTGTTCGGCGAGTTGCTGCAAGGTGAGCGCCGGCACTGGCTGAGGCACAGCCTCTGGCAGGAGCTCGCTCTCGGCGGTCGCGACGGGTTGCTGCTTCCACTGGCTCAGCACTTTCAGCAGCTCGGCCATCGGCACAGGCTGGGTTAGGCGGGCCTTGATCATGGCAGTGGTGGGGGTCAGGCCCTTGGCTGCCAGCTCGTTGGCAATTCGGATGATCTCGTGGGCGGACATAAGCATGCTCTTGGTGAGAAGGGGGGATCGATATCGGGGCGGGATCTTAACCAAAGCCAGCAGGGGAGGAAAGGGGCGGGCGGCTTAGCGGGGCTGGCGCAACATCACATCGAGCTGGTCGATCGCCTCGCACCAGTCGGAGTCGTTCCACAGGGCATCGCGCAGAAAGCTGGCCTGGGCGGCGTTCCAGAAACCGGCTTCCGGCAGCAGGGTCTCATTGTCGAGGTGATGGTCGTGCACAAAGCGGTGCAGGCTCAGCTCGTCGTTGGCCATCCCGAGCTGGGCAAACAGGGCTGGCAGATCGTGGACAAGGGGTTCCATCTCGTCTCTCCCTTTGTTTAATCCCTGAGATTATAGACAGGCACAGCCATTGGGCGCAGAGACGAGATTGGGGATCAGGCAGAGGGGATGCGATGGGGTGGCAGATCAACGCCCACGACGTGCAGCCCCTGCATCTTGAGGGTGCCCTGATAGTGGCTCTCGCCATCGCTGGAGAATTCAAACTGATAGTGGGTCAGCAGCCGCAGGGGATTGCGTGCCAGCTCCCGCCGATGGCGAGCCAGTGACAGCAGTTGCAGATCATGGTGCTGGCAGTAGCGGCGCATATATTGCCAGGCCACTTCTGCCTGTTGGCGTTGCAGCCAGAACAGGCCGGCTACGGCAATCAGCAACAAAATTCCGAGCATCTCTCCCATAGGCGGGCTTCCTTATCGTGATGTCGATAACCGGGAGTCCTGCTCGGCACTCCCGATCTCCTTTTCTATTTCCCGCCGTGTTGCCTCGTGGCGTGAGGGGGAGGCGAGGGATCAGGCCGAGGCAAACAGACGGCCGATGGCCTTGCCCAGAGCATCGCTGCGGTTGGGGTCACGCAGTCTGGCCAGCATATCATTGCGCAGGGCCGGTAAAGTGACCAACTCGGCAAAAACCTGATTGAAGAACTGGGTCGGTTGCAGTGCCAGCTGTTCCAGATAGTGGCTGAGCAGATTGGCATCTTTCAGATCGGGCCAGAGCCGGCCCGCAATGGCGAGCAGCAGCGCCGGGCTTGGCTGGGTTTGCAGCAGGGTCAGCAGCTTGTTGGTGCGCAAAGTGCTGCCGGGGCAGGAGGCCATGGCGCGGCAGAGGTAGGCCAGGGTCTCAGGGGTGGGGGCGGCGCACTCCTGCTCCTTGCCGATCCGCTCGAGCAGGGCGCCTTGTACTGCCGGCGGCAGCGGGGCGTTTTCAAGGCTCTGGCAGAGAGCGTAGAGCGGCTCTTGCGGCAGTTTGGGCAGCGCCTTGCAGATCAGCGCCAGATTGCGCTCATCATGCAGCCGCTCCGCAAGGTCGGCAAAGCCCTGCAGCCCCAGCGTCTGCCAACCGGTGTCGTTGGGGGCGGCCAGATAGTGGCAGAGGGCATCGTAATAGGCAGAAGGGGCCTGCTCCAGTTGTCGCGCCAGCTTGGCATGCAGACTGGCCATTTTAGCCTCCGCCGGGCGGAAGGTGTAGGGATTGTCGGCCAAGCGCTGGGCTTTCTCTTCATCCAGATCGCCGGTGAGCTTGTAGCCCAGGGTCTCCACCACCTGATCCATGAACAGCTTGGGGCCATTTGACATCAGCAGGCCGCGCTCATCGAGGGCAAACTTGAGGAACCAGAGGTAGTGGCGAGACTCGCTCGGCTGGAAGAAGTGCACACCGAGCCAGGCGTGCTGTTGCAGCGGCCAGGGATAGGGCTCTTGCTGCTGTTCGATGCGCACAAAGGTATCGCTTGCCAGTGGCCGCACCTGGCGGCCCATGTCAAACAGCTGGAACTGGGTGCCAGCCTGAGTCAGAAATTCGGTCAAGGTATTGATGGCAGTAGGCGTCGCAGACATGGTGAGATCCGGCTAATGGTGATGCGGGCCGATTATAAGGCCCTTGCCGAGGATAGCCAGTGGCAGCAGACGTGCGCTGCGGCAGATATCAACATGGCAGCCATGCGGGGGGAGGTGTATAGTAACGCCCTTTTTTAACGGCGGCAGGCCGCGCTGGCTGCCGTGTATGTCGATGAGCCGACTGAATCGCCGGTGCTGCGCGACCGAATGTACCGGCATCCTGGCTGGCCCTGTCGGATCAGCGGATCAATCTGTGGTGATGAGGAAGAGAGCGAGATGAATCAATATTTGCTGGTAGCTGGCCTGTTGGGGGAACTCACCGCCGAGTTGCAGCGCCTTGAGCGCTGGCAAGCTGACCATCCCGGTGACGAAGCCCTGGCAAGCACCCTGCCTTTTTGTGTCGATACCCTGAGCTTTGATCAGTGGCTGCAGTTCGTGCTGATCCCGCGCATGGAGCAGCTGGTGATGTTGCAGGCGCCGTTGCCCACCAGCGTCTCCCTCTATCCCATGGCCAGCGAAGTCTACAAAGAGGATCTGGCCGAGGCAGAAGCGCTGCTGCGCCTGATCGCCCGCTTCGACCTGCTGCTTTCCGGCAAAGTGATCGAACAATGATGCCAGATCAAACCCGAGAAGAGAGTGACCTGAAGCTGACCCTGCTCTATCAGGATGAATGGCTGGTGGCGGTCAACAAGCCGTCCGGTCTGCTGGTGCATCGCAGTTGGCTCGACAAGGGCGAGACCCGTTTTGCCATGCAGATGACCCGGGATCTCATCGGCGGTCGCCATGTTTATCCGGTGCATCGCCTCGACCGACCCACCTCCGGTGTGCTGCTGTTTGCGCTCGATCCGGTGATTGCCCGCGCACTCACCGAAGCCTTTACCCAGCGTCAGGTGCACAAGGAGTATCTGGCATTGGTGCGCGGTTGGGCGCCCGAGCAGGGGGTGATCGACTACCCCCTCAAGGAGCAGCTGGACAAGATTGCCGATGCCATGAGCAACCCGGATCGTCCGGCGCAGGATGCCGTCACCACCTTCCGGCGCCTGCATCAGGTCGAGCTGCCCCACGCGGTCTCCAAAAAGCACCCCACCAGTCGTTACAGTCTGGTCAGATTGTTCCCGAAGACCGGCCGCAAGCATCAGCTGCGCCGTCATATGGATCACCTGTTCCACCCCATCGTCGGAGATACCACCCATGGGGATGGTCGTCACAACCGTTTCTTTCGCGAGCACTTTGGCTGCGAACGGCTGCTGCTGGTGGCCCGCACCCTGAGCTTTACCCATCCGGTGCTCAAAGTGCCGATGCGGATCCAGGCGCCGCTCGGTCAGGATGTGTTGCGCCTGTTTGGCGAGCTGGGCTGGCCCGCCAGCGAGAGCGACTACTAAGCGCCTGATCCTCAGCCCTGAACCGGTGGCATCTGACGCCAGCTTGCTGATAGAGTTGCTCAAAAGAGTGACTCAAACAGGGAGAGGAGAATGGCGCAGATCGATATCGTGGTAGGAACTGTCTACGGCGCAGCCATGCTGGTGGCCGAGACCTTGGCAGATGAGCTGGAACGCAAGGGGCATCACTGTACCCTGCACGAAGAAGCACGGCTGGTGGACATCGACCCCGGCCGTTTTTTATTGCTGGTCAGTGCCACCACAGGGCAGGGGGACATTCCTCCCAATCTGCAACCCTTTGCCAGCGAGCTGGCTGACAAGGCGCCCTGGCTCAAGGGGCTGCGGTATGCCCTGATTGCCATGGGCGACAGCAGCTATGACCATTTTTGTGGCGCGGGCCGTCGGCTGGACGGATTGCTGCAAGAGCTGGGCGCCACGCGAGTGATTCCCCCGCTGGAGCTAGATGCTACCGTGCACGATGAACCCGAACAGGTGGCACTCAGCTGGCTGAAAAAGTGGGATATTCAGCCCTGAATATTCTCTGAAATAGAGCCATATCAATCCCCTGCTCCTTAACCGGCAGGGGATTGTTATTTGCACAAATGTCATCTCACTCAGCAAGCATATTTCCCACTCTTATTGTCGATAGTGGTGGAGGGATATTTTCCCCTTTTGGCATTCTATCGGCGGAATGGTTTCAAGCGTACCGCAGACCCGTCATCCAAATAAAAGTTCAATCTTGAAAGCGATCTCAGTCATGTTTTTGTCATTCGATCGTAAAATAACGACTTTGGTTCAGTCGCGAATTAATTGCTGGTAACGCTTTCAGGTTTGTCGTAATTGCTTGTTTTGTGATTTTATTGGTTTACTATTGCTTCTCTGGTCGGTTTTTTGCTGACTGGTGTTGTGGCGATCGTTTACCGAGCGATTTGTCGCCATTTTGTGAGTCGCTTCATATTTGTCGTGAAATACGCTCCCTATAATCAACCTCGGTTATCACCAACAGGATTACATGGTGATAAGAAGTTGAATATTCAGGATCACACTCCTCACTGCGGGAAATAAGGAATATGACAATGAAAATGAAGTGGCTCCCGATTGCAGCAGCTGTTACTGCCGCCCTGGCTTCCCAAGCCGCCTTTGCCGTAGATTTCCACGGTTACTTCCGTTCCGGTGTCGGTGTTTCCGGCGACGGCGACATGGTTAAATACAACGTCAATAAAGTTGGCCGTCTGGGTAACGAAAATGATACCTACGGTGAAGTGCAACTGGGTCAGGAAGTATTCAACAAAGATGGCAAGACTTTCTATGTTGATTCCATGTTTGCCATGGCTTCCAACGGTTCAAACGACTGGGAAGGTACCGGTACTGTTTGTAACTTCGATGCCAAGCAGTGCAATGGTGATTCTGACTTCGCGCTGCGTCAGTTCAACGTACAAGCCAAAGGCTTGCTGAATTTTGCTCCTGAAGCAACCCTGTGGGCTGGTAAGCGTTACTATCAACGCCATGACATCCACATCTCCGACTTCTACTACTGGAACATCTCCGGTGCTGGTGCTGGTATCGAAGGCATCCAGGCTGGTCCGGGTAAAGTCTCTTTCGCATGGGTACGTAACGACCGTAGCGCAAAAGACGTGTTCGGCGAGTACACCAATACCGGTACCAGTGCAGCTCCAAACTACGTGAAGAACGAAGATCTGAACGTAAATACTCTGGATCTGCGTTATGCCGGCATCCCGCTGTGGACCGATGCCTCTCTGGAACTGGGCGTGGATTACGCTCTGGTAAATGAAACCAATGATCAGAAAGCACTGAAGAAAGATCCGCAAGATGGCGTCATGCTGACTGCTGAACTGACCGCAGGCATCCTCGGTGGTTTCAACAAAACCGTGCTGCAATACGGTACCGAAGGTTACTCCAAGACCATGGCTTTCTATGGCGATGGTTCCTGGTACGGCGCTGAAGCCAAAGACGGTGCCGATGGTTTCCGTATCATCAACTGGGGCGTTGTTCCGATGGGCAACTCCTGGGAGATGGGTCACCAGCTGGTTTACGGTGTAGGCAACGAAATGTGGGACGGCAACGACAAGTGGGAAACCATGTCTGTTGTTGTTCGCCCGATGTACAAGTGGGATGACTTCAACAAGACCATCTTTGAAGGCGGTTACTTCAAGGACAACAACAAGTCCACCAATGGCAGCGAAGACAAAGATGCCGGCTACAAGTTGACCCTGGCTCAAGCCTGGTCTGCTGGTTCCAGCTTCTGGGCCCGTCCGGAAATCCGTGTGTTCGCCTCCTATCTGGCTAACGACGAAGACAAGAAAGTCTTCGAAGGCAATACCTCCAAAGACACCTACCAATTTGGTGTTCAAGCAGAAGCTTGGTGGTAAGCAAAAGTTTAAGTTAAGTTAGTGACTGCCCCCTTATGGGGGCAGTTTTGTTTCGCCGGATCACGGCCACCGGATTATGGAGATAAGAAAAATGAAACGGGTAAAGATGTCTATTGCAGCCGTAATCACTGCGCTATTAACCGGTTGTGCCGGAAACATGGTTGTTCCTCTGCAAGAACATGGCTCGATCTTGAGCGATGCAGATCAAGCCAAGCAAGCGTTGGCCAAAGCCTCAAGCTGCTGTGTGGCGTTTAAAGATTTCAGTTATGCCCCCTTGCCTGAAGGTGAGACCTTGCTGGCCATTGATGGCAAGCAACCCACTTTTCAGTTTGATGAGGGGATGAGTTACTTTGCGGCTTATCGCTTGCCGACCAACACCGGCAATCTGGCGATCAGCCTGGCATCACAGGTGAGTAAAACCGTGATGGTGCCCAAGGTTATTATGCTGGATGCCGAGTTCAAGGTGACTCGGGTCCTGGGTGAGTCAGTATTCAGCTATCAGCCTGCTCACTTGCTCGATAACGACCGGATTGAAGGGCGTGTTTTTGTTGATCGCAGCATGCCTGGCAACCCGGCCAGCGAAACATACATGATCGTTTATGCGCCCGCGGATAAGCTCTCAGGCAGCACAACAATCCTGCATCCATCAAAAGCGTTTGCTCGCGCTAATGGTACCGTTGAGCCTGATATCAAGGATCCGGTGATCCCGCACTCCCCTTGGGGTTTGGTGCAGATCAAAGTCAAAGATATGGCCCGTGGGAGTGGCCTTGAAGCGGTATTCAAACCCGAATATGCCGACAAGGTGGCCATGAGCCAGGGTCAGCAGGTTGCCGCGATAGCGACTACCGCAGCCGTTACCACAACTGCAACAGCTGCGGTCGCAGCCAAACCTGCTCCTGCTATGCTGAGTGAAACTGAAGCCTTCTACCAGAGCCAGATCGAAAAAGCGGTCAAGGCGGGGGATATCGACAAGGCGATGAAGCTGGTGAACGAGGCCGAGCGGGCTGGTTCAACCAAGGCAAAAAGCGTGTTTATTGATGCGGTCAAGCGCTCGCAAAAATAGAATAATACGCCCCTTTGCTGGTCAGATATATTTATTGAGGCCTCCCTTGTTGGAGGCCTTTTTAATCGGTAGACTGTAATAAATAAAAATCACGCCGTTACATTTAGTTACAATGAGTTGCTGTTTGATGTAAACGGCATTATTAAAATACAAAGTGAAACTGCTATTTATATGTCTTTGTAATAGAGTGATAATGCGGATTATTAACTTATATTAGATGCGTTTTTTAGCCGCTAAACAAGTTGTGATCTTCCCTCCAAATTCAATATTCCCCCGCCTTCGAAAGCAGCAATTTATGACCCGCTGGGTTATATTCTGATGGTCAAAATAAACAAGCCCGACTCGAAGATATCTGAATGAATCAGTGCTTATTTCATCCAGATAGATCGTTCAGGGACGACAATCCATTCAGGAGCGCACACAATGTTCAAAAATGCTTTCTCTAATCTGCAAAAGGTTGGTAAGGCGCTGATGCTGCCAGTATCAGTCTTGCCAGTCGCAGGTATTCTGCTGGGGGTGGGTGCTGCCCACTTCAGCTGGATGCCGGAAATTGTCTCCCAATTGATGGAGCAAGCCGGTGGTTCTGTATTTGGCCAGATGGCCCTGCTGTTCGCAGTGGGTGTTGCTCTGGGCTTTACCAATAACGACGGTGTATCCGGTCTGTCAGCCATCGTTGGCTACGGCATCATGGTCGCAACCCTGAAGGTCATGGCACCTGTGATGGGTGTTGAAACCATCGAAACCGGCGTGCTGGGTGGTATCCTGGCCGGTGGTATCGCTGCCTGGGCGTTCAACCGTTTCTACAAGATCCAGCTGCCAGAGTACTTGGGCTTCTTCGCGGGCAAACGTGCCGTACCCATCATCACCGGTTTCCTCTCCATCGGTCTGGGTGTGATCCTGTCCGTGATTTGGCCGCCAGTGGGTGGCGCCATCGGTGCCTTCTCTGACTGGGCTGCCAACCAGAACCCGGTACTGGCCTTCGGTATCTACGGCGTGGTTGAGCGCTCCCTGATCCCGTTCGGTCTGCACCACATCTGGAACGTACCGTTCTTCTATCAGGCTGGTACCTGCGTCAACGGTGCCGGTGAAACTGTTCACGGTATCATGACCTGCTTCCTGACTGCTGATGACGCGTCCCGCGCTGCCGGTAACGGCTTCGGTCAGCTGGCTGGTGGCTACCTGTTCAAAATGTTCGGTCTGCCTGCTGCTGCGTTCGCCATCGCTCACGCTGCCAAGCCGGAAAACCGCGCCAAGATCGTTGGTATCATGGCCTCTGCTGCCCTGACCTCTTTCCTGACCGGTATCACCGAGCCGATTGAATTCTCCTTCCTGTTCATCGCTCCGGTTCTGTACGCAATCCACGCTGTACTGGCTGGTCTGGCTTATGTGCTGACCAACTCTCTGGGTATCGTACACGGTCACACCTTCTCCAACGGCTTCATCGACTTCGTGGTGCAATCACCGCGTGCCGACAACATGCTGCTGCTGGTTGGTCTGGGTCTGGTTTACGCTGCTATCTACTACGTGGTATTCAGTTTCGTTATCCGTGCCATGAACCTGAAAACCCCAGGTCGTGAAGACGAGACTGCTGAAGAGGCCGTTGGCCAAGGCAAAGACGAGATGTCTGCTGCTCTGGTTGCCGCCTTCGGTGGTAAAGAGAACATCGCTTCTCTGGATGCCTGCATCACCCGTCTGCGTGTTGGTGTGAAAGATGTTGCCAAGGTTGACCAGGCTGGTCTGAAGAAACTGGGGGCTGCCGGTGTGGTAGTGGCTGGTTCCGGCGTTCAAGCCATCTTCGGTACCAAGTCCGACAACCTGAAAACCGACATGGACATCTGGATGAAGAGCAACTAATTCTGTTGCCTGAATACCAGAGTTCTTGAAGAGGGAGGCGAAAGCCTCCCTCTTGCTATTTCTGGTTATGGATCGTGCGAGTCACAGCAGGTCGAGCTCGGCAGGAGTCTCGTTGCCCAAGATGCGATGTGTAACGGGATACCTTCTGTCGGCGTTGTGCCTCGCTCGCCTTATCGCACACCATCACCAGATCAACCTTATAGCCAGATAAAGTCATCCAGTAATCAGCCAATAAAAAGAGCGCCATATGGGCGCTCTTTTGTCGAGTCGAGGGGATTAGAGTTTCTCCAGATCCCGCTCGATTTCGCTGATCTTGTTCTGCACCACTTTTTCCAGATGGCGCAGGTCGCGCAGGATCTTCTGCTTGATGTCCGGGTCGGCCTGCTGATGGACGCCCTGGGTCAGGTTATCCAGCTCATCCACCACATATTTGAGGTTGGCGTTGATCTCGGTAACATCCTTGTACTCATGGGTACCGGAGTCGACCAGCATGGTCTTGCGCTGGCGGGGATACTTGAATTTGACACTCTTGGCGAAGAACTCGCCCTTCTGCTTCTTGAAGTAGATCTTGAGGATGTCGTGGTTGGCCTCCTGGCGCAGGGTATAGCTGTCCACTGAGGTGGGATCCTGGATCCCCAGGCTCTTGAGATTCTCGTACATCAGGCTTCCTCGGTTTGAAACGATCCTGTCTCATCCATCTTAACCGATGCCTCATGGCTTGCCTGTGACAAGGGCGCCAAAATCAAAAGGGCGCCATCAGGCGCCCTTTTCATCACAGCTATGCTGATTACTCGTCGATGGAGCGCAGCAGAGCGTTGATGCCGACTTTGGCGCGAGTCTTGGCATCGACCTTCTTGACGATCACCGCCGCGTAGAGGCTGTACTTGCCGCATTTGGAGGGCAGGGAGCCGGAGACGACCACGGAGCCAGCCGGTACGCGGCCGTAGTGGATTTCGCCAGTTTCACGGTCATAGATGCGGGTGGACTGGCCGATGAAGACGCCCATGGAGATGACGGAACCTTCCTCGACGATGACCCCTTCAACCACTTCGGAGCGGGCGCCGATAAAGCAGTTGTCTTCGATGATGGTCGGGTTGGCCTGCAGCGGTTCCAGTACGCCGCCGATGCCGACGCCGCCGGAGAGGTGGACGTTCTTACCGATCTGGGCGCAAGAGCCGACAGTAGCCCAAGTATCGACCATGGTACCTTCGTCAACGAAGGCGCCGATGTTGACATAGGAGGGCATCAGCACGGTATTGGGGGCGATAAAGGAGCCTTTGCGGGCGGTCGCCGGCGGCACCACGCGCACACCAGCTTCCTTGAACTGCTCGGCGGTATAGTTGGAGAACTTGAGGGGAACCTTGTCGTAGTACTGGGCATCGTCGCCCTTGATGATGCCGTTGTCGTTGATGCGGAAGTAGAGCAGTACCGCTTTCTTCAACCACTGATGGACAACCCACTCACCGGCGATCTTCTCGGCAACCCGTGCCTTGCCGGAGTCCAGCAGGTCGATGGCTTGCAGGATGGCGGACTTGGTGGCGCTATCCACGGAGCCCGGAGTAATGGTGTCGCGGCGCTCGAAGGCCGCTTCAATGATCTGTTGCAACTCGGTCATGACAGGTTTCCTTTAAAAAATTCTGTTTGTTGTATCACACTTTTCCGACTGTTTTTAAGGGGTTGACCGGAATTCTTCCGGCCAGCGGCCATTTCTTCATCCTGTGTGCGCCAACCAGTTGTTTGGCATGGCAAAAAACGCCCGACAACCAGCCTCTTTCGAATCACTCTTCGCTTAATCCAGTACCGACTGCTGGGGATTGAGTTGGTGTACCAGTCGCTCTTCCAGCTGTTTTTGCTGCTCGGCGGTCAATGGCTCGCCATCGAGGCTGGTCAGGCTGAAAAAGTCCTCGACCCTCTCACCGAAAGTGGCAATTTTGGCGGCATGCAGCGACAGTCCACACTGCTGGAAAACGGCACCGATCCGCGCCAGCAGGCCGGGGGTATCGAGGGCAGTCAGCTCCATAAGGGTGTGACGGCTCTCCCCTTTATGAGGCAGGAAGACTACCCGGGTCGGTACGCTGAACTGGCGGTGGCGCCGCGACAGCGGCTTATTGCGCAGCACCAGCTTGCCAGGCTCCTGCAGCGCCTTCTCCAGCGCTTTCTTGATGGTGGCGGTGCGGTTGGGGCTGATGGGCTCGCCGCTCGGCTCCAGCACCACGAAGGTATCGAGCACATAGTTGCTGCGCGAGTTCATGATCTGGGCGTCGTGGATGTTAAGGTTCTTCTGATCCAGCGCCGAGGCCACGGTGGCAAACAGATTCGGCGTGTCGCGGCAGTAGATAAACACCTCGCTGCCGCCGCGGGTCGGGTGTTTGCCGATGATCACCAGCGGTGCCGGATTGTCGCCATGCTCGATGATGTGGCGGCAGTGCCAAGCGATCTGCTCCGGGCTGTGGCGCAGGAAGTAGTCGGCCTTGAAATCGGCCCAGAGCTGATTGATCGACTCTTCCGATACATCCCGTTGCGCCAGCAGTTGCTTGGCCTGACGCTGGTTTTCGCGAATGCGCAGCCGCATATCGGGCGGGTTCTCCAACCCCTGGCGCAGCGCCTTCTGGGTGGCGAAGTAGAGCTCCCGCAGCAGGGTGCCCTTCCAGTCGTTCCACAGGGTGTCGTTGGTGGCGCAGATATCGGCCACGGTAAGGCAGTAGAGCAGGTCGAGATGTTGCTCGTCGCGCACCTTCTGGGCAAAGTCGGTGACCACGTCGGGATCGTAGATATCGCGGCGCTGGGCGGTGACCGACATCAGCAGATGGTGGCGCACCAGCCAGGCGACCAGTCGGCTCTCGTAGCGATCCAGACCGTGCAGCTGGCAGAACTCCAGCGCATCGACGGCGCCGAGCTCCGAGTGATCGCCGCGCCGCCCCTTGGCGATGTCGTGGAACAGGGCCGCGATGCTGAGCAGCTCCGGTTTGCGCAGCCGGGTGAAGACCTCGTGGCAGAGCGGGTGGCTCTGGCGACTGGCCGGATTGGGGAACTGGTGAATGTTCTTGAGCAGCCGGTGGGTGTGCTCATCCACCGTGTAGGCGTGGAACATATCGAACTGCATCTGGCCGACGATCAGGTTCCACTGCGGCAGATAGGCGGCGAGGATGCCGTATTTGTGCATCAGGGTGAGCGGCAGGCCGATGCCGTTGGGGTGGCGCAGCAGCGCCATAAAGAGGCGACGGCAGTCAGGCAAGTCCTGCAACCAGCAGTTGAGTTTGCGGCGCGCCTCGCGCAGTTGGCGCAAGGTGGCCGAGTGGATGCCCGCAATCTCGGGATGCTGGGCCATCTGATAGAAGAGGCGCAGGATAGCGGCCGGTTCACGGCTAAACAGCTCCGCATCCACTGCATCGATGAGGCGGCCACGGAGCTGGAACTCGTCGGAGAGGCGGCGCACATCCATGGCGGTGTTGCCGAGGATCGCCTCGTCAAACAGCTGCAGTAGCATCTCGTTGAGTTCGGAGACCCGCCGCACCGTCTGATAGAAGCGTTTCATCATCTGCTCGACCGGGGTGTTACCTTCCCCCTCGAACCCCAACATTTGGGCTACGGTGCGCTGGCGATCGAACAGCAGGCGGTTATCTCCCTTGTTGATGGCCATGTGCAGGGCGAAACGCACCTTCCAAAGAAAATTCTGGCAGTCGAGCAGTTCGCGATACTCGGCGCGGTTGAGAAAGCCGTGGCTGGTCATCTCGAACAAGGTAGTGGCGCCAAAGTGGCGGCGGGCGACCCAGGCGAGGGTTTGAATATCCCGCAGGCCGCCCGGATTGCTCTTGAGATCTGGCTCCAGCTTGTAGGCGGTGCCGAGAAACTGCTGATGGCGCTCCGCCTGCTCCTGGCGCTTGGCGCGAAAGAAGGCTTCGCTCGGCCAGAAGTGCTGGGGGCCGGTGGCCTCTTTCAGTTGCCGGAAGCCCTCCAGGCGACCTGTGATGTAGCGGGCCTCAATGAGGTTGGTTGCGACCGTGATATCAGCGCGCCCCTGCTCGAGGCACTCCGCCACGTTGCGCACCGCCTGACCCACCTCAAGCTTGAGATCCCACAGCAAGGTGATGAACTCGCCGATGCGCAGTCCCAACACCTCGTCCAGTTCATCGCCATCATAGAGGATCAGCAGGTCGATGTCGGAGTGGGGGTGCAGCTCGCCACGGCCATAACCGCCTACCGCGATCAGGGTTAGGTCGCTCTTGTCGAAGCCGAACTTCTGCCACAACCGGCAGAGCAACTGATCCATGTACTCGGAGCGGGTGGCGACCAGCTCGATGATGTTGTCGCCGGCATCAAAACGGGCGTGCAGCCAGCCGAGAAAGCGGCTCAGGTACTCTTTGCAGTTGTCGCGAGTGAGCTGATCATCGGGTAACAAATGGGGGGAAAGCAGGCTGGCGTCCATGGCATCTCACACACAGTGGCAGGCAAATGGCTGAAACAGAAGTAAAAACCCCGGCGCTTTGGAAGTTCAGGGCCGGGGTTCGATGTTAGCTGTGTTTGATGAAGCGGTCGATAGTGTCATCGGGGCGCAGGGTGAGCACCTCGCAGCCATCATCGGTCACCAGCAGGGTGTGTTCCCACTGGGCGGAGTCGCCGCCATCCTTGGTGGTCACGGTCCAGCCATCCTTCGGATTGACCTTGCAGTGATACTTCTTGCTGTTGACCATCGGCTCGATGGTGAAGCACATGCCCGCTTTCAGCTCCAGCTTGCCGCTGTTGCGATAGTGGAGGATCTGTGGCTCTTCGTGGAACTCGGCACCGATGCCGTGGCCGCAGTAGTCACGCACTACGGAGAAACCGGCCTTCTCGACGATGGGCTGAATAACAGCGCCAATCTCGGTGATGCAGGCACCCGGACGCACCTTCTTGATGGCGGCGTAGAGGCTCTCTTGCGCAACTTTGCAGAGCTGGCGGCGCAGTGGGGTGGTCTCGCCCACGATGAACATGGCCGAGGTATCGCCGTGGTAGCCATCCTTGATGACGGTGATATCCAGATTAATGATGTCGCCATCGCGCAGTTTCTTGTGATTCGGGATACCGTGGCAGATCACATCGTTCACCGAGGTGCAGATGGATTTGGGGAAGCCGTGGTAGTTGAGCGGAGCTGGAACCGCCTGTTGTACGTCGACAATATAGTCGTGGCAGAGGGTGTTCAGTTCGTCAGTGGTGACGCCAGCTTTGACATGGGGCGCAATCATGACCAGCACATCGGCGGCCAATTGGCCGGCAACGCGCATCTTTTCAATCTCTTCCGGTGTCTTGATTTTAATGGACATGGGATCTCTCTTGCGGCCTGCCGCTGGGCCTGCGAGGGCAGACAGGACAGGTAATGAAAAATAGATGCGTTTGCAATCAGGGCAAAATTTTATCCGCAACCCCCGCGTACTTCCAGTGTGATTGTCATCACAACGTCAAATCGGCGTCGCAGCATCCTCTGGCGGGATCCATATTTACACCTGTTTAGGGTGTCGGCCGGTGGTGTCCTGGACAAAGTTATGATATAAAGCGCGCCGGAATGGGGAACTTGCGTCCCGATTTCATCACCCTTACTTAAACAACACACACACATCGACACATATGCCGGGGTGCCTTAACGGGTCGGTTATATGGGATGTGTGGAGGCCTAACCCCAATACAGAGGTATAAAATGGCTAAAGTTTCTATGCGCGACATGCTGCAAGCCGGCGTTCACTTCGGTCACCAGACTCGTTACTGGAACCCGAAAATGAAATCCTACATCTTCGGTGCACGCAGCAAAGTTCACATCATCAACCTGGAAAAAACCGTTCCGATGTTTGACGATGCCATGAACTTCATCAGCTCCGTAGCTGCCAAGAAAGGCAAGGTACTGTTCGTTGGTACCAAGCGTGCCGCGTCTGAAGCCGTAAAAGAAGCCGCTGAGCGTTGCGACCAGTTCTATGTAAACCACCGCTGGCTGGGCGGTATGCTGACCAACTGGAAAACCGTTCGTCAGTCTATCAAGCGCCTGAAAGATCTGGAAACCCAGAGCCAGGACGGTACCTTCGACAAGCTGACCAAGAAAGAGGCGCTGATGCGTACTCGCGAAATGGAAAAGCTGGAGAAGAGCCTGGGTGGTATCAAGAACATGGGCGGCCTGCCTGACGTTCTGTTCGTTGTCGATGCCGACCACGAGCATATCGCTATCAAAGAAGCCAATAACCTGGGTATCCCGGTAGTTTCCATCGTTGATACCAACTCCAACCCGGACGGCGTTGACTATGTCATCCCGGGTAACGACGACGCTATCCGTGCCGTACAGCTGTACCTGAATGCTGCTGCTGACACCGTACTGGAAGCTCGCGCTCAGGACATCGTTGTTCAAGCCGAACAAGATGGCTTCGTTGAAGCTGAGTAATTGATAAGGACTGTAAAGCCCTTATTAACCAAGCTGATGTAATTGGTTAGCAGGGGCCCTTGTGGCCCCTGTTTCTTGTCAATTCAAGACCGAGGATACTGGACATGGCTAACGTTACTGCCGCCCTGGTAAAAGAACTGCGCGAGCGCACTGCCGCTGGCATGATGGATTGCAAAAAAGCACTGGAAGAAGCTGCTGGTGATATCGAGCTGGCAATTGAGAACATGCGCAAATCCGGTCAGGCCAAAGCCGCCAAGAAAGCTGGCCGTATCGCCGCTGAAGGCGTTATCTTTGCTCGCACCGAAGGCAACGTTGCCGTCATGATCGAGCTGAACAGCGAAACCGACTTCGTCGCCAAAGATGCCAGCTTCATGGCAATGGGCCAGAAGATCGCTGACATCGCTGCGACCCAGAAAATTGCTGACGTTGACGCGCTGAAAGCCGCTGACTTCGGTAACGGCGAATCCGTCGAGCTGACCATCACCAACCTGATCGCCAAGATCGGTGAGAACATGAACCTGCGTCGCGTGATGCTGGTTGAAGGTGACAACCTGGGTACCTACGTTCACGGTTCCCGCATTGGTGTTATCACCAAGCTGACCGGTGGTTCTGCCGAGCTGGCCAAAGATCTGGCCATGCACGTTGCTGCCAACAGCCCGCAATTCGTCAAGCCTGAAGACGTGTCTGCTGAAGTCGTTGCCAAAGAGCGCGAAATCCAGATCGACATCGCCATCAACTCCGGCAAGCCGAAAGAGATCGCCGAGAAGATGGTTGAAGGCCGCATGAAGAAGTTCACCGGTGAGGTTTCCCTGACTGGTCAACCGTTCGTGAAAGATCCTTCCATGACCGTTGCCGAGCTGCTGAAGAAAGAAGGCGCTGACGTTGTCTCCTTCACCCGTTTCGAAGTGGGCGAAGGCATCGAGAAGCAAGAGACCGATTTCGCTGCTGAAGTTGCAGCCCAAATCGCGGCCGCTCAAAAGGCCTAATCGAACCGGTTTTTCCGTTTCCCCAGACCGCGACTTATGTCGCGGTCTTTATATGACCAGGAATCAGTGACATGAGTACCAATCCCAAACCTGCATACAGACGTGTTCTTCTGAAGTTGAGTGGTGAAGCCTTGCAAGGATCCGAGGGTTTCGGCATTGATCCGGCGGTGCTGGAGCGGATGGCCCAAGAGATCAAAGAACTGGTTGAGTTGGGTGTTCAGGTCGGTCTGGTCATCGGTGGCGGCAACCTGTTCCGTGGTGCCGGTCTTGCCAAAGCGGGCATGAACCGCGTGGTGGGCGACCACATGGGTATGCTGGCAACCGTGATGAACGGTCTGGCCATGCGTGATGCCCTGCATCGTGCTTATGTGAATGCCCGTCTGATGTCTGCCATCTCCCTGCAAGGCGTCTGCGACTCCTACAGCTGGGCCGAGGCAATCAGCCAGCTGCGTGCTGGCAAAGTCGTTATCTTCTCTGCCGGTACCGGCAACCCCTTCTTCACTACCGATTCTGCGGCTTGCCTGCGCGGGATCGAGATCGAAGCTGACGTGGTGCTCAAAGCCACCAAGGTTGATGGTGTATACAACGAAGATCCGGTCAAGAATCCGGATGCCGTGCTGTATCATGAACTGAGTTATGATGAAGTTCTTGAAAAAGAGCTCAAGGTGATGGATCTTGCTGCCTTTACCCTGGCACGTGACCATGATCTGCCGATCCGCGTGTTCAACATGAACAAACCGGGTGCCCTGCGCCGGGTTGTCATGGGTGAACCGGAAGGCACTCTGATCCACCACGTTGGTAAATAAGATAAAAGTGAGCCACCTGGCGCTCTTATCCTATCCATCACGTCAGTAAATAAGATAGACACGGGCCGTGTAGCGGCTCGTTCGCCAAAAGGAAAACCACTGTGATCAACGAGATTAAAAACGACGCCAAGGACCGTATGGGCAAGAGCGTAGAAGCGCTCAAGACTCAAATGTCCAAGATCCGTACCGGCCGCGCTCACCCGAGCCTGCTCGACGGCATCCAGGTTGAGTATTACGGTGCTGCCACTCCGCTGAAACAGTTGGCCAACGTCGTGGCAGAAGATGCTCGCACCCTCTCCATCTCCATTTTTGACCGCTCCATGATCCAGGCGGTAGAGAAGGCGATCCTGACCTCCGATCTGGGCCTGAACCCGTCCAGCAATGGCCAGACCCTGCGTGTGCCGCTGCCGCCGCTGACCGAAGAGCGTCGTCGTGACCTGACCAAGATCGTCCGTGCCGAAGCGGAAAACGCTCGTGTTGCCGTGCGCAACATCCGTCGTGACGCCAACGCTGATCTGAAAGCGCTGCTGAAGGACAAAGAGATCTCCGAAGACGACGACCGTCGCGCCCAGGAAGAGATCCAGAAACTGACCGACTCCTACATCAAGCTGGTCGATGAGGCCCTTGCCGTAAAGGAGAAGGAGCTAATGGAAATCTAACCGTCTGAAAGGTATATTACGAGCGCCGTGTAGTGCCCCTGCACGGCGCTTTTGTCTTTGTGGGAGAATTACATGTCGCTTTTGGCTGCGTTGGGTGATTGTGCCAACTCGTCTTTACCCCGTCACGTCGCCATCATCATGGATGGTAACGGTCGCTGGGCCCAGAACCGAGGCAAGATGCGGGTTTATGGCCACAAGGCGGGCGTCAAGTCAGTGCGCGAGGCCGTTACCTTTGCTGCGCGTGCCAAGATCGAGGCATTGACCCTGTTTGCATTCTCCAGCGAGAACTGGCGCCGCCCGGAAGGGGAGGTCAGTGCCTTGATGGAACTGTTCATCACAGTGCTGGGTCGTGAGGTGCAGAAACTGCACAACAACGGGATCCGGCTCAAGGTGATTGGCGATACTGCTCGCTTTAGTGAGCGGTTGCAGGCCAAAATCGCCAAGGCGGAAGCCTTGACCGCCAATAACAAGGGGTTGACCCTGAACATTGCGGCCAACTATGGCGGCCAGTGGGATATCGCCCAGGCGGCCCGCAAGCTGGCTAAAGCAGTGGCGGCCGGTGAACTGGCCGCTGACGACATTGATGAATCCATGTTGACCCGCGAGGTTTGCATGGCCGATCTGCCACCCGTGGACCTGTTGATCCGCACCGGTGGCGATCATCGCATCAGCAACTTTGTGTTATGGCAGCTCGCCTATGCCGAGCTCTATTTTACCCCGGTATTGTGGCCCGATTTCAACGAGGCCGAGTTCAGTGAGGCGGTCGCCTCTTTCGTTGCCCGCGAGCGTCGCTTCGGTTGCACGGGTGAACAGATACGGGAATTGATCGCCGAGCAGCAGACCGGCTAAACCCCGCTCCCAAGAGAGAGGTTTCTTTTGCTAAAACAACGAATTATTACTGCTTTGATGTTGATCCCCCTGGTGTTGGGGGCGCTCTTCTTTCTGCCATTGAAATTTTTTGCCCTGTTGGCAGCGCTGGTGTTTTTGTTGGCCAGTCGCGAATGGAGTGGGTTTGTCTCTGCTGCTCCGCAACAATGGTTACCCATCGTATTTTGTCTGTTGCTCGGTGCCAGCCTCTTTTGGCTGCCGGTGGAGCAACTCTGGACGCCCCACCTGCACCCCCTCGTGATGGGCGTGCTCTGGACCGCGGTAAGCTGGTGGTTGCTGGGTCTGCTGCTGGTGCTGCGCTATCCCCAAAGCGCCAAGCTGTGGAAAGAGTCTATCTGGCTCAAGTCGCTGTTTGGTCTGGTGACCCTGGTTCCCTTCTTCTGGTCGCTGGTCGCCATCCGTGGTTACAACTTTTACCATGACCCCATGATGGGCGCTTGGATCCTGTTATTCGTGATGGGACTGGTCTGGGCGGCAGATTCTGGCGCGTATTTTTTCGGCAAGGCGTTCGGTAAGCACAAGCTGGCACCGGCTGTGAGTCCGGGCAAAACCATCGAAGGGATGTGTGGCGGCCTCTTTACCGCCAGCCTGCTGGCCATCGGCGTTACCTGGTCGATGGGATTTGTTCCTGCCAAGATGATCACCGTGCTGTTTTGCTCTCTGCTGGCGGTGCTTGCCTCCGTACTCGGCGATCTGACCGAGAGCATGTTCAAGCGCGAAGCAGGCATCAAGGATTCCGGCACTCTGCTGCCTGGTCATGGCGGCATTCTCGACCGGATCGACAGCCTGACCGCCGCCCTGCCGGTGTTTCTGCTCAGTTATCTGCTACTCAGTCAGGAGTTTTGATGCACAAGTCACTGGTTATTCTGGGAGCCTCCGGCTCCATCGGTCAGAGTACCTTGAAAGTGCTGCGCCATAACCCGGGCAGTTGGCAAGTATTGGCGTTGACCGCCGCCCGCAACGTGGATGCCATGTTGCGGGACTGCCTCGAATTCTCCCCCCGTTTTGCCGTGATGGTCGATGAGGATGCCGCCCGTGAACTGGCTGCCCGTCTGAAAGCGCACGGCAGTGCGACCCGGGTCATGTCTGGTGCCGCAGCCCTTTGCGAGGTTGCCGCTCACCCCGACGCCCATAGCGTGATGGCCGCCATTGTGGGGGCGGCCGGACTGGCCCCGACCATGGCCGCGGTACGTGCCGGCAAGCGTATTTTGCTGGCCAACAAGGAGGCGCTGGTGATGTCCGGTGCTTTCTTCATGGAGGCCGTTCGCGAGCATGGTGCCGAGCTGCTGCCCATCGACAGCGAACACAACGCCATCTTCCAGTGTCTGCCGACCGCCGTGCAGCGCCAGCCCGGTTTTTGCGATCTGGCGGCGGCGGGGATCAGCAAGATTTTGCTGACCGGTTCTGGCGGTCCGTTCCGTTACACCGAAATCAGCGAGCTGGCCAAGGTGACGCCGGCGCAGGCCATCGCTCATCCCAACTGGTCGATGGGGGCCAAGATTTCGGTCGACTCCGCCACCATGATCAACAAGGGGCTGGAGTACATCGAGGCGCGCTGGCTGTTCAATGCGGCGCCCGAGCAGATCCAGGTGGTGATCCACCCGCAGTCGGTGATCCACTCCATGGTGCAGTACAAGGATGGCTCCGTGCTGGCTCAGCTTGGCAATCCGGATATGTGTACCCCCATCGCCCATGCGCTGGCTTATCCCAATCGCATCCCCTCCAGTGTGGAACCTTTGGATTTCTTCAGTGTCGGAGAGTTCAGCTTTATCCGGCCTGATTACGATCGTTACCCCTGTCTGGCGCTGGCCATCAATGCCTGCCAGAAGGGACAAGCGGCGACTACTGCGCTTAATGCAGCCAACGAGGAGGCGGTTGCCGCCTTCCTGGCCGGGCGCATCGGTTTTATGGATATTGCCCGGATCAACGAGGCAGTGATGCTGGCGCTGGAGAGCAGCGCCGTCGGCTCGCTCGATGATCTGTTTGCCCTGGACGGTGCGGCAAGAGCCCGTGCTCACACTTTGATTGAGGAGCTTGGCTGATGGGCGGTGTGTTGTGGAATATCGGTGCCTTTGTTGTTGCGCTGGGCCTGCTGGTCGCAGTGCACGAGTTTGGTCACTTCTGGGTGGCCCGTCGTTGTGGCGTCAAGGTTGAGCGCTTCTCCATCGGTTTTGGCAAGGCGATCTGGCGCAGGATGGGTAAAGATGGCACCGAATATGTGCTGGCGCTGATCCCCCTCGGTGGCTACGTCAAGATGCTCGATGGCCGGGTCGATGAGCTCAAACTCGGTGACGAGCAGTATGCCTTCAACCACAAGAGTGTCTGGGCGCGAATGGCGATTGTCGCCGCGGGTCCCATGGCCAACTTTGTCTTTGCCCTGTTTGCCCTCTGGCTGATGTTTATCATCGGGGTGCCGAGCGTCAAGCCGGTGATCGGTGAAGTGCGTCCGGCATCCATCGTGGCCGAGGCGGGTGTGCTGCCGGGGATGGAGATTGTCGGGGTCGGCGATGAGCAGACCGGTGACTGGGAGAGCGTCACTTACGCCCTTATCAGCCATCTGGGTGATGATGCAGTCACCCTGAAAGTGCAGGCACCCAATACCAGCTATGCCACCGATAAAACCTTGTCGCTGACCGGCTGGACTTTTGATCCGGATAAAGAGTCGCCCATCGGCAGCTTGGGGATCGTCCCCCTGAGTGGCAAAGTGCTGCCAGTCGTGGCTGCCGTGGTGGCCAAGAGTGCCAGTGAAAAGGCGGGGCTGCAGGTCGGTGACCGTATCAAACAGGTCGGCGATCAGCCTATTACCGCGTGGGCCCAGTTTGTCGAACTGGTGCAGCAGGCTCCGGGCGAACCCCTGCAAGTGGTGGTTGAGCGCAACAACAGTGACCTCAACCTGACCCTGATCCCTGATAGCCGCAAGGTGCAGGGCAAGCTGGTAGGATTCGTCGGTCTATCGCCGCAACTGGTTCCATTACCGGATGAATATCGAATTCTGTTACAGTATGGGCCTTTGCAGGCGCTGTGGCATGGCGCGGACAAGACCTGGAGCCTGATCACGCTCACCTTTGACATGATTGGCAAGCTGGTCGCTGGCATCGTGTCGCTGGACAACCTGAGCGGCCCCATCTCCATTGCCAAGGGCGCCGGCAGCAGTGCCGACTATGGTCTGGTCTATTTCTTGAGTTTTCTGGCGCTGATCAGCGTCAACCTGGGAATTATCAATCTGTTCCCCCTGCCGGTGCTCGATGGTGGCCATCTGGTCTATTTCCTGATCGAAGCGGTCACCGGCAAGCCGGTATCAGAGAAAATACAGGAAGTGGGTTTCAGGATCGGCGCCGCCATTCTGATGTTATTGATGGGCATTGCGCTGTTTAACGATTTCGCTCGCCTCTGAGGCCAGAGCATCAACAAGGACACATAAGAACAAAATGGCTGTTAAAAAAGCATTGGTGTTGAGTTGCCTGCTGGGTGCCAGTTTCCTGGCCCAGGCGGCCCCTGCCTCTTTTGTGGTGCAAGATATCCAGGTCGAAGGTCTGCAACGGGTGACCCTGGGTGCCGCACTGTTGAACCTGCCGATCCGGGTCGGTGATACCGTCGACTCCGTGGCTCTGGCCAGCGCCATCAAAAAGCTCTATGCCTCGGGTAACTTCGAGGATGTGAAGGTTTACCGTGACGGTCAAGTGCTGCAGGTGATGGTCAAGGAGCGTCCGACCATCTCCAGTATCGAGTTTGCCGGCAACAAGGATATCAAAGAGGAGCAACTGACCCAGAGTCTGGAGTCCTCCGGTATCCGTGTGGGCGATCCGCTGGATCGCACCGTGCTCACCTCCCTCGAGAAGGGACTGGAAGATTTCTACTATGGCGTGGGTAAATACTCAGCCAAGGTCAAGGCCATCGTCACCCCGTTGCCGCGCAACCGAGTCGACCTCAAGTTCACCTTCGTGGAAGGGGAAGCGGCCAAGATCCAGCAGATCAATATCGTCGGCAACAGCGTCTTCCCTGAAGAGAAGCTGATTGCCCAACTCTCTCTGCGCGACGAAGTGCCCTGGTGGAACTTCACCGCCGACCAACGCTATCAGAAGCAGAAACTGGCCGGTGATATCGAGACCCTGCGCTCCTACTACATGGACCGCGGCTATATCCGCTTCCAGCAGGAGTCTACCCAGGTCTCCATGACCCCCGACAAGAAGGGCGTCTACGTCACCCTCAACATCAAGGAAGGGGATCAGTACAAGGTCTCCGGCGTCCAGCTCAAGGGTGACCTGATCGATCGCGGTGGCGAGATGAAGGGATTGATCCCGATTGCTGCTGGCAGCACCTACTCCGCCAGTCAGGTGACTCATACCGAAGAGGTGCTCTCCAAGTTCCTCGGTCGTTACGGTTATGCCTATCCGAAAGTAGTCACCTTCCCGCAGATCAATGACAAGACCAAGGAAGTGGAGCTGATCGTCAACGTTGAACCGGGCCCCCGTGTCTATGTGCGCAATATCAACTTCAGCGGTAACGCCACCACCGAAGATCAGGTACTGCGTCGCGAGATGCGCCAGATGGAGGGCACCTGGCTCTCCTCCGACAACATCGAGCAGTCCAAGAGTCGTCTCAACCGCCTTGGCTACTTCGAGAGCGTCGAAGTGGACACCAAGCGGGTGCCGGGTAACGATGACCTGGTTGACCTCGACTTCAAGGTCAAGGAGCAGCCAGCAGGCTCCATCAACGCCGGTATCGGTTACGGTACCGAATCGGGTCTGAGCCTGCAGGCGGGGATCTCCCAGGACAACTTTATGGGTACCGGTAAAAAGGTCTCCATCAACGCCAGCACCAACGACTACTCCAAGAACGTTGACCTGAGCTACAACGACCCCTACTTCACCGTGGATGGTGTCAGCCTGGGTGGTCGGGTCTACTACAACCAGTTCCGCGCCGATGATGCCGATATCGTTGATTACGAGAACGAAACCATCGGTTTCCGTCTCTCCAGCGGCTTCCCGGTCAACGAGTTCAACCGTCTCGACTTCAGTACCGGTATTGAAAGCTCCAAGCTGAGCCGTCCTACCTTTAATGAATCCAAGTTCAATGAGTGTATCGCCGACAACAAACCATCAGCAGACAATACCTACTGCTACGACCTTTGGAACGACAACCGTCAATCGGTACAGATGGATCAGTTTTGGGATCTCTATGCAAAAGGTGAGGATAGCGTTGAGTTCGTAACTGTCGATCTTACTGCTGGTTGGACTCGTTCTACCCTGAACAAGGGGATGTTCCCGACCGCTGGTGACCGTCAGCGTGTCAACGGCAAAATCACTATTCCTGGCATGGATCTGCAGTATTACAAACTCTCCGCCGAAGATGCCCACTACTTCCCGCTCGATGCGGATCACAGTTGGGTGATGATCGGCAAGGGACGAGTCTCCTATGGGAACGGCTATGGCGATAGCAGCATGCTGCCGTTCTTCGAAAACTACTATGCCGGTGGTTTCGATACGGTACGTGGCTTCAAGAGCAATACTATTGGTCCCAAGGCTATCTATAAGCAGTACAAGAACAATAACTCCAGTGCTCCGACTGAGACTGGGTATTACGAAGGTTCCGATACCTCGGTGGGCGGCAATGCGCTTGCTGTGGCTTCTTTCGAACTGGTCTTCCCGACCCCGTTCGTTTCCGAGACCTATCGTCCGCAGATCCGTTCTACCGCCTTTATCGATGCCGGAACTGTCTGGAGCACCGATTTCGCCAATGGTGCCTACCCTTGTGCCGCTGGGGCAGATTGCAACTACTTGAGCCAGGACTACTCCAGCCCGGGCAATATCCGGGTCTCTGCCGGTGTCTCCCTGCAGTGGCTCTCGCCGATGGGCCCGCTGGTGTTTGCCTTGGCCAAGCCGATCAAGAAATATGAAGGGGATCGCACCGAAGTCTTCTCCTTCAACATCGGTCGTACTTTCTAAGCAGAGTTTCACCCCCACCCATGCGGTGGGGGTCTTCAATGATGGGACGCGCGGTATGCGTGCCTCACCAGGTAACAAGACGGTCCTAACGCCGCTTGCATAATCGGGTAAATCAGGTAGCCCTCGCCATGAGGGAACAAGGAGTAAGTGTGAATAAAGCGTTGAAAGTAGCTGGTTTGAGCTTTGCACTGATGGCTGCCGGCATGGGTTCTGCCTTCGCTGAGACCAAGATCGCCGTGGTGGATATGGGCGAAGTCTTCCAAAAGCTGCCCCAGCGTGAAGCCGTTGCAGCCAAGCTGAAAGGTGAATTCGAGCCGCGTATGCGTGAGCTGCAGAAGCTGGAACAGGAAGGCCAGAAGCTGGTCGAGAAGTTCCGCAAGGATGAAGCCTTCATGAGCGCCGAGCAGAAGAAGCAGAACCAGGAGAAGCTGGCCAAGCTGCAGATGGAGTTCAACCAGAAGCGTCAAGCCTTTGAGCAGGACAACGGTCGCCGTCAGTCCGAAGAGCGCAACAAGATCCTGACCAAGGTGCAGGCTGCCATCGATTCCATCGCCAAGAGCAATGGTTACGATCTGGTGCTGGAGCGCAATGCCGCCCCGTATGCCGCCAGCAAGCTGGACATCTCCGGCCAGGTTATTTCTCAGGTAAGCAAGAGCAACTAATTGATGGCATTCACTCTCGCACAGCTGGCCCAGCAACTGGGGGCCCAGGTCCATGGCGACGGAACCCTGGAAATCCGCAAGGTAGCGACACTGGAAAAGGCCGGGGAGGGGGATATCACCTTCCTGTCCAACAAGAAGTACCGGCACTATCTGGAGCAGAGCAAGGCGACCGCCGTGCTCATTACCGAAGCGGATCTGCCATTTTGTCCCACCAATGCCCTGGTGCTCAAAGACCCCTATGTGGGCTTTGCCCGGGTAGCCCAACTGCTGGACACCACCCCGCAGCCGGCCACGGATATCCATCCGAGCGCCGTTATCGCGGCTGACGTGCAACTGGGCGAGAGAGTGGCCATCGGCGCCAATGCAGTGATCGAATCCGGCGTCGTGCTGGGTGACGATGTACGCATTGGCCCGGGCTGTTTTGTTGGCAAAAATACCCGGCTGGGAGCCCGCTCCCGGCTGTGGGCCAACGTCACCCTCTATCACAATGTGACCATGGGTACCGACTGTCTGGTTCAATCCGGCACAGTGATCGGGGCCGATGGTTTCGGTTACGCCAACGAGCGTGGCGAGTGGATCAAGATCCCCCAGCTCGGCGGTGTGACCATTGGCAACCGGGTCGAGATCGGTGCCTGTACCACCATTGACCGTGGTGCGCTGGAAGATACCCGCATCGCTGACAACGTCATCATCGACAACCAGTGCCAGATCGCCCACAACGTGGAGATCGGTTACGGCACCGCCGTGGCGGGCTCCACCGTGATGGCAGGTAGTCTCAAGGTCGGCAAATACTGTATCATTGGCGGCGCTTCCGTCTTTAACGGGCATATGGAGATCTGCGACCAGGCCACCGTTACCGGTATGGCCATGGTGATGCGACCCATTACCGAGCCCGGTGTCTACTCTTCCGGCATCCCTCTGCAAACCAATAAAGAGTGGCGCAAGACCGCCGCCCGGGTGATGCGTATCGAAGAGATGCACAAGCGGTTAAGCAAGCTTGAGAAGAAGCTGGATCAAGAATAATCACGATTGGTATAGGGTACTGTTTTGACTACTGAAAAGAAGAGCCTGGGTATCCAGGAAATCATGGATCTGCTGCCCCACCGTTATCCGTTTCTGATGGTGGATCGTGTAGACGACTACGAGATCAGCGATGAGCGCAAAACCCTGCGCGCCATCAAGAACGTCTCGTTCAACGAGCCGATCTTCCAGGGGCACTTCCCGGCCAAGCCGGTGTTCCCGGGCGTACTGATCCTGGAAGCGATGGCACAGGCCACCGGTATCCTGGCCTTTACCATGGTGGGCAAGCCGTCTCCCAACGAACTCTACTATTTTGCCTCAATCGACAACGCTCGTTTCAAGCGCCCAGTCGGCCCCGGTGATCAACTGGTGCTGGACGTGGAGTTCCTGAAAGAGCGTCGCGGTATTGCCAAGTTCACCGGTGTCGCCACCGTCGACGGTGAAGTGGTCTGTACCGCCGAGCTGATGTGCGCCAAACGCGAGGTTTAACACACGTGATCGACCAGACTGCCATCATTCACGATACTGCCATCGTCCATGAGTCTGCCGTGATCGGTAAAGGGGTTGAAATCGGCCCCTTTTCTGTCATCGGCGCCGAGGTGGAAATCGGTGACAACACCTGGGTAGGTTCCCATGTGGTGATCAAGGGCCCTACCAAGATTGGTCGCGGCAACAAGATCTTCCAGCACACCTCCATCGGTGAGGATTGCCAGGATAAGAAGTACGCCGGTGAGCGCACCTTCCTCGAGATCGGCGACAACAACGTCATTCGCGAGAACTGCACCTTCCACCGTGGCACCATTCAGGATCAGAGCCTGACCAAGGTGGGCAGCGGTAACCTGTTCATGGTCAACGTTCACGTTGCCCACGACTGCATCATCGGTGACAACTGCATCTTCGCCAACAACGCGACCCTGGCGGGCCACGTGGTGATCGGTGACTTCGTGATCTTCGGTGGTCTCTCCGCCATTCACCAGTTCGGCCGCGTCGGTTCCCACGCCTTCGTCGGTGGCTGCGCAGCCCTGAACAAGGACGTGCCGCCTTACGTGATGGCCGCCGGCAACTACGCCAAACCGTTCGGGGTCAACTCCGAAGGTCTGCGTCGCCGCGGTTTCAGCGCCGAGGCCATCTCTGCCGTCAAGCGTGCCTACAAAGAGATCTTCCGCTCTGGCAAGACCATCGAAGAGGTGCTGCCTGTGCTGATTGAGATGGCGCAAGCCGAACCGGCCGTCCAGCTCTATGTGGACTTCCTCAAAGATAACGAGCGCGGGATCATCCGTGCCTGATCCGGTTCGTATCGGTATCGTCGCCGGAGAGGTCTCCGGTGACATTCTGGCTGCCGGTCTGGTGCGCGAGCTGCAAGCCCGCTACCCGGATGCGCAGTTCGAAGGGATCGCCGGGCCGCGGATGCAGGCCCTCGGCGTCAAGGCCTTGTTCGAGATGGAAGAGCTCTCCGTCATGGGGATCACCGAGGTGCTGGGCCGTCTGCCGCGCATCCTCAAGGTTCGTCGCGAACTGCTGCACCACTTTATTGCCAATCCGCCCGATATCTTCATCGGCGTGGATGCACCGGATTTCAATATCGGAGTGGAGCTGAAACTGCGCCGCGCCGGTATCAAGACGGTTCACTATGTCAGCCCCTCGGTGTGGGCCTGGCGCCAGAACCGCATTCACAAGATCAAGGCCGCTACCGACATGGTGCTCGCCTTCCTGCCGTTCGAGAAAGCTTTCTACGACCGTTTCGAGGCCCCTTGTCGTTTTGTTGGCCACACCATGGCGGATGACATTCCGCTGGTGCCGGATCAGGCTGCCGTGCGTCGCAAGCTGGGTATCGATGCCAACCGCCGCTGGTTGGCGGTACTGCCGGGCAGCCGCACGGCGGAAGTGGGCTTTATGTCCCCTCTGTTTCTCGAAGCGTGCAAACACCTGACGGTGCGCTATCCGGATCTCGGTTTTATCGTGCCGCTGGTCAACCAGAAACGGCGTGAGCAATTCATGGCCATCAAGGCTGAAGTGGCACCGGATCTCGAGATGGTGTTGCTGGAAGGGCAGGGGCGCGAGGCGATGATCGCCGCCGACGTGGTGATGCTGGCCTCCGGCACCGCGGCGCTCGAAGCCATGCTGGTGAAAAAGCCGATGGTGGTGGGCTACAAGCTCAAGCCCTTCAGCTATTGGCTGGCCCAGCGACTGGTAAAGACCGAATTTGTCTCTCTGCCCAACCTGCTCGCCGGTCGCATGCTGGTGCCGGAACTCATCCAGCACGAGTGCACCCCGGAGAATCTGGTGGAAGAGGTGAGCAAGTACTTCGAGCACGACAACAGTGCGCTGGTCAACACCTTCACCGAGCTGCACCAGCTGATCCGCTGCAATGCCGACTCGCAGGCCGCCGATGCGGTGGCGGATCTGCTCGGCAGATAACGCTATTTCGGACCGTCGATTGCGCCGCGCAGCCCGTTAATCCGTTTTCCGAGCGGTGATGCCGCGCCAGTCGACCCCTGTCAGGCCCCACGGGGCCTGTTTTGATTCAAGGCTACAAGATGATGATCGATATTCCTGACGACAAGCTGGTTGCCGGTGTGGACGAAGTGGGCCGTGGCCCCCTGGTGGGTGACGTGGTCACCGCTGCTGTCATTCTCGATCCCGCCAATCCGATCGCGGGGCTCAACGACTCCAAGAAGCTCTCCGAGAAGAAGCGCCTCGCCCTGTTTGACGAGATCAAAGAGAAGGCGCTCGCCTGGGCCATCGGTCGCGCCACTCCAGAGGAGATCGACGAACTCAACATCCTGCATGCCACCATGCTGGCGATGCAGCGCGCCGTGGCGGGACTGAAGGTCACCCCCGAGCTGGTCTTTATCGATGGCAACCGTTGCCCGGCATTGCCGATGGACGCGCGCGCCGTGGTCAAGGGCGATAGCTTGGTGGCCGCCATCAGTGCCGCTTCTATCCTCGCCAAGGTGACCCGCGATGCGGAGATGACCGAGCTGGACAGTCGCCATCCCGAGTATGGTTTTGCCCGCCACAAGGGCTATCCGACCGCCGAGCACCTCGCCATTCTGGCCGAGCGTGGCCCGTTGCCCGAATATCGCAAGAGCTTCAAACCGGTGCGCCGCGCACTGGGGATCGAGTAGACCATGCCATTTAGTTTGAGCAGCGAGAGGAGATGACGATGGCTGACCCCCGTTTTATCCACCTGCGAGTCCACTCCGACTTCTCAATGGTCGATGGCCTGCAGAAGATCAACCCCATCGTCGGGGCGGCTGCGGCCAACAACATGCCGGCGCTGGCGCTGACCGATCAGATGAACATGTGTGGTCTGGTGCGCTTCTATGGCGCCGCCCACGGCAAGGGGATCAAACCCATCGTCGGTGCCGACTTCTGGGTGCAGAGCGATGAGCTCGGCGACGAGCAGTTCCGTCTCACCCTGCTCGCCATGGATAACGACGGCTACCAGAACATCACCCTGCTTATTTCCCGCGGTTACCAGCGCGGCCATGTGCAAGGGCGTCCGGTTATCGACAAGAGCTGGCTCGCCGAGCATGCCAAGGGGGTGATCGTCCTCTCCGGTGGCCGCGAGGGGGATGTGGGCAAGTTCCTGCTCAAGGGCAACCGGCAGATGACCGAGCAGTGTGTCGCCTTCTATCAGACCCACTTCCCCGATGCCTACTATCTCGAACTGCTGCGCACCGGTCGACCCGACGAAGAGGTCTATCTGCACATGGCGGTGGCCATCGCTACCGAGTTCGAGCTGCCGGTGGTCGCCACCAACGAGGTGGTGTTCCTTAACGCCGATGACTTCGATGCACACGAGATCCGGGTTGCCATCCACGATGGCTATACCCTGATGGACAAACGCCGTCCCCGTCGCTACAGCCCCCAGCAGTACCTGCGCAGTCAGGAGGAGATGGCCGAGCTGTTTGCCGACATTCCCGAAGCGCTGGAAAACACGGTGGAGATCGCCAAGCGCTGCAACGTGACGGTGCGTCTCGGCGAATACTTCCTGCCCAACTTCCCGACCGGCGACATGACTACCGAAGATTTTCTGGTGGCCAAGTCGAAAGAGGGTCTGGAGGAGCGTCTCGAGTTCCTGTTCCCGGATCCGCAAGTGCGGGCCGAGCGACGTCCCGAGTATGACGAGCGTCTCGATGTTGAGCTGAAAGTGATCAACCAGATGGGCTTCCCGGGTTACTTCCTCATCGTGATGGAGTTTATCCAGTGGTCCAAGGACAACGGCATCCCCGTTGGCCCGGGCCGTGGTTCGGGTGCGGGCTCTCTGGTGGCCTACGCCCTCAAGATCACCGACCTCGACCCGCTGGAATTTGACCTGCTGTTCGAACGTTTCCTGAACCCCGAGCGGGTATCCATGCCCGACTTCGACGTCGACTTCTGCATGGATCGACGGGATGAGGTGATCGAGCACGTTTCCGATATGTATGGTCGGGAGGCGGTCTCCCAGATCATCACCTTCGGCAGCATGGCGGCCAAGGCGGTGGTGCGGGACGTGGGCCGGGTGCTGGGTCACGCTTACGGCTTTGTGGATCGCATCTCCAAGCTGATCCCGCCGGATCCGGGCATGACGCTTGCCAAGGCATTCGAGGCCGAGCCCAAGCTGCCCGAGCTCTACGAGCAGGATGAGGAGGTCAAAGACCTCATCGACATGGCCCGTCGCCTCGAAGGGGTGGTACGCAACGCCGGTAAACACGCCGGTGGCGTGGTGATCGCACCCACCAAGATCACCGACTTTGCGCCGCTCTACTGCGATGACGAAGGCCATCACCCGGTCACCCAGTTCGACAAGAACGACGTGGAGTACGCCGGTCTGGTGAAGTTCGACTTCCTCGGTCTGCGCACCCTCACCATCATCGACTGGGCGCTCGGCATGATAAACCCGCGTCTTGCCAAAGAGGGTAAGCCGCCGGTCGACATCGCCGCCATCCCCATCGATGACAAGAAGTCGTTTGACCTGCTGCAGCGCTACGAGACAACAGCGGTATTCCAGCTGGAATCCCGCGGCATGAAGGATCTCATCAAGCGACTGCGCCCCGACTGCTTCGAAGACATGATCGCACTGGTGGCCCTGTTCCGACCGGGCCCGCTCCAGTCAGGCATGGTGGATAACTTCATCGACCGCAAACACGGTAATGAAGCGATCTCCTATCCGGACGAGAAGTGGCAGCACGAGAGCCTGAAACCGATTCTGGAACCGACCTACGGCATCATCCTCTATCAGGAGCAGGTGATGCAGATCGCCCAGACCCTGGCGGGCTATACCCTGGGTGGCGCGGACATGCTGCGCCGGGCGATGGGTAAGAAAAAGCCCGAGGAGATGGCCAAGCAGCGAGCCGGTTTCGAGGAGGGTGCCGTCAAGAATGGCGTCGACGGCGAATTGGCGATGAAGATCTTCGATCTGGTGGAGAAGTTTGCGGGCTACGGCTTCAACAAATCCCACTCCGCCGCCTATGCGCTGGTCTCCTACCAGACCCTCTGGCTCAAGACCCACTTCCCGGCCGAGTTCATGGCGGCGGTGATGACCGCCGATATGGACAACACCGACAAGATCGTGACCCTGGTGGACGAGTGCCAGCGGATGGGGCTGACCGTGATCCCGCCGGATGTGAACACCGGCCGCTATCGCTTCTCGGTCAACGAAGATGGTCATATCGTCTACGGGATCGGGGCGGTGAAAGGGGTCGGTGAAGGCCCCATCGATGCGATCTTGAGCGCCCGGGATCAGGACGGCCCGTTCCGCGATCTGTTCGACTTCTGCAACCGGGTCGATATCAAGAAGCTCAACAAGCGGGTGATGGAGAAGTTGATCCTCTCCGGCGCCATGGATCGGCTCGGCCCCCACCGTGCCGCCCTGATGGCGACCCTGGAGGAGGCGATGCGTGCCGCCGAGCAGCACGCCAAGGCGCAGGCGGTGGGGCAGGTCGACATGTTCGGCGTGCTCACCGAAGAGATTGACGACGTCAAGAAGGCGTTTGCCAACGTGCCGCACTGGCCTGACAAGGTGTGGCTGGAAGGGGAGCGCGAGACCCTCGGGCTCTATCTCACCGGCCACCCCATCAACCAGTACAGCAGCGAATTGCGTCGTTATACCTCGGGTCGCCTGTGCGATCTGCATCCCACCTCCCGGGATACCGTAACCACGGCGGCGGGGCTGGTGATTGCGGCCCGCAGCATGGTGACCAAGCGTGGCAACAAGATGGGGATCTTCACTCTGGACGACCGTTCCGGTCGCCTCGATGTGACCCTGTTCAGTGAAGCGCTGGAAAAATATGAAGAATTGATGCAAAAAGACCGCATTTTGGTGGTTTCTGGACAGGTCAGCTTTGATGACTTCTCCGGTGGCCTTAAAATGTCGGCTCGAGAATTACTGGATATCAACGATGCGAGGGAGCGTTTTGCCAGAGCAATCCGCATCTCCCTCGATGAACAGCGGATTGATGATCGCTTTTTCCCGCGTTTGTGCGAGATTTTGGAGCCCGCCCGTGCCGGAGTCTGTCCGGTTCAGGTAAACTATCGTCGCCCCGGCTCCCGGGTGCGATTGACGCTCGGTACCGAGTGGCGGGTGACGCCCACCGATCAACTGATAGATGACTTGCGAGTCCTGCTTGGACGAGAGCGGGTTGAATTGGTTTTTGATTAGAGGTTCTAAGGCCCTATGAGTCTTTTTCTGGATTTTGAACAGCCGATTGCCGAGTTGCAGGCGCAGATTGATGAACTCAAACATGTGAGTGAAGGCAATCACGCCGTGGATCTGAAAGACGAGATCCGCCGGCTGGAGAAGAAAAACGAAGAGCTGACCAAGAAGATCTTCGGTGATCTGGGTGCCTGGCAGGTATCCCAGATGGCGCGTCATCCCCAGCGCCCCTACACCTTTGACTATATCGAGCATATCTTCACCGATTTCGACGAGTTGGCTGGCGATCGCGCCTATGCCGATGACAAGGCTATCGTCGGCGGCATCGCCCGTCTCGACGGTGAGCCGGTGATGGTGATTGGTCACCAGAAGGGTCGCGAGACCAAAGAGAAGATCAAGCGCAACTTCGGTATGCCGCGTCCGGAAGGGTACCGCAAGGCCCTGCGTCTGATGGAGATGGCCGAGCGCTTCAAGATGCCGATCATCACCTTTATCGATACCCCGGGCGCTTACCCTGGCGTCGGTGCCGAAGAGCGTGGCCAGTCCGAGGCGATTGCCCGCAACCTGAAAGTGATGGCCGGTCTGACCGTACCCGTGGTCTGCACCGTGATCGGTGAGGGTGGCTCCGGCGGCGCACTGGCTATCGGCGTGGGCGACCGCGTCAACATGCTGCAGTACTCCACCTACTCCGTCATCTCGCCGGAAGGGTGTGCCTCCATCCTGTGGAAGAGCGCTGACAAGGCCTCCGTAGCTGCCGAAGCGATGGGTATCACTGCCCAGCGTCTGAAAGAGCTCAAGCTGATCGACCACGTGATCGACGAGCCCCTCGGCGGTGCTCACCGCGATGTGGAGAAGATGGCCAAAAACCTCAAGGCTCGCATCAAGCAGGATCTGGACGCCCTGCGTCCGCTCGATACCGAGCAACTGCTGGAGCAGCGCTACCAGCGTCTGCTGGGCTACGGCTACTGCTAAGCGCAGCCGTCAATCCCGAGTATTCAGGCCCCTGTCATCGACGGGGGTTTTTTATTGCTGATGACCTGTCTTGCGATGTTTGCGCCAACGCGCCCTGAAACGGCGCCGCTCACTCTTCGCGGGTGAGGGGCAGGGTTGGTATGCCACGCCGTTGGTGAGGGCTGTCAGGGACTGCGGCAACGCGTTGCATCCTGTGGCATCGTTAGCGGTGGCATGACAAGCCGCTTGATCATCCGATAGCGGCATAAAAAAGCGCCCCGACTATGCGGAGCGCTTTTACAGGTGTCTGGCAGTATTACAGTTCAATCTCGTCTGTAAGACCTTCATAGGCGATATCGATGGATTGCAGCTCCTTCTGCAGGCGGTGCTTGTCTTTCAACGCCTCGATTTCACGCCATTTACGTTTTTTTCCCGTTGTCCCGCGGCTACGCGAACCGAGTTCAACCACCTCGTCATAATCGAAGTTGAACATTTCCATGGCTCCCTCCTTGGTTTTTATCGTTTTCACCACCCGTATAACATAACGAATCTGAAATTAAAACGTTTTCGTGACGACTCTATGACAGCGCTAAAAAAGCCCATGAAAAAAAACCGGGCCCCTTGGTGGGGGCCCGGTTTTTATCAGAAAAAAGAACTGATTACAGGCGGCTTGCCAGCATGGTTTCCAGCTTGCCCTGGTCGATGGCAAACATGCGGATACCTTCGCCCAGCTTCTCGTGAGCCATGGCGTCCTGGTTCAGTTCCCAGCGGAATTCGGTTTCGGTCATCGGAGTCGGTTTGGCCTTGCGCTCACCGGTGTAGTCCAGTTTGCGTACCACGGCGCCTTCGGTCTTGCTCAGCTCTTCCAGCAGGGCCGGACCAATGGTCAGGCGGTCGCAACCAGCCAGTTCCAGGATCTCGCCAGTATTGCGGAAGCTGGCGCCCATCACGACAGTCGGGTAGTCGTGCTGCTTGTAGTAGTTGTAGATGGAGGTGACGGAGACCACGCCCGGATCTTCGCTGGCGGTGTAGTCACGGTTGTGCTTGGCCTTGTACCAGTCGAGGATGCGGCCTACGAACGGGGAGATCAGGAAGGCACCGGCTTCGGCACAGGCACGGGCCTGGGCGAAGGAGAACAGCAGGGTCAGGTTGCACTGGATACCCTCTTTCTCCAGAACCTCGGCGGCACGGATCCCTTCCCAGGTGGAGGCCAGCTTGATCAGAATGCGGTCGTTGCTGATACCCGCTTCGTTGTAGAGACGGATCAGCTTGCGGGCCTTGGCGATGCTGGCTTCGGTATCGAAGGAGAGGCGGGCATCCACTTCGGTAGAGATGCGGCCAGGAACGATCTTCAGCACTTCCAGACCGATGTTGACGGCCAGTTTGTCGCCCGCGTCGATGATTTGCTGTGCCTTGTCCTGGCTCTGGGCTTTGGCCCACTTGATGGCGTCTTCGATCAGCGGAGCGTACTCGGGGATCTCGGAGGCCTTCAGAACCAGAGAGGGGTTGGTGGTGGCATCGATGGGCTGATAGCGTTTGATGGCTTCGATATCACCGGTGTCGGCAACAACAGTGGTCAGGGCTTTCAGCTGGGTTAATTTATCGGCCATAGCGAATATCATCTCTTAATGAGGGAGTAATCCCTGGGTTGCGGGCTTGAGACGGTGGTTCTGAAATAAAATTACAGGATCTTGGTGCCTCAGGCTCAGAAAAGCGCGATGGGGGCGGCCCATCGTCATTGCCTGCCTAATTAATACTGATGTGCTGCATCCTGCAATAGGGGCGCTTGGTTGTTAAACATTCAGGCTGTTGAGTCATCCCGTTTTATGGCTTGAAACTATATGATTAGTAAGGTTTTTTACATTTCCTCCCGACCTCGCTCCGGTTTGCTTTCAGCTGAACTTTTTTAGCCAATATCTATATTTGTGTCGTCGATCACATAAATTATCTCGCTACGTACTTGAAATTTAATTACAGCGAAAACGTTTGGCGAAATGTCTCCGTTTGAAAGCCATTTCATGCAAGCGTTTGCGTTTTCGCATAGCTCATCAGGGATATATCAAAAAGGTTCTCTTATGGGGCTTAATGGTGGCCTGTCTGATTGAATTATTGAGTTTGTTGAAAGTTTGCGATTTAAATGGAGCTTTATGGGCTTTTACCGTTCGTTTTTTGTGTCTCGCGTGACCGGGATCACTATTCCGGGCTCTCCCGCTGTGCTAGATTCCGCCCCTTTAGCGAAACGCTAATTAAACGACAGACAGAAAACGGTCAGCGCAGACTGACCATGGATGTGAATAACAACGAGAGAATTATGGACACCTTGATTGCGATGCTAAACGACCTGATGTGGGGAGCCGTGCTCATCTACCTGCTCATCGGGGTCGGTATCTTTTTCACCTTCCGCCTGGGTTTTATCCAGATCCGTCACTTTGGCCACATGTTTTCCGTGCTGAAAAACAGTCGTAAATCGGACAACGCGGGCATCTCCTCCTTCCAGGCCCTCTGTACCAGCCTTGCCGCCCGTGTCGGCACCGGCAACCTGGCCGGTGTGGCTGTCGCCATCTATCTGGGTGGCCCCGGCGCCATCTTCTGGATGTGGCTGATTGCCTTTATCGGTATGGCGACCGCCTTCGTCGAAAGCACCCTGGCCCAGCTCTACAAGGTCAAGGATGAGGATGGCAACTACCGTGGTGGCCCGGCCTACTACATGGAGAAAGGCCTTGGCATGCGCTGGATGGGGGTGGTGTTTTCGCTCTGCCTGATCCTGGCATTTGGTCTGGTGTTCAACGCGGTGCAGGCCAACTCCATCAGTCTGGCGATGAAGGTGGCGTTTGGCATTCCTGACTGGGTCAGCGGTCTGGCGCTGGTGGCGCTCTCCGGCCTGATTATCTTCGGCGGCATTCGTGGCATCGCCCGTTTTGCCGAGCTGGTGGTGCCCTTTATGGCACTGGCTTATATCCTGCTGGCGCTGGTGATCGTGGCGATGAACATCACCGAGTTGCCCCATGTCTTCATGCTGATCATCAAGTCCGCCTTCGGGATTGAGCAGGCTGGATCGGGTGCACTCGGTTATGCCATCTCCCAGGCGATGATCAACGGTATCAAGCGCGGTCTCTTCTCCAACGAAGCAGGGATGGGCTCTGCGCCCAACGCCGCGGCGACTGCCACTCCCTATCCGCCGCACCCGGCCTCCCAGGGTTATGTGCAGATGCTGGGGGTCTTTATGGACACCATCGTCATCTGCAGCTGTACCGCCGCCATCATCCTGATGTCCGGTCAGTTCGAGCCGGGTTCCGGCGTGACCGGTGTCGAGCTTACCCAGCGGGCGCTCTCCTCCCAGATTGGCAGCGGTGGCAACATCTTCATTGCGGCGGCCATCTTCTTCTTCGCCTTCACCTCTATCGTGGCGAACTACTCCTATGCCGAGACCAATCTGGTGTTCCTCGAGCACAACCACAAGGGCGGCCTGATGCTGTTCCGGGTGTTCGTACTGGGGATGGTGATGTTCGGCGCCGTGGGTGAGTTGCCGATTGTGTGGGCCATGGCGGATGTCTCCATGGGTCTGATGGCCATCGTCAACCTGGTGGCTATCCTGCTGCTCTCCAGCGTCGCCATCAAGCTGGCCAAGGATTACAACGACCAGCTCCGGCTGGGCAAGGTGCCCACCTTCGATGCCAACAAATACCCCGAGATCCGCTCCCAGCTGGAAGAGGGGATCTGGGACAATCCGACCAAAAAATAACAAGCGGTGAGTCAAACCTCTTGATGAAAACCTGAAGGGGGAGCCGGTGGCTCCCCCTTCTTTTATCGCGCACTCGTTGGCTGTTGATCCCAGCGCTGGGCGAGCTGTCTGACACGCCGTTGCAACTGGCGCCAGCAGCGCCCTTGTTGCCGGTCGTTGAGGGGGGCATAACGCCAGCGACGATAGAGCCACGCACTCTTTAGCAGGGAGTGGGCAAGGTCGGGACGCAGCCGCGCCAGTCGCTCGCACCATGCCCCCATGCTCTCGGCGGGCTCAGGGGAATTGCCACTGCGTTTGCCCCGTTTGAGCAAGGGCCGCCAGATACCCCGCTCTGGTGGCTGACGGGCGGGCAACAGCAGGGGCAGGCTCACCAGCAGGGCGACCAGCATCAGGCTGGCGAGGATTAACCAGGGCGTGTGCCCGGCCAGAGCTGGCCAGCGCAGGCCGATTTGCTGCCAGAGCTGGCCAGCATCGTAACCAATCACCCTGCGACTCCATTGGTAGTCGATATTGTTGCCCCACCAGCGCAGCTGATTGAGCAGGGCCCAGTTGCGATAACGCTGCAAAGCGAGCGGGTCGGCGGCGGTAAACTCGTCGCTCAGGGCCTCCCTCACGCCGCCTTCAATGCGCTCCGGTGCCACTGCCGCCGTGGGGTCGATTCGTCGCCATAAGCCCCCTTCATCGAGATACTCCACCCAGGCGTGAGCATCGAACTGGTGTACCGCCAGATAGTTGCCCGTGGGATTCCACTCGCCGCCGAGATAACCGGTGACCAGCCGTGCCGGAATACCGGCGGCGCGCAGCACGAAAGCGGTCGCCATGGCGTAGTGGCCGCAAAAGCCCTGCTTGGTATCGAACAGAAACCCATCCACCCCGTCACTGCCAAGTCGTGGTGGGGTCAGGGTGTAGTAATAGGATTGGCTGCGAAACTGCGCGAGCAGGGCGGCGACCAGCGCGCTGCGATCCGGATAGCGTGCCGCAAGCTCTTGGCCATAGGCTCGCGCTCTTGGGTTGCCCCCGCCAGGCAGTTGCAGGTTGCGCTGGGCGGCTTGGTAGTCGTCCTCTGGCTGCGCTTCGCCGCGGCCAATGCGATAGCGGATCGCCACCTCGCCGCTTCCCTGACGATAGAGGGTGTCGAGAGGGGTAAGCAGCACCGGACCCGCCAGCAGGCGCGGTTCACTCAGGGCAAAGGCCCAGCGGTGGCGCTGGGGCTCGGCAATCACCTCGTAGCTCCCGGCGGGTAACGGACTATCTGCCAGTTGAGTGTTGGCCTGCGAAGAGGATGCCAGAAGCGTTAGCCCGGTCTGCACCGGCACTGTCTGCTGCCATGCTTTGACCTCGGGGCTCAGCAACCAGCGCTGGCCATCGAAAATTTCTTGGCGCATCACCGGAAAATAGCGCTCGCGGACAGGGGGCGGGCCATCGGCAAAAGTGACCCGAAACGCCAGTTCGGAGGAGTTGACCAGTTCGCTGATATCGCCGGGGGCCAGCTCTTCCGAGAGGCCCGACAGGGCACGGCTGGTGGTGGGCATCTGCCAGAGGGGCGGGAGTCTTGGCAGCAGCAAAAACAAAGTGATAAGCAGGGGAAGCGCCAGCAGCAGGATACCCCCCGCACTGCGCCATGGCCTTTTCTGTTCGGGGGCGATGGCGGCCACCAGCGCGGTCACTGCCAGCCAGAGCGCTACTGTCATTCCGGCCGTCCAGCCGATGCTCTGTCGCTGCACCAGCGCCAGCGCGATAAGAAAGAAGGCGAGCAGCAGCACCAGCTCGATATCCCGCTCGCGCCGTACCTCGATCATCTTGAGGCTATAGCCGAGCCAGAGCAGATTGATCAGGGCGGGCAGGGTGCCCAAGCCACGCCACTGTAGTCCCAGCAACAGCAAAGTGGTGATGGCCAGCAGCGCCAACCCGCGGGCAGGGAGGGGCGGCCAGCCACGCCACAGCATCATGGCCCGGATGCCGAGGGTGATGGCGCCCACTGTCACTACCCAGAGTTGCAACTGGGGCCAGAGCGCCGCGACCAGCAGCAGCTGTTGCAGGGCGATGAGTGGCAACAGACGGCGGTTATTTAGCAGCATCCTGCGTGCTCTTCGGTGGTATTGCATCGAACTGGGCAAGTGCCAGCAGGCAGCGCTGCACAAAGGCGGCGCCGCTATCGGGCCCCAGCGTCTGGTTTGCCAGTGTCAGGGTAAAGGGGATGCCCCGCTTGCCGTAATCGGCGCACCACCAGGCCAGCACCGCCAGCCGCTGCTCCAGATCCCCGCCCGCGACCCGCTGCAAGGTGAGGTGAGTGTCATCCTGCTGCGGTTCATGAAACTGCTTGGTCAGCAGGCCGCGCCCTTGGGCAAGTTGCTTCCAGGCGACCCGGCTCAGTGGTTCACCGGCCTGATGTGTCCGCAGGGTATCAAAGTCACCGAGGGGCGCTGGAGCTGGCTGGCCCTGATGTCTTTCGCTTTCGGTCGCATGTTCCCCTCTTAGCGCCCCGAACGCCGCTTTGGGGGAAAGCCAGCCCTCCAGCTGCAAGTCCAGCAGGGACCAGCAGCGAAACAGACCGAGGGGGTAGCGGCTCTCGACCCGCAATCGACCAAGGTGCAGTGGCCCACGGCGCGAGCCCGATACTGGCAGGATAACTGTGCTGGGCACAGCATCGGCCTGTGCCAGCCAGAGGGTGCCTTCGTTGAGGCTAAAGTGAAGTGCCTGCACCGGGCGCGGGCTCTGCACCAAGATACGGATAGGCAGCTGGCTACCCGCTTCCCCGAGCATCAGCGGGCCCCCCAGTAGCTCCAGCCCCAGCAGATTGCGGTGGGTGAGCCACATGGCTGCCATAAACAGGCTGCCGAGGCAGTAGGCTACCAGCAGTACCAGATTGTTCTGGTAGTTGGTGCCTAGCAGATAGATGGCGAGCAGCACCAGCAGATAGAGCAGCCCCATGCGGGTGGGGAGGATAAAGAGGCTGCGGGTACCCAGCGTGATCTGGCGGGCCGGGGGAATGCGGCGGTCGAGCCAGCGTCGTTGCCAGCGGGCTCGCCACTGCTGCAAGCGGTCAAGCAATTTGCTCATCAGGGATTGTCCGGATCGACCCGGGCCAGCAATCGCTGGCTAAGGGGACAGGCTTCGCCGTGCTGTACGCCAAAGCTGCCCCGCAGCCGATGCTCGGCCACATAGGGGAAGACTGCCTGCACATCCTCCACCGTGACAAAGCGCCGCCCCGCCACCAGCGCCCAGGCCCGGCTCACCGCCAGCAAGGTCTGGGCTGCCCGGGGGGAGAGGGGCTGTGGCAGCTCCCCATCAAAGCGGCTCTGGTGCACCAGTGCCAGCAGGTAGTCGAGGGTGGCATCCGAAACATGGATGGCATCCCCTTCGCTTTGCAAGGTGGCGAGTCCGGCAGCATCCAGCATGGCGGGTAATGGGCCAGTCGGTTGGTGGCCCCGCAGTAGCTGGCGCTCCGCCTCTCGCGGCGGAAAACCCAGCGAGAGTCGCACGGCGAAGCGGTCGAGCTGGGACTCCGGCAGCGGATAGGTGCCCGCCTGATCCGCCGGATTCTGGGTGGCGATGACGAAAAATGGATCGGGGAGTGGGTGCGTGTGGCCCTCGATGCTCACCTTGCCCTCGGCCATCGCCTCCAGCAGGGCGCTCTGCACTTTGGGGCTGGCACGGTTGATCTCGTCCGCCAGCAGCACCTGGGTGAAGATGGGGCCGGGGTGAAAGCGAAATATTTGCTGCTGGGGGTCAAAAATCTGCAGCCCCAGCAGGTCGGCGGGGAGCAGATCGGCGGTGAACTGCATCCGCCTGCATGCCAGCCCCAGTACCTGTGCCAGCGCGTGGGCCAGGGTGGTTTTACCCATGCCGGGCAGATCCTCGATCAGCAGATGACCGCGCGCCAGCAGGGTCACCAGCGCGATTTTCAGTTGCAGCGGCTTGCCCAGAATGACTTGCTCCAGTGCTGCCAGCAGCCCGGCAATCTGCTCTTCTCTCTTCATTCCCTTCATACACATTCCCTGTATTGCGTCGCACCTACAGCTTATACGCCAGCAAGGGCCAAGGCAGATAACAGACGGGCGGTAAAAGTGCTGCGCAGGGATGGCTATGAGCGGGAGGTGACCCGGTTTATTACTGTCTCTGGTCGATTCAATATGGCCGCTTAGGCACGCAACTTAATAGAATATTTCCTGATTGGAATGTACCGAACGCCATCTCTTCACTAGGTGAGAGCGGTTGGCGCTCATATAGTTGCCCCCATTGCGACGCGCTGCGTTGTTGCCTTTGTGGCCATCTTGGCCCCGCCACTGTTCGCCTGTCGCTGTGATCTGGCAGGCATCGGCACGCCAATCTGTAATGGAGCATCCATGCCTGTTTTCCTGTTGTGCACTTTTATGATGATCATCCTCTATCCGGTCGGGATCGATCTCTATCTGGTCGCTGTGCCCCAGATTGCCGATACCCTGCAGGCGAGCGAGGCGCAGATCCACACCGCCTTCTCCATCTATCTGTTTGGCATGGCGGCCACCGTGCTGCTGGGCGGGATGATTGCCGATCGCTTCGGGCGGCGCTGGGTGGTGCTCGGGGGGGCGCTGATTTTTGTCCTCGCCTCGCTGGTGGCGGGTCATGCCGAAGGGATCACCCAGTTCTACCTCGGCCGTTTCTGGCAGGGGGTCGGGGCCAGTGCGCTGAGGGGAATAAGTATCAAGGTTGAATCAGGATGCCAAGGTGATGTGGCTGCGCAACGAGATCCGGCGACTCTACAACGACGAATCGCCACGCTAATGTGGCCGTGATGGTGCCTATCGATGAGCCGGAGCCATCAGCTCCGGCTGTTTGTTGTCGCATCGCCCGGATGAGTGGGCTTTGGCACGACTTAAGTGCCGAGCTCGGGTTCAGCTGTGTGTCATTCAACTCTCTTCATGCACAGATTAGCCTTGGTTGCACGTCTCGAGTGAAGCTCTTTTCACGAAAAAAATTCATGTGGTTTCATTAGAAAACTTCACTAATGGTCACTTTTGAAGTGTGATCGACCATTAAGTTCCTGTATTTGCAGTGATATAGCATGACACCCCTTGGAATGGCGGGGTTAGATAGCGCCTGTGCAGTGTGATAGCCAGTAGAGCGCGGAGTGAGCCAGCCCCACAGGTCGTCTGTGGCCGTGTCATGCCCCGGCTATCTGGCCACCAACCATGAGTGACGGAGCAGAGGGTAATAAGCATCAAGGTTGATAAACCGGCTTGAGTGAAGGGATGCAGCAAAGGTAGAACCCGGAGTCGGTAACTGTACCGGGAGATGCCACTCACCATCCCCCGATAACCCGTAATTGAAACCGGCTAGATGAAAAACACCTTTCATCGAACGGGGCGCGTGCACCCGAAAATAGCCAGATTGGCAGGCTGACGGCACTCCCCGTTATGGCAATGGCGGGCAAAAAAATAGTGCGGTAGCCACCACCAGATTAATAAAAATAAATCTCAGCAAAGGCAGGTTGATATGCGTCCAGCAACAGCACCGACCGGGTTGTTACAACAGCCCAAACCCTTCTTTATGATATTTTTCGTCGAACTCTGGGAGCGCTTCGGTTATTACGGCGTGCAGGGGATATTGGCGGTCTTCTTTGTACAGCAACTGGGATTTTCCCAAGAGCAATCCTTTATTACTTTCGGTGCCTTCTCGGCGTTGGTATATGGTCTGATCTCGGTCGGTGGCTATGTCGGTGACCATGTACTCGGGACCAAGCGCACCATGGTGCTGGGGGCCGTAGTGCTGGTGGTCGGTTATTTTATGACCGGCCTGTCGATCTACAATCCCGACCTGATTTTCTATGCGCTGGGCACCATCGCGGTCGGTAACTGCCTGTTCAAGGCCAATCCGGCCAGCCTGCTGTCAAAATGCTACCAGCCAAAAGATCCGCGGCTGGATGGGGCGTTTACCCTGTTCTATATGTCGATCAATATCGGCTCCCTTATTTCCCTCTCGCTCGCGCCGGTGATTGCCGATCACTACGGCTATACAGTGACCTATAACCTGTGCGGGGTGGGGCTGATTATTGCGCTGCTCACCTTCTTTGCCTGTCGCAATATGGTCAAGGATATTGGCTCCGAGCCGGATCACCTGCCACTTAATTACAGCAAGCTGCTGCTGGTTATATTGGGTTCGGTAGCCATGGTCTTCTTCTGCGCCTGGCTGATGCACCACGTGGTGATCGCCAACATGGTGCTGATGACGGTGACCATCGCCGTGGTGATCTTCTTCTTTCGCGAGGCGTTCAGGCTCGATACCGTGGGCCGCAACAAGATGTATGTGGCCTTCGTGCTGATGCTGGAGGCGGTGCTCTTCTATGTGCTGTATGCCCAGATGCCGACGTCTCTGAACTTCTTTGCCATCAACAACATGCACCACGAAATGCTGGGCGTCAGCGTCAACCCCATCAGCTTCCAGGCGCTCAACCCCTTCTGGGTGGTGGTGGGTAGCCCGGTACTCGCGATGATCTATACCCGAATGGGCAGCAAGGGGCGGGATCTCACCATGCCGCTCAAGTTCACTCTCGGGATGTTCTTCTGCTCGCTGGGCTTTCTGACGGCGGCGGCATCCGGCTGGTGGTTTGCCGATGAGCAGGGGCTTACCTCCCTCTGGTTTATGGTGCTTATCTACCTGTTCCAGAGTCTGGGCGAGCTGATGATCAGTGCGCTGGGGCTGGCGATGGTCGCCGCGCTGGTGCCACAACGCCTGATGGGCTTCATTCTCGGAATGTGGTTCCTGACTCAAGCGATGGCGTCCCTGCTGGGTGGCTATGTGGCGACCTTTACCGCCGTGCCGCAAGGGATGACGGATCCGCTGCAAACCTTGCCGATCTACACCGGCGTATTTGGCAAGATCGGGATGGCGACCCTGCTGATTGCGGTAGTGATGGGGCTGATGGTGCCCTGGCTCAACCGGATGATGAATGCGACGCCGACAGAGGCCGAGGGGCTGGTCGCGGGTCAATCACAGGCGTAATGAGGGGAGGATAGTGCGAGACAAGGCAAGGGCGGCGACCCTTGCCTTGCTGTTGATGATTTAGATGTACTGCTCTTCCATCCAGGCTTCGACGATCAGCTGCGCCGATACGCCGTCCACACTGCCTTTTTCCAGCGCGCGATAGCCGCCCCGTTCAAACAGGCGGGCGCGGGCATCTGTGGTGGTGAGTCGCTCATCCTTGAACTCCACCGGCTTGCCGAAACGGCCATGCAGCCGGTTGCCGAATTTGCGGGCCCGTACCGTGATCTCCTGATCGGTGCCATCCATGTTCAGCGGCAGGCCGACCACCAGCAGGTCCGGTTGCCACTCCTTGAGCAGCTTCTCAATCTCGTCCCAGTTGGGGATGCCGTCGTTGGCCTTGAGGGCGCGCAGAGGCTGGGCTGTGCCAGTCAGCTCCTGACCGATGGCGACGCCAATGCTCTTGGTGCCATAGTCAAAGCCCATGATGCTGCGTGATGACATAACTGATAAATCCTCGAAATAGAGAGCGGAGCGGGCCAGCCGATCAGCTGTGGCCGATATCGCTGGAGAGGTGAACCGGGTTCACCCCTATGCTGGCGGCAGCTTGCTGCCAACGTTTGTGAATGGGGGTCTTGAACACCAGAGCCGGATTGGGGGGGATCACCAGCCAGGCGCCATCCACCAGCTCCTGCTCCAGCTGCCCGGCGCTCCAGCCGGCATAGCCAAGGGCCACCAGCCAATGGGCAGGGGCCTCGCTCGTACCCAGAGTTTCCAGAATATCCTTGGAGGTGGTCACCATCATCTCATCCCCCACCTGCAGGGTGGAGTTGAAACCGGGGCGGAAGCTGTGCAGCACGAAGCCGCGATCGGCGTGAACCGGCCCCCCTTGCAGCACCGGCTGCTTGAGCTCCGGGTTGTTTGGCGGGTTGAGCTGGAGCTGGGTCAGCATGGTTTCCAGCGACATCTCGACTGGAATGTTGACGACCAGTCCCATGGCGCCCTCTTCGTTGTGCTCGCACAGATAGACCAGCGAGCGCTCGAAGTAGGGATCCGTCAGGCTTGGCATGGCAAGCAGGAAGTGATTTTGCAGTGTTTGCATAGAGGCCAAATAGTGCAAAGGTATTTGAGGTCAATTATGGCAGTTGATCCCAATGGGAAAAACCGCTTTTTGGGCTGGGCGAGATCCCGCCCCTTTCCGGATCGCCTTGAAACAGAGAGGGTGGCGCCGGGCCACCCTCTCTTTTTCAGGGCTTGTCGGGGGCGGGTTACCCCTGAACAGGCCGGTTAGCCTGCCAGGCGATTATTTGCCCAGCCGACGCTCGATGGCATCCATCAGCATGCCGGTGATGTGTACATCGAAGGCCGCTTCAATCTCGCGAATGCAGGTCGGGCTGGTGACGTTAATCTCGGTCAGGCGGTCGCCGATGATATCGAGGCCAACGAAGATAAGCCCCTTCTCTTTTAACGTCGGGCCCACAGCGCGGGCAATAGCCCAGTCAGCTTCGCTCAGGGGGCGGGCCTCACCACGGCCACCGGCCGCCAGATTGCCACGGGTTTCGCCTTGCGCCGGAATACGGGCCAGACAGTAGGGTACCGGTTCACCGTCCACCACCAGCACCCGCTTGTCGCCATCCTTGATGGCGGGCAGATAGGTCTGCGCCATGCAGTACTGGCTGCCGTGGGCAGTCAGGGTCTCGATAATCACGCCGACGTTGGCGTCATCTTCTTTCATGCGGAAGATGGAGGCGCCGCCCATGCCGTCCAAGGGCTTCAAGATCACGTCTTTGTGCTTCGCGTGGAAGGCGCGCAGCTTGTCGGCGCGGCGGGTCACCAGCGTGGTCGGGGTGTGCTCGGCAAACCAGGCGGTGTAGAGCTTCTCGTTGGCGTCGCGCAGGCTCTGTGGCTTGTTGACGATAAGGCAACCCTCATCCTCGGCCCGCTCCAGCATGTAGGTGGCGTAGATAAATTCGGTGTCGAACGGCGGATCCTTGCGCATCAGGATCACATCGAGGTTGGAGAGGGACTGATCCACCACCTCGCCCAGGGTGTACCAGTTGGCGTAGTCATATTTGACGGTGAGCGGGCGCATGGTGCCAAAGGCGCGACCGGCTTCCATGTAGAGATCCTTCATCTCCAGATAGAAGAGCTCATAGCCGCGCTTTTGCGCCTCTTCGAGCATGGCAAAGCTGGAATCTTTCTTGATGTTGATGGCCGAGATGGGGTCCATCACGATGCCGAGTTTAATGGTCATCCGCTGTTCCTTTTTAATGGCTCGATAGGATTGTAGGGTCGATTAGCGCAGCGTAATCGTCCGCTTGCGGCTGCGTCGATGCAGCCATGGGGCTGATTGATGCGGCCGATAGTATCAAGCGAGATCGCCAAAGCGGCACTGCAGCGCAGTAATCGCAGTCAGGGCGGCGGTTTCGGTACGCAGCACCCGCGGCCCCAGCAGCATCTCTTTGAAATCTTCCTGCACGGTACGGGCGATCTCGTCGCTCGACAAGCCCCCTTCCGGGCCAATCAGCAGGCGCACGCCGTGCTCGGGAACGGGCAGGGTGTTGATGCTGTACTCGGCGCGCGGGTGCAGGTTGAGCTTGAGCTCCTTGGTTTCTTCCGCCAGCCAGGCGTCCAGCTCCATCGGCATGCGCACCTCTGGCACCACGTTGCGGCCGCACTGTTCGCAGGCGCTGATCACCACCTTCTGCCACTGCTCGCGCTTCTTCTCCAGCCGATCGGCCGGCAGCTTGACGCCGCAGCGCTCGGAGAAGAGCGGGGTGATGCAGGTGACGCCCAGCTCCACCGATTTCTGGATGGTGAAGTCCATCTTGTCGCCACGGCTGATCACTTGACCGAGGTGAATGGCCAGCGGTGACTCCACCGATTGGACGTCGCAGCGGTCGATGGTCACTTCCACCGACTTTTTGCCGACGCTGGCGATGGTGGCGGGATATTGATTGCCATCGCCGTTGAACAGCTCGAGCTGCTGGCCCGGCTGCATGCGCAGTACCCGGCCGATATGGTTGGCGCCGTCTTCCGACAGGGCGATGGTCTGGCCAACTTGCAGGGTGGCCGGTTCATAGATACGTGGAATGCGCATGGCTGCTTGTCAGTCTCTTGCTTGGAAACCCTTTATATCCTGCGCCGAGCAAGGCTCACGCGGCAGTGGGTAAGGGTTTCATGATAGGAGGGGCGATCCCCTCCCTGGTCAAATGGGGTTATTGGCACTGCTTTTCAATAAAGGGATTGGTATTGCCCTGCAGCTTGCCGATGCGGCGATTGCGCTCGCACTCCCAGCCCTCTGCCGGGTACTGGCGATCCCAAGCTTCAAACAGTTTACGCTGTTGCGCTGCCAGACGCAGCCCATACTGCTGGCTCATGTAGAGGTAGGCGCGGGCAATCTGGCCCCGCACCGGCCCCTTGGGCGGCTGCACCCGACGATCCTTGAAATCCACCAGCATCTGGCACTGGCCGTACTGATCCGGCTTGCCGTTCCAGTCGGAGAAGCGGTAATTGGCCCGATCGCCGTTCACCTCGCCAATGGCGGGGAAGAGGTTGTGCATGTCCCCCTCCATCTTGTTGAACTCGGGGCTCACCTTCTCGCAGTTTTTGCGACCGCCATCCTGCCAGCATTGCAGCTGGTGGCCGAACTCCCAGGCCGGGACCACGTGTTCCCACTCGATGCGGGCGGCGCGCTTGGCCTGCTTGCGCGGCTCATAGCCGCAACTGGCGAGATCCGGGCTCATCTTCTTGCCCTGATAGTCGATGTCACAGCCGCAGTAGAAGGTGGTGACCGCAGGCTGGCTGCGGTAGAGCTTCACCAGATCTTGCTTGGCTTCGCGAAAGGTCTGGGCGTGCAGGGGGGCGCTGAGCAGCGGCAAACCGGCCAGCAGGGTCAGGGCGAGGGAGGAGATGAAACGCATGAGATTCCTTGCAAACGGGGTGATTGACGAACGATGGCGGGCACCCTACCACAGGGGCGCGACACAAGTTGGCTTACAGCTCTGGCTCCGGCCGTTCCCGCTCCAGCGGCTGTTTGCAGCGACGACAGTGATAGCGGGCCTCGCCACGCACCACCTTGTTGTGGCGGCGAATAGAGAGCTGATGCTGCTGGCAGTGACAGCGATAGGGCACGGTGCGCTGGGCCAGTACCGCCAGATCGAAGCTGTGGGTAGTTCTGGGCTCAAGGCCGAACACCTCCCGCATCACCGACTGCCACTGGCGGCCGTGGGGCAAGACCCGGCTTTTGCCGCGACCTTCACCCCACAGGGCGTGTACCAGCAGATGGGCCACCTCGTGGGGCACCACCTCATCCAGAAACGCCTGCTGGTTGGCCTGATAGAGGGCGGGATTGAAGCGCAGCTCCCAGGTTTGCAGCCGCGCCGATCCCGCCGCCCGGCCCCGCATATTGCAGTAGATCCGCGGGCGTGGGAAGGTGCGGCCAAGGCGCGCCTCGGCCTGCACAAAGCAGGCTTCTACGCGTTGTTGCAGCAGGGCGACAAGCTGGGCAGGGGTAGCAGACATCAACATCTCGTCAAATGGCGGATAAGCAAAAGGGGAGCCAGGCTCCCCTTTTATCACAACAGCGAGCCTTACAGGCCAGCGGCGGAACGCAGCAGTTCGGCCTTGTCGGTCTGCTCCCACGGGAACTCGTCGCGACCGAAGTGACCGTAGGCAGCGGTAGCCTGGTAGATCGGACGCTTCAGATCCAGCATTTCGATCAGGCCATACGGGCGCAGTTCGAAGTGCTCGCGCACCAGTTTGACCAGCAGCTCTTCGGCGACCTTGGCAGTACCGAAGGTCTCGACGCTGATGGAGGTCGGCTCGGCCACGCCGATGGCGTAGGAGATCTGGATTTCACAGCGATCGGCCAGACCGGCGGCCACGATGTTTTTGGCAACGTAGCGGGCGGCGTAAGCAGCGGAGCGGTCAACCTTGGACGGATCCTTACCGGAGAAGGCGCCACCACCGTGACGGGCCATGCCGCCGTAGGTGTCGACGATGATCTTGCGACCGGTCAGACCGCAGTCACCCATCGGGCCGCCGATAACGAAACGGCCGGTCGGGTTGATGAAGTATTTGGTGTCCTTGTTGACCCACTCGGCCGGCAGCACCGGCTTGATGATCTCTTCGCGTACCGCTTCAACCAGATCCTTGTGGCTGATGGATTCGGCGTGCTGGGTAGACAGCACAACGGCATCCACACCGATGATCTTGCCTGCGTCGTCGTAGGCAAAGGTCAGCTGGCTCTTGGCATCCGGACGCAGCCACGGCAGGGTGCCGTTCTTGCGCACTTCAGCCTGACGCTTCACCAGCAGGTGAGAGTAGGTGATGGGGGCCGGCATCAGCACGTCGGTTTCGTTGGTGGCGTAGCCGAACATCAGGCCCTGGTCGCCAGCGCCCTGCTCCAGAGGATCGCTGCGGTCAACGCCCTGGTTGATGTCCGGGGACTGCTTGCCGATGGCGTTCAGCACGGCGCAGGAGTCAGCGTCGAAGCCCATGTCGGAGTGGGTGTAGCCGATTTCACGTACGGTATCACGCACGATCTCTTCGATATCAACCCAGGCAGAGGTGGTTACTTCGCCGGCCACCATGACCATACCGGTCTTGACCAGGGTCTCACAGGCGACACGTGCCTTGGTATCTTGCTTGAGGATGGCGTCCAGTACCGCATCGGAGATCTGGTCCGCAATCTTGTCGGGATGGCCTTCGGAGACCGACTCGGAAGTAAACAGCTTTGCCATGATAAGAGTCTCAGCTTGTCTGGGTTATCGCCACGGCAATAACCGGATGAATGGGATGGTGTAGAGGTATCTACATCTGGACGTCTATTTTAATTAGCGACCCCCCCGATTGCCAGCACTATTTTGTCGCGCAGTGTCCAATGGGTCACAAGCGGTGCTCTCCTATCCCGAAAGGGATGGAAATCAAACGTTTTTCTCTGGTTGCTTTGGTCAATAGAGGGCAAGAAAAGCGATTGTCCTCCCAAAGCCACTTTATTCATCCAGATAATATTTGCACGCCGCGCGCCCTGCTGGGACAATAACGCGCCTTAATCTTGGCCATCAAATGAAGCAATCGCAGGAGATTCAGATGCCTTCTCGTAAAGAGCTTGCCAATGCCATTCGTGCATTGAGTATGGATGCCGTTCAAAAAGCCAACTCCGGTCACCCGGGCGCCCCCATGGGAATGGCGGATATCGCCGAAGTGCTGTGGCGTAGCCACCTCAGACATAACCCGAACAACCCCAAGTGGGCCGACCGCGACCGTTTCATTCTCTCCAACGGCCACGGTTCCATGCTGCTGTACTCCCTGCTGCACCTCTCCGGTTATGACCTCTCCATCGACGATCTGAAAAACTTCCGCCAACTGCACTCTCGCACCCCGGGTCACCCGGAGTACGGCTATGCACCGGGCGTTGAAACCACCACTGGCCCGCTGGGTCAGGGCATCACCAACGCCGTTGGTATGGCGATCGCCGAAAAAGCCATGGCTGAGCAGTTCAACCAGCCGGGCCACGATATCGTTGACCACTACACCTACGCCTTTATGGGCGACGGCTGCCTGATGGAAGGTATCTCCCACGAGGCTTGCTCCCTGGCAGGTACCCTGCAACTGGGCAAGCTGATCGCGTTCTGGGATGACAACGGTATCTCCATCGACGGTCACGTAGAAGGCTGGTTCACCGACGACACCGTCAAGCGTTTCGAAGCTTACGGCTGGCACGTAATCCCGGCTGTTGACGGTCACAGCCCGGAAGCCATCAATGCCGCCATCGAAGCCGCCAAGGCCGAGACCGGCAAGCCGACTCTGATCTGCTGCCGCACCATCATCGGTTACGGTTCCCCGAACAAATCCGGTTCTCACGACTGCCACGGCTCACCGCTGGGCAACGACGAGATCGCCGCTGCTCGTGCCTTCCTGAAGTGGGACCACGCGCCGTTCGTTATCCCGGCCGACATCGCTGCCGAGTGGAACGCTCAGGAGAAGGGCGCTGCACTGGAAGCCGACTGGGCTGCCAAGTTCGCTGCCTATGAAGCCGCTCACCCGACTCTGGCTGCCGAATTCAAGCGCCGTACCGCTGGCGAACTGCCGGCCAACTGGGCTGCCGAATCCGCCAAGATCATCGAAACCCTGCAAGCCAACCCGGCCAAGATTGCTACCCGTAAAGCGTCCCAGAACTCTCTGGAAGCGTTCGGCAAGCTGCTGCCGGAGTTCATGGGCGGCTCCGCTGACCTGGCGCCGTCCAACCTGACCATGTGGTCCGGCTCCAAGTCCCTGACCAACGACGATGCCTCCGGCAACTACATCCACTACGGTGTACGCGAGTTCGGCATGTCCGCCATCATGAACGGTATCGCCCTGCACGGTGGTTTCATCCCCTACGGCGCTACCTTCCTGATGTTTATGGAGTATGCCCGCAACGCCCTGCGCATGGCCGCCCTGATGAAGCAGCGCGCCATCTTCGTTTACACCCACGACTCCATCGGTCTGGGTGAAGATGGCCCGACTCACCAGCCGGTTGAGCAGATCGCCTCCCTGCGTCTGACCCCGAACATGAGCACCTGGCGTCCGTGTGACCAGGTTGAATCTGCCATCGCCTGGAAACACGCCATCGAGCGTACCGATGGCCCGACCTCTCTGATCTTCTCTCGTCAGAACCTGGCCCAGATGGACCGTACCGCCCAGCAGCTGGCCGATACCGCCAAGGGTGGCTACGTGCTGAAGGATTGCGCCGGTACTCCGGAGCTGATCCTGATCGCCACCGGTTCCGAAGTGGAACTGGCCGTTGCCGCCTATGAGCAGCTGACTGCCAAGGGCCGTGCCGTGCGCGTGGTCTCTCTGCCGTCTACCGACGTGTTCGACGCCCAGTCTGCCGAGTACAAGGAGTCCGTCCTGCCGTCTTCCGTCACCAAGCGTGTGGCCATCGAAGCCGGCATCGCCGACTACTGGTACAAGTACGTCGGTTTCGGCGGCAAGATCATCGGTATGACCACCTTCGGTGAGTCCGCACCGGCCGAGCTGCTGTTCAAGGAATTCGGCTTTACCGTGGAAAACGTGGTTGCGACCGCAGAGTCCCTGTAATAGCTAATTGCTTTGTATAGAACTGAAAAGCGCCTCCCTAGGGAGGCGCTTTTTTATTTTATAATTATTGTTGTAAATAAACAGCTGGTTTATTTACAACAATAATTGACTTGTGTGACAATAATCGGGGTGGTTATTAGAGAGTTTTCTTGGCGTGAAATCATCAATGATCGATATATTAAGTATGCTTGGTTCCTGGGTGTCAGGAATCGGTACGGTATCTGCTGTTTTGTATGCGATGGATATAAACAAGCCGCGGGTAAAAGCTCTTGTTAGTGATATTAAGTTCAATGATGAAGGTGATTTTACTATTGATATATACAATGAAAGAGCAATGTCGGCACATATATCTCATATACGATTAATTCCTGCATGGTCAATGAAACATAGAAAAACTAAAAAAACTAGGTTCAGTGAAAATTCAATAATAAAAGGATCTAGCAAAAAACAATATGAGCGGCTTGATATTGAAGTGCAACCTGGTATGTACCAACAAATTAATTTATCTGCGTCATCCTTATTAAAAGCATATTGTGAGTTTTGTCCAATATCTAGAGCTGATAAGATGATGAGGATGACTAAGGCTCGTTTAGCTATATACCTAACTACTGGGTCGGTCTGTTATGTAGACTTACCAAAATCACAGTATCAAAAAATTAAAAATGCTATGTTTTTACCAGTTGAACAACGAGTAGATAGTTATACAGCGATCGACTTTCATTGGAATTTTCCATCCGATTATACTGAGGAGCATAAGGATAGTATATATAAAAGAGAACTTGATGAGTTTGAGCGGGCATCAAGACGTCATAAATACATTTTGTTACCGTTTGGTATATCAAAGGATGATTTTTGGAATAACAGATAATTTAATGTGATTTTATGTGTTGAGATTTTTCGATAGAGACTCTGTTCGCTATTTAAGTCAAAGGCATAAAGATAATGCCAATTATTCTATGTAAAATAGACCGGTCAGTAGCCGGTCTGTTTTCATTCAGTCCATATTTACCTTTACGTGTGCTTAATAGCCGTAAAACACACATCTATCGTAAGATTAGGACGTTTTTAAATATCGCTGGCCTTTATCAATCTGACGACAACGGCGCCATGGTTAATACCAGCTTGCCTATATGGCGGCCTGAATCCAGCAAATGGTGGGCTGCGGCGGCCTCATGCAGCGGGAAGGTCTGGTAAACCTGCGGTTTGACCTCACCGCGTTCGATAAATGGCCAGACATGAGTTTGCAGTTGGGCAATCAGCTCGGCTTTTTCCTGCGGGGTACGCGAGCGCAGGGTGGAGCCGATATGGGTCAGTCGCTTTTGCAGCATGGGAAACAGATCCAGATTGGGGGCGGCGCCCGCAATAATGCCGATCTGGACTATGCGGCCATTGATGGCGGCCGCCGCATAGTTGCGCGCGACATACTCCCCGCCAATGATATCGAGAATGATGTCGGCGCCATGGCCATCGGTGGCTGCATGCACGGCCTCGACAAAATCCTCCTCCTTGTAGAGTACGGCCACATCCGCGCCCAGCTTGATGCTGGCGGCCTGCTGCTCGGGTGAGCCGACCGTGGTGATGATTTTGGCGGCGCCAAATGCCTTGGCCAGCATGGTGGCGGTCGTGCCGATGCCGGAGGCGCCGCCATGGATCAAGATAATGTCCCCTTTTTTGAACTGACCCCGTTCAAACATATTTGACCAGACCGTCATAAAGGTTTCCGGCAGTGCCGCGGCTTCGACAAAGCTCAATCCGGGCGGCAGGGGCAGGACATTGCTCTGGTGGGCGACGCTGTATTCGGCATAGCCGCCACCCGAAATCAGCGCGGCGACCTTGTCGCCAACCTTGAGATGCTCCACCTGCTCCCCCTTGGCGACCACGACCCCGGCGACCTCCAGCCCGGGAATATCCGATGCCCCTGCCGGAGGCGGGTAGAGCCCTTTGCGCTGCATCACATCCGGCCCATTGATGCCGGTCGCATAGTGCCGGATCAAAACCTCATCGGGCTTGGGCGTTGGTGTGGCGCGGGTGGTCAGTTGCAAGACATCGGGGCCACCTGGTTGGGTAATTTCTACCGCGCTCATGGTGGCGGGAATGGAATAGGCGTTATGCATCAGCGGCTCCTTGTAACGAGGTGATATGAGGTTCCCCGAGTGGGATGAGCACCAAGATAGTGGAGATTACTGATGAATAAACGCAGTATTATCCCTCACCTGTAATGCAAAAATGCATTTCAACCGGGAGTCGTGATGAACTGGGATGATGCGAAAATTTTTCTGGCGTTGCATCGGGAGGGGAGCCTGAGGGGCGCCGCCCGTGTGGTCGGGGTCGAATACTCCCCGCCAATGATATCGAGAATGATGTCGGCGCCATGGCCATCGGTGGCTGCATGCACGGCCTCGACAAAATCCTCCTCCTTGTAGAGTACGGCCACATCCGCGCCCAGCTTGATGCTGGCGGCCTGCTGCTCGGGTGAGCCGACCGTGGTGATGATTTTGGCGGCGCCAAATGCCTTGGCCAGCATGGTGGCGGTCGTGCCGATGCCGGAGGCGCCGCCATGGATCAAGATAATGTCCCCTTTTTTGAACTGACCCCGTTCAAACATATTTGACCAGACCGTCATAAAGGTTTCCGGCAGTGCCGCGGCTTCGACAAAGCTCAATCCGGGCGGCAGGGGCAGGACATTGCTCTGGTGGGCGACGCTGTATTCGGCATAGCCGCCACCCGAAATCAGCGCGGCGACCTTGTCGCCAACCTTGAGATGCTCCACCTGCTCCCCCTTGGCGACCACGACCCCGGCGACCTCCAGCCCGGGAATATCCGATGCCCCTGCCGGAGGCGGGTAGAGCCCTTTGCGCTGCATCACATCCGGCCCATTGATGCCGGTCGCATAGTGCCGGATCAAAACCTCATCGGGCTTGGGCGTTGGTGTGGCGCGGGTGGTCAGTTGCAAGACATCGGGGCCACCTGGTTGGGTAATTTCTACCGCGCTCATGGTGGCGGGAATGGAATAGGCGTTATGCATCAGCGGCTCCTTGTAACGAGGTGATATGAGGTTCCCCGAGTGGGATGAGCACCAAGATAGTGGAGATTACTGATGAATAAACGCAGTATTATCCCTCACCTGTAATGCAAAAATGCATTTCAACCGGGAGTCGTGATGAACTGGGATGATGCGAAAATTTTTCTGGCGTTGCATCGGGAGGGGAGCCTGAGGGGCGCCGCCCGTGTGGTCGGGGTCGATCAGGCCACCATTGGCAGGCGGATTGCCGCACTGGAGCATCGTCTGGCGGCCACGCTGTTTCTCCGCACATCCAAAGGGTATGTGCTGACTCATGTCGGAGAGATAGTGCTGGCCAGCGCCCAGCAGATGGAGCTGGCGGCCATTGATTTTGTGCGGGCGGCGCAAGGGGTCGATAACCGCCTGGTTGGGGAGGTCAGCGTGGCGACCACAGACACCCTGGGGATGGATTTTTTGATACCTGCTCTGACCGAGCTGCATCAGCGTTATCCAGATATCAGGGTCATCCTCAATACCTCGACCCAGGTGGTCAATCTGTCCCTGCGGGAAGCGGATATCGCGATCCGGACGGTGAAGCCGGACAATCCCGACCTGATTATTCGCAAGCTGGCCTCCTGGCCGGTCGGGTTGTATGCCTCCGCCGACTATCTGGCTCGCCATGGCATTCCCGAAGCGGGCACCGGTTTTGCGGGCCATTCGCTGGTGGTGTATGAGCCCCATTGGCAGAGCGCTCGCTCGCCAATGATGCTCGAAGAGGCGGCCGAGGGGGCCACGGTCGCTGCGGGAGTCAATACCAGCCTGATGCTGCGTCAGGCCCTGTTGATGGGGCTGGGGCTTGGCGAGGTAGCGGTTCCGCTCGCAGAGCAAGCCGGGTTGGTGCGGGTCTGGCCCGAGCGGCAGTTACAGCAATCCTACGATGTGTGGTTGGTGACCCATCAGGATGTGCAGCATGCCGCGCGGGTCAGGGCGGTCATGGATGCCATCGTCAGGGCATTTGTCGCGATGGCCTAAGTCTGGCGGGGATTCTGTTCAGGTTTTGTCGCAGCGTGGTCACACCTCTTGCCATAGTCATGGCGGTTGAGGGAAAACCCTCATTTACTTGGTCTCTGACAGTCAATACTGTGAGACCGAGTCCACCACTACTGGAGCCTGACCCATGACCGATATGCTTGTTGACGATAAACAACCGACCCCGGATCCGGCAGAGCAGAATGCCTTCTTCCCATCGCCCTACTCCCTGAGCCAGTTCACCTCGCGCAAATCTGACCTTGCCGGGGCTGACTATCCCGCTCCCTATCGGGAGGGGCGCTGGAAGATCCTGCTGATCGGGGCCGATGAGCGCTATCTGCCCACCGACAACGGCACCCTGTTTTCCACCGGCAACCATCCGGTCGAAACCCTGCTGCCCATGTATCACCTCGACAAGGCGGGCTTTGCCTTTGATGTGGCCACCCTCTCCGGCAATCCGGTCAAGTTCGAGTGGTGGGCCATGCCCGGCGAAGATGAAGAGGTGCTGGGGCTCTATGCCAAATATCAGGCGCAGTTCCGCCAACCGGCCAAGCTGGCCGATCTGCTGAAAGAGGCGCTGGCCGCCGACTCGGACTATATCGGCGTCTTTATTCCCGGCGGCCACGGCGCCCTGATGGGGTTGCCGCAGAGTGCCGAGGTGAAAGCGCTGCTGGAGTGGGCGATGGCCAACGATCGCTTCATCATCTCCCTCTGTCACGGGCCTGCTGCGTTGCTGGCGGTGGCCAATCCAGAGACCTTCGCGGGCTACAAGATCTGCGCCTTCCCCGACGAGCTGGATGCCCAGACCCCGGCAATTGGCTATATGCCGGGCCACCTCACCTGGAAGTTTGGCGAGAAGCTTAAAGAGATTGGCTTTGAGATCGTCAACAACGGCATCTCGGGAGAGGTGTGCCGAGATCGCAATCTGCTGACCGGTGACAGCCCGCTGGCGGGCAATAACCTCGGCAAGCTGGCCGCTACCACCTTGCTGGAGGCGGTTGCCAAGCGATGAGGTTGTCGTCATCGCCAGCGAATGCGCTGCAGGTCGCGGTGGCGCTGGAAGGGTGCCAGCGGCTGGAGGAGATCCAGCAACTGGTGCGCACCTTTGCCGCTCCGCTGGGGTATCACCGCTTTGCGCTCTTCTCCATCAGCGCCAGCGAGGAGGGGGTGGTCGAGCACCTCTACTGGCTGGAGGGGGAGTGGCTGGAGAGCGGCGAGGCGGTCGACCTGCATACCTATATGCGCGAGTGCCCGATGGCGATGCATATCAGGGAGCGAGACCAGCCCTTCTTCTGGAGCAAAAAGGTTGGCGCCGTTGGCGAGCAGTACCGTATCGTTCGCCAGCCTGAGGGGCCGGGCCGACATGGCTTGCAGGTACCCGTCTATGGGCCGCTGGGGCTGGAAGGGGCGATGAGCTTTGGTGGCGATCAGATCGATGCCAGTGCCCACACTCGGGTTGGCCTTGCGCTGATCGCGGCGGCGGCTTTTCATGCAGCTCGTCGCCTGATGGAGATGCCGGTAGCGGGTCACGAGCGTGGCCTCACTGGGCGCGAGCGCGAAGTGCTGGAGTGGGTCTCCCGGGGTTGGCGCCATGCCGATATCGCCACCACCCTGAAGCTTTCGGTGCGCACGGTCGAGAACCATCTGCGCAGTGCCCGCCGTCGACTCGGTGTGGCCACCACGGCAGAGGCGGTCAGAGTGGCGATCAGGAACCGCGATATCGAGGGTTGAGGGGTCATCCCTTTGTCAGGCATGTAAAAAGAGACCGGCCATCAGCCGGTCTCATTTTTTATTGAGCGTAACCCTTACGCCTGTGGCGCGGTACTTTCGGCATTGGACATCACAGCATCAATTTGCACCAGGGCACCGGCGGGCAGTTCGCTTACCCCGAATACGGTGCGGGTAGGCAGATAACCCGGGAAATATTTGGTGTAGACGGCGTTGACCGCATCCAGATCCGCGATATTGGCGAGCTGGATATTGACCTTGACGATATCGTCCATCACATGGCCGATGCTCTCCACAATCGCCTTGATATTGCTCAGGCACTGGGCGGTCTGCTCCTTGATGCAGCCAGCCAGGATCTTGCCGGTGGCGGGGTCAATCGGCAGTTGGGCAGAGAGATGGTTGTAGTGGGAGAAGGCGACGGTCTGGCAATGGAGCTGGCTGCGCGGTGCCTTGTCGGTATTGCGGGCACGGATCACCAGATTGTGACGATCTTCCACCAGTTGCGGCGGGGTGCCGTCACCGTGGGAGATGACCGCATCCATCTGCACCCGTGCCCCCATGGGCAGAGCGGCGGCACTGACTACAGAGCGGGCAGGCAGATAGGCGATGGCGCGAGCGATGGCGGAGTCGGGGAAGAAGGTGGTGTAGACCTCGTTGACGGCTTCCAGATCGGCCAGATCGGTCAGATAGACGGTGACCTTGACGATATCGTCAAACGGCACGTCGATGCTCTCCAGCACCGCCTTGATATTGCGCAGGCACTGGCCCGCCTGTTCCTTGATGCCACCGGCAACCAGTTGGCCAGAGGCCGCATCGACCGGCAGCTGGGCGCCGATATTGTTGTAGTGGGAGAAGGCCACGGTATGGGTGGAGAGCGGGTTGTGCGGCGCCTTGTCGCTATTGCGGGCGAGTTTAACCAGCGGGCAAGGATCTTGCGGGAAGGTACCTTCGCCGTTGGAGATGATGGCATCGATCTGCACCAGCGCGCCCAGCGGCAGCGCGGCGACGGCGAGGGTGGTGCGGGTCGGCAGATAGCCCGGGAAGAATTCGCGATAGACGGCGTTGACCGCCTCCAGATCCGAAATGTCTTTGAGGAAGATGGTGGCTTTGACCATATCGTCCATCACATGGCCGATGCTCTCGATGATCGCCTTGAGGTTGCTCAGGCACTGTCTGGCCTGCGCAGTGACATCGCCACTCACCATCTTGCCGGTGGCGGGATCGACCGGCAGCTGGGCCGAGATATTGTTGTAATGAGAAAACGCCACCGTTTGGGTGCTGGGGCCCAGATCCTGGGGGGCATGGGGGGTATTTCTTGCCGACTTGATGATGGTGCCACTCATAGATATGCCTCTTTTTAATATTTGTTGTTCATTCAGGTACAGGTTTACCCCATCTTGTTGTACGCCACGGCCACTGCGCCAGCGGCGGCATCCCCGGTTATTATTTGTGATCCACTCAATTACTGAGAGGAATAAGGGAGAAGAGGACAGGGTAGATATTTCAGACGCTGCGATTCTATGAGTGGCTATCAGGGGTTGCAAACCGCTGATTGCATTTCTATGAGATGGCTCAATGGGTGCAAATTTAATCATATTGCTATTCAATTCACCCGAAATTGCAGCCAATTCGTGCGCAAATGGTGCCGAACCGGCGGACAGCCTTGCCCTGACTGGGTTTGCTCTTTCCCTCTTCGGGATATTGGCATGTGAATAAAGGGTTAATATTATGCGCCGATGTGCAAATAATGCATATTATGGTGCATGGATATCTGTTTTCAGCTCTTTTAAGGGGCTATGAAAATTCCCGTGAATATGCATATCCACCTTATTAAAGATACCTCTGGAATATAATTCACAGCTTTTGCATTCCTCTCTGTTAATGATTATTCCAGCATACTCGATGACGCCTTGCTGGCAGCCTGGATCTGTTATTAACGCCATAAAATTCTATGCCATGAATTTGCACGGCGGATCTGCTCCTGCTCACAGGAGTGGGGGCGCTCGATAAGAGATGGCGATGGATGAAATGTGGCGCTGGATGAGGAAGGGGAGGTGGTGGCAATTCGCTTATCTTCACGCCGGTTGCATCCCCCGATGGGTGGGGTTGCCCCGCGTCATCGCTTTTTCCACTTTTTGCGGCTTTGTCTGATCTCCCTCTTATCTGTGGCTGGTTGTGGTGATTGGGATGGTTTTCAGGGCTTGGGAACAGCTCAGGTGATTTCGCAGGAATAAAGTTCAATATGCTGTTTTTAAAGGGAAATTCGTCAAAAAATGGATTTATCGACCGCTTTTTATGGTTTCTTGATGAAACTGTTAATTAGTGGTGTGATTGCGAGTCAGGTCGCTTTTTTCAATCGCTATTAATCGTATGATTAATAAGGTAATCAAGGAGCCCTGACGGAGAGCATCGATGCACCGGCAGGCCATTGCCCAGGATTGGCAAGCGAGATCGCGTCGCGATCATCATTACCTGACTGTGGAGGTTTTATGCTGGGTTTCGTTCTGGGCGATATGTATTGTCAAACATCTGGGCAGCGGTTACCTCCTCGCTTGGGAAAGAGCTTTCCCATTCCTGCCGATTACCGACTGCGCGGCCGGGTATCCGCCGCCATCATGACCATCGAGAGCCTGCTCGATACCCCTTATCCGCAAAAGCAGTTTCGTGATCTGGTCTTTGGCGCCTTTATCGAGCGCCAGCGTCGGCTGTTTGGCGAACATGTGATTGTGGCCCGCATGGAAGGGGAGGAGGGGCTGGAACTGTCGATTGACCTCTCGTTTGTCAGCACCGCCGTACCTGTGGGCCTGCTGGCTATCTCTGAAGAGCTGGCCCTCGCTACGGCGCCGCGTCCCAAGAAGAGCCATCCCCACTACGAGGTGCTGTGCAAGGCGATCGACTGCATGGTGATGCTGATGTTTTATGGCAAGGTGATCCGCCAGCGGAATACGGTGTTGGAAAATATCGGCCATCAGTTTGGTTATCAGCCCGCGGCGACCCTGACGGTGCGCGTTGGCAAGGGTGGGGAGGATGATTACGACGCCTTCATGGTCAATATCATGACCTGTATTGCTCACTCCAATTCGCTCAAGGAGGCGCTGGAGAACGCCAGCCGGATGGGAATTCAGGAGCCCGCTTTCTTCTGCATCGTCGGGGCGATTGCCAGCACCCTGTGGGGCGTGCCCAGACAGTGGGCGTATCAAGCCTCACAGCTGATCCATCGCTCCCACCACCACTACATCCAGAATCTGCTTCGCTGTGAAACCCGTGCCGGGCGGCGCCATATCAATCTGGAGCCGCCAAAGCCCCCGCTGTTTGCACCGATCCGGCAACAGGTTGTGCGTCTGTTCAAGGGGGCACACTGATCCGCAGCCCCCTCGTCATCACTCAGGCGGGATAAAGCGCACCCAGCACAGCCGGACGGCTGGCACCGGTGACGGCGGGCAGGTTACCCGGCTTGTGGTGGACAAAGCACATGGCCAGCCAGGCAAAGGCAGCGCCTTCCACCCAGTCGGGGGCAAGGCCCAGCTCGGCAGTGCTGGCGATGCGCCATGCAGGCAGCAGGCTGGCCAGCTCCTTCAGCAAGGGGGCGTTATGGGCACCGCCGCCGCAGACAAACAGCTCGGCTTTCGGTTGGCTGGTACCGACTGATTCGGGCCGGGCGGGCAGTTGGCGGGCGATGCTGTGGCTGGTGAGCGCCTGCAGGGTGCGCTGCACATCCACGGGGGCGTATGAAGTCCCTGCCAGCTCCCCATCGAGCCAATCGAGGGTAAACATCTCACGTCCGGTGCTCTTGGGATGGGGTGCGGCGAAGTAGGGGTGAGCCAGCAGCTTCTCCAGCAGGGCCGGGATTGGCTTGCCACTGGCGGCCCATTTGCCACCGGCGTCATAGCTGCCGCCGTGGGGCTGATGGCGGCGATACCAGCCATCGAGCAGGGTGTTGGCCGGGCCGGTATCAAAACCATATACCCCGCCCGGATTGCCCGGCAGCACCGAGATATTGGCGATGCCGCCGAGGTTCAGTACCACTCGCAGGGCGCCGGGTTTGGCAAACAGCGCCTGATGGAAGGCGGGCACCAGCGGCGCCCCCTGACCGCCGAGGGCCATATCCATGGTGCGAAAATCGGCGATAACGTCGATGCCGGTCAAGGCGGCCAGCAGGGCGGCGTTGCCGATCTGCAGGGTAAACCCGAGCTGGGGGCGATGGCGGATCGTCTGGCCGTGGCTGCCGATGGCGCGAATATCTTTGGGCTCGAGCTTCGCCTTGGCCAGCAGCGCGTGGGTGGCGGCGGCAAACACTCGAGCCACCAGATTATCGGCCACCCCCATGCGGTCGATTTCGTTGTCGCCCGGGGTGCAGAGTTCGTGCAGTTCGCGGGCGGTCTCTTCCGGCCAGGGGTGACAAAGCGCCGCTTCGACCCGCAGTTCATCCCCGGCGATCATCACCAGCACGGCATCAATGCCGTCCATGCTGGTTCCCGACATCAGACCGATATAGCGTTCAGCCATATGTCTCCTTACATTGCTGCTTGAAAATGCGGTGTGCAGAGAGGGTGAAGAGGGGAACGGCTTTCATCCCATGCCACATGGCGTGGTCTTTGACATCAGACCGATATAACGCTCAACCATGTTGCATCCTCAATGCGGACCGGAAAAAGAGTGAGAGAGACAGGATAGATAAGCCCTTGCTTCCGTGCCACATGCCGCTCCCGGTGTTCCATCTCATCTTATGTCCGAAAGTGGACTCATTTCAATCTGGTTGCCTGGCGCGAGCTCAATAAAAGGGGCTGGCAGGGCCTTCACCCTGCCAGCCCTGATGGCTTAGTTGCCGCGACTATCCCGCTTGTTCTGGGCCAGCTGCAGCTCGGGGTTGTCGAGCTTGGCCAGTTGCGGCATCGCCAGCTTTTTGAAGTTGGCCAGCTCGCGTCCGCTCAGGGTCTCTGCCTGCGGCAGGGTGAGGGTGCGCGGGTTCTTGTGAATGCCGCCCACCACGAATTCGTAGTGCAGGTGCGGGCCGGTGACGCGGCCGGTGCCACCCAGAGTGCCGATGGTCTGCCCCTGCTTCACCCGCTGCCCCTTGTTGACGGTGCGCTTGGAGAGGTGCAGGTACTTGGTCACATAGTTGCCGGCATGCTTGATAAAGACGTAGTTGCCGTTGAACTGGTTGTAACCGGCGGCCACCACGCTGCCGGAGCCCGCCGCCATGATGGGGGTGCCCACCGGCGCCACATAGTCGATGCCGTTATGGGGGCGGATCTTGCCGGTCACCGGATGGAGGCGGCGCGGGTTGAAGTTGGAGCTGATGTATTTGAAGTTAACCGGCGCGCGCAGGAAGCTCTTGCGCATCGCTTTGCCTTCCGGAGTGTAGTAGTTGCCATCCTCATTGAGCACGGCGCGGTAGGCAGTGCCCTGGTTGACGAACTCCGCCGCCAGAATATCGCCAGAGGCGACCCGTTCGTCGTCGCGGAACTTGTCTTCATAGACCACCCGGAAGCTGTCTCCCGGTTGCAAGTCCTGGGCAAAGTCGATGTCCCAGCCGAAGATGGCGGCCAAGTCCATGATCTGATCTTCGGTCATCCCAGCATCCACCGCGGCGCCCCAGAAGCTGGAGCGGATCTCCCCTTTGCTCACCTGTTCGCGGGTGTCGAGGGCGATCTTGACGTTGCGGGCAACAAAGGTCTCCTCCTTGCGGCTCACCTTGAGCGCCTGCTCCAGACTGTGGGGGTAATAAAGGCTGTGCAGCTCGCCGTTCTCGGTGAGCTTGAAGGTGAGTTCCTGCCCCGGTTGCAGCATCCGCAGGGGATCGCTGCCCTCGAGCTGATCGATCAGGTGCAGATCCGTGGTGCTCAGGCCAATGCGCTGGAAGATGACTCCCATGTTGTCGCCACGGCGCACCTTCACCTGCTTGGTGATATAGCGCGGCTTGGGCGGGGTGACAGACGGGGCGGCCTCGGCCGGCAGCTCGTCGTTTAGCGCGTTGTCGTTGGCCGGTTCCCGCAGGGCAATTTCGTTGCCGTTTTCATCGACCCGTGTTGCTACTGCCTGTTCGCTTGGCCAGGCAGCCAGCATCATGATCATGATGCTCAAGATCAGCACCATCTTGCGGTGCCAGTGGGGGAGTGCGTTGAAGGCGTGCCAAATAACCATGAGAAGCAGATGAAGTCGGGCAGAATGGACGGATTTTACAGCCTTTCCAATTGGCCCGCCATTCCAGTAATATGTTTGGCCCTGTGGAATCGTGATGGAGAGTCAAAAAATGTCCCAGCTCGAGGTGGCGCTAGCCGAGATCAAGCGCGGAGCGGAAGAAATTCTGGTTGAAGAAGAACTTGTCGCCAAGTTGAAGGAAGGGCGCCCGCTGCGCATCAAGTTGGGCATGGACCCGACCGCCCCCGACATTCACCTGGGTCATACCGTGATCCTCAACAAGCTGAAGACCTTCCAGGATCTGGGCCATGAAGTGATCCTGCTGATCGGTGACTTCACTGCCATGGTGGGTGACCCCTCCGGCAAGAACGCCACCCGTCCGCCGCTCTCCGAAGAGGCTATCAAGCATAACGCCCTCACCTATGCCGAGCAGGCGTTCAAGATCCTCGACCCCGCCAAGACCCGCATCGAGTACAACTCGACCTGGCTGAGCGAGCTGGGTGCGACCGGCATGATCAAGCTGGCGGCCAAGCAGACCGTGGCCCGCATGATGGAGCGTGACGACTTCAAAAAGCGCTACACCGGCGGCCAATCCATCGCGATTCACGAATTCCTCTATCCGCTGCTGCAAGGCTATGACTCGGTCGCGCTGAAGGCGGACGTTGAGCTCGGCGGTACCGACCAGAAGTTCAACCTGCTGATGGGCCGCGAGCTGCAAAAAGATGCCGGTATGGCGACCCAGTGTGTGCTGATGATGCCGCTGCTGGTGGGTCTGGATGGCGTCAAGAAGATGTCCAAGTCCGCAGGCAACTACATCGGCGTCCACGACGCTCCGGGCGAGATGTTCGGCAAGATCATGTCCATCACCGACGATCTGATGTGGAACTACTACGAGCTGCTCTCCTTCCGTCCGCTGGCTGAAATTGAAGGGTTCAAGGCGGGCATCGCTGCCGGTACCCTCAACCCGCGTGATGTGAAGATCTGGCTGGCCAAAGAGATCATCGCCCGTTATCACGACGAAGCGGCCGCCGAAGCGGCTCACGAAGATTTCACCCAGCGCTTCTCCAAGAACGCCATTCCGGACGAGATGCCGGAAATCGAGCTGGCTCTGGAAGGCGAAGGTCTGGCCATTGCCAACCTGCTGAAAGAGGCCGATCTGGTGGCCACCACCTCCGAAGCGCTGCGGATGATCAAGCAGGGCGCGGTCAAGGTGGATGGCGAGAAGCTGGAAGATGGCAAGGCACTCATCGGTGCCGGTACCGCCGTCTATCAGGTCGGCAAGCGCAAGTTTGCCCGCGTGACTGTCAAATAAGCAGTACCGTCAAATAAGCCGTCGCATCAGGCAAGCTGGTCATCAGGCCGGTTCAAGCTTGTTCAACAGGGCCTCCTTCGGGAGGCCTTGTCGTATCTGGGCGGCACGGATCTGGGCGATAAAGTGCCGCAGCACGGCACTGCTTGGGTGTGGCCGTGTCGCCAGACTGATACTGGTCATCATGCCGTTGCCCTCAATGGGGTGATAACTGACCCCGAGCGGGCGCAGCGCCGCCACCGAGCTGGGCACCAGGGTCACGCCAAAGCCCGCCTGTACCATGCCGACGGTGGAGATCACCTGCGGGCATTCGGGCCCCAATATCGGCTCGAAGCCAGCCTCCCGACAGAGGCCCACGATGCCGTCATAGAGCCCGGGCCCGATGGCGTGGGGAAACAGAATAAAACTCTCGTCCTTCAGGCAGGCCAGTGGCAAGGGGCCCGGCTTGGCTTTGGGGTGGCTGGTGGGCAGGGCGATCAGCAGCGGCTCCTGCTCGATAAGGTGATGGGCAAAGCCCTCGCTACCGCGGCAGGGGAGCCGCAAGATGGCGGCGTCCAGCCGATCGTTGCGCAGCGCCTCCACCAGTGCCGGCATGGTGCCCTCCTGCGGGCTGAGGGCTACCTCGGGGTAGCGCTCCCGATAGTCGTGCAGCAGGGTCAGCACCGCGGGGTGGAGCACGGTGGAACCGGCAAAGCCGATCCGCAGTGCCCCCTGCTCGCCCCGGGCAATCCGCTTTACCTTCAGTTTTGCCGCATCGGCCAGCGCCAGGATCTGCGCCGCATCCCGATAGAGGCTCTCGCCCGCCTCGGTCAGCTCGACACTGCGGGTCAAACGGCGCAGCAGCGGGGTGCCCAGGGTCTCTTCCAGTTTGCGGATCTGCTGGCTCAGCGGCGGCTGGGCCATGTTGAGTGATTCGGCTGCGCGGGTGAAATTCTGCTTTTCAACAACGGCCATGAAGTAGCGGAGCGTACGAAGTTCCATATCGATTGAGTCTCAAAGTCATGGGATCAGCGTATTGGTGTTGAAATGTGAACCAAGTCACCATTGGATCCGAACGCTAACAGGATTCACGGTGGAGGTGAAACCCGAATGGAACATATTGCAACATCTGACAGTGCCGGGTGCAGCTGTGCCCTCGAAGTGAGCCAGCAGTTTTCCCGCTGGCGCAGGCAGCATGACGGTGGCGAGATCTACCAGAGTTCCCTGATGAGCGCCCTGCTGGCGGGGGTCTACGAAGGGGAGACCACCATGAGCGAGCTGCTGCGCCACGGCGATTTTGGCCTCGGCACCTTCAACCACCTCGATGGCGAGCTAATCGCCTTCGAGCGGCAGATCCACCAGTTGCGCTCCGATGGCTCGGCCCGTCCCGCCCGCGCCGATCAGAAGACCCCCTTTGCGGTGATGACCCATTTTCGCCCCTGTCTGGAGCGTCGCTTCGACCATCCCCTCAGCCGTGACGAGATCCACCAGTGGGTGGATCGGCTGGTGGGCTCCGACAACGTCTTCGTCGCCCTGCGCCTCGACGGCCAGTTTGAAACGGCCAAGGTCCGTACCGTGCCGCGTCAGGAGCCCCCCTATCGCCCCATGCTGGAAGCCATCGAACAGCAACCGCTGTTCCGCTTTGCCGCGGTGGCGGGAACTCTGGTGGGTTTTCGCTGCCCGCCGTTCGTGCAGGGGGTTAATGTAGCGGGCTTTCACGAGCACATGATCACCGCCGATCGCAAGGGGGGTGGCCATCTGCTCGACTACACCATGGCCCACGGCACCCTGCGACTTTCAGTGGTGCGTCACCTCAATCTGGCCCTGCCATCGGACCCCGCTTTCCGGCAGGCCGACCTCAACCCTGCCGATCTCGATCGCGCCATTCAGGCCGCCGAAGGCTGATAGACAAGGAGCAATATCATGGAAAACAGACAGTGGAAGTGCGGTGCCGAGCTGGTGGTTCGTCATTTGGAGGCGCAAGGGGTCAAGCAGGTGTTCGGGATCCCGGGTGCCAAGATTGACCGGGTGTTCGATGCGCTGGAGGACTCCCCCATCGAGACCATAGTGGTGCGCCACGAGGCGAACGCCGCCTTTATGGCGGCTGCCGTGGGGCGTCTCACCGGCAAGGCGGGGGTGGCGCTGGTCACCTCGGGCCCCGGCTGCTCCAACCTTATTACCGGGTTGGCGACTGCCACCTCGGAAGGGGACCCCATGGTGGCGCTGGGCGGTGCGGTGCGCCGTGCCGATGGCCTCAAGCTCACCCACCAGAGCATGGATACGGTAAACCTCTGCCGTCCGGTCACCAAGTTCAGCGCTCAGGTCAACAGCGGGGCGGCGATCTCGGAAGTGATGGCCAACGCTTTTCGCGCCGCCGAGCTGGGACGGCCGGGGGCGGCGTTTGTCAGCCTGCCGATGGATATCATCAACAAGCCGGTGCAGGGCAATGTGCTGGTGCCCCGTGAAGTGCCGGAGCCGGGCTGCGCCGACGAACAGAATATGGAGCAGGCATTGACCCTGCTGCGCAACGCCCAGAATCCGGTGGTGCTGCTCGGCCTGATGGCGAGCCGGCCGGAGAATGCCGAAGCGGTACGCGCCTTCCTCGACAAGGCGCGGCTGCCGGTGACAGGTACCTATCAGGCCGCCGGGGTGGTGGACAGCTGCCACTTCGATGACTTTGCCGGACGGGTGGGGCTCTTTAACAACCAGCCGGGGGATCAGCTGCTGGCGGGGGCCGATCTGGTGATCTGTATCGGCTACAGCCCCATCGAGTACGACCCCGTGCTGTGGAATGGCGACCGGGAGCGGCGCATCCTCCATATCGACGTGCTGCCTGCCGATATCGACAGCAGCTACTGCCCGACCGCCGAGCTGGTGGGGTCGATCCGCGCCAACCTGTTGCAGCTGACCCGCATCATGGGCAATCCGAAAATCCGTCCCCCCGAGGTGGATCGGCTGCTGCAAGGGGTTCGCCAGCAGCGACTGCGACTGGCGATGCGGGCCGACGATCTGCACGGCAATCCGGTTCACCCCTTGCGTATCGTGCGCGAGCTGCAGGATCTGGTGCGCGACGACATGACCCTCTGCGTCGACATGGGCAGCTTCCATATCTGGATTGCCCGCTACCTCTACAGCTTCCGCGCCCGTCAGGTGCTGATCTCCAATGGTCAGCAGACCATGGGGGTGGCACTGCCGTGGGCCATCGGTGCGGCGCTGGTGCGGCCGGGGGAGAAGGTGATCTCGGTATCGGGGGATGGCAGCTTCATGCAGTCGAGCATGGAGCTGGAGACGGCGGTGCGGCTCAAGAGCAATATCGTTCACATCATCTGGGTCGATAACGGCTACAACATGGTCGCGATGCAGGAGCAGCAGAAGTATTGCCGCACCTCAGGCGTCTCTTTTGGTCCCATCGACTTCAAACGCTATGCCGAATCGTTCGGGGCGGCCGGGTTTGCGGTGCGCTCGGCCGACGAGCTGCGTGCCACCCTGCGGGCCGCGCTGGCGGTGGAGGGGCCTGCGGTGGTGGCGATCCCGGTGGATTACTCCGACAACCCGGGGCTGATGGCCCAGCTCAGGCCAGAAGTATTGGCATAGTGTGGGCAGCGGTGCTGGCCTGAATCCTCGTGTAAGGGCAGGCAGACCCGCCCATATAGCAAAAACCGGCATCAATGGATGCCGGTTTTTTATTGTTTTGCGGGATGGGTGGCCTTAACGGGCCAGCTGGACGGCGGCGCGTGCGCGGGCCGGTTGTGGGCGCTGTTTGGCTTTTGGCGCGCAGGCCATCTTCAGGCGCAGCCACTCGCGCCACAGCAGCCAGCAGAGCGGCAGGGTGAGCAGCAGCACGGTGGCGGGCTGGGCCATCAGCACCCCATCACGCCCCCACAGTTGCGGCAGCAGGAAGATGAGCGGCAGCAGCAACACGGTTTTGGCGATGGAGATGACCAGCGCCTGACGGGTACGTGCCATGGATTGCAGCAGCACGATGCCGAACATGATGATCCCCTCCAGCGGAATGGCGCCGAGGTTGAGGGTCAGGCTGCTGATGGCGGCGGCCAGCAGTTCGGGATCCTTGTCGCCGGTATAGAGCATGGCGACCTGTCCCGGCAGCAGTTGGATGGTGAGCCACACCAGCATGCCGTAGATAAAAGTGAACTTGAGCCCCATCTCCATCAGGTACTTGAGGTTGCGATGGCGCTTGGCCCCCGCCGCCTTGCTGATGAGCGGCTGAATGCCGAAGGCGAGCCCCTGCAGAATGACGATGAAGACCGCCTCGGTGTAACCGGCCACGGTAAAACCCGCCAGATCCTTCACATTGCCATACACCATCAGCTGGCTGTTGTGCAGCATCAGCAGCAGGCCGAGGTTGAACTGGGCAATCAGGCTCGGCAGACCGGTAAAGAGCAGGTGCGGCATGGCGGGGAGGTTGGGTACCAGATCCCGCCAGCTGAGGCGAAGCCGCGCCCAGGGGGTAAAGAAGTAGCCAAGACCGATCAGGCTCACCGCACCCTCTGCCATCAGGGTGGCTTGCGCAGTACCGATCAGTCCCAGCCCCAACCGACCCACCATGATGTAGTTGAGGATGATATTGAGCACGGCGCCGCTGCTCACCAGCACCATGGCCAGTTTCGGGCGGCCATCGTTGCGCAGCAGATAGGGAACCGCCAGATTGCTGGCCAGCAGCAGGGTACCGCCGCCAATCCAGGTGAGGTAGTCACTCGCCTGTTTCCAGGTCTCGGTGCCCTGTTCAATCCCCAGCCCCAGCAGGATATCGGTGTGGGTGTAATAGAGCAGCACCGGCGCAACTACCCCAAGACCGGCCAGCAACCAGAGGGCGTTGACCAGCGCCTGACGGGCCAGCTTGTCGTTTTTCGCCCCTTGCTGGAAGGAGATGGCGGTGGCCGCCCCCATGCTGATCATGGCGGCCAGGCCGATCAGCACCATGATGACCGGATAGACCAGGTTGATCCCGGCGAGGCCAGCGGCGCCGACATAGTGGCCGACGAAGATGCCGTCGATGAGGTAGTAGGCCCCCGAGACCAGCATGGCAAGAATGGAGGGGAGGGCGTAAGCCCAGAAGCGACGGGTCATGGCCCGTTGCCGCAGTGTTAAATAGGCAGACATATCTGTTCTCTCGGGGAGTTCGATTATCGAACAGCTAGTCTAGATTAATACTTATTTGGTGATAATCAGGGTTTCACTTGATGAATTGCTGAGTATTACTCATTAATCCGGGGTTTTGGTAGTGCGCCTTGAGCATGTCGATCAGGATGCGCAGCCCGCTGCCCAGCTGATGCCGACTGGGATAGAAGAGATAGAAGCCGGCAAAGGTGGGGCACCAGGGCTCCAGCACGGTGAGCAGTTTCCCCTCCGCGACCTTCTGGCTCACCTCCTCTTCCAGACAGTAGGCGAGCCCCAGCCCCGCCTCGGCGGCGCCCAGATAGAGGGCCGGGGTGCTGGTGGTGAGCGGCCCGGTTACTTCGATCTCCAGCATGGTGCCGTCGGCGGCAAAGGCCCAGCGATAGTGATGGTGCGGAGTGAGGCGATAGCCGATGCAGGCGTGGCGGCTCAGCTCGCTCGGGTGCTCCGGCGTACCGTGCTCCGCCAGATAGGCCGGGGAGCCCACCACCAGATAACGTTGGGGCGGGCCGAGGGGGATGCCGATCATCTCCTTGGGCAGCAGATCGCCATAAAAGAGCGCGGCATCGTAACCATCTTCAATCAGCCGGGGCATCAGCTCCTGCTCCACTACCTCCACCTGCATCCGCGGATAGCGGGCCAGATAGTCGATGAGTACCGGTGCCAGCAGGCTGTCGATGGCGCCGCGGGGGGCGCAGAGTTTGAGTCGCCCCACCGGTTCATCGCTGTTGCGGGCCAGCTCGCAAAGCGCCTCTTCCAGGGTATTGAGGGTGGGGAGCAGCTGCTTGAGCAGCCGCTGGCCCGCTTCGGTCGGCACCACGGCGCGGGTGCTGCGGTTGAGCAGCCGCACCCCCAGACGGGCTTCCAGCCCCTTCAGGCTATGGCTGAGGGCGGAGGCGGAGACCCCGAGTTCGAGGGCGGCCTTGCTGAAACTGCGGTGACGGGCGACGGCGGCAAACACTGCCAGTTCGGCGAGATCGGTACGGGTAATGGTCATCATCAATCAACAAAAAGGCGTGAGTCACAAGGGTACGCCAAGGCCGTGCTGCACACAATCCGCGCTAAACGGGTGGCTTGTTGCAAATATGTAGCTGCTCGCAGGCCATTGATTCCAGTGAAACTAAGTTGAATTGTTAAAAAAAACTCACAATAAGGCGCTTTGAGTGTGATCTTGGTCGTCCGAAAGGCGACCAAAATCAAACTTTGGTTGATTAATTCAAAAAAACGCTGTGATTAATAAGGGCATTTAATTAAAGTCAGCCCATCAAGAGTGGCGCACGTTAATCGGTTGTTAAGTGAGACGGGCGCCGACCCTCAGGGTCAAAATCTCGCACTGTTGTTTGTTGCAATCCTGTTGTCACAAGGAGTGATGGCCAGGTTGCCGGGGGGCGAGAGGTTAATATCAAGGACGGACAGCAGGCGTTCCAGGGAGATGGAACCGGGCCAAGGCCCGACCAAACAAGAATCCCATTTTCCTAGATGACAGGAACAACGTATGTCTGACATGAATATTGCAGCTGATGGTCGTTTAGCCAGCAACACCTCCCGCGGCGTCAACAAGGCCGATGTGGTCTGGATGCTGGGTCTGTACGGTACCGCGATCGGTGCCGGTGTGCTCTTCCTGCCAATCAACGCCGGTGTAGGTGGCCTGTGGCCGCTGGTTGCCATGTTGATCCTGGCGCTGCCGCTGACTTTCTTTGCTCACCGTGGTCTGACCCGCTTCGTGCTGTCCGGCTCTACCCGTGATGGCGACATCACTGAAGTAGTAGAAGAGCACTTCGGCAAGACCGCAGGCAAATTCATCACCCTGCTCTACTTCTTTGCCATCTACCCGATCGTGCTGATGTATTCAGTCGCCATCACCAACACCGTCGAGAGCGTGATTGTTCACCAGCTGGGCATGTCTGCACCTCCCCGTGCCGTTCTGTCACTGGCCCTGATCCTCGGTCTGATGGCGGTTGTTCGTCTGGGCGGCCAGGTTATCGTCAAAGCGATGAGCGTGCTGGTATTCCCGTTCGTACTCACCCTGATGGGTCTGGCGTTCTACCTGATCCCGCACTGGAACGGTGCCATCATCACTGAAGCTCCGGCTCTGTCCGACGCCTTCAACGGTGACTTCATCAAGACCCTGTGGCTGGCTATCCCGGTAATGGTGTTCTCCTTCAACCACTCCCCGATCATCTCCTCCTTCGCGGTGGACAACAAAGGTCGTTACGGTGAAGGTGCCGAGAAGAAGTGCAGCAACATCCTGCTGGGCGCCCACGTCATGATGGTAATGACCGTTATGTTCTTCGTATTCAGCTGCGTACTGAGCCTCTCCCCGGCTGACCTGGCTGCTGCCAAAGAACAGAACATCTCCATCCTGTCCTACCTGGCCAACCACTTCGATAACCCGGTTATCGGTACTGTGGCTCCGCTGATCGCCATGGTTGCCATCAGCAAATCCTTCCTGGGTCACTACCTGGGTGCGCAAGAAGGCATGAACGGCCTGATGGCCAAGGCGCTGCGCGAGAAGGGCAAGAACGTTGACACCAAGCAACTGAACAAAGTCACTGCCGTGTTCATGATCCTGACCACCTGGGCCATCGCTACCATCAACCCGAGCATCCTCGGCATGATTGAAGACCTGGGCGGCCCGATCATCGCAATGCTGCTGTTCCTGATGCCGATGTACGCCATCACCAAGGTTCCGGCCATGCGCAAATACGCTGGCAACATCAGCAACGGCTTCGTGACCATCATCGGCCTGATCGCCATGTCCGGTATCATCTACAAGCTGATTGCCTGATAACGCCGGTTACCAAGTTGAATGAAGAAGCCGCCTCGCAAGAGGCGGCTTTTTTTATGGCTGTTTGGGGTGGTGAGCGGATGCGGTATCGCTACTTCATCAGCTTCTTCACCTCGTCGCTGGCCAGCGCCTTGTTGAATTTGTCCCGCGCCTCTTTCCCCTTGGCGGAGTTGGTAAAGCAGACGTGGAGGGACTTGTCCTCGAGGATCTTGCCGTTGAAGCCGAGGTTGGCGGCAACGTCCTTGAGTTGGGGATCGCTCTCCAGCAGATAGGTCATCACATTCTGGTCGATGACCGCCAGATCGAGTCGACCGTTGCCGAGCTTGAGCAGGTTCTGGCTGTCCGAGCTGGTGGCGTCGGCCGAGAGCGCCTTGCTGGCCACTTTTTCGTCAAACTCGGTGGTATTCACATAGCCGGTGACGACACCAATTTTCTTGCCCTTGAGGTCATCAAGGGTCTGCCAGGTGACCGGCTGATCGGCTCGCTGGGCAAAGCCGAGGGGGCCGTTACCTATGGGGTCGGAGAAGAGGCAACTGCTCTTGGGGTCGAGATACTCGGGGAAATAACCCAGTACCTCGGGGTTGTTGGTCGCCTCGTCCACTGCCCGTTGCCAGGGATAGAACTTGATAGTCAGCGGATCGCCAGCCAAGGCAAAGGCTGCGGTCACCACCTGACTGCTCTTGCCCTGTTCAGGGAGGCTGGCGCTGGTGTAAGGGGGCCATTCAAGGCTGGTCAACACCGCCGCCTGAGCGGCCGACATGCCGAACAAGGGAAGAGTGGCCAGGGCGAGGTGCTTCCATTTCAGGCTCATAGAGATAACTCCTTGTGGTCAAACACCCCTTAAAGATAGCCCCCGGTGTCGATTGCGGATGCCGGCCATGGCTGACCGGCATCGGTGCCATCTATTTGTTGTCGATATTCTCCGACTGCCAGAGGGCATAGCCCTTGCCGGAGGCCGTGGTGGGCAGATCAATCTGCATCAGGTCGTTGCCGATGACGAAGGGGCCGGTGTAGCGGGCACGCAGATCCTGCGCCAGATCTTTGACCCTGATCTTGCCGTTGAGGCCGATATGGCTGAACACCGTCAGGGCCGGTTTGGCTTCGTTCATTACCCGGGCCGCCTGCTCGGGGGAGGCGAGGTGACCGGCGATCGCCTTGTAGCCGGGGTTGGCCTTCATCTGTTCGGCAGAGGTCATGGAGACGCAGTGCACCAGCAGGTCGGCCCCTTTGGCCTGCTTCACCACTTCGGGGCTGTAGCGGGTATCGCCGGAGAGCACCACGCTGTGGCCGTGGTAGTCGATGCGATAGCCGAATGACGGCTTGATGTTGACCCCGTGGTCGTTGTCAAAGGCAGTCACCTTGACCCCGTCATGGTTGTAGACCACCCCGGCGGTGACCTCGTGGCTGTTGATCTCCACCCCGTCCAGCGGCGTTCCCTCATCCTTGACCCGGGTGGCGATGTCGGTGGCGTAGGCCTGCTGCAAGCCACGGGCGAGAGCTGTGGTGCCTTTGGGGCCGTAGAGTTCCATCGGCGCGTGGCGCTGGCCATAGGCCGGTTGCAGCCAGCCGGTCAGCCAGAGATCCGCCAGCCCGTTGGTGTGGTCCGAGTGAAAGTGGGTGAGGAAGAAGGCGTTGACCCGGCCGATGGGGATATGCAACTGCCACAGGCGAGTGGCGGAGTTGCGGCCAAAATCGAACACCAGCTTCTGGTTGCCCGCTTCGACCAGGGTGCTGTAACCGCCCCGGCTGATCTGGGGTACCGGAGTGCCGGTGCCGAGCAGGCTGACCCGAAAGATATCGGGCCGGGCTTGAGTTGCTGAGGCAGGGGCGTGGTTGCTGATAAAGCTGCTCTCGGCAGCCTGACTGGCGCCGCTGGCCAGCAGACCGACCAGTAATGCGGCCAGATAGGTACTTTTCATGGGAATTTATCCTGTGGGGAAGGGACGGCATCACTGTATTGGTAACTAAAAGTTGAATAAATTGGCTAAAATCCATTTCTTACTAAACTTTTGGTTTTGAATCAGGGCCCTGGTCGCGGGCCAAACGGCCTTGAAACGGGCAAAAAGGAGGGGTTGTGGACCGATTGACCAGCATGCGTATCTTCACCCGGGTGGTGGATCTCGGCTCCTACAGCGCGGTGGCGAGCGAAGAGGGGATCAGCGCCCAGATGGTGGGCAAGCATGTGCTGGGGCTGGAGCAGTGGCTGGGGGGCAAGCTGTTTCACAAGACCACCCGCCAGCAGACCCTCACCGAACTGGGCCAGCTGTTTTTGGCTCGCTGCCAGCGGGTACTGGAGGAGCTGGCACTGACCGAGTCGCTCACCCAGAACCTGCTGGCCGAGCCGGCCGGACGGCTGCGCATCGCCGCTCCCCTCAGCTTTGGCCACCACCGGCTGGTGCCGCTGCTGCCCGCTTTTCTCGACCGCTACCCCAAGCTGGATCTGGATCTGCAGCTCACCCCGCGCTGGGTCGATCTGGTGGAGGAGGGATTCGATGCCGCCATCCGCACCCTGCGCCCGCAGGATGAGGCACTTATTGCCCGTCCGCTGCTGACCCAGCACTACCGGCTCTGCGCGGCCCCCGACTACCTCAATCGCCACGGCGTACCCCGTCATCCGGCCGATCTAGTTCGCCACCAGTGTCTGCACGGCAACTGGGGGGTGCACGAGCGTTGGCAGTTTGTCGGGGAGGATGGCCAGAGCGAGGAGGTGCGGGTCGCCTCGCGCCTGCGCATCAACCACTGGCCAGCGCTGCTGACGGCGGCGCTCTCGGGGGCTGGCATCACCTTGCAGCCCGCCGGACAGGTGCGTGACCATATCGCTGCGGGGCGTCTGCTGCCGCTGCTTGGCAACTATCAGAGCCCGGCCAAGACCCTCTACTTCATCTATCCGGCGGCGCGGCGGCAGGTGCTCAAGATCACCCTGCTGGGGGATTTTCTGGCCGAATCCCTGCAAGCTGAGTCCGAGCCTGAATAACAGGCTGCATATTTTCGCCCCCACGCTTAACCATCGAGCTTAACAAAGGGGCGGGGCAGGCCTAACATGGCGGGATGTTTTTTTAGTCAGGACAAAAGGATATGTCTGGGTTGAAAAAGGATCTCGGGCTCTGGCAGGGGATGGGGCTGCTCGCCACCTCGCTGCTCGGCACCGGGATCTTCGTGGTACCGGCGACTGCCGCCTCGCTGGCGGGTGGGGCCTCGCTCTGGGCCTGGTTGCTGCTGATTGCGCTGGTGCTGCCCATCGCCTTTACCTTCGCCCGCCTCGGCCGCCGCTATCCCCATGCGGGCGGCGCCCCGCACCTGATTGGCCTCGCCTTTGGCAACGGCGCCGAGCGCTTCTCCGCCTTCCTCTTTCTGGCGGTGCTGCCGGTGGGGCTGCCTGCCGCCCTGATGATTGCCGCCGGCTTCTGGCATGCCCTGTTCGAGATGGGGGAGTGGACCCTCTGGGCCATCCAGCTGCTGACCCTGCTCGGGGTATTCCTGCTGGGGCTGCGCGGGGCGCGCTCCTCCGGCAATCTGCAACTGCTGATTGCGCTCGCCATTTTGGGGCTGACCCTGCTTATCTGGTTCAAGGGGGAGGTGAGCTGGCGCGATGCGGCCCGGCCGCTACCGAGCGCGGATGAGTGGCCCCCTATGGCCACTGCGCTGGCGGTGATGTTCTGGTGTTTCGTCGGGCTGGAAGCCTTCGCTCATATGGGGGAGGAGTTCAAGCGGCCGGAGCGGGACTACCCCATTGCCCTGCTCGGCGGGGTACTGCTGGCGGGGCTCATCTACTGGATACACTCGCTGGTGGTGCTCAAATATGGCCTCTACGGCGATGAGGCGAAAAACGCTACCGCCATCCCCTCCCTGCTGGCGCTGCTGTTCGGCCCCACCGCCAAGTGGCTGGTGGCGGTGCTCGGCTACCTCTCCTGCTTTGCCAGCATCAACATCTACATTCAGGGCTTTGCCCGGCTGATCTGGAGCATGGCGCGGGAAGGCAAGTTGCCCCCCTCGCTGGCCGTGCTCACCGCGCGCGGCGCGCCGCTGCGGGCGCTCGGTCTGGTGCTCGCCATCTGTCTGCTCTGCATCACCCTGATCATCTGGCTGCGACTGCCGCTCGATGAGCTGATCCGCTACGCCAACGGCAACTTCGTGCTGGTCTACCTGCTCTGCATGGCGGCGGGTTGGCGTTTGCTTGGCGGGGTGGGCAAGGGGCTGGCGGGGGTGAGTGTGCTGCTCTGTGCTCTGGTGCTGGTGGCGCTCGCCACTCAGGTGCTCTATGCGGTGGTGCTGAGTCTTGGCTACGGCTGCTTCTCGTTGTGGCGGCGTCATCTGCGCCGCAGTCGTCAGCAGGATGCGCTTCCGGTAGCGAAGTAACGTCTCCCCGATGGTCGAAGAAATGAGAAAGCCCTGATGTTCAGGGCTTTTTGATTCCGGCATATGGGATGTTCATATGAATACTAGTTGGCACGCTATTTGCCGAAAAGTGCGGTGTCGGATCAACTCAACGGCGATTTATAGCCAAAAAAAGTGGGATCCAGCTCCCGTTTTGCTTAAAGTGATCCCTTCCGATCGCGGTGGTCGGAATGCCTGCAAGGATGCCCTTTAGACGTAAACAGGATGGCCTGGCCAGACTGACTCTCAGAGATGTGATTGCTTCGGTTCTCTTTTTATCTGTCACCTCTGGTGATAGCGCCTTGTTCCGTTCAGTCAGCCCGGGTTTTGCGTCTCTCTCATCGTGCATTGTCACCATCTGCAGCGAGTGAATCATGAGCGAATCGGTTTTTGAGATCCACGACTGGACCCTGAGCGTTGACGACAACATGTTGTGTCGCCCCGACCGCGAGGTCTACCTCGAACCCAGACTGGTCAATCTGTTGCGGTTTCTGGCCCACAATGCCGGCACCGTGTTTGGCCGCGATGCCCTGATCAACGAGGTGTGGGATGGCGCCGAGGTGACCGATCAGGTGGTGACCCAGTCCATCTTCGAACTGCGCAAGATCCTCAAAGATGGTCGCACCGATGCGACCGACTATATCGTCACCGTGCCCAAGCGCGGCTACAAGCTGGTGGCACCGGTGCGGCCGCTGCAGGTGGTTTCAGTGGTGATGGCGGACGAGCAGCCCGCGGTCAATACCACTCTCTCAGACAACCCGACTCTCTCCGATCTGAGCCCGCCCGTGGCTGATCAGGATGATGATGCACAGCCCAATGTCGCCCCTTTTCCCGCCGGGCCCCTGACCCGCGCCATCTCCACCCATGCCAAGGATGCTCGCAGCCGCTGGAAGATGGTGAGTTTCGATATCTTCGTTGCCATCGTGCTGATCGCCATTGTCAGCATGCTCAGCTACCAGCACACCAGCCCCCAGGTGCATGCCATGCTGGATCCCAATCTGCTGGTGTTCCGCTTCCACTCCGGTATGGATGACAACAACGAGAACGTTCGCCTCGCCGATGGCATTACCCGCGCCCTGATGGGGGAGGTGGCGGTGGCTACGCCGCTGCGGGTGCAGTACGGCGCCACCACTCTGATGGGGGGCATCATGCCCGGCAAGGAGCTGAGTGTACGGGTCACCCGCCAGCCCCGCGGCACCTATCTCGATCTGGAGTATCGCAATATCAACACCAACCGGGTGCTGTTCAGCCATCAGTACCAGCTCAGTCGCCACAGTGTGCACGGCGTGTTGCAGGCGAGCAGCCAGGATCTGCTGCGCGCCCTCGACCAACCCGATGCCGAGCCGGGGATGGGGTGGCCCACCGATGATGCCTCCCTGATGGCGATGATGGAGGCGCAGTACTACATCAACAGCCGGGATCCGGTCGCCCTCAAGCGCGGCATCGATCTGCTGGAGCAGGCGCTGATTGCCCATCCGGATCAACCGCTGCTGTTGGCGGAGCGCTATCTGGCGGGCGAGGCGCTGGCCACCCTGGCGGGCAAATCCGAGAGCGAGCGGCTGCAGGGAATTGGCACTCATCTCGCCAGCGTGGTGCAAAACAGCGGCGCTCTCCCTGCTCGGGTGTGGGAGGCGTTGACCCTACAGGCGATCCTCAACGGCCAGCAACAGCAGGCCAACTATCTGCTGGAGAAGGCGGCGAGTCGCGGCCGCTCGGTGCTCTACTACATACTGCAGGGCAAGCTGGCGGAGCTGGACGGTCGTCCCGAGGCGGCGGGGGATGCCTACAGTCAGGCCTTTCTGATGGAGGCGACCGAGCAGACCTATCTGCTCTGCCAGCAGCTCGGTTTCTACAGCAATATGGAGAGCCTCACCCCAGCCCTGTTCAATGCGTTGGGTCAGAGCAAGGTGAAGCTCTTCTAGCGCCGCAGTGTTGGTTTTCCCCCGGTCGGCACGGTTGCCGACCTCATCCACAGGCTGCCTTCGGGCGGCCTGTGCTGTTTCTGCTTGTTTCAATCCTGCTTGTTTGCCACCGGGGATAGTCGCTCTGGTGAGTCATGATTTATCCCCCGCAGCTCCCCACTATCTACATCTGCCTTTGTCTTGCCCGCGTCATTCGCTGCACTCGCGTTTGTTCGGCTTCACGCCGCGCACGCAGCTTGTGACATCTGCTCATGGTTGGCGGCGGGATAAGCTGTCCGTCACGACTCATTTCTCATTGCTGACCTGTTATCGCCATTGAGTTTTATCTCTGAGCCTGGATTGTGATGAGCCGAGCGGAGGGCCGAACAGGATGTGACCGGCCACTCAGGGTGATGATCCGCAGGGCTTCCAAATGGCCGCAAGGGTGGGGGTTCAATAGGATCTGCTCTATCCCGGGTTTATCTGGCCAAAAATATCAAGACGACGAGATAAGGGGGTTATCAAGGGGCAAAAATTGGGCAGAAGGATATCAAGGTTTTATCAAGATGGCGGTGCACCATGATGCCAATCTACTGTTTTTGAATGGTTTTTATCAAAAATAATGAGGCGGCGAAAAAAGTTGCCTCATATTTTTATCCGTTAGCTGGTCTTTATGTTTTCCGGGGATGAGAGGCCTAGTCTGTGCCCATTCTTTGGCGGGGCGTTCCGCCAAATGTGTATGTGACGACCCGACCTTTTATAGAACCGGAGATCTTATGTCCCTAGATACGAGCAAGAAGATTGGCCTTATCGCCTGTACAGGTGTGGTGGCCGGCAACATGATGGGGAGTGGCATCGCGCTGCTGCCTTCGGCACTGGCCACCATCGGCTCCATCTCTGTCTTTAGCTGGGCAATCTGTCTGGTAGGCGCCATGGGCCTCGCCTTTGTCTTCGCCCGCCTTGCTACCAAGAACCCGCAAGAGGGTGGCCCCATTGCTTACGCTGGCGAGATCTCTCCGGTGTTCGGTTTCCAGACCGGTGTGCTTTATTACCACGCCAACTGGATCGGTAACCTGGCCATCGCCATTACCGGCGTCTCCTACCTCTCGGTCTTCTTCCCCATTCTCAACAGCCCAATTCCGGCCGCCGCAGCCACCATCGCTGCCGTCTGGATCTTCACCTTCGTCAACCTGCTTGGCGGTAGCTGGGTGAGCCGACTCTGTACCCTGGGTCTGGTGCTGATCCTGCTGCCGGTTGTCGGTACTGCGGTGATGGGTTGGGGTCATTTTGATGCCACCGTCTACAGCCAGAACTGGAACACCACCAGCGGCAGCGACCTGCATGCGGTCATCAGCGCCGTGCTGATCTGCCTCTGGTCCTTCGTCGGTGTTGAATCTGCCGCCGTCTCTTCCGGCATGGTGAAGAACCCCAAGCGCACCGTACCGCTCGCGACCATGCTGGGTACCGGTATCGCGGGTGTTATCTACATCCTCTCTACCCAGGTGATCAGCGGCATGTTCCCGGCCGGTGAAGTGGCTGCTTCCGGCGCCCCGTTTGCCATGGCCTCTTCCGCCATCTTCGGTAGCTGGTCTGCGCCGTTTGTTTCTGCCTTCACCGCCCTGGCCTGTTTCACCTCGCTCGGTTCCTGGATGATGCTGGTGGGCGAGGCGGGCAAGCGTGCCGCCAACGACGGCAACTTCCCGAAAATCTACGGCGAAGTGGACAAGAACGGCGTGGCCAAGAAGGGTCTGATCCTGGGCTCCCTCAAGATGACTGCCCTGATGATTGGCCTGACAGCCTTCACCTCCCAGTCCGCTCACGCTGCCGATCTCTTCAACGTGCTGACCACAGATGCTGTGCTGCTGACCATGCTGCCTTACTTCTACTCCAGCATTAACCTGATCCGCTTCGAGGGCATGACCTCCCGCAGCATCGGCGCGATGATCTTCTCCGGTGTGGCCTGTGTCTTCTGTCTGGTGGCCCTGATGGGTGCCAAGGGTTCCAACCTCACCGCTACCTTCGTGGTGTCGCTCATCATCCTGATGTTCTACGCCAAAAAACAGGGTCTGCGTCAGCACGACGCCCTGCTGAGCGAACAACCCAGCAACTAATTCCCCTTTTTATCTTCCGAGCGCTCTTCACTCACCATCCCTGATGGAGAGCGTCCCTTTACGTGTGGAGCATTACGATGAATATCATTGCCATCCTCAACCACCTGGGCGTTTTCTTTAAAGAAGAACCCATTCGCCAGCTGCAAGCCTCCCTCGAGCGCAAGGGTTTCGAGGTTGTTTATCCGGTCGATGTGGCCGACCTGCTGAAACTGATCGAGAAGAACCCCCGCGTTTGCGGCGCCATCTTCGACTGGGACAAATACTCTCTGGGCCTGTGCAAGGAGATCCACGATCGCAATGAGAAGCTGCCGATCTTCGCCTTCGCCAACGACCAGTCCACCCTGGACATTCACCTGACCGACCTGCGTCTGAACGTCCATTTCTTCGAGTACCGTCTCGGCATGGCTGACGACATCGCCCTCAAGATGGGTCAGGCCACTCAGGAGTATCAGGACTCCATCCTGCCGCCGTTCACCAAGGCGCTGTTCAAGTACGTGGAAGAGGGTAAATACACCTTCTGTACTCCGGGTCACATGGGCGGTACCGCCTTCCAGATGAGCCCGGCTGGCAGCATCTTCTATGACTTCTACGGCCCGAACGCGTTCAAGGCCGACGTCTCCATCTCCATGCCGGAGCTGGGCTCCCTGCTGGATCACTCCGGTCCGCACAAGGAAGCCGAAGAGTACATCGCACGTACCTTCAACGCCGATCGCTCCTATATCGTTACCAACGGCACCTCCACTGCCAACAAGATCGTCGGCATGTTCTCCGCACCTGCCGGCAGCACAGTGCTGGTTGACCGCAACTGCCACAAGTCGCTCACTCACCTGATGATGATGAACGACGTGACCCCGATCTACTTCCGTCCGACCCGCAACGCCTACGGCATTCTGGGTGGTATCCCGCAGAGCGAATTCAGCCGCGACACCATCGCAGCCAAGGTTGCCGCGACACCGGGTGCCCAGGCTCCCCGTTACGCCGTCGTCACCAACTCCACCTATGATGGCCTGCTCTACAACACCGGCTTCATCAAGGAGAGTCTGGATACCCCTTACATCCACTTCGACAGTGCCTGGGTGCCTTACACCAACTTCAGCCCGATCTATGAAGGCAAGTGCGGCATGAGCGGCGAAGCGATGCCGGGCAAGGTGTTCTATGAAACCCAGTCCACCCACAAGCTGCTGGCGGCCTTCTCCCAGGCCTCGATGATCCACATCAAGGGTGACGTGGAGGAAGAGACCTTCAACGAAGCCTTCATGATGCACACCTCCACCTCGCCGCAGTACGGCATCGTGGCATCGACCGAGATCTCTGCCGCCATGATGCGTGGCAACACTGGCAAGCGTCTGATCAAGGACTCCATCGATCGCGCCATCTCCTTCCGCAAAGAGATCAAGCGTCTGCGTGATCAGAGCGAAGGCTGGTTCTTCGACGTATGGCAGCCGGACAACATCGACACCGTCGAGTGCTGGAAGCTGGATCCGAAAGATGACTGGCACGGTTTCAAGGACATCGATGACAACCACATGTACCTGGATCCGATCAAGGTCACCCTGCTGACCCCGGGTATGGGTCGTGACGGCCAGCTGCTGGAGAAGGGCATTCCTGCCTCTCTGGTCTCCAAGTTCCTGGACGAGCGCGGCATCGTGGTCGAGAAGACCGGCCCCTACAACATGCTGTTCCTCTTCTCCATCGGTATCGATCAGTCCAAGGCGATGCAGCTGCTGCGTGCCCTGACCGAGTTCAAGCGTGGCTATGACCTGAACCTGACCATCAAGAACATACTGCCGAGCCTCTATCGTGAAGATCCGAGCTTCTACGAAGGGATGCGCATTCAGGAGCTGGCCCAGAGCATCCATGATCTGACCTGCAAATATCGTCTGCCGGAGCTGATGTTCAAGGCGTTCGACGTGCTGCCGGAGATGAAGATGACCCCGCACGCTGCATGGCAGCAAGAGCTGGCGGGCAATCTGGAAGAGGTGCCGTTGCGTGACATGGTTGACCGCATCAGCGCCAATATGATCCTGCCGTACCCGCCTGGAGTTCCGTTGGTACTGCCGGGCGAGATGGTGACCCAGGATTCTCTGCCGGTGCTCGAGTTCCTCGAGATGCTGTGCGAGATCGGTGCCCACTACCCGGGCTTCGAGACCGACATCCACGGCCTCTATCGTCAGGCCGATGGCAGCTACACCGTCAAGGTGCTGCGTTAATCGATATCGACAACCATCGAAAGTGACAACAACGGGCCGCAAGGCCCGTTTTTCCCTCCGGAATTCCTGTTCTTATTGCGTGAGTCGCCAACCATGAAGCGAGTGCTCTCCATTCAATCCCACGTAGTCTTTGGCTGTGCCGGCAACAGCGCCGCCGTTTTTCCCATGCGTCGCCTCGGGAGCGAGGTGTGGCCGATGAACACTGTGCAGTTCTCCAACCACACCCAATACCGTGAAGGCTGGCAGGGGATGGTGATGCCCGGCGGTCATATCCGTCAGCTGGTAAACGGCCTGGCGGAGATCGGCGTGCTGGCCGAGTGCGATGCGCTGCTGAGCGGCTACCTCGGCTCGGCCGAACAGGGGGAGGAGATCCTGGCGGCGGTGGCCCGGCTCAAGGCGCTCAATCCGGCCGCGATCTATTTTTGCGACCCCGTGATGGGTCACCCCGACAAGGGGTGCATAGTGGCACCCGGCGTCGCCGATTTTCTGAAAAACCGGGCACTGGCCTGCGCCGATATGCTGGCCCCCAATCTGCTGGAGCTGGAACAGCTCACCGGCCGCGATATTCGCAATGTGCCGGAGGCCATCGAGGCGTGCCAGCAACTGCGCGCGCAAGGGGTCAAGCTGGTGATGGTCAAGCATCTGGGCAAGGCCGGCTTTGCCATGGACCGCTTCGAGATGCTGCTGGTGTGCGAGGAGGGGGATTTTCATCTATCCCGCCCGCTCTACCCTTTTGCTCGCCACCCCATCGGGGTGGGGGATCTGCTAAGCGCCACCATGCTGGCCAATCTGCTGGCCGGTTGCAGCCCGGTAGCGGCGTTCGAGCTTACCAATGCCAGCGTGGATGCGGTACTGGCCCGGACCTGGCTGGCGGGGGCTTACGAGCTGCAACTGGTGGCGGCACAGCACGAGATGGCGCTGCCGCAGGTCTCCATCCGGGCGACCCGCCTCTGAGCTGATTACGCGCACAGAAGAAACAACAAAGCCCTGATCATCAGGGCTTTTTATATGTCAGATTCCGGGAGAGGGCTTAGTCCTGCGGGCTTTTGAGCGCCTTGACCACATCCTCTTTGGGCTCCAGCTCCTTGACCTGGTTGAAGATCTCCAGCTCCCCTTGCGGGCTGACGGTGTAGGCATCGGCATCCTGATAGCTGCCGTTGCCTGCGCTCTCGATGATGACCACCAGCTCGGGCTGCTTGTCGCCATTCAAATCGACCAGTTTCAGCTCCCGGATAAAGCCGTTGCGGGCCATCACCTTGCCATCCTGAAACTCATCCAGTGGAAATTGGGCGTTCTGGCCCGAATAGAGGCGCACGTCATAGCTGCCGATGGAGGCGGGTTCACCTGTCCCCTGCGCTACCCGGATCACCTGCCCGGAGGGGAGGGTCAGTTGCTTGCTAAATCCCTCTTCGGCTTGTGCTTGTGCCGCCAGCGGCAGGGTCAGCAGCCCTGCGATCATCAATGCTCTGTTCATCTTGCAACCTCTTGCTGTCTCTTGAGTGCGGGCTCCCGGGGAGCCCGCCGTGATGCTGTTACCAGATCTTCACCCGCTTCTGGGGCGGCAGATAGAGCTTGTCACCCGGCTGGATGTTGAATGCCTCGTAGAAGGCGGGAATGTTCGGCACCACGCCGTTGACCCGGTACTCGGGGGGCGAGTGGGGGTCGGAGCGCAGCAGCATCTGCATCAGCTCGGGGCGATACATCCCCTTCCACACCTGTGCCCAACCGAGGAAGAAGCGCTGTTCGCCGGTGAAGCCATCCAGCACCGGCGCCTCCTTGCCATCCAGTGACAGCTCGTAGGCTTTGTGGGCGATGGTGAGACCGCCCAGATCGCCGATGTTCTCACCCAGAGTGAACTGGCCGTTGACGAACTGGCCGTTGATGGGCTCGAAGCGGTTGTACTGGGCCACCAGACGGCTGGTGCGGAAGCGGAACTCCTTGAGATCTTGCGGTGTCCACCAGTCGCGCATCATGCCGTCACCGTCGGATTTGGCCCCCTGATCATCAAAACCGTGGCCCATCTCGTGGCCAATGACCCCGCCGATGGCGCCGTAGTTGACCGCATCATCTGCCGTCATGTCGAAGAAGGGGGGCTGCAAAATGGCCGCCGGGAAGACGATCTCGTTGTTGCTCGGGTTGTAGTAGGCGTTCACCGTTTGCGGCGACATGTGCCACTCGTCCCGGTCGACCGGTTTGCCGAGGCGCGCCAGACTGTCTGCGTATTCAAAGGCTTGCGAGCGTTGCAGGTTGCCCACCAGATCATCCGGTTTGATGGTGATGGCGCTGTAATCCTTCCACTTGTCGGGGTAGCCGATCTTGGGGCGGAACTTGGCCAGCTTCTCGAGTGCCTGCGCCTTGGTCTCGGGCGACATCCAGTCGAGTTCCTTGATGCTCTGGCCGTAGGCGGTGCGCAGGTTCTCTACCAGCTGCTCCATCCGCTCCTTGGCCGCTGGCGGGAAGTAGCGGGCCACATAGAGCTGGCCGACCGCTTCACCCAGATGATCGTTCAGCACCCCGAGCGCCCGCTCCCAGCTGGCGCGCTGCTTGGGCGTGCCGCTCAGGGTGGTGCCGTAGAAGGCGAAGTTGGCCCGGTCGGTCTCGCTGTCGAGATAGGGGGCGTAGTCGGTCAGCAGTTGCCACTTGAGGTAGGCCTGCCAGTCGGCGATGGGGGTCTGGGCCATCACCTGATCCAGCGCGCTCAGATAGGTTGGCTGACCGATAATGAGCTCCGGCTGGGCCGCAATGCCCGCGGCGTTCAGATAGGCCTGCCAGTCGAGATGAGGGGCGAGCCGTGCCAGTTCGCTGGCGGGGCGCTTGTTGTAGTTCTTCTCCCGATCCCGCAGGGCGACGTTGTCCCACTGGATGGTGGCGAGCCGGGTTTCGAGGGCCAGAATCCGCTTGGCCTTGCCGCTCGGGTCAGACTCACCGAGGCGGCTCAGCATGGCGGCGATATGCTGCTGGTACTTCTGGCGCAGGGCCTGGCTGTCGGGATCCTGCTTGAGGTAGTAGTCCCGATCCGGCAGCCCCAGTCCACCTTGATAGAGGTAGACCGCATAGCGGTCGGGGGACTTGGCATCGGCGTCGATCCAGATGCCAAACGGCGCGCCGCCGCCCATGCGGCCACTTTGGGCAAAGGCGCGGGCCAGTGCGGCCTGATCACCGATCCGGTCGATATCGGCAAGCACCGGTGCCAGCGGGGTGAGCCCCTTGGCGTCACGGCCTGCCTGATCCAGATAGCTGGCGTAGAGATCGCGGATCTGCTGGGTCGGCGTGCCGGTGGCGGCCTCCTGCTTGGCCAGCCCCTCGACCAGTACCCGCACATCGGCGAGGGATTTGTCCCGCAGCATGTAGAAGGCGCCATCGGCGGGGCGATCGTCGGGGATCTTGGCGGTGGCGAGCCACTTGCCATTGACGTAGCGGAAGAAGTCATCGCCGGGTTTGACCTGGGTGTCCATATTGGCCAGCGCCAGCCCGGAGTGTTTGGGGGAGTCTTGCGGTGCCTGACTGCAGCCAGCCAGCAGGGCCAGTCCAATCAGGCCGGCCAGTAAGCTTTTCTTATTGTTCATCTTGTTTGATTCCAATTCCGATTGTTTGCTTCCCTGCCCATCTTCCTTGCTCCAACCGGTTGTGCGACCGCCTTGCGGCTAGCCTGGTGGAGAGGGCGGGCGAGCCTCACTCTAGCAGCAGGGTTGCAGCTTGATAAGCCCGACTCTGCTAAGATCGGCCGGTCCGTTTTGGGGAAGCCTATGATTTCTCATCTTTATTCTCGCTTTTGTCTGACTATGCCAGCGCCGGAAGGTTCCACCGGTCTGCTGGTGGCCTTCAGTGGCGGCCTCGACTCCACCCTGCTGCTGGTGCTGGCAGCGCAGTATGCTCGCGAGCACGGCCTGCCACTTCGCGCCCTGCACGTGCACCACGGCCTCAGTCCCCATGCCGATGAGTGGGTCGCTCATTGTGAAGCCGTGTGTCAGCAATTGGCGGTGGAGCTGCTGGTCGAGCGGGTAACTCTGGCCCGCGGCAATGGCGAGAGTCTGGAGGCGCAGGCGCGCACCGCCCGTTACCAGCGGCTGACCGCCCGGATGCGGGAGGGGGAGTGGCTGCTCACCGCCCACCATCAGGACGATCAGCTGGAGACCCTGCTGCTGGCCCTCAAGCGCGGCGCCGGTCTGCGCGGTCTGGCCGGCATCTTGCCAAGCCAGCCCTTTGCCGGCGGCCTGTTGCTGCGGCCGCTGCTCGATATGAGTCGCGCCGAGCTGGCCGAGGCGGCGGCGAGCCTCCCCTTTGGCTGGGTGGAGGATGAGAGCAATCTGGACGTGAGTTATGACCGCAACTTTTTGCGCCAGACGCTTATCCCCCAACTCAAGGCGCGCTGGCCCGCCATGGCCCAGACCGCGGCGCGCAGCATGGCCCTGTGCGCCGAGCAGGAGGCGCTGCTGGATGAGCTGGCCGAGAGCGACTGGCAGCTGGCGGGCGAGGGGGAGGCGCTCCATATCGGCCCCTTACACGCCCTTTCACCCACCCGGCGCAACAACCTTCTGCGCTACTGGATCCGCCGTCAGGGGCGGGAGATGCCATCTCGTGAGCAGCTTGTCCGGCTCTGGCAGGAGGTGGCGCTGGCGCGCGGCGATGCCAATCCCCAGCTCAACTGGGGGCGCCAGAGCTGCCGTCGTTTTCAGGAGCGGCTCTATCTGGTGAGCCCTGACTTGCAACCCTGTCATCAGGTATTGCCGCTGACCGTGGATGAGCCGCTGACCCTGCCGGACGGTTTGGGCGAGCTGGTGGTGCGCATGGCGGAGCACGGCGAGGGGCTGCTGCGTGCCCCCCGAGCGGACGAGCCGCTCTCGGTGCGTTTTCAGGTAGCGCCCGGGATCCCCCTCAAACCGGTGGGGCGAAGCGGTAGTCGGCGGATGAAGAAGCTGCTGCAAGAGTATGGTGTTCCCTCGTGGCAGCGGGGGCGCATCCCCATCCTCTACTATGGCGAGCAGGTGGCGGCGGTGGTGGGGCTCTTTGTCTGCGACGGTTTTATGGCACAGGGTGCCGGGCTGGTCTGTCACTGGCTGGAGGGCGGTGCAGCTCCGGTTTTGCCCGAGCAGGATCTTGCCTGAGGTGATCTCGGTGTGAGGGGGGATTAGCCCCAAAAAAAGAAGCTCCGGTCACATGGCGCGCATGTGCCGGAGCAAAGAAGAGTTCGCGATTATTCGTTAGGGCTGGCCTTGCCGGCTTTTTTGCGGGCGTAGAGGTGACTGTCGGCCGCCTCGTAGAGGCTCGGCACATCGACCCCGGATTGCCAGCTGGCGGCGCCAAGGCTGCATCCGACCGAGAAGGTGCTGAGCTCCTTGTTGGTCATCAACATATGCTGCAGTCGCAGCCAGACCGGGCGCCACGCTTCGGGTTCGGCCGGTTGCAGCAGCAGGGCAAATTCATCTCCCCCGAGCCGGAACGCTTGATCGGTACTGCGGATACACCCCTTGAGCAGCTGGGCGAAGCGACTCAGCACCAGATCCCCCACCGGATGGCCCCAGGTGTCATTGATCTGCTTGAAGCGATCGAGATCCAGCAGCACCAGCACCAGACCGTGGGGCTCGCGGCTGTGCTGCTCGATGGCGCGACCGATAGCCTCGTCAAAGTAGGAGCGGTTGCCAAGGCCGGTCAGGTGATCGAGCCGGACCAGCTGATCCAGTTTTTCCAGCCGCAGATAGAGGGGCAGCAGCAGGCAGAGCAGCTGATGGTATTGCATCAGTACCCGTTGCTGACTGCCGCTCAGCGGATGTTCCAGCTCGTAGTGAAGCTGGCCGAGCAGCTGGCCGTGCTGGCCGCGCAGCTCGAACGGATAGTTGTGCAGGTTGAGGGTGGCCAGCGGCGGGTGCTGGATCAGCACATGGGGCTGGCCACAATCGAGGTAGAGACCGTGGATCCTGACAATTCTTGCCGCACGATCGGCAAAAGTTGTCAGCAGACCGCCGAGATCGCTCTGCCCCAACAACTGCTCGAGCAACTGGTTGCGTTCAACGCTGGGCAACGGCGTGAGCCGCTCCATCTGGCGAACCCACTGCTCGATGCCATGGCTAAAGCCATTAAGTGACGACGTATTTTCCATGGTCTTCCACCTGTAACACCTGACTACTGTCTCCTCCCTGCAATTGGCATGCCCAATATATCTTTCCTACCCGCCAGATCGGCTGACTAAGCTTAAGTCGATAAAAGGAGAGGAAAATTTGTACACCGACCTGTTGATCCTGCTGTTCGCCGCCGTTCTGCTGGTGGCAACTTTCCGGCGCCTTGGCTTGCCGGTCATCCTTGCCTACCTGATTGCCGGCGTCTTGCTCGGCCCCCACGGGCTGGCGGTGATCACCGGCCAGTCGATCATGCAGACCATTGCCGAGCTGGGGATCGTCTTTCTGATGTTCTCGCTGGGGCTGGAGTTTTCCCTGCCGAAATTGCTGGCGATGCGGCGATTGGTGTTGGGGGTCGGGATGTTGCAGGTGCTGCTCACGTCACTGCTTTTCTTCGCCATCGGCTGGTGGTGGGGGCTGGGTCTGGCCCAGTCGCTGGTGGTGGCGGGGACGCTGGCGCTCTCCTCGACGGCGGTGGTGATCAAGCAGCTCGGCGAGCAGAAGCAGCTCCATACCCGCCGCGCCCAGCTGGGGGTGAGCGTGCTGCTGTTTCAGGATCTGGCGGTGGTGCCCCTGCTGGTGATGATCCCTATTCTCGCTCAGCCGGAAGTACAGGGGAGCGCCCTGGCCGCCGAGATCGCCTGGGCCACCCTCAAGGGGTTGTTTGCTCTCTTTACTCTGCTGGCGGTGGGCAAGTGGTTACTGCCGCTGCTGTTTCACGAGGTGGCGCGAGCCCGCTCCGACGAGTTGTTCGTGCTGAGTGCCCTGCTTGTTGCGCTGCTGGCTGCCTACATGACCCATTCACTCGGGCTGTCGATGGCGCTGGGGGCGTTTCTGGCGGGGATGATGCTGGGGGAGTCCCACTACCGTCATCAGCTGGAGGTAGACATCAAGCCCTTTCGCGATGTGCTGATGGGGCTCTTCTTTATCACCATCGGCATGGCCATGGAGTGGGAGCTGGTGGCGCGGGCTTGGTGGCATGTGCTGATCTGCGTGGTGTTGCTGGTGCTGTGCAAATCCCTACTGGTGCTGCTGGCCGGGCGGCTGATGGGGGAGCGAAAGCGCGACAGCATGGCCGCCGGCATCATGCTGAGTCAGGTGGGGGAGTTCGGCTTCGTGCTGCTGGCACTGGCACTGCACCACGGCCTGCTGGATCAGCAACTGGTCTCCCTGCTCATCGGCATCGGGATCATCTCCATCGCCATGACCCCCTGGCTGGTGACTCAGGCCCATTCGCTGGCCCGCAGCCTGACCGACCCGGCGCTGCTTACCCGCTCCGAAGTCGCCCAGTCGGGCCTGAGCAAAAACCAGCATGTCATCATCGCCGGGTTTGGCCGGGCCGGGCAGACCTGTGCCCGCTTTCTCAAGATCGAGGAGATCCCCTTTCTGGCCCTCGATCTTGACCCAGAGCGGGTGAGCGAGGCCAAGCTGGCGGGGGAGCAGGTGGCCTTCGGCGATGCCAGCCGCCGCGATATTCTGCTGGCCGCCGGGCTGTTGCGGGCGCGGCTGGTGATCATCACCTTCGATGATCGCAAGCGGGTGGAGGCTATGCTGGCACTGATCCGCGAACTGGCGGGGGATCTCAAGGTGCTGGTGCGTACTCGGGATGACAGTTTTCTGGAGCAGTACAAGCAGGCGGGGGCCTTCGAGGTGATCCCCGAATCCCAGGAAGGGGCCCTGATGCTGGTCTCCCACCTGCTGCTCAACTGCGATATCCCCATCGGTCGGGTGATCCGCCGGATGGAGCTGGAGCGCAGCAGTCAGTATCGCTTCCTGCACGGCTTCTACTGGGGGGATCAGAGTGCCAGCAATCTGGAAGCGGATCAGCTGCTCGAACGCCTCCATCCGCTGTTGCTGCACGATCAGGCGTGGGCGGTGGGCCATGAAGTGCGCGAGCTGCCGCTTGATGAGGTGCGGATCAAGGAGGTACAGCGCGGGGATCAGAGTCTGGAGCCCAGACCCGAGCTGGTGCTGGCGGCTGGGGATCGGCTGATCCTGTTTGGTACCGTGGTGGCGATGGAGCAGGCGGAGCAGCGTCTGCTCGAGGGGCGCTGAGTCCCCTTGCTCTCATCGGCCGCGCCCTTTATTCCCGCTCTTTTGGTAGCCCTTCGATATCGAGGAAGGCGACGACCCGCTCCCGCTCCCTCAGGGTGTCCTGATAGCCCAGCTTGATCAGCTGCTGACAATAACCCGGATAGAACATCAAAAAGCTGGCCAGACTGCTGGTCTCATCCCCCTTCACACCCAGCACCCGCAACAGGCGGCGCAACTTTAGCGGCAGTTTGCGCAGGTAGGCCAGTGCGATGGTATCGAGATCCTGACTCGGTTTCAGCACGCAGGTTTCCACCCGCTTCAGCTTGAGGCGATTGCGCTCCCGCTCAGGGATAAGATCCAGAGTCTGGTTGATGCGCCACAGCCGCTCCAGATCGGAGTTGAGGGTGTCGGTAAAGACCGTATCGAGCAGATGGCTGGCAATATTGGAGCTGGTGAGATGGCCGTGATGATGGGTCGGTGCCGAGTGGGCTGGCGGATCCAGGGTGATCAGCAGGATCCGCTCCGCCCCCAGATGGATGGCGGGGCTGAGCGGGCTCAACTGGTGGATGGAACCGTCGCCGTAGAACTTCTCGCCGATCCGGGTGGCCGGAAAGACGAAGGGCAACGCCGAGGAGGCGAGCAGATGCTCAGATGTAAGCACGGTGCGTACCCCGCGCCGTCTAGCCCGCTCCCAAGGATGGTGGTCGGCCCGCCCCTGAAAGAAGGTGGTGGAGAGGCCGTCATCGTAATCCGATGCCGTGATGGCCAGCGCCTCCAGACTGCCGTAGAGGATGTTGTCATCGATGCGGTGATAGTCGATGAGTTGATCCAGCAGGCGGTGCAGCGGCGCGTTGTCAAAGAGGTGAAAGGCGTGGTTGGTGTGGGGATTGATCAGCCCTGCCGACCCTTCGTACATCAACCGCCACAGCAGGCGCCCCGGGTGAAAATCGAAGATGTGGTGAGTCTCGAAACGGCGCCAGACCCACTCCAGCTTGCGCACCCCCAGATGGAAGCAGGAGGCGTAGCAGGCGAGCGCAGTGACATTGATAGCCCCCGCCGAGGTGCCACACAGGATGGGAAAAGGGATGCCGAGATTGCGCGGGTAGAGCTCCGCAATCGCCTTGAGGGCGCCGACCTGATAGGCGGCGCGAGCACCGCCACCGGTGAGCAACAACGCTGTATTGGGTCTGGCCATATGCTGGCGCCTTATCGTGTTCTGACAAGAATGTTCCCACTGACAAGTTAACTATAAGGCGCTGTATCAAATATAAAAACGGGCGCTCGCCCGTTTTTTTCATGGCCCCGTGTCAAAGGGCGCGGTGAGGATTTTCCGGCCGCGCCAGCTGATCGAAGGCGGCGAATACCGGGGCGCTGGCGAGGATGCGACCGTGGCCCAGACCCCGGGTGCTCACCAGCCGGGTATGACCATCCTGACTGGCCCGCAAGGAATCGCCGTGGGGGGCAAATCTGTCCTCCTCGTCGTGCACTATCATCGCCGCGCCGCTGCGACTGGCGAGGCGTCCCAGCGGATCGACCGTGCTCAAGGGGTGCTGGTACTCCTGCTCAATCTCCTTGACCACCGCATCGAACAACCGGATGGAGTAGCCGGAGCGCGCCACCATGCCGTAGAGCTGGGGCACGTAGTCGAGCACCGGCGAAATCAACAGCAGCGGCAGGGTATCGATACCCGCCTGACGGCTGGAGAGGGTGACGGCGCCTCCCATGCTGTGGGCGATGACCCCGTGCAGTGGGCCTACTTCGCTGGCCAGCTCGTCGAAAGCGCGTACGAAGCGGGGCAGGTGGCCTGTGTTGCCTGCGCTCTGGCCGTGGGCCGGATGATCGTAGGCAATGGCGGTGAAACCCTGCGCGGCGATATGGCTCATCAGCGGATAGAACTGGCTGGCGCTGCCGGACCAGCCGTGCATCAGCAGCCACAGTGGTCCCTGACCGAGCCGATAGCTCATCAATACCCCTTCGCTGGTATGGACGGCCTGCTTCACCAGACCGACAGGTTCGTGGCCATCCCGCTGATTGCGCTGAGGGGTGAGCAGTAACTTGCTGGCGGTGCGCTTGGCATGGGTGGGGGCGAGTCTGTGGTGCAACCGGGTGCCGATCCCCAGCAGCCATTTGCTCGGGCTGAAGCGGCGGGTGTTGAAGTAGATCTTGCTGCTCATGGTCATCCTGTGGTTTTTGTGTGCGAACGGTCGTGCTTTTTGTCGGTTTTTAAAAATTAGTGTTGAACGGATGCCAAAACATCAGCGCCAGCTGCTCAGCAGAGCGTCCACCTCGGGCCAGAAGTGGCGGGCCGGATCCTGACACAGTTCGAGATCGTTGAACACCTGATCCGCCAGATAGAGGCCATAGAGACGGTAAACGGCGCGCCAGGGATCCATCTCCTGTCGCCACTCGCCTGCGGCCTGACCCTGCACCACCTGACGGGCCAGATAGTCGAGCCAGAAGCGCACCAGTTGCCGGGCAGCTTGCTGCACCAGGCTCTTTTGCTCATGGCCATCCTGCGCCGAGGTCCAGGCGTCGAGGAACATGCAGCGTCCGGCGAAGCAGTGGTTCCACGCCTGCCAGGCCCGCAGCAGGGCGATCAGCTTGTCATGCTGGCTCTGGTGCTCCTGCTGGCGTACCGGCTGGATCACCCGCAGCCGGAACACCTCGGCGGCGTACTCCAGCACGGCGATCTGCAGATTGTCGCGGGATTGAAAGTGGGCAAACAGGCCGCTTTTCGACATCTCGCAGGCGCTGGCCAGCGAGCCGATGGTCAGGCTCTCCAGCCCTTGCTGGCTCGCCTGCTCAAAGGCAGTCTGCAAAATGGTTTCCCGGGTCAGGCGCCCCTTGCTCATCACTCTCTCCTCGTTGGCGCTGGCAGCATAAAGTACGATCGTGCTAATTGTCGAGCAACAAATAGCCAGCATGGCTGGCTATGTCGTCTCCCGCGTGTCACTGCGCGCGGGGTTCAGCTCTCCTTGATATCGAGCTGTTGCAGAGCGATAACCGCCTGAGTGCGGTTTTTGACCCCCAGTTTTCTGAAGATGGCGGTGATATGGGCCTTGATGGTGGCCTCGGAGACGTTGAGCTCCCAGGCGATCTGTTTGTTGAGGCTGCCGTCACGCAGCATGATCAGCACCTTGTACTGCTGGGGGGTGAGGCTGGCCAGCTTGCTGGCGAAATCAGGGCCATCTTCCGATTCGGGATGGAGCGAGATGCCTTCCGGCACCCAGTTATCCCCCCCGATCACCGTATTGAGGGCGTTGACCAGCTCCTTCATCGGCACCGACTTGGGAATAAAGCCGAGCGCTCCGAGCCGCAGCACCTGCTGGATGATGGCCGCATCTTCCGAGGCGGAGACCACCACGATGGGAAGGTCGGGATACTGGCCGCGCAGGTGGGCCAGCCCCTCGAAGCCGTTGGCGCCCGGCATCTTGAGATCGAGCAGCAACAGGTCAACTTCGGGGTGCTCGCCGAGCAGGTTGGTCAGGCTGTCGATGGAGTCCGCTTCCAGCAATTGAGCGTCGTTGATGGCCATATGCACCGCTTGGTAAAGGGCGCCCCGAAACAGGGGGTGGTCATCTGCGATGACGATGGTAAATTGGCTGTCCATATTTCGGTTAATGGCTCACATTGTTGCTAACTGATTGTTTTGAAAAATCAAACTAGCATCGCTCACCAAGAGGGTCAAACCCGCCGGTGCGCAAATGTGAAGCGACCATCGGATGTTTTGTCATCAGGGCAGATCGGCCGGTCGCAGGCAACTCATGCAGGAGGCAACAGATGGGATCCTTGGTATTGGCGGTGGGCACCGGCTCCACCTGGGCGATGCGGGCGGCACTGGTGCTCGCCATGAGCGGGCTGACGTGGCAGGAGCAGGTGTTTGATCTGGAGGATGCCAAGTCGCTGGCCCGGCTCAAGCGGCTGGCACCGGCCGGTCTGGTGCCCTGGCTCGAACACGATGGCGTGCGGGTTCACGACTCGCTGGCCATCGCCGAATATGTTCACGAGCTCTGTCCTGACCGCCAGCTCTATCCGGTTTCGCTGGCCGAGCGGGCACTGGCTCGCAGTCTCTGCGCCGAGTTGCACGCGGGATTTCGGCAGGTCCGTTCTCTGCTCCCCTTCTTTCTTGGGGCGCCAACCCGTATCGATCCCCCGGTGGAGACGGTCGGTGAGCTGGCCCGTTTGCAGGAGATCTGGTCGCAGGCGCGGGGCCCCTTCTACTTTGGCGAGGCGGGCATTGTCGATGCCTTCTATGCCGTGATGGCCTATCGACTGGCCAGCTACGGCATCCTGTTGCCCGGTCAGGCCGGAGCCTATCAGCAGGCGCTGCTGGCCTGGCCCCTGTGGCAAGAGATGTTGGTCAAAGCTCGCCTGCAGTGGCCGGTGGCAGCGCGCCAGTCACAGTGAACCGTGGCAGATAGATAAACGAAAGAGGGGATCCAGTGGCTCCCCTCTCTGTTGCTGGTGAATGTGGCTCAAGAGCTACTTCTGCCGACCGGCAAAGACCACCACCACCTTGTCATCCCCCTTCTCCCGCACGAAGGCGTAGGGAGCATCCGAGAGTTTCTGGTGGCTGCCTGCCGCAATGGCCGGATGGGCGGCGCGGAACTGGCCCAGTTGCTGCCAGTGCTTGACCAGCTCAGCCTTGTCGCCGCTGGCAAGCTCCTGCCAGTTCATGTCCGAGCGCAGCGCCTGATCGAACACCCCGCCATCCTTGGCCAGCCCGCGGCCGGACTCGTCGCCGTAGTAGAGCTGGATGCCGCCCGGTAGCAGCATAAAGCTGTTGGCGACCCGGCGCTGTAGCGGCACATCCTGATAGTCGCCAAAGAACAGCTTGGTGTCGTGGGAGCTGATGTAGCTCAACACGTTGAACTCGAGATCCTGATTGATGCGGCTGGCGTAGCTGGCATAGGTGGGCTCGGCGCTGGCCATGCACTGGGCCTGTGACAGTGCGAACTCGCGCTGATAGTCGAAGTTGATCAGGGAATCGAAACCGTTCTGATACCAGAAATCCTTGGCGACCCCGTGATCCCACACCTCTCCCACCATATAGAAGGGCAGATCGTCGAGGGCCTTGCCCGGGTTCGCAGTCTTCCACTCCTTGAGCGCAGCGGTGCCCGCCTGCTTGAGCTTGGCCCACACCTCGGGCTCCAGATGCTTGACGGTGTCGGCGCGGAAGCCGTCGATGCCAAAGCGGCGCACCCAGTCGGTGTGCCAGGCGATCAGGTAGTCGCTCACGGTAGCGTCGGGCAGCGCCTTGGCGAGGGTATCCTTTTTCGCGGCCAGCAACGGCGGCAGCCCTACCGGTTTGGTCGATTCGGTCAGAAAGTCGGGCAGCCCCGCCACCGAGCCGGTGACATCGTCGGTGCCTGGCTGCGGGTAGCCGGGCAGACCGGCGCGCACCCAGTCACCACTCCACCACTTGTTCCACGCGGGTGATTGATAGTCGATGAACTGGTTGTAACCATGCCAGTTGAGGCCACCGCTCGGGCGCCACTGGTTCCAGACGGTCGGCAGTTTGCTGCTGTTCTGAGTTAGCTCGGTGAGCCCCAGATCTTGCAAGTCGGCGAGGGTGGCGTAACCAGCGTGGTTCATCACCACGTCGAGGATGATCCGCATGCCGCGCTTGTGGGCCTCGTCCACCAGGGTTTTCAGGCTCTCTTCATTGCCGTAGTTGGGGTCAATCTTGGTGAAATCGAGCGCCCAGTAGCCGTGGTAGGCGTAGAAGGGGAAGTTGCCCTGCTCGCCACCGCCGATAAAGCCGTGCACCTGCTCCACCATGGGGGTGATCCAGATGGCGTTCATACCGAGGCTCTTGATGTAGTCGAGCTTCTCGGTCAGCCCCTTGAAGTCACCGCCGTGCCAGGTGGCTACCTCATCCTGACCATCCTTCTGGCGGCCGAAGCTGTGGTCGTTGGCGGGGTCGCCGTTGTGGAAGCGATCGGTCAGCAGGAAATAGACGCTCGCCTGATCCCAGCTGAACGGTGCTGGCTTGGCCGCCTTGACCGGTTCGAGCAGCAGCAGGCCACCGCTCTCTTTGCTCGGGGTCAGGGTCAGCTTGCCCTGTTTGACCACCGCCTCCTGTTTTGAGTAGGCATCCCTCAGTCGGGTGCCGTCGGGCCAGACCCCTTTCAGGGATACAGTGACCGGGCCGCCATCCCAGCTGATGCAGGGCTCTTCTGGTGGCTGGCGCTTGAACTCGCTCTTCTTGGTCGCCCGCAGCACCTTGAGGCTGGGGGTATCCGGGTTGAAGGTGAACTGATACTCCCCGGCCAGCATCACCCGCAGGGTAAAGCTCTGATCCTTGCTGCATTTGTCCATGGGCTGGGCGGTGCCGAAGGGGAGCGGCTTGCTCTCGCTCGGGCCAAAGCTGGTACCGCAACTGTTGCCCGCGTCGCTGATGCGGATCTGGTGGCTCCCCTTGGCAAGGGGATGGGTCAGCTCCACCATGCCCTTATCCAGCGCGATCGGGGCCGCTACCGGTTGACCATCCACATAGAGGCGAACCTCGGGGGCGGCCATCGCCTGTTGGATGAACAGAGGGGCGGCCAGCAGGGCAAGCCAGAGAGGGGATAAGTGATGAGCACGACGCATAAGCCATTCCTTGAGCAGGGCAGTTCGGACAAGGGCCCATTCTAGGAGCAGCAAAGCGCGCCTTGGATCGGCAAAATGCCGATTTGTGACTTCAGTTCAAATGGTTACGTTTTCAAGCCGAGGAAAGTGTGACGGAGAGGAGATGGGAGGCTCTGTCGATCAAAATAGCGGCCATAAAAAAATGCCGGTCAGGTGACCGGCATTTGGTGTATCAGGCATCGTCGTCACATCAGACGGTGAAGAACTTGAAGTTGACGAAGGCCACCGCGATGAAGGAGGCCACCATGCCGCTGATGCAGAGCACCGCCGGGCGGATGGCGGGCCAGCGATGGGTCAGCAGAATGATGGCCAGCAGGGTCGGGTAGAGCCCGAACATGTAGCGTGGCATGGCGTTGAGGCCGGTCATCAGCGGAATGGTGCAGCAGATGAACATCAGGGTCGCTTCCGCCCAGCGCTTCTGGCTGAACAGGTAACCGTTCAGGCACCAGCCGAAGATCACCATGATGGAGAGGTAAGCCTTGCGGCCGCCCAGCTCGAAACCGCTCAGCCACCAGTCCAGCGGGCTGTCCATGTAGCGACCCCAGGCCACCTGAATGTGCTTGAAGGCGAAGGCATCGCCGGTCAGGTGATAGAGGTAGACCATGTAGGCAAACAGGCCAAACGGGATCATCCAGAGGGTGAAGACCACCTTGAAGGCGCGCTCGGTAAAGCGGAAAAATTCCCGCCAGCCGTAGGCCTGCAGCGCCAGGATCAGCACCGGGAAGACCATCATCACCCCCAGGTTGCGGGTGGCGGAGATACAGACCCCCAGCACGGCCACCATCAGCCACTGCTCCCGATAGGCGAACAGGAACATCCCCAGCATCAGCGCCATAAAGGTCGACTCGGTATAACCGGAGACGAAGTAGGCTGAGAAGGGGGAGAAGGCGAGCAGCCAGACGCCGAAGCGGGCGGTATCGTCCCCCAGCTTGAGCTGACGCAACACCAGCAGCATCAGCGGCAGGCTGGCGAAGAAAGAGATATTGGTAACAATAATGAGGCCGATCAGGCTCTCGACATTGAACAGGTTGGAGATGGCACCGGAGACCATCGGATAGAGCGGCATAAAGGCCCAGTTGGCCGCATTGCCCTTGCTCAGCCAGCGCGGGTAGAGGTCGTAGCCGTTTTCGATAATGCGCTGGAACCAGACGCAGTCGAACTGGCAATAGGCCTGCAGCGGGCCGATGTCGGGGGAACCATAGAGCTGGACACCGAAGTAGCCCATGCCATACAGCGCCACCCGGCTCAGCATGAAGGCGGCGATGATCATCAGCCAGTCACGGCCGCTGATGCGCAGTGACGGGCGATAGGGGAGTGCAGCCCCGGTTAGCGGGGCAGTATTGGTCATATCATTCATCAGGCAAAAACCCAGACGCGAGAGAGAACGTAAGTGAGGACGGTAACGGTCAGGGTGGCGATGACCACCGGCAGCAGACCGGAGAGCCCCGCAAACAGCAGGCCGCTCAGGATCAGGTTACGCACCGCCAGCGAGAAGAGGGCGACCAGCAGAAACTTGCTGGCGGCTCCCTGCTTCTGGAAGGTGATGTAGCGGTGACCAAAGAAGGAGAACCAGAACGCTATGGCAAAAGCCAGCGTGGTAACCAGGTGCTCCGAGATGGTGGGCCAGGTATGAAACAGTGCGATGGAGGTGCCAAGGTCGACGAGGGTAGCCCCCCCGCCGACAAAACCGAAACGTACCAGCCGCCAGAATTCCTCGCGGGAGATCATTGAGGCGCCTGCTCCTGCTGCTCTTGCGGGTTGCTGTCAGCGCTCTGCGGTTTGCGTGCATCCTGCTTGGCATACTGGCCATAGACCCCTTCAATGAGGTAGACCGGGCGCTGTTTCACTTCCACAAACATGCGGCCGATGTATTCGCCGATGATGCCGAGCGACAGCAGCTGGATACCGCCGAGGAACAGCACTACGGACATCAGTGAGGCATAGCCGGGTACGTCGATGCCGAAGAAAATCACCTGGGTGATGATTTTCAGGATATAGAGGAAGGCCACCAGCGAGACGCTGACACCCACATAGCTCCAGACCCGCAGCGGCCAGCTGGAGAAGCTGAGCAGACCGTCGAGGGCGAAATTCCACAGTTTCCAGTAGTTGAACTTGGTTTCACCGGCGTGACGGGCCGGGCGCTCGTAGGGGACGCCAACGGCACGGAAACCGGCCCAGGCAAACAGACCCTTCATGAAGCGGTTACGCTCCGGCAGCAGCTTGATCGCCTCGACCACGCGACGGTCGATCAGGCGGAAGTCACCGGCGTTTTCCGGTAGCTTGGTGCTGGTGGAGAGCGCATTGAAGAAGCGGTAGAAGCCACCGGCAGTCAGGCGCTTCATCGGGGTATCGGCACTGCGATCGACGCGGATGCCGTAGACGGTGTCATAGTCACCGGTCTGCCACAGTTTGACGAACTCCAGGATCAGGGCGGGCGGGTCTTGCAGATCCACGTCCATTGGCACGATGGCATCCCCTTTGGCCTGATGCAGACCTGCGGTCAGGGCCGCTTCTTTACCGAAGTTGCGTGCCAGGTTGACCAAGGTTAGGCGCGGATCGCGGGCGATGGCCTGCTCGACCACTTCACGGGTGCGGTCACGGCTGCCATCGTTGACGAATACAATTTCAAGCTGGTCTTTCAGCGGGGCCAGTTCGTTGTCTATCGCGTTGATGAAGGCATCGATGCTCTCTTCCTCGTTGTAAACGGGAACAACCAGAGAGAGTCGAAAATCTGGATGCGACATAAGAACGTCCTTATTTGGGATAGTTGTTTTTATAAAATGGTATTCGGGGCAAGGATCACTGGGCTACGGTCAAACGTACCGACTGCACATTGATGGGAGTTGGTGCCGAGAGCGCCAGAAAATTGGGGCGCTTGGGATCTGCCGTGAGCGAGTCACCGGGCAGACTGAGGCGGATTTCGTTGATGCCCGCTTTGGCCAGTTTCACCGTGGTGGTGAAGTCGTGACCCAGCGCTACTTTCAACAGGGCGCCGGCTTCCGGGCTGTTGATGCGGGCCTGCACGGTAAGCTGATCAGGATTGGCCGCCTGCTTGGGCAGCACAAAGTAGAGACCGCCCTGACCGCTGAGCAAGGTACCTTCGTCGCTCGGCTTCTTGGCCCAGCCTTCGCTGGAGAGGAAGCGGCTCGGTTTGGTCAGATTGAGCTCGTTACCCGGCTGATAGGTCATGCTGGAGTTGTGTTCCCAGAAGCGGGTCTTGCCTTCCAGATAATAGAGTTTGTAGGCCAAGCTCACGTTGGGGTGAGCAGCCAGATAGAGGGTGTAAAGATAAAAACCGCTTAACGCCAGAATGGCAGTCAAAAAACCGAACTTTTTGTACGTCATATCACTCTCTATGCCTGACAGAATGGGTAGGCCGATGTCGCGCATATGCTAATCCAATTGCAAAAAAAGCATAGTGGATCACAAAAAAATATTTGGTCACATATTAACCCCTTTTTACCCCTGTTCCAAACGTTGCTGTTTCCCGGTTAAACAGGTCTGGCGGGGCGCCGGTTGCCAGTGGCGCTCCGGCAAGGTATTTGGCAAATAGACGTGCTTTGCTGCGTCATTTTCTAGCGGATGCGATAGTCATCTGGCCTCTATCGCCATTTTGCAGGGGGCGATTTATGATGAGTCACTTATTCGTCAAGGATGACATATGAAGTGGATCTCTTGCTGTCTGTTGCTTGGATTATGGGCGCCAATGGCATTGGCCAGGGCCCTGTGTCCCGAGCCCATTGAGGTCGGTTACGATAACTGGCCCCCCTACCATTATTACGAAGCCGACTCACCGCAAGAGGTGCGCGGTTATGCCGCCGAGGTGCTGACGGCTGTGCTCACTTCCATGCACTGCAAGGTCAACTATGTGGAGCTGCCCTGGAAGCGGGTACTGCACGAAATGGAATATGGTGAGATAGACATGGCGATGGAGGCGAATATCAATGATGAGCGCGCCCGTTATGCCTGGTTTTCCGACTCCTATAACCCGGGGCGCACCTTGCTGTGGATCCGCAAGGGCAGCCACTACCCCGAGCGGGATCTGGCGAGCTGGCTGGCCAGTGGTTACTCCCTCGGCGTCACCAAAGAGTACTTCTATGGTGAGGAAGTGATGTCGCTGCTCGCTCGCTATGCCAAACAGGTGAGTGCGGTGAGCGACCAGCAAAATTATGAGAAGCTGGCCCGCGGGCGGATCGACGGTTTCCTTGGTGACATGCTGGCTACCCCCAGCGCCCTTAACAAGGAGGGGATGAGCGGTCTGTTCACCAGTCACCCCATGGTGGTATCTGAATCGCCGAGCTTCTTTATGTTGGGCAAGCGCAGCTTTTCGCCGCAGTTCTTGCAACAATTCAATCAGGCGTTGGCGCGGTTCAAGGAGACAGATGCGTATGACATTATCTGGCAGCGTTATGCCCCCGGGCGCTAGCAAAGTATTGGCCGTTCACGCATCATGAGCGGCCTGAGCATCGGGTCTGCTTGTCAGGCCCGACAGAGTGAACAAACCGTTTTGAGGTACCCATGGGGATGAAGTATTGGCTGGCCCTTGCCAATCTGGTGTGGCTGGGATGTTTGCCCGCTGGCGCGGTACATGCGACCGAAGCACAAGTTGTGGTGGCGGCCAGTGAAACCGGACACGACTGGTATCAGGGCAGTCAGGCCGAACAGGCCCGTGTCGAGCTGGAGCAGCAGTTGCAAGAGGCTGTGCTTGCCCAGCTGCATCCCGATTTTTTCACGCTGTGGAAGCGTCTGCAGGCCACCCCTGCAGACAAGCGTGGTGCCATCTATGACGACATTTTTACCAAGCTGAGCCGTTTCCAGCACGCCTGGCGGGGGATGGATCTGGTCTCGCGCGAGCAGATGAAGACCCTCAAGCTCGATTTGAACCGCCCTGTGGTGACCCAACCCAGCGATGATGACCTGCTAACCCAGGTGAAATCCCTGCGCCCCCAGGTGGCGGAATACGAGGCGGTGCGGGCCAAAGTGCACAAACTGCTGGCGATGCCGATGGCCAGCAAGTGGCCAACCCTCGATATGCCGACCCTGCGTGCCGGAGAGAGCTCCGCCGAACTCGGCCAAATCCGCGCCATGCTCAACGAGCTGGGCGACAGCGCCCCGAGCCATGGTGATCAGATTTACGATGGTGATACCGAGCAGGCCATCAAACAGTTCCAGCGTCGTCACGGTCTCACCGCGGACGGCATCATCGGCCGTCAGACCCGCTCCTGGCTCAATACCGGCCCGCAAGTGCGCGCCAGCCTGCTGCTGCGTAACCTGTGGCGTCGCGATCTGGTGGATCAGCTCGCCGGTGGCCGCTACGTGCTGGTCAATATTCCCGACTACCGTCTGAGCGTGGTGGAGTCCGGCAACGAGGTATTCACCAGCCGGGTCATCGTCGGCAAGGAGCAGCGAGCCACGCCCATCCTCGCCAGCGAAATTCGCTCCATCGTGCTCAATCCCTCCTGGCATGTGCCGCGCTCCATCCTGAGCAAGGACATCCTGCCCAAGCTGGGTCGGGATCCCGCGTACCTGAGTCGCGAGCAGTTCGAGGTGATCGACAGCGAGGGCAATCCGGTCCAGTTCACCGAAGAGGGGTGGCATCAGGCGCTGGCCGCCGGTTTCCCCTATCGCCTGCGGCAAAAGCCGGGGGATCACAATGCCCTGGGGCGCTACAAATTCTACCTGCCCAACAATGACGCCATCTATCTGCACTCCACCCCGCGCAAGGCGCTGTTCGAACAGGGGGCGCGCGCCTTCAGTTCGGGCTGCATCCGGGTGGAGCATGCCGACGATCTGGCCGAGCTGTTGCTGGCGGACTCCCGCTATCAGCCGGACAAGGTGGCCAATATCCTCAAGGAGAGCCAGACCAAATGGTTGCCGCTCACCACGCCGATCCCGGTCTTTACCGTCTACTGGAGCAGCTGGATCGACGAAAATGGTCGCCAGCAACTGCGCAACGATATCTACGGATTTGATCGGGTCAGCTTCCAGAGCCGCCTGCTGTGATCCCTGCCACAGAGTGAAAAGCCCGGCCTGTGCCGGGCTTTTCTATGGGCGATTGAGGTTTGACAGGGCCCCCCGCCGGAGGGTAGTTTCAAGCGCCTGTATCACATTCAATCAGTGATCTTATTCAACTATTTTCGCTTGAATCTGCGATGGACGAACCCCTTATGCTGGAACAAGAGATAAGTCGACGTCGCCTGTTGTTGGGAGCCGGTTGCCTGCTGGGCAGCTCGCTGATCTCCTTCCCTGCACTGGCCAGCCGCAGTACCACCGGGCGTGAACTCAGTTTCTTCAATCTCAATACCGGCGAGCGGGTGCGCGCCAGCTATTGGGAGAACGGCCACTATCTGAGCGACGGGTTGGCCGAGCTCAACCACATCTTCCGCGATTACCGGCGCAACGAAGTGTTCAACATCGACAAGAAGTTGTTTGATCAGCTGTTTCTGTTGCAGCACAAGCTGGGTCGGCGCAGTGAAATCCAGCTGATCTCCGGCTATCGCGCCCCGGCCACCAATCGCCAAAAGCGCCACAAGAGCCGTGGCGTGGCCAAGCACAGCTACCACACCCTGGGACAGGCGGTGGATGTGCGGATCCCCGGCGTACAGCTGGCCCATCTGCGCAAGGCGGCGCTCCAGCTCAAGGTGGGTGGGGTTGGTTACTATCCTCGTGATAACTTCGTTCACCTCGATACCGGCCCGGTGCGCAGCTGGTAAAGGGGATGGCAAGCTGCCAAGCTCTTCCCACCAGAGAGGAGATAGCGATGAAAAAGATAGTGATTGGCGGCCTGATCGCCCTGTTGTTGACCGGTTGCAGCAAGCTCAACCGTGAGAATTACGACCAGTTGAAGATGGGGATGAGTTACTCCGAGGCCAGCACCATTCTGGGCAAGGCGGAGCGTTGTGATGACGCCTTAGGCACCACCAGCTGCCTCTGGGGCGGGGAAGGGAAGAATATCAAGATCCGCTTTATCGCCGACAAGGCGACCTTCTTCAGCTCGGAAGGGATTAACTGAGTCGCAGACCGTCCATGAAAAAAGCGCCGCTCGGGCGCTTTTTTGTTGCTCGCAATCCAACCCGCCTCGCCAGAAGCTGGCGTACTCAGTGGGTCGCGTACTGGTAGTTGAAGGTGGGCAGACCCCACTTGAAGCGAACCGCCAGCAGCCGCAGTACAAAGCCGATCCCGATGGAACCGAACGCGGCCCAGTTGGTCGGCAAGCCCTGATCCAGCGCCAGACAGTAGAGGGCTGCGGTGATCAGCGAAATGGCTGCATAGAGCTCGCGACGAAATACCAGTGGAATGCGCTGGCAGAGCAGATCCCGCAGCACCCCGCCAAAGACCCCGGTCACTACCGCCATGATGCAGGCAATACCGGCGCCGTGGCCCATATCCAGCGCTCGGGCCGCACCGAAGATGGAGAAGACCACCAGTCCCAGGGCATCGAGGGCCATGAACAGCTTGCCGAGGTAGCGCATCAGGGGGGCGGAGACCACACCCGCCATCGCAGCTGCCGCAACCAGCAGCACATATTCCGGATGTTCAATCCAGAGCAGCGGATAGTGGCCGAGCAGCACATCGCGGATGGTGCCACCACCGATGGCCGTCGCCGAGGCGATGATCACCACACCAAACAGATCCATCCGTCGCCGACCCGCGGCCAGCGCGCCGGTCATCCCTTCGGCCACCAGGCCCACCAAGAAGAGTGCATGTAACATGAGATATCCCAGGGAACGAGAAAGGCCAGAATCCTACCAACTCGTGTCATATGGGACAAGCTATCGAATGCATGCATTAATTTAATTCATGCTAAATACGAACAAGGCACCGTTTCGGGTGCCTTTTTCTGATCAATGTTCAAGGGTTAGCGCCCCAACTGCTCTTGCCGGTAGTGATCGACCCACATGGCGGTGGCACCACAGATGGCGACCGGCATCACGAAGAGGTTTACCACCGGAATGGCGGAGAAGAGGGTCACCAGAGCGCCGAAGCTCAGACACTTGCCACGGCGTTGCTTCAAGGCGTCACGCATGGTGATGAAGTCGATCTTGTGGTTGTCGAACGGATAATCCACATACTGGATCGCCATCATCCAGGCGCTGAACAGGAACCAGAGCACAGGCGCCAGGGTCTGGCCCACCACAGGGATCAGAAACAGGATCAGGCAGCCAATGGCCTTGGGCAGGTAATACTTCAGCTTGGTCCATTCGCGGCCGAAGGTGCGTGGCACATCCTTGACGATATCCAGCATGCCGCTGTCATTGGCGTGCTGGCCGGTGAGGATCTGCTCCACCTTCTCCGCCAGCAGGCCGTTAAAGGGGGCGGCTACCCAGTTGGCAACCGAGCTGAAGATAAAGGAGAAGACCACCAGTATGGTGATGAGGGCGATGGGCCACAGCAGATAGTCCAGCCAGTCGAGCCAGGCGGGGATCTGCTGATGGAGCCAGGCGAACAGGCCGTCCAGTTGCAGCAGCAGGGCATAGAAGGCCCCGGCAAACAGCACGAAGTTGACCAGCAGGGGGATCAGCACAAAGGTGCGGATGCCCGGTTGGCGAATGAGGGAAAAACCGCGCAGAAAGTAGTCTGCACCGCTGATTGAATCTTTGACCATATGGGGTGATTGGCTCATGTGAGCTCCATCTATGCATGGGAGAACTGCCAGCATATTACAAACAAGCCTTTGATTTGGTAAAGTCGCCGACTATTCCTTATTTCGTGCCGTGGCGACCAAAAATCGGGCATGAATGGGGATGATGCCTGCATATTACAAACAAAGCCGGGTCTGGATTTGGTAAAGTCACCTGCCCGCATCCTCTTTATTTAGCCACTGATACAGGTCGCCATGCGTCTGAAACTGATCAAACTCGCCGGCTTCAAGTCGTTCGTCGAGCCGACCCGCATCGAACTGTCGGCAGACATGACCGCCGTGGTGGGCCCTAACGGCTGTGGCAAATCCAACGTCATCGACGCGGTGCGCTGGGTGCTGGGGGAGAGCTCCGCCCGTCATCTGCGCGGCGAGAACATGACCGATGTCATCTTCAACGGCTCTATCAATCGCAGTGCGCACGGGCGCGCCTCGGTCGAGCTGGTGTTCGACAATCCCCACAACCGGGTGCCCGGCGAGTTTGGCCGCTTTACCGAGATCTCGGTGCGCCGCGAAGTGCTGCGCGACGGCTCCAACCACTATCAGATCAACGGCCAGAAGTGCCGCCGAAAGGATGTGACCGACCTCTTCCTCGGCACCGGTCTTGGCCCCCGCAGTTACGCCATCATCGAGCAGGGCACCGTCAGCCGACTGGTGGAGTCGCGTCCGGCCGATCTCAAGCTCTTTATGGAAGAGGCCGCCGGGGTTTCCCGCTACAAGGAGCGGCGCCGCGAGACCGAGCAGCGCATTCGCCACACTCAGGAGAACCTGGAGCGCCTCGGCGATATTCGCGGCGAGCTGGGTTCGCGCCTTGAGCACCTCAAAGCCCAGGCTGAGACAGCCGAGCGCTACAAACAGCTCAAGAGTCGTTCGCGCGCTGCTCGTGCCGAGTTGATTGGCTCCGAGTTGTGGGCGCTGGAGACGCGCCTTGGCGAGGCCAAAACCGAACTGGCGCAGGCCGAGCAGGCGCTGGCGGCGCTCGATGCCAAGCGCACCGTCGATGAGGGGCGCCACGTCACCCTGTCGGTCGCCAGACAAGAGGCGCAAGCCGAGCAGGCGAGCCGTCAACAACAGATTTTTCTCGGCGGGCAGGCTATCGCCCGTCTCGAGCAACAGCAACTGCACCAGAGTGAACTGGGGCGCGATTGGCAAGCCCGTGCAGAGGCGCTGGGCGAGCGGATCGCCACTCGCAAGGCGCAGCTGGCCAGCCAGCAGGATCAACTGACCGAAGGGGTATTGCGCGCCGAGCAGGAGAGCGCCCGGCTGGAGCAGTGTGAGCAGTTGCTCACCGAGCAGCAGGAGGGTCGCCAGCAGGCCAGCGAGCAGCTGGAACAGGCTCGCTTGCGCCAGCAGCAGTGGCAGCAACAGTTGGCCGGGTTGCAGGGGCAGCTCAACCAGACCCGTACCCGGTTGGGTGGTTTGCAGGAGTTGCAAGCCAAGACCCGGCTGGCCCGCCTCAAACTGGAAGATGAACGCGCAGGCCCTCTCGGTACAGAGGCCGACGATCTGCAACCGGCCCTCGATGCCCTGAGTGGTGAGCTGGAGCTGACGAGGGCGGCCAATGGTGAGCTGACCGAGCAGCTGGTGCAGGCGGTCGACGCCCATGAACAACTCAAGCAGCAGCATGGCCAGCAGTTGAGCCTGCAGCGGGAGCTGGAGGCGCGGCTGGCGACCCTGGATCAGATCCTCGGCGAGCAGATGGAGGGTGCAACCCTGGCCGACCGGTTGCTGGTTGCCCCCGAGTGGGCACCGGCACTCGACAAGGTGCTGGGGCGCTGGCTCACCGCAACGCCGGCGGACGAGTGCAATCTGGCGCAAGAGGGGCTCTGGATTGGCCCGGCGCAACCGGCGGTTGCCGGTACGCTGGCGGCGCAACTGGGTGGTGAGCATATTCCTGCCTTCCTCAACGCCATCTGGTTGGTGGAGAGCCGGGAGGCCGCATTGGCCCGCCAGCCAAGCCTAGCGGCCGGTGAGTCGGTACTGACTCCTGCTGGCGACTGGCTGGGGCCAAACTGGGCAGATCTGGGGCAGGGCGCGGCGCTCGGCACCATGGCGCTGCTCGGTGAGCGTGAGCGGTTGCATACCGAGCAGGAGAGGGTTGCCGAGGGGTTGGCACAGCTGAGTGAGCAACTTGTGGCTGCCGATGCCCGGCGCGCCCAGCTTGCCAGCGCGCAGGAGTTGTCGCAGCGAACCTTGCGCGAACAAGAGCAGAAATGGCAACAACTGCGCGAAGCCTGGAGCCTGCAACAGGGTCAGCGGCAGGAGCGGTTGCAGCGGCTCGGTCAGCTCGGCGAAGAGCTGATCCGGCTCGATCAGGAGCAGGCCGAAGAGGCAGAGCGACTGGCCAGCGCCCGTGAACAACTGGAACTCGATGAGGCGCGCCTTGCCGAGTTGCAGGAGCTGGGGGAGCCGCTGACACAAGGGTTGCAGCTCGCTCAGGAGCTGCTGACCCGCTGCGAGCGGGCGGTCGACGAGGCCCGTGTGCGCCGCGAGCAGCAACAAGCGGCCTGCCAGCGTTTGCAACTGGAGTTGGGCAATCTGCGCCAACTCATTACCCTGGGCGAAGAGGAGTTGGCGAGGCTCGGGCTGGAGCTGGCCGGGCTGAAAGGGCCGGATAGCGAGGCAGTGCCGGATCTGGCGCCCCTGCTGGCCGAGCAGCGTAATCTGGAGGCGCAGCAGCTCGCCTGCCATCAACGGCTTGCGGAGCTGGAGCGCCAGCTCGGTGAGCTGGAGCAGGCCAGAAGTGCCGATCACAAGCAGCTGGTGACGTTGCAGGAGAAGCTGGCAACTCTGCGCCTTGAGCGCGAACGCAACCTCACCCGTCGACAGGGGCTGCATGAGCAGTTCGAAGAGCTTGGGGTGAGGCTGGTGGATCTCGATCAGGCGGTGCTGATCGCCGCAGATCGCGGCAAGCTGCGGCAGGAGATCCAGACCCTGGAGGCGCAAGTGGAAGCGCTTGGCGCCATCAACCTGGCGGCGCTGGAGGAGTATGAAGAGGCGAAAACCCGGGCAACCTATCTCGAAAATCAGTGTCAGGATCTCGAGCAAGCACTGGAAACCTTGAGCCAAGCCATTAAAAGAATTGATAAAGAGACACAAATACGGTTCCGGGACACTTTCGATAAGGTCAACGAAGATTTAAAATCCCTGTTTCCAAAAGTGTTCGGTGGGGGCAGTGCCTGGCTTGAGCTCACCTCCGATGATCTTTTGGAGGCCGGAGTGAGCATCATGGCGAGACCTCCGGGTAAGAAGAATGCTACCATTGCCCTGCTTTCCGGGGGGGAGAAGGCGTTAACCGCGCTTGCGCTGGTTTTTGCCATCTTCAGACTCAACCCAGCACCTTTTTGTCTGCTGGATGAGGTGGATGCACCGCTCGATGAAGTGAACGTCGGTCGCTTCTGTTCTCTTGTCAAAGAGATGTCGAGCACAGTACAGTTCGTTTACATCAGTCATAATAAGGTCTCCATGGAGATGGCTGAGCAGCTGGTTGGCGTCACGATGCAAGAGCCCGGGGTTTCTCGCATTGTGTCGGTCGATATCGGTGAAGCCGTCGCTTTGGCTGAGCAAAACTAGAAAGAGAAGCAGCTAATGCAGGAATTGCGTTACATCTTGGTTGCCCTGGGCGGTATTGCTATTGCGGCATTGCTCATTCACGGGTTGTGGAGCAACAAAAAGAATCGTCAGGCACCGATCAAAGAGAAACCGATTGGACGGATGGACTCCAAGTCGCGGGATCGTGATAATGACGCCTTCGACAGCGATGGCATCGGCCAGGTACGCGTGGTCAGTGGTGGCCGTCGTGCCGAGCCCAAGCTGCGCAGTGAAGAGAGCCGCCAGCCGGAACTCGGTCGTCGCCCTGCCGTCCCCGCCTTTGATGATGAAGATGACGAGGACGATCTGCCGCCGCCCGTAGTGCGCAAGCCTGCTGCCCGCCCGGTTCCGCCGCCTCCTGTCTATGAAGAGGAGGAAGCGTTCGACGAACCGCTGCCCGAGGAGATCGACGAGGCGCCCGCCGCGCCGGTGCGCAAACCTGCTCAGGTCAATCGTCGTACCCCGGTCTACCGTTCCCGTCCCCAGCGCGAGCCCATGATGCAGTCGCTGGACGACGAGCCGCTGGTCGAGCCCGCTTACGCGACCGCCCCGACTTTTGGTGCCCGTGCAGAGACAGTCCGTACCGCTGACACCGTTCGTGCCGAACCGGTGCGTGCTCCCGAGCCGGAATATCAGCCGCAGCCCCGTCATGTGGCTCCCGAGCCTGTTTATGAAGAGCCAGCCTATGTGGCGCCTGCACCTGTGGTGGAAGAGCCGCGCATGGCGCCCCAGCCGGTCGAGAAGATCTGGCAGGATGTCTATGTCATCAACCTGATGGGCCGTCCGGGTCACGACTTGCAAGGTGCGACCCTGCTCTCATCCCTGATGGCGCTGGGCTTCAAGTTTGGCGAGATGGATATTTTCCACCGTCACGAAGATCCCAACGGCAAGGGTGAAGTGCTCTTCTCCATGATCAACATGGTCAAGCCGGGTACCTTCAACCCGTACCGGATGGAGCAGTTCACCACGCCGGGTGTCTCCCTGTTCATGCAACTGCCGCTGCGCAGCAATGCCGCGTTTGCCTTCGAGGATATGCTGCAGGCTGCCGATCAGCTGGCCAGCGATCTCGATGCCATGCTGACCGATATGGATCGCAGCCCGCTGAGCGACGAGACCATTGCCCGTTACCGTCACGAGCTGGCTGCCTACGAGGCCAGTCGCGACTAATACGCCATGCGGGTCGAGTGAAGAAAAAGTGCGGTACCCAGGTACCGCATTTTTGTTTCTACCCCGGCCGTATGTTCAATCACACTTCGAGACTTTTTCATGAGCGACACCCTCTCCCGCCACCGTCAATTGTGTGAACTGCTTACCGAATATGGTCATCAGTACTATGTGCTGGATAACCCCACAGTGCCGGATGCCGAATACGATCGCCTGATGCGCGAACTGATTGCGCTGGAGGCCGAGCATCCCGAGCTGAAAACACCGGCGTCACCCAGCGTGCGGGTCGGCGGTCAGCCGCTGACGGCCTTCAAACAGGTGCGCCACGAGATCCCCATGCTGAGTCTGGACAACGTCTTTAGCAGCGAAGAGTTGCAGGCGTTCGAACAACGGATGAGCGATCGCCTCAAGCGTGACGTGCGTTTCACCTTCTGCTGCGAGCCCAAGCTCGATGGTCTGGCTGTGAGCCTGCTCTATGTAAATGGTCAGCTGGTGCAGGCGGCCACCCGGGGCGATGGCGCCACCGGTGAGGAGATCACCGAGAACGTGCGCACCATCAAGGCCATTCCGCTCGCGCTGCGTGGCACTGGCTGGCCAGAGCGGCTCGAGGTGCGTGGCGAAGTCTTTATGCCCAAGGCCGGTTTCGAGGCGATGAACGCCAAGGCGCTGGCAGCGGGCGAGAAGGTGTTCGTCAACCCGCGCAACGCCGCCGCCGGCAGCCTGCGTCAACTCGATTCACGCATCACCGCCAGCCGCCCCCTGAGCTTTTACGCTTACGGTGTCGGTGTTGGCGGCGAGCTGCTCGGTGACTCTCACTTTGGTCGCCTCAATCAGCTCAAGGAGTGGGGGCTGCCGCTTAGTCCCGAGGTGAAGCTCAAAGAGGGGGCCGCCGGTTGTCAGGCGTTCCACGACGACATTCTGGCCCGCCGTGGCGAGCTCCCTTACGAGATCGACGGCGTGGTCTACAAAGTGGATGCCATCCCCCTGCAAGAGGAGCTGGGCTTTGTGGCCCGCGCCCCGCGCTGGGCGACCGCCCACAAGTTCCCGGCGCAGGAAGAGATGACAGAGCTTGAGAACGTCGAGTTTCAGGTCGGCCGCACCGGCGCCGTGACCCCGGTCGCCAAGCTTAAACCTGTGTTTGTCGGCGGCGTGACCGTCTCCAACGCCACTTTGCACAACGCCGACGAGATCGAGCGCCTCGGCGTGATGATTGGCGATACCGTGATCGTGCGCCGGGCAGGGGACGTGATCCCGCAGATCGTGGCCGTGGTAGAGGCACAGCGCCCTGTTGATGCGCGTGAAATTCTCTTCCCGACCGAGTGCCCTGTGTGTGGTTCGGCAGTGGAGCGGTTGGAAGGGGAAGCGGTTGCCCGCTGCTCCGGTGGCCTGTTCTGCGAGGCGCAGCGCAAGGAGGCGATCAAGCACTTCGCTGCCCGTCGTGCCATGGATGTGGATGGCCTTGGCGACAAGATAGTCGAGCAGTTGGTGGACAAGGGACTGGTGAAGACCCCCGCCGATCTCTTCAGCCTCAATGCTATCCAGCTGGCCGGTCTTGAGCGGATGGGGCAAAAATCGGCCCTCAATCTGGTAGCCGCCATCGATGCGGCGCGCAGTACCACCCTGCCGCGCTTCCTGTTTGCCCTGGGGATCCGCGAAGTGGGGGAGGCGACTGCGCTCAACCTTGCCAACCACTTCCTCACCCTGGATGCCCTGCGCGCAGCCTCGGTGGAGCAACTGCTCGACGTGGCCGATGTGGGCGATGTGGTGGCCAAGCATGTCTACTACTTCCTGCGTCAGCCCCACAACGTGGAGGTGTTGGAGGCCTTGCTGGCTGCCGGCATCCACTGGCCGGCCATCGAGAAGAAAGAGGCCGCGGAGCAACCCTTTGCCGGTAAGACCTTCGTGCTGACCGGCACCCTGACCACCTTGTCGCGCAACGACGCCAAGGCGGCGCTGCAGGCGCTTGGGGCCAAGGTGGCGGGTTCGGTATCTGCCAAGACCGATGTGCTGGTCGCGGGGGAAGCGGCCGGTTCCAAGCTGACCAAAGCACAAGAGCTCGGTATCACCATCTGGACCGAAGAGGAGCTGCAACAGGCGTTGCAGGGCTGATAGCCCTCACCAAGCCTGCTAACCGCAGCACCCGATAAAAGAGAACCCGGCATGGCCGGGTTCTCTTTTTTGTTTCGGCGGTTACTCACGCCAGAGGATCTTGTGGCGCCATTTGTCGGGCACGGTGAGCTGCCAGCGGGCCAGCTCGCTCTTGCTGAAGACATATTCGCCGCGCAGGGCTGCGCGGGGGGAGATGGTACGGGGCAGGGTGCCCGCCAGTATGGTGTTGATGAGGCTGGCTGCCTGTATCCCCTGATCGTGGCCGTCCAGCACCAGCCCGCCGATGGCCATCCCCTTGCCGACGGTAAATTCCCAGAAACAGAAGAGCGGCACCGGCGTGTTGGCACTGGTCCACTCCAGCACCGTCTTTTCGCTCACATGCTTGCCATTGTCATCGACCAGCGTGTGGTAGAGGCCGAGGAAGATTGCCTGATAGCCGTTCTTCTTGGCGTTGAGCACCGCCTCCTGCCAGAGGCTGTAATCCCCCATCAGCTGGCTGTTGATCCGGGTCTGACCGACCCGCAGCTCGGTCTGGGTCTTGAATTCATCCTCGATGGCGGTGAGGGCCACATTGCTGGAATCAAACAGCACCAGTGCCTTGTCGAGCCCCCCCATCATCTGGCTTATTTCGCTGATGTTGCGCTTGAGCAGGGGGCGTTCCAGCACGCCGGTGATCTTGGGATGGCCGACAAAGCCCTTAAGGCGCGGATTCTCGTTCATGCCAAGAAATACCACCGGGGTACCCAGCGAGGCGATCTCGTTGGCCAGATAGTTGATGGCGTTGTCATCCCCCAGTACTACCAGATCCGGTTTGCTCTTCAGATAAAAGGCGATAGCTTGCTGGGCGATCTCGTCGAACTTCTCCCGTGGATGGCGTTTGGTATCCATATAGAAGTGGGTGATCTTGTGCTCCCCCTGCAAGCCATCGAGCAGCCCTTTGTTGTAGCTTTGGTCCCACAGGTATTCGGGATGGTAGCTGCTGATCACCAGAATGTTGGCGGCCCAGAGCGGCAGAGAGAGGGTGGATAACAGTAGCAACAGCAGAGAGGTGCGCATGGGTTGTCCCTTGTCGAGGGGGAGAGAGTTCTTGTTCAGTATGGGCGGTTTTGGTTGGCGCTGTCATCTCGAAACCGATGCGGTGGGGGGCGATTTTTTTCGTGTGGGCGGATCGGACGGCAGCCCGCACTCTGCTTGAGGCTGGATTTGAATGGGGCCCATCTTGGTTGGTCGTGAACTGTCCCGCTCGCTGAAAAACCTGTTCTGGATCAAGAAATGAGGCTTCGCTTTAGTGCCTAATAGACACCACATATAGGGACGCATTCGTTTTTAATCCCTATATGTTGTGTTATTAAGCTGTGTATAAGCTGTTCCCCTCCTATCTTCAGCCCAGGCTTGTCAAGCCTCGGCTGAATTTATTTGCGTCCAGGACGAGATGCCGGGAGGGGGGCCCAACAAGGGTGAGCCAGAGGCAAATGCCTGGCCTTTTAACGGGGAAAATCCATGAAACCGGTTGTGATCAAACGTGACGGATGTCGCGCACCATTCAATGCCCAGCTGATTGCAGAGGCGGTCAGCCGTGCGGCGGAAGCGGTCAATCAGGCCAATCCGGCACTCGCCTCCCGCATTGCCAATGCGGTGAGTCAGGAGCTGGAAGGGCGTGGTGAAGTTGATATCCACGAGATCCAGAACCGGGTCGAAAACCACCTGATGGCTTCCGACGACAAGGCCATCGCCCGTGCCTATATCGAATATCGTCACGACAGGGATCAGGCTCGCGAGGCGCGCGGCCGTCTGGCGCAGGAGATCCGCGGTCTGGTCGAGCAGACCAATGCCGCCCTGCTCAACGAGAATGCCAACAAAGACTCCAAAGTGATCCCGACCCAGCGCGACTTGCTGGCCGGTATCGTCGCCAAGCACTATGCCACCAGCCACATGCTGCCCCGTGATGTGGTTCAGGCTCATGAGAGCGGTGATCTGCACTTCCACGATCTCGATTACTCTCCCTTCTTCCCAATGTTCAACTGTATGTTGATCGACCTGAAGGGGATGCTGACCCACGGCTTCAAGATGGGCAATGCGGAGATCGATACTCCGAAATCCATCAGCACCGCTACGGCCGTGACCGCCCAGATCATCGCCCAGGTGGCGAGCCACATCTATGGCGGCACCACCATCAACCGCATCGACGAAGTGCTGGCCCCCTATGTGACCATCAGCTGGCAGAAACACCGTGAAGTGGCCGAAGAGTGGGGCATTGCCGATGTGGAAGCCTACGCCATGGCCCGCACCGAGAAAGAGTGCTACGACGCCTTCCAGTCACTGGAGTACGAAGTCAACACTCTGCACACCGCCAACGGTCAGACGCCGTTTGTCACCTTCGGCTTTGGTCTGGGGGACAGCTGGGAGTCGCGGATGATCCAGCGCGCCATCCTCAGCAACCGTATCGCTGGTCTTGGCAAGAACAAGAAGACCGCTGTGTTCCCGAAACTGGTGTTCGCCATCAAGGATGGCCTCAACCACAAGCAGGGCGATCCCAACTACGACATCAAGCAGCTGGCGCTGGAGTGTGCCTCCAAGCGGATGTATCCGGACATCCTCAACTACGACCAGGTCGTGAAAGTGACCGGCTCCTTCAAGACCCCCATGGGGTGCCGCTCCTTCCTCGGTGCCTACGAGGAGAATGGCGAGCAGATCCACGAAGGTCGCAACAACCTGGGTGTCGTGAGCCTCAACCTGCCGCGCATTGCCCTGAAATCCCGTGACGAAGCGGACTTCTGGGATCGTCTGGATGCATCCCTGCGGGTCGCCAAGAAGGCGCTGATGTACCGCATCACTCGTCTGGACGGGGTGAAAGCACGGGTTGCGCCGATCCTCTATATGGAAGGGGCTTGCGGCGTGCGACTGAAGGCGGACGACAACGTCAGCGAGATCTTCAAGAACGGTCGTGCCTCCATTTCCCTCGGTTATATCGGGGTTCACGAGACCATCAACGCCCTGTTTGGTGACAAGGTGCACCTGTTTGACAGCGCCGAGCTGCAACAGAAGGCCATCGCCATCATCGCCCGTCTCAGGGCAGCCATTGACGAGTGGAAAGAGGAGACTGGCTACGGCTTCAGCCTCTACTCCACCCCGAGCGAGAACCTCTGCACCCGCTTCTGCCGCATCGACGCCAAGGAGTTTGGCGTGGTATCCGGCGTGACAGACAAGGGTTACTACACCAACAGCTTCCACCTCGATGTGGAGAAGCAGGTCAATCCGTACGACAAGCTGGACTTCGAGGCGCCCTATCCGCCCATCGCCAGTGGCGGCTTCATCTGCTACGGCGAATACCCCAACATCCAGCACAACCTGGAAGCGCTCGAAAACGTCTGGGATTACAGCTATGACAAGGTGCCTTACTACGGTACCAACACCCCCATCGACGAGTGCTACGACTGCGGCTTTACCGGCGAATTCGAGTGCACCTCCAAGGGCTTTACCTGCCCGCGCTGCGGCAACCATGACCCCGCCAAGGTGTCGGTGACCCGCCGTGTCTGCGGCTACCTCGGCAGCCCTGATGCACGCCCCTTCAATGCGGGCAAGCAGGAAGAAGTAAAGCGCCGCGTCAAACATATGTAAGCGCACAGGCGATGAAGAGCTGGCCCCTGACTCAAGGGGCCATTTTCATTGGAGGGCGGCAGTTATGCCGCTGTCCCGTGAACGAGGCAGGAAACAAACGATGCACTACCACCAATACTACCCGGTCGATGTGATCAACGGCCCCGGCACCCGTGCCACCCTGTTTGTCTCCGGTTGTGAGCATCAGTGCCCGGGTTGCTACAACCAGAGCACTTGGCGACTCGATGGCGGCAAGCCGTTCGATGAGGCGATGAGCGATCGCATCATTGCGGATCTCAACGACAGCCGCATCAAACGGCGAGGTCTGTCGCTCTCCGGCGGCGATCCGCTCCACCCTGCCAACGTGCCCCACGTGCTGGCGCTGGTGAAACGGGTGCGCGCCGAGTGTCCGGGCAAGGATATCTGGTGCTGGACCGGCTATCTGCTCGGTGAGCTGTCAGAGGCCCAGCGTGAGCTGGTGGCCTTGCTGGATGTGCTGGTGGATGGCAAGTTTGAAAAGGCGTTGGCAGACCCCGGTTTGCTCTGGCGTGGCAGCAGCAATCAGCAGATCCACGATCTCAACGCCTGGCGTGATGCCGGTGAGCGAATTCCCTGTCTGGTTTGCAGTTGAAGCCCGGGATGTTTATGGTTAGCCCATTCCAATCCTGACGACATTCATGAAGAGGAGAGCTTGGATGAACAATCTGCTCAAGATCCTGCTGGCCATTTTCCTGCCCCCTGTGTGCGCGTTTATCCAGGTGGGCCTTAGCCTGCACTTTTTAATCAACATAGTGCTGACCCTGATGGGCGGTCTGCCGGGCATGGTCCATGCGCTCTGGCTGGTGGTGAGCGACAAGCGCGGCTGATACCTTCGGCTGGTTAGTGAGCTCATTGACGATAAAAGGGCCAACCTCTCGGGGTTGGCCCTTTTGTTCATGTTCATACGAATACTTTTTCGTTAGGATGGGTGACTGACCAAGCGGGGCGCGTTGAGCGTCCCGCAGTCCGGCAACAAGCACCGGCAGAGAACAAGGAGCGTTACATGAAGTGGAAAGTTGCAGTATGGTCAGGTCTGGCAGTGACACTGTTGCTGGGGTGCTCATCCCGTCAGGAGGTGGCGCACGAGCGTGCTCCGATCGCTATCCCTCTCGAGCAGTTGTCCAGCTACTGGGTTCAGGAGAAGCAGTGGTCATGGCTTGGCAATGACGAGCCCGCCCTGCCGGCCAAACCGGTCAAGGGGTATGTGGAAGTTCGCTATCAAATCGACGCCAGCGGCACGCCGGTCAAGCCGGAAGTGGTGGCGGCCGAGCCCCCCGGCGAACTGGAACAGAGCGCGCTGGCGACCCTCTCGCGGATCCGCTACAGCCCGGCAGAGGGCAACCCGGATGCCATTCCGGTCGAGGTGACCAACCGCTTCGAGATCGAGATCAATTGATCCCCCACCACTCTGATGCCAGAGAAAGAGAGACCCCGGCCAGGCCGGGGTCACGTTTATTGTTGTTTGCAGTCGTTGTAGGCGGTCTGCCACTCGCCATCCTGATCCCGCAGCTCGACAAAGCCCTCATCCCCCTTGTTCCACCAGACGGCCTCATGTTCGTCCGTATAGCGGGCGCCGGAGGCCGAAATGGCTTGGGGCAGGGTGTAATCCTTGCCGTCCGGCAGTGACAGCTTGATAAAGTTGAGGCTCTTGTCGGAGAGAGAGAAGTAGCGCACCTGCACCTTCTTGCCCTGCTCGCACTGGTAACTGACCGGTTCGCCACCAGTGACTGAGAGGGTATTGCCCTGATTGCAGCCAGCGAGCAGGCCGAGGGCCAGCGCACCAGCGGCCATCATATGTACCTTATTCATGATTACAGCTCCATTGGTGTCATACGGGCGTGAGCCTAACAGGTTGCTGTTATTGTGCAATCAGCGGGGCCATTCGGTGCGTCGCTGGCTGTCCGGCATATCGCGTGAGTATGAGGGGGCGCTATCAGGAAGGCATCGTCAATCAGTAGAGGCCAAGTCTGGTTTCAAACTGGCGGATCAGCGTCTCATAGATACCGTTGTTTTTGATCTTCTGCAGCCCCTGCTCGAACTGTTTGGCCAGCGCTTCCCCTTGCGGGTGGTGGCGGGAGAAGGCGAGCCAGAAGCCATCAGTGGAGAGCTTGCCAACCTTGACCACCTTGCCGGTCAGCTGCTTCTGCTGGATCTTGAGGTAGCCCGGCATGCCGTTCATCAGGATGTAGTCGACCCGGCCGCGCACCAGCATCTCGAGGATCTGGGCATCGGACTTGGCCTGAAAGCGGGTGATCCTGGGGTTCTCCATAAAATCAGTGGGGTAGGTGTAGCCGAGGGTGATGCCCACCCGCTTGCCCTCCAGCGAGGTGAGCTTGAGATCCCGTTGCGGCTCGCTGGCGAGGGCGAAGATGGCAAGATCCTCCTCGAACATGGGGGTATCGTGCCAGTGGTACTGGTAGCGGTTCTCTTCGGTGATAGTGGCGTTGAAGCACCCCGCAAGTTTGCCGCTTTTCGCATCGTGCATGCAGCGGGCGAAGGGGAGGGTGCGAAAGACAATCTCGATCCCTTCGGCGGCGAACACCGCCTTGACCAGCTCAGGCGCCAGTCCGTGGGGCTGGTCATCCTCATTGTCCTTGTCGCGCTCGCAGTAGGGGGCCCAGTCATCTTCGGCACCAATGACAAGCGGGGTGGCCCCGAGCGGGCTGGTAGCCAACAGTACCAGACAAACCAGCCATTTTTTTAACAACGCGACCATAGGTACACCTCATCGACAGCAGCCTTACAAGCATAGCCACACTTCTGCGCTGACTTGTAGTGGCAGGAGTATTGGTGAGGGAAGTCAACGAGCGAGAGAAAAAACGCCCCGGCAGGCGACGGGGCGAAAGAGAGCTCATCCATGGGCTGACAACAGTGCTTACAACAGGAAATCAATAACCGAAGCGGGTCGCCTCGAAGCGGTTGAGCAACCGGTGGACGAGGTAGCAGGCCAGCAGGGTGACCACGATGGCAAACAGGATGCTGCTCACCCGGTAGAGGGCGCTGAACACCAGATCGTTGCCCGGAGTGAGGTATTGGCCAAACAGGATGCCGAGGGTGGTGAGGGCGCCAAAGCCGACCCCGGAGCCACCAGCCTCCTTGACGTGGGCATGGCTGAACAACATGGCGCCGAGCCACAGCAGCGGGGCGACCAGCAGCAGTTGCCCTGACCAGTCATAGAGCAGCAGTTGGCCGAGCAAGCCGAAGGTGACCCCCAGCAAGGTGCCCATCGCCCGTTTGCGGGCATAACTCAGTGCACCGTTCCAGTGCATGGGGAACAGCACCAGCAAGGTCGTGGCCTGGGCAGACATGGAGTCGCGCAGGTCAAACACCTGAAATACCAGAAACGACAGGGTGGCCACCGTGGCCCCCAGCAGGGCTTCATGGCGCATCCGGTGCGGCGCCTTGGGGGCCGAGGCGGGCTTGGGTCTGGCCTCCACATCCGGGATCAGCATGGTCATCAGGTAAGCGATCAGCACCGACAGCACGCTCGCCCAGATATTGTTGAGGATCAGGTCGTTGAGGTCGGTCTGCGGATAGCTGGCAAAGTGCAGCATGATGCTGAGGCTCAGCACCCCGTTGGCCCCGAACAGAAACAGGCTGCCCCGCGACATGGCGGCGAAACGGTAGAGAAACAGCAGAAAGGCGATAGGGGTCATCAGCGCCGGATGGCTGCCAAACAGCCCCCCCAGCAGCCCGACCTCCACACCACAGACCACCGCCGCCGCGATCAGCTGGCGTGCGGCATGGCCATTCATCACCGGCACCATCCCCAGCAGCAGCACCGGTGTGACCGTATAGAAGACCCCGTAATTCCAGCCAAACAGCTTGCAGAGCAAAAAGCCCGTGGTGCAGCCAAAGGCGATGCGCAGGCACTGGCGCAGCTCGTTGCCGGTGAGGGGCCGATACCAGAGGTGGGTGGCAGCAACACCGGCGGGGTGTGCTGCGGCGGTATTGGCCGACGGGTGAGTGGCGTGGTTAGTAGACATAATGGAGCAGGCTGAGCAGATGGATCTGGCCCCGTGCCAGCATGGCGGTCAGGGCATTGTCTGGCAGCAGTTGTACCGTGGCCCGAGCCCCGGCTGGCAGATGATCGGGGAGCTGCTCCAGCTCGAGGTGCAGCCGCATCCGCTGGGCATCCCGCACCCAACGATCCGATTCGACCGGCGCTGCCAGCCGACCGTTGGCATCAAACTGACCGGCACTCACCCCGGCATCCAGACTGCTCACCCGGGCAGAATAGATCTGACCCGGCTCGCCATCGAAGGCGACCAGTGCGCGGGTTTGCTCGCCGACATGGCGCAGGCTCTTCTCCCGAAAATCGGCTATGACATCGACCTGTTCCGACACCAGCGCCAGCAGCGGGCTGCCCGCGCTGGCGATACTGCCCGGCTTGAGCTGCAGGTTGGTGATGGTGCCATCCTGATCCGCGTGGACCCGGCTGTAAGAGAGGGCCAGCTGCGCTTGCGCCAGCTTGTTGCGGGCCTGGCGCAGCAACAGATTGTCCTCACCGGTCACGCCACGACTGGCCTTGATCTGGGCCAGTTTGGCCTGACTGGCGCGCAGGTTGGCCTGGGCGCTGCGCAGGGCGCTGTCAGCTTCATCTTTTTGTTGCAGCGAAACCATGTGACGTTGGTAGAGCGCATCTATCCGCTCAGCCTCGCGCCACTTCTGGCTGGCCAGGGTCTCCTTGGCGTTGATCTCGGCAACGGCGGCGGTCAGGGCGGCATCCAGTTCACTGTTCTGCTGCTCTGCCTGCGCCAGCGCAAGGCGGGCCTGCTCCACTGCCAGTTCAAAAGGGGCCGGATCCAGCCTGAACAGCAGCTCCCCCTTCTTGACCTGCTGGTTGTTGTGAACGGCGACCTCGATCACCTTGCCGCTCACCTGGGGGGCCAGCTTGGTGACCACCCGGGTCGCCATCGCCTGAGGGGTGAGGGGCATCAGCAGGTCGGCTATCAGAAAATAGGCAAACAATGTGGCAAAGCCAGCCATGGACCATTTGATCCAGCGGGTAAATTGTTGATCCGGGGTCATCTTATTCTCTCTCTCTGTCGGTCTCGGGAGGGCTTGTATCGCCTCCGGCTTGTCGGTCGTGGTGTTGTTCAATTTTGCTGAGGGCGTTGGCCGAGATCCGCTGCACCGTGGCTTCAAACAGCTGCAGGGTCTGCTCGTCGATGCCCCCCAGCAGCTCCCGGCGGATATTCATGATGCGGTCGGCGATCTGATCGAGCAGGGTCTGGCCAGCCGGGGTCACACAGACGATGCGGGCCCGCTTGTCCTGACTGCAGCAATGGCGCTCAATCAGTCCCTGCTCTTCCAGCTGGCCCAGGGTGCGCATCAGGGAGGGGAGCTCTATCTCGAGGGCGTCGGCCAGGGTCTTCTGGCTGACATGGTTCCCCATGCGGGAGAGTTTCCACAGCGCGGTCCAGCGGGGATGGGTGAGGCCAAGGGGAGCCAACTCCAGGTCGGCGGCAGTACGCCATAGCCGGTGCATCCGCGCTATCTGCTCGGCGAGCGACAGCTCGCGCAACCTTTCCAGATCCGTCATCTTCTCATCCTCAATGTACTTAGCATGCTAACTATCATACTTGTTTAGCAGGCTAAGTAAATAGTGCGATGCTGATCATGTTTCTGGTCGGATCTTTCGCTGGTGCGAGCTGGCAGCATTCGAGACCCTGATATTATTTTCGGGGCTGATCCACTCGAGGCTCTTTTGCCGCTTCGGATATTGCGCCGTGAATGGAGGATATCCGGTGGTTATTTTCATGAAATTTTCAGCTTCAGCGAGCAGCTCTTTTTTTATCCGCTAATATTGATGGGGTTATAAAACAAGGGGGAAACGGGTTGTGGATGGATATGACAGTGGATGTGTGTATCTGGCAATTGAAGCGCTGTTGAGTGATGGAGAATATGGTGCAGAGTCACACCATGGCGTGAATCGGGAAGGCGCAATCAGAAGTACCGATATCAGTCATGATTTTGACCCCGCCAATATTCCATTGCTGTTGGCAGAATAGACCTGACCGTGTGTGATCCTTGTGAGTTCAAGCCAGTGCTCTGGTATTCGCTGGCTTGGCTCATCACTATTTTAATCTCCCCTTTTTGCATCTTTCTCCTCACCCTTTTTCATCGTGCGTGCTTCTTGCACGCCGACTCAAACCCTGATGTGGCACGCCGTGGCTCTCGCGTTATGGCGATGACATTGCCCGCTGATTATCACTCACAGGAGCTGTGGCGATAAATGGTCGCAGAGCTTGTCATCTGGCTCTGTTATTTCCCCGAAGGGGGAGATCATCGCATCGTTATTACTGCTGATCACCCAAATATCCGCCATTATGGTCGCTCGTTTTATCACCCTATTTCCTGACTTGGTCGGGTATCGGATGTCTGGTGTTCTATTGTGCTGCGCACGTTGGAGGCACCATGATGTTTAAGTTTTTAATGTTTTTATATGGCTTTGCAGTCTGGCTAACCGACAGGGGAGAGGGGGATCAATAAAGTAGCGGCCACAATCACACGCAGAGTACATAACAATGAAAAACCTCTCCCCCCTACAAACCACACAAGAAAAGGCCGCCTTTATGGGCGGCCAACAAATTGCCGGTATGCCGCTCTTTATATTTCTGGGGTTGGCGACCTGCGTTCTCTTTTCCGGCTGGAACGGCTCGTTGCCGCTGGGCATGGTCGGTGCGCTGGCACTGATGTTTGTACTGGGCACCCTGCTGACCGAGCTGGGGGAGCGGATCATGCCGATCCGTGAATATCTGGGGGGTGGCACCATCCTCGCCATCTTTGGCGGCGCCGCCCTGTTCGAATACCAGCTGCTGCCGGTGCAGGCGGGGCAGGTCATTACCAACTTCATGAAGGAGGGAGGCTTTCTCAACTTCTTTATCGCCAGTCTGGTGACTGGCTCCGTGTTTGGCATGAGCGGCGCTTTGCTGAAAAATGCCGCCATGCGCTATCTGCCGGTCATTCTTGGCGGCGTAGCGCTGGCATTGCTGAGCGTGGGGCTGGTCGGCTCCCTGATGGGGTATGGCTTCAAGAATGCGGTGCTGCTGATCGGCCTGCCGATCATGGGCGGTGGCATGGGCGCCGGTGCGGTGCCGTTGGTGGAGATCCTCTCCGGCCCGATGCAGATGTCCAGTGCGGATCTCTTGTCGCGCATGGTACCGGCGGTGGTGATCGCCAATACCCTGGCCATTCTGGTGGGCTCCCTGCTGGCGCGGCTCGGTCGCCGTTACCCCTCCCTGACTGGCAACGGCAAGCTGATGGTTAAAGAGAGTAGCCAGAGCATTACCGATGAGCAGGCCGAAGCGCCGACCCTGCAGAGTCTGGGTATGGGGCTTTTTATCAGCTCCAGCATGTTTGTGCTGGGTTCCCTGCTTGGCAACTTTATCCCCATGCACCCCTTCGCCCTGATGATTTTGGCGGTCGCCTTTATCAAGGTGAGCGGCCTGCTGCCGCGCCGTTATGAGCAGGCAGCGGCCGACTGGTATCAGTTTGTGGTGAGCAACCTGACTCCCTCCCTGCTGGTGGGGATCGGCGTCGCCTATACCAGTATTCCCGAGCTGATCAGTGCCTTCTCCGTCAGCTACTTCGTGCTGGTCATGGTCACCGTGATCGGTGGCGCCCTCGGCGCGGCACTGGTGGGCCGGATGATCGGCTTCTATCCCATCGAGGCGGCCATCACCGGCGGGCTCTGTATGGCCAACATGGGCGGCACCGGCGATGTGGCGGTGCTCTCGGCGGCCCAGCGGATGAAGCTGATGCCCTTTGCCCAGATCTCCTCTCGCCTTGGTGGCGCCGTGATGCTTATTTTGGCTACCGCGCTTATCTCCCTGCTCGCCTGATACCGGATTGAGGAACACACAAAATGAACGACATCATGATGGGCACCAGCCTGCCCTATGCCGAGCGCAAGCGTCAGGGCGTGCGGGGGCGTATGCCCCACAAGGAGGAGTCCCTCTCCCAGCAGCGGCGCCGGATCTACCGGTTGGTCAGCGCCATGCAGAGTCCGTTTGACCAGCATCTGCTGCTGCGCCAGCTGCAGGAGGACAATCCTGTACTCTTCTACGATCTGGTGCGTCACCACCTGCCGGAGCTGCTGCCGATCATCTACACCCCGGTGGTGGGGGAGGCGTGTCAGCGCCACAGCGATCTCTATCTGCGCAGCCACGGCCTCTACCTCTCCTGGCATGACAGGGACGATCTCGACGATATTCTCGAGTCGGTGGAGCAGGAGGTGGATGTGATCGTCATCTCCGACGGCGAGCGGGTGCTGGGGCTTGGCGATCTCGGTATCGGCGGTATGGGGATCTGTATCGGCAAGCTGGCGCTCTACTCCGCCGCGGGTGGCATCAACCCGGCGCGTACTCTGCCGCTCTGCGTTGATGTGGGCACCAACAACCCCGAGCTGCTGGAGGATGACTCCTACCTTGGCTGGCAATCCCCGCGCATCGACGGCGAGAGCTACTACCACTTCATGGACAAGGTGGTGGCCGCCATTCGCAAGCGCTGGCCGCAGGTGGTGCTGCAGTTTGAAGACTTTGCCGGCAAGCACGCCGCCAACCTGCTGACCCGTTATCGCGACGAACTCTGCATGTTTAACGACGATATTCAGGGCACGGCGGCAGTGGCTTCTGCCTGCGTGTTGGCTGGGTTGCAACAGGCGGGGACCGCCCTCAGTGATGCCCCGGTGCTGATCGTCGGGGCGGGCTCTGCCGGTTGTGGCATCGCCGCCATGTTGGCCCAGCTGGCGGGGAGTCACGACGGCGTCTGGCTGTTTGATCAGGATGGGGTGGTCTGCAGCGATCGTCCCAATCTGACTCGCGCCCAACAGCCGTTTGCCCGTGCCGTGGAGGAGGGGATCAGTTCGCTGCTGGAGACCATCCGTCAGGTGCGCCCGGCGGTGCTGATCGGGGTGAGCGGTCAGGGCGGCCTCTTTACCTGCGAGGTGCTGCAGGCGATGGGGGCGGTGTGCGATCAGCCGGTGATCCTGCCACTCTCCAACCCGACCCGCAGCGCCGAGGCCACCCCCGAGCAGGTGTGGGCCGCCACAGATGGCCGCGCCTTGCTGGCCACCGGCAGCCCCTTTGTGCCGGTGATGGTGGCAGGGGAGCGGCGGGTGGTATCCCAGTGCAATAACGTCTATGTCTTCCCGGGGATTGGTCTCGGAGCCTGCGCTGTCAAGGCGCGCCGCATCAGCGATGGCATGTTGCTGGCCGCGGTGCGGGCGGTCGGTGCCTATCCGCTGGTGGCGGGCCGGCTGTTGCCCCCCATCGAGCAGGTGGGAGAGGTGGCCCGAGCCGTCGCCAGAGCGGTGGCGCTCTGTGCCCGCGAGGAAGGATTGGCCGATTTTGTCGGCGATCCGGCTCCTTTGATTGACCAGACCTGGTGGCATCCGCACTATTGGGCAGCGTCCTGACGTTTTAAGGTATGTGCATGAAACTTCGCCACCAGTTGGTCACCCTCTCTCTTGGGCTCTCCCTGCTGCTGATCCTCATTCTGGGCAGCCTGCTGGCCCTCTTTATCCGTCATCTGCTGGAGAGCAACTTGCAGGATAAGGGGAGCGATCTGGCACGGGTGATGGCTGCGGATACCCGGGTGGTCGAGGCTCTGCGTCAGGGCAGTGATCCTACCCTGCGCGACTATGTGGAGGCGGTCTGCAACCGCACCGACGCCACCTATATGGTGGTGACCGATGAGCATGGTCGCCGCCTCAGCCACCCCAACCCCGAGCTGGTGGGGCAGAAGTTTCGCGGCGAGGATATCTGGCCCGCGCTGCAGGAGCGGCGCAGCTACTGCTCCAAGGATCGGGGCACCATGGGGCCAGCGATCCGCTGCTTCTCCCCGGTGGTTGGCGGGGATGGGCGCGTCATGGGGGCCGTGGTGGTGGGCTACCTGATGCAGCAGGTGGAGGGCATCTATATGGAGCGGGTGGCCCTGCTCATCTGCGCCATTGTGGCGGTGCTGGGGTGCGGCCTGCTGCTGGCGCTCTGGGTGCAATACCTGCTGCGCAAGACCCTGCTCGATCTGGAGCCGGAGGCGATCGTGCGCCGCTTTACCCTGCAGGATCTGGTGCTGGAGCACATCACCGAAGGGGTCATCGCCCTCGATGGCCGCGGCAATATCAACATGATCAACAGCACCGCCAGCTATCAGCTGCGGCTGCCGGTCACTGGACGCCACGCCCTGCAGGGGCAGTCGCTGGCGGAGCTGGTGCCGCCCCTTGCCCCCTGTCTGGAGCAGGAGGGTGGGGAAGTGAGCTTCACCATTCAGGGGGAGTCCTTTGTCGGTCGCTGGCAGGCGGTGCAGGGCAAGGCGCCGGGGCGGTTGCTGATCTTCAGTCGTCCGGAGGTGGCCGCCAGTCTGGGGGTGCAGGTGACCCACCTGCGCCAGTATGCCGAGATGCTGCGGATGCAGAGCCACGAGTTCGCCAACAAGCTGAGCAGCCTCTCCGGCTTGTTGCAGCTGGGCCATGTGGATCAGGCGGTGGAGCTGATCCAGCAGGAGAACGAAGCGTGCCAGACCATGCTGCAGGAGCTGCTGCGGCTGATCGACAACAAGCCGGTGGCGGGGCTTATTCTCGGCAAGTTCAGCCGGGCTCGCGAGCTGGGGGTGACCCTGGAACTCGATCCCGATTCGGCGCTGGCGGAGTATCCGGCCTCGGTCTCGGCCGATCTCATCACCCTCATTGGCAACCTGCTGGACAACGGCCTGCAGGCGGCCTGGCGCAACCGCCAGCAGCGGCCGCCCCGGGTGCTGCTCTCCCTGTGCGATGTGGGACGGCGGTTGGTGATCGAGGTGGAGGACAGCGGCGAGGGGGTCGACGAGGAGCTGGCCGATCATCTGTTCGATTACGGGGTGAGTCGCCAGAGCGGCGATCACGGGGTGGGTCTGTTCCTGGTCAAGGAGACCGTGGGTCGGCACGAGGGTGTGATAGAATGGCGGCGAACCGCCGAGCAGACCACCCTGTTTGGTATCTACTTGAATAAAAACCAATTAATGTGAGCCATGGACCCAATAATCACGCTTGTTATTGAAGATGACGATCGGATCGGTGCCATCTTGTCAGAACTGGTGGCGGCGACACCCGGTTTCTCCCTGCTGGGGCGGGCCGGCACCCTGGCCCATGCCGATGCCATGATGGCCGGTGTGGTGCCCCAACTGCTGCTGGTGGATGTCTCCCTGCCCGATGGCTCCGGCCTTGAGTGGGTGAGCCGCCTGCGCAGCCACAACCGCGAAGCCTATGTCATCATGGTGACTGCCTCGCGGGATGTGGAGACCATCCAGCAGGCCCTCAATCTGGGGGTTCATGACTACGTCATCAAACCATTGCGGCTGTTTCGTATTCAGCAGAGTCTGGACGAGATCCTGCAACTGCACAGCCGCCTCTGCGAGCGGGGTCGGCTGGAGCAGGAAGATCTCGACAAGCTGCTGGGCAAGGGAGGGCGCTCCCAGATCAAGGAGATGCGCGTCACTCCCAAGGGGATCGACAGCATCACCCTGCGTCAGGTGCTGGATCTGCTGGCGGGTGAGCCGGAGAGTGTCTTCTCCACCGACACGGTGGCGCTGCGACTCTCCCTCAGCCGCACCACGGCGCGCCGCTATCTGGAATATCTGGAGTCGGAAGACCGGGTCGATGTGGATCTCAACTATGGTCAGCGCGGGCGGCCTGAGCGTCGCTACCGCTGGCGCCGGGCGGGGTGAAGTTGGTTCACAGTCGTTCAAACAGGATAGAAATGAACAAGGGAGCCAGCGGCTCCCTCGTTGTTTTTGGCATGTTGCCCATCAGGCCGTGTTGCGCTCCGGCAGTGGGACACGCTTTTTCAGCTGGGAGATCATCACGCCCCCCAGAATAAGGCCGCCACCCAGCAGGTGGTAGCCATGGATCGGCTCGCCCAGGCCGACGACGGCGATCAGCGCCGTACAGAGCGGCATCAGGTTCATAAAGACCGAGGTGCGCTCGGCGCCCATGCAGGCGAGGCCGCGCATCCAGCAGTAAGCCGCCAGCAGGGAGGAGGCAAGCCCGGCGAAGAGCACCAGTCCCCATCCTTCGGCTGGCACCGCCATCGAGTCTGCGCTGAGAGCGAGCGGCACCAGCAGCAGTACCGCCAGCAGGATCTGCATGTAGAGGTTGAGCCAGGGGCCAAACGGCAGGTGCCAGCGGCGGATCAGCAGGCCGTAAAGGGCGTAGCTGGCGGAGCCCAGCAGCATCATGCCATCCCCCGGGTTGATGCCGTTGTGGAGCAGGGCCAGTGGTTCGCCCTTGCCAAGCAGCCAGAGCACCCCGAACAGGGAGATACTCATGCCGAGCAGTGCCTGTTTGCCGGGACGCTGGCCGAAGAAGAGCGCCCCTTGCAGCAGAGTAAGCAGCGGGATCAGGGAGCCGATCACCCCCATATTGGTGGCCGAGGTGCTGTGGGCGGCGTAGTAGGCCAGACACTGGTAGAGCACCATACCGAGCGCCGCCAGCACCAGCAGCTTGCCGAGCCAGGGGCGAACCTCACTGCGTCGCCGCCAGAGGGTGGGCAGACAGAAGGGGGTCAGCGCCAGGGCGGCAATCACCCAGCGATAGAAGGAGATAGCCGCGGGGTCGAGCACGCTGGCGGCCGCCTTGGACACCACGGTATTGGTAGCCCAGATCAGCACAGCCATCAGCGGAAAGAGAAGAGGGGAAAAGATTCGCATCAGAGGCTCCTTATTAACAGGGGGCCAAGTCTACCCTTGTCTTTATACTATCAAGTAGCGTAAAACAGACAGATGACCCAGCAGAAAAGACAACTCTTTCTGATGCACCTTATTCCGGCCCACCCGGGCTGCGTTTGCCCGCAACTGATGGCTGCTTTTGGCCTGTGCCGGGGACCGAGCCAACAGGGCGTTGCATCACGCCTGCTCCTCTCTCTCGCTGACAAGGGGCGCTAATGGCCACTCACCAGTTTCAGCCGGTAGATGTCGTTCTGCCCGCTCCCAATCCGCTCTATTTCAGTTACCAGCAGATGCTGGCCGACAGCGCGACCGTGCTGCACTCCCACCCCTGGGGACAGCTCAACATGATCAGTCTGGGGATCATGGAGATAGAGCTGGGGGATCAGCGACTGGTGGCCCCTGCCGACTACCTTATCTGGGTACCGGCGGGTCTCGAGCACACCTCCTACAACGAGCAGACCCTCGACTATACCTCCATCTACGTCAGCCACGAGCTGGCGGCCAAGCTGCCGCCAGAGCCCAGATTGCTGCTGCTTACCCCACTTATTCGCGCCCTGCTGAGCGATTTTTGCGAACGGCGGGTGAGCCATATGGCGGATGAGTGGGATCAGCGTCAGGCCGAGTTACTGGTGGAGCGACTGGCGCGCACCCGCTGTCAGGAGAGCTACCTGCCGATGAGTCAGGACAAGCTGCTGGCTCCCATGCTGGCGGCGTTACACAGCGATCCTGCCGATCCCCGAACTCTGGCCCAGTGGGCCGGACAACTGCATACCACAGAGCGCACCCTGGCGCGGCGCTGCCTGCGGGAGCTGGGGATGAGCTTCGGTCAGTGGCGGGCGCGGCTGCGGTTGCTCAAGGCACTGGCCTGGCTCAAGGGCGACATGCCCATTCAGGAGATCAGCTGGCGGCTCGGTTACGGCTCCACCTCGGCCTTTATCGCCATGTTCAACCGGGAGCTGGGCTGCTCCCCCCAGCGTTATCGCCTACAGTCAGGCCGATAACAAATTGCCGGACATGTCATCTGATGAAGCAAAACAAGGAGGGCGCCCGCAGGCGCCCTTTCTGATGACATCTGCTTGCGCTAGAAGAAGCCGAGCGGGTTGATGTCGTGACTTACCAGCAGGTTCTTGGTGTTCTGGTAGTGGTCCAGCATCATCTTGTGGGTCTCACGGCCGATCCCCGACTTTTTGTAACCGCCAAAGGCGGCGTGTGCCGGGTAGGCGTGGTAGCAGTTGACCCAGACCCGGCCAGCCTGAATGCCACGCCCCATGCGCCAGGCCAGATTGCTGTCGCGGGTCCACAGGCCTGCCCCCAACCCGTACTGGGTGTCGTTGGCAATGGCCAGAGCATCCGCCTCGTCCTTGAAGGTGGTGACCCCGAGCGCTGGCCCGAAGATCTCCTCCTGGAACACCCGCATCTTGTTCTGACCGGAGAAGATGGTGGGCTGGATGTAGAATCCCCCCTCCAGTCCGCTCACCTTGGCCGGGCCGCCGCCGATCAGCATCTTGGCCCCTTCGCCGCGGCCGATCTCCATGTAGCTCAGGATCTTGTCGAACTGCTCGCGGGACGCCTGCGCCCCCACCTGAGTGGCGGTATCGAGGGGGTTGCCCTGCACTATGGTGCGAGCACGGGCCAGCACCCTGTCCATGAAGTCGTCATAGATGTTGGCCTGCACCAGCGCGCGGGAGGGACAGGTACACACTTCCCCCTGGTTGAAGAAGGTCATCAGCATCCCTTCTACCGCCTTGTCGATGTAGCTGCTCTCGTGCTGCATCACGTCGGCGAAGTAGATATTGGGGGACTTGCCCCCCAGCTCCACGGTGGAGGGGATCAGCTTGTCGGCGGCGCAGCGCAGGATATGGGCGCCCACTTCGGTCGAACCGGTGAAGGCGAGTTTCTGGATCCGGTTGCTGGTGGCCAGAGCCTGACCTGCCTCGGCGCCGAAGCCGTTGACCACGTTGACTACGCCGGCAGGCAGGATGTCCTTGATGAGATCCATCATCAGCATGATGGTGACCGGGGTCTGCTCGGCGGGCTTGAGCACGCTGCAGCAACCGGCCGCCAGCACAGGGGCAAGCTTCCAGGCGGCCATCAGCAGCGGGAAGTTCCACGGGATGATCTGGCCGACCACGCCGATGGGCTCCTTGAAGTGGTAGCTGACGGTGTTCTGATCCAGCTCGGCGGCCGAGCCCTCCTGAGCACGAATGCAGCCAGCGAAGTAGCGGAAGTGATCCACCACCAGCGGCAGGTCGGCGGCCAGGGTTTCACGCACCGCCTTGCCGTTCTCCCAGGTTTCGGCGATGGCGAGCCTTTCGATGTTCTGCTCGATGCGATCGGCGATGCGCAGCAACAGGTTGCTGCGCTCGGTGACGCTGGTCTTGCTCCAGATGGTGAACGCCTTGTGGGCGGCATCCAGCGCCAGCTCGATATCGGCGGCGTCGGAGCGGGCGACCTCGCAGAATACTTTGCCATCCACCGGCGAGATGTTTTCAAAGTAGCGGCCGGCGCGAGGAGCCACCCACTCACCGCCGATGAAGTTGTCGTAACGGGATTTGAAGCTGACCAGGGCACCTGCCTGACCGGGAGCGGTATAAATCATCTCATCATCCTTTATGTGTGTGATCCTGACCGGGCTGACTGACAGACCGGTTGGCAGCTGATATCGCAAGGGGCGTGCCAAAGGGTCTGACCAGCAGGTAAAAGGTTACAAAAACGTTATCAAATGGGGTGTGGCGGCGTATCTTGGTTAACCAATGATCACGGCTATTGCGATAAAACTGTACCGTTTCTGGACAGTGGCCGAGACAGTCGTGCTGTTTGTGAACAGGAGGCGTGATGAGTGAGTCACTTCAACCCGGTCCCGGTCCGATCCAGCGTTCCTGGCAGCGTTGCCTGCATCAGGGGCTGAGCCGTCAGCAGAGCGCCGATCTGGACTTGCTGCCCCAGGGGGAGCTGTCGGCCCGTCAGGAGCAGCACAGGGCGCTGATCGCCTGCTTCCAGCGCTTCGTGCTGCCGCTGTTTGCCCAGTTGCTGGCGGGTCGCCCCTGTCGCCTGTTGTTGTGTGACGGTGAGGGGGCCATTCTGGCCGCCAGTGGTGACGAGGGGTTCGCCCGCCATGCCGAGCGTATCTTTTTGCGCAGTGGCGCCCGCTGGGGGGAGGCGAGCAAGGGCACCAACGCCATCGGTACCGCGCTGGCCGAACAGAGCGAAGTGCAGGTGCTCGGCAATCAGCACTTCTTCGCCCAGCACAGCTTCCTCAGTTGCAGCGCTTGCCCGTTGCTCGGGCCGGATGGGCAATTGCTCGGGGTGCTCGATATCTCCACCGATGCTGCCCATCACGATGGCGATATGCTGGGCACGGTGCGGCTGTTGGCCATGACCCTCGAAAACGCGCTGTTGGCACGCCAGCCGGGCTGGCTGGTGGATCTCGATCCCCAGAGCCTCTGGTCCGCTCGCCTGCTGCTGGGAGAGGAGGGGGAGCTGCTCGGCGCCAACCGGGCAGGCCGACTCTGGCTCGGCCAGCACCCTTTCGATGGCAGGCAACTGCTGCGCGAGGGGCGTGGCTTGCGGCTGGAGCCAGAAGCGGACGTGACCTCTTCCTGCACCGCGCTGCCGGGTCACTCAAGCCCGGTGCAACATCCGCAGCAGGTGCCGCTCAAGATGCTGGAGCGCGGCATTTCGCTGCTTATCGAGGGGGAGACCGGCAGCGGGAAAGAGCATCTGGTGCGGGCCCTGCACCGAGCGTCCAGTCGGCGGGAGCAGCCACTGGTGTGTGTCAACTGTGGCGCGTTACCAGCAGATCTGGTGGAAGCCGAGCTGTTTGGGTATGTGGGCGGGGCCTTCAGCGGTGCCCGCAGCCAGGGCAGTCAGGGTTATCTGCGTGCAGCCCATGGCGGCATGCTGATGCTCGATGAAATTGGCGAACTGCCGCTGCAGGCTCAAACCCGACTGCTGCGGGTATTGCAGGAGCGCAGCGTGACGCCGGTTGGCAGTCACAAGCCGGAGGCGGTGGATTTCTGGCTGGTCAGTGCCAGCCACCGGGATCTGGCGGCCATGGTGCAGAGTGGCGCATTTCGCGAAGACCTCTATTACCGGATCTGCGGCTGGCGTCAGCAGCTGATGCCGCTGCGCCGTTGGCCTGCCGCTGAGCGTCTGGGGTTGATCCTGCGACTGTTGGCGGAGATGGACCCGACCCTGCGTCTGACCCGCGATGCGGAGCAACAGCTGCTGGCCCATCCGCTGCCCGGCAACGTGCGCCAGCTCAAGCAGGCACTGGAAGTGGCCTGTGTGCTGGCAGAGGGGTTGGGTTGGATAGAACCCGCCCACCTGCATCTGCCCAGTGTGGCCACAGAGCCCGGCGTCTTGCCGATGGGGGAGGCGACCAGTTTGCGTGAACAAACCCGGCGGCAGGTGCAGCAAACGCTGGCGGCATGCGGCGGCAATGTGAGCGAGGCCGCGCGCCAGCTGGGGATCAGCCGCACCACCCTCTACCGGACGCTGCGCGAAGCCCCTTGAGTGCTCACTCCCCCTCACCGGTTGTTTTCAAGACGCACATGACGGCTGGAGCCCTGCCCGTCCAGCCGCTATGATGCGCCCTGGCCGGGGCATTGCGCCCGTTGACTCATCCGTTGAGGATTTTCTGCCATGTCACAACACATAGGGGCGCTGACCCTGCTGGTGGCTGATTACGATCAGGCCATTCGCTTTTTTACCGAGGGACTTGGCTTTGTGCTCCTGGAAGACACCCGGCTCGACGAGCCGGGCAAACCGGGCAAGCGCTGGGTGCGGGTTGCCCCCAAAGGCGCCTCCGGTTCTGCACTGCTGCTGGCACAAGGGGCCAATGCGCAGCAGCAGGCCGCCATCGGCCAGCAGGGCGGTGGCCGGGTATTTCTGTTCCTCGAGACCACTGATTTCTGGGGGGATTACCAGCGCATGCAGGCGTACGGTGTTCATTTTTGTGAACAGCCCCGTGACGAGCCTTATGGCACCGTGGTGGTGTTTGAGGATATCAGCGGCAACCGGTGGGACTTGTTGCAACGTACTGCTGCCAACTGAATCTGAAAACGTTTATCATCCCGCCTGTCATAAAGTCATAAAAGTGTCACAGAAAATTCTAATAATTGGCGCACCCATCTTCACAGAGGAGAGAGAAGGGAATGGCTAAGCGAATTCTGGTGGTCGAGGACGAAGCACCGATCCGCGAAATGCTCTGCTTCGTGTTGGAGCAGAAGGGATATGAGACGATTGAAGCGGAAGATTACGCCGATGGACTGGCGAAGGTGCGCGAACCCTACCCCGAACTCATCGTGCTCGACTGGATGATGCCGGGCGGCAGTGGCATCCAGTTTATCAGGCAGCTCAAGCAGGATGAGGTGACGCGCCAGATCCCGGTGGTGATGCTCACCGCTCGCGGTGAAGAGGAGGACAAGGTGCGTGGTCTGGAGGCCGGAGCCGACGACTACATCACCAAGCCGTTCTCGCCCAAGGAGCTGACCGCTCGCCTCCATGCGGTGATGCGCCGCGTGTCGCCCACCTCGGTGGATGAGGTGATCGAGGTGCAGGGGCTGAAACTCGATCCTGTCTCCCACCGGGTCAGTGCCGAAGAGAAGGCGCTCGACATGGGGCCGACCGAATTCAAGCTGCTTCACTTCTTTATGACTCACCCCGAGCGGGTCTACAGCCGTGAACAGCTGCTCAATAATGTCTGGGGTACCAATGTGTACGTCGAGGACAGAACCGTGGATGTGCATATTCGTCGCCTGCGCAAGGCGATTGAAGAGACAGGGCACGACAGATTGATCCAGACGGTGCGTGGAGCCGGATACCGCTTCTCAACCCGTCTCTAGAGGCAGTTATGTTGCAACCTTACGCCTGGCGGCGACAGTTGTGGCGAATGGCGTTTTTTTACGCCCCCTTCGCATTGGTTGGCTGGTTGATTGATCATCTTGCCCTCTGCCTGTTGGTGGCGGCCGTGTTGCATCTGGGCTGGCACTATCGCTTCCAGAAGCGGCTCTCTGACTGGCTGTGGCACGACCGCAGCCTGGTGCCCCCCAGCGGCAATGGCAGCTGGGAGTACATCTTCAACGGTATCTACAAGCTGCAGCAGCGTCACCGCGCCCGTCGCCGCGAGCTGGCGGGGCTGATCCGCCGCTTCCGGGAGGGGGCCGAGGCGCTGCCCGATGCCGCCGTGGTGTTTCGCACCGATGGCAGCATCCTCTGGTGCAACCGGCTGGCGGAGCAACTGCTCGGTTTTCGCTGGCCGGAGGATGCCGGCCAGCATATCGGCAACCTCATTCGCAATCCGGCCTTTAACGCCTATCTGGGCAAGGGAGCGTATGACGAGCCCCTCGAGATGCACTCCCCGGTCAACGAGGAGAAGTTTCTCGAGTTTCGGATCATGCCCTACGCCTCGGATCAGGCGATGCTGGTGGTGCGGGATGTCACCCGCTTGCGCAGTCTCGAGAAGACCCGCAAGCACTTTGTCTCCAACGTCTCCCACGAGCTCCGCACCCCGCTGACCGTGCTCAAGGGCTATCTGGAGATGACCGAGGAGCCGCCCCCGCCCGCCATGTGGGCCAAGGCGCATCGGGTGATGATGGAGCAGACCATCCGGATGGATAATCTGGTCAATCAGCTGCTCACCCTCTCCCGTATCGAGGCGGCTCCGACCGTGGATCTCTCCCATCTGGTGGACATGCCTGCCATGCTGGGGCTGCTGGAGCAGGAGGCGCGGGCGCTCTCGGGCGAACGGGCCCACCAGCTCGAATTTGTGGTGCAGCCCAATCTTCTGGTGCGCGGGGATCAGGAGCAGCTGCGCAGTGCTGTCTCCAACCTGGTCTACAACGCCATTCACTACACCCCGGCGGGGCGAAAAATTACCGTGGAGTGGCGCAAGCAGGGGGCGATGGCGCTGTTTGCCGTGAGCGATGAAGGGGAGGGGATTGCCCCCGAGCATCTGGCACGGCTGACCGAGCGGTTTTATCGGGTCGACAAGGCACGCTCGCGCCATACCGGCGGCTCAGGCTTGGGCCTTGCCATCGTCAAGCATGCCCTCAGTCATCACGACTGCCAGCTCGATATCGAGAGCCGGGTCGGCCTTGGCAGCCGCTTCAGCTTTCTCATCCCGAGCCGGATGGTGGTGATTAAATAGTCTTTTATGGCAATGAGTTAGCTGCAAAAAGAGGGCCTTTGAACGGGCCCTCTTTTCATTTGTTCAAATCTGTCGCCATGTCATTAAAGTGTCACATTAAATCCATAAATTTGTCACTGCCAGGTCAGATACTGGCGCCGTCTTAAGAACGGACCTTCTGTAACTTTGGAGAGATTGGATGAAACTCAACAAACTGGCTGGTGTAATCGGATTCACCGCAGCAACCCTGTTTTCTGTCAGCGCCCTGGCTGCCGGTGTGGATAAAGACCTGCCGGATTACACACCGACCAGCGGCATTTCGGGCAACCTGTCCTCTGTCGGCTCGGACACCCTGGCCAACATGATGACCCTGTGGGCCGAAGAATTTAAGCGTTTGTACCCCAACGTCAACGTGCAGATCCAGGCCGCCGGTTCTTCTACCGCCCCGACTGCCCTGACCGAAGGTGTTGCCCAGTTCGGCCCGATGAGCCGTGCCATGAAGGCCGGTGAAGAGGAAGCATTCGAGAAGCGTTACGGCTACAAGCCGACTGCCATCCGCGTTGCAGTCGATGCCCTGGCGGTGTTCGTCAACAAGGACAACCCCATCAAGGGGCTGACCATGCCGCAGATCGACGCCATCTTCTCCAGCACCCTCAAGTGCGGCGAAGCCAAGGCTGCCACCAAGTGGTCTGATCTGGGTCTGGACGGCAACTGGTCAAGCAAGGATCTGCAACTGTTCGGTCGCAACTCCGTATCCGGTACCTACGGTTACTTCAAGGAGCACGCCCTGTGTAACGGCGACTTCAAGAGCGGCGTGAACGAGCAGCCGGGTTCTGCCTCCGTGGTGCAGTCTGTCTCTGCCTCCCTGAACGGCATCGGCTACTCCGGTATCGGTTATGTCACCTCCGGCGTGCGTGCGGTACCGCTCTCCAAAGATGGCAAGACCTTCATCGAAGCGACCTCCGATAACGCCATCACCGGCAAGTATCCGCTGTCACGCTTCCTGTACGTTTACGTGAACAAGCATCCGAACAAGCCGCTCTCCCCGATGGAGCAAGAGTTCGTCAAGATGATGCTCTCCAAAGCAGGCCAGAACATCGTTGCCAAAGATGGCTACGTGCCGGTGCCGGCCAAGGTGGTACAGGCTGACCTGAAAAAGCTGGGTATCATGTAACTGCCTGCAGTCAGCATGCCCTGATAAAACGAGCCCCAAGCGGGCTCGTTTTGTTTTTGGCAGCTGTCAGTTTTGTTAATAGCGCAGGATGGATATTTTTCCGCCAGCCGGGGGCTGGCTCCCTTGCGTAGCCGGGCGGCATTTCCGAGAATAGGGCAACGTTATGGCAAAGGATCCCTTCATGATTGCGTCCCTCACCAAGTTTGGCCTGGTAGCCCTCTGTAGTTCCCTGCTGGTCGCCTGCGCCCAGTCGCCGACCGGCCGCAGCCAGATGCTGCTCTACTCTCCCCAGCAGATGAACCAGCTGGGCGCTGACTCCTTCGAGCAGATGAAAAAGCAGGAGAAGGTGAGCAAGGATGCCAAACTCAACGCCTATGTCTCCTGTGTCGCCAAGGCGGTGACCGCCCAGGTGCCGGCCAGCTATGGCATCACCAACTGGGAAGTGGTGGTGTTTGACTCCAAACAGGTCAACGCCTTCGCCCTGCCCGGCGGCAAGATCGGGGTCTACAGCGGCCTGCTCAAGGTGGCCAAGAATCAGGATCAGCTGGCGACCGTCATCGGCCACGAGTTGACTCACGTGCTGGCCCAGCACTCCAACGAACGACTCTCGCGCAGCCAGCTGGCGGGGATCGGTCTGGCGGCTGCGGACATCGCCATGGGCACCAGCGAGTATCGCGGCGCCACCATGGCCGCCCTTGGCCTCGGGGTCGAGGTGGGGGTGATGCTGCCCTACGGCCGCACTCAGGAGAGCGAAGCGGATCGGCTGGGGCTTGAGCTGATGGCGCGTGCCGGGTTCAATCCGGCCGAGGCAATCCCCCTGTGGCAAAACATGAGTGCCGCCGCCGGTGGCAACACCCCGCCGCAACTGCTCTCCACCCACCCGAGCAACGAGAACCGGATCGCCGAGTTGCAGGCGCAACAGGCGCAAGTGCTGCCGCTCTATGAGCAGGCTCGCGCCAATGGTCTGGTGCCCCAATGCAAGGCATAAGCCTGCGCATGGCGCGCAGCGACGATGCCGCCGCCATGACGGTGATGCAGCGAGCCAGCTGGCTCGCTGCCTATGGCCAGGTGCTCGGTGCCGACCTGCTGGAACAGCTGGACGTCACCGCTCATCTGCAAATCTGGCAGAGCCGTCTGGCCGAGCCGGGCCCAAGGCCCATGCTGCTTTGTCTCGATGAGGTAGTGATTGGCCTGCTCTACTGGCAACCACAGCAGGACGCGGGACAGAGTCATGCCCTGATCCGCGCTTTTTACCTCCATCCCGACCACTGGCGACAAGGTTATGGTAAACGGCTGTGGCAGGCGGTGGCGATGCAGATGCGCCGCGCCGGTTGCCATAGCGTCAAATTGTGGCTGCTTGATGGCAACCACATCGGCGAGGGATTCTACCTGCGCCGTGGCTTCGTTTTTGATGGCGAGGAGCGCACCCTGATAAGCCTCGGGCAGCCCTGCTTGCAGCGACAAATGAGCCGTTTGCTCTGATCACTCTCCCGTTTTTCGCCTTCGGTCACTTTATTTTTTTTGCGAATTAATACAATGTCCCCCTTGAAACAGAGTTGGATAAACACGGGCTGACAAGGGAGTGCTGGCATGTATTACGGCTTTGATATCGGTGGCACCAAGATCGCCTTTGCGGTCTATGACGGTGCATTGAACCTCTGCCATGAGGAGCGCATGAGCACCCCGGGCAACGATTACGAGGGGTTGCAGCAGCTGATCCGCTCCCGGGTCGAGCAGGCGGATGCCCGCTTCGGCGCACGGGGCTCGGTCGGCATCGGTTTTCCCGGTGTCATCAATAGCCAGGATCACAGCATAGTGGCGGCCAATCTGCCCTCCATCAATGGTCGCCATCTGGGCGCCGATCTGGCCGAGCTGCTGGAGCGGCCGGTCAAGGTGGATAACGACGCCAACTGCTTCCTCTGGTCCGAAGTGCATCAAGGGGCAGCCGACAGCGCAGGCAGTGCGCTCGGCGTCACCATCGGCACCGGCATCGGCGGCGCCGTCTATCTGGCGGGCAAGCTTATTCAGGGGCGCAACTGGCTGGCTGGCGAGATTGGTCACTACCCCTTGCCCGCGACCATGCTGATGAAGTACCCCGAGTTGCCCCGTCCCCGTTGCGGCTGCGGCCGTCTGGTCTGTTTTGAAACCTATGCCTCCGGCACCGGTCTGGAGCGTCTCTATCACCATTTCCATGGCCAGCGCGCCACGGGTCACCAGATTGTGGGACGCTTCGAGGCCCATGAACCCCATGCGGTCGAGACGGTCGACTGCTGGTTGGAGATCATGGCCGCCGGGCTTGCCACCGCCATTTCGGTGATTGATCCCGAAGTGGTGGTGTTGGGGGGCGGCCTGAGCGGCCTGCCCGCCCTCTATGAACAGCTGCCGCTGCGTCTGCCCGGTCACTTGCTGCCCGGGGTCGCCCTGCCCGAGATCCGCCAGGCCCGCTTCGGCGGTGCCGGTGGTGTGCGCGGCGCAGCCTTGCTCAATCTATGAGATCAGATGTGGGGTCTGATCTCCCCGAAAAAGGAGTCCTCATGACCCGTCTTGAAATCTGTATCGACAACCTGGAATCCCTGTTTACTGCCCAGCAATCCGGGGCGGATCGCATCGAGCTCTGCTCTGCGCTGGGTCTGGGCGGCCTGACCCCCTCCTACGGTTTTATGCAGCAGGCAGCCCGCCACGCCACCGTGCCTGTTTATGCCATGATCCGCCCGCGCGCCGGGGATTTTTGCTTTAACGACGGCGAGTTCGAGATGATGCTGCAAGATATCGCGGCGGCCCGCTCTGCCGGTCTGCAAGGGGTAGTGGTCGGTTTGCTGGATGAGGAGGGGCGGGTGCCTGCCGCCAAACTCAAACAGCTGGTGGAGGCCGCTGGGCCGTTGGGGGTCACTTTCCATCGCGCCATCGACCTCTCCTCCGATTGGCGCCTCGATCTGGAGACCATAGTCGCGGCCGGTTGCGAGCGCATTCTGAGCTCGGGCCATGCGCCGACCGCGTTGGCTGGGTTGGAAACCCTGCAAGAGATGCAGCAGGCGCTGGCGGGGCGTGCCAGCCTGATGCCGGGGGCCGGGGTCAATGCCGACAATGTGCGTACCATCATCGAGTTCACCGGAGTGAGCGAAGTACATATGTCCGGCATGGGCTGGCGCGGCGGCATGGTGCCGCACGGAGTGAATATGGGCACTTCGGATGATGGTCGGGTCAATATCACCGATGGCACCAAGGTCGCTGCGGTCAGAGCCTTGCTGGATCGCGGTTAAGCAGATCGCCGCCGTTGGGCGGCGTTCATCCGCATCTTGTGTGAAGTTCCTCCCACTGACGGGGAAATCAGGGGCGCCCCCGGCAGCACCCCGGCCAAAAGTCTGATATTATCCCGCCTCTTTACTACATGGATCTGGAGCAACATCTCAATGTCCCAATACGACTCTATCGAACAGAAGGCCAGCTATGGCATCGGCCGCAACATGGGTGATCAGCTGGCGCAGCAAGCCTTCGCCGGTCTGGATATCCCGGCCCTGCAACAAGGTCTGGCAGATGCCCTGAATGGTCTGGAGTTCGCGGTCAGCCGTGACGATATCAATGATGCCTTCCAGGTGATCACTGCGCGTATGCAAGAAGAGCAGGAAGCCGCCGCCAAGGCCGCTGCTGCTGACGGCGAAGCCTTCCTGGCTGACAACGCCAAGCGCGCTGAAGTGAAGGTGACTGACTCCGGTCTGCAGTACGAAGTGCTGGTAGAAGGCAACGGTGCCGTTCCGGTAGCCGGTCAGTCCGTGCGTGTGCACTACCACGGTACCTTTACCCACGGTGGTGTATTCGACAGCTCCGTTGCTCGCGGCCAGCCGGCTGAATTCCCGGTGACCGGCGTGATCGCTGGCTGGGTTGAAGCGCTGCAGCTGATGCCGGTTGGTTCCAAGTGGAAGCTCTACATCCCCCACGATCTGGCCTACGGTGCCCGTGGCGCGGGCTCTATCCCGCCTTACTCTGCACTGGTATTTGAAGTCGAGCTGCTGGACATCCTGTGATCCTGCTGGCTTGATGCAAACGGCGACCCTCGGGTCGCCGTTTGTTTTTGGGTTATGTGATAGACAGTATTTGTCGCGGTCAGCAGGTTGGAGAGCAGAAAAGGGCGGCTTTTTTGCGCCATTGACTGGTTGTTTCAGAAACGGGAACAGGCATACTGCGACTCATTAGAGAGGATATGGAGAACCCGATGAGCAATAAGATGAAGAATGTAGCGGGGCTTGCTCTGTTGCTGCTGAGCATTCCGGCCAGTGCCGATGCCATGCGCTGCAAGAACGCCCTGATCAGCGAGGGTGACAGCACCGCCGAGATGCTGCTCAAGTGCGGCGAGCCGATGTTGCGTGAAGAGCTCAACCGCAACGAGGAGAACCAGTTTGGCAACATGGTGCAGGTCAAATATGGTGAACGCTGGACCTACAACTTCGGCAAGAACGAGTTCATGCGCTTTGTGACGGTGCGCAACGGCATCATTACCGATATCGAAAACGGCCCGCGCGGCGAGTAGCCGGCGGGCAAAGCATGGATGCACAACAGACAGTAGGGCAAGACCCTTTGACTCACATGTCCGGCAAGGGGTTGTGGTGACCAAGTTGTCTGACCGCCAGATTGATCTGGCGAGCCAGTCTTAGCCGCTGGCGGCAGGTCAGGCCATGGAGGCTGATCCTGCCTGCGTTGAATTCAAATGTCCCCAGCGACTCGATGGCAAAATAGCCTCGATGAAAGCTCTTGATGTAGCGAGCGATCTGCCGTGGGGATAACTGCTTGAATACCTTCATCACACGGTTCCCTGATTGCCTGGACAGGGCACACTATGGTGTCGGTCGATGACACTGATATGACGGTTTATAAAGATTTGTGTGAATCCTTATTTTGCCTGTGGGCTCGGCAAATTGACGGCATCATCGAAAAAGTTGTGCCATGGCAAACCACCGCACCGATATACTGCGGGCTTGAATGGAACAAATAAAAGGGCCTGTGCGTGGAATGGGTTGATGTGGTGGACGAGGATAACCGGGTGATTGGCGTGGCCGAGCGAGCCAAGGTGCGGCGGGAGAATCTCTGCCATCGCGCCAGCTATATTCTGGTGCTCGACGACGCGGATCGGATCCTGGTGCAGCGACGCACCCTCAGCAAGGATTTCTGCCCCGGTATGCTGGATGCCTGCGCCGGTGGCGTGGTCACCACCGGTGAGGAGATGGAGCGCTCCGCCCGCCGCGAGCTGGCCGAAGAGCTGGGGATTATGGATATTCCACTGCAGGGCTTTGGCAGCTTTTATGCTGAAGGGGAAGGCTACCGGGTTTGGGGCGGCCTCTTCAGTTGCCGTTATCAGGGGCCGCTGCAGTTGCAGGCCGAAGAGGTGAGCGCGGTGCACTGGATGAGCCTGGCCGAGATTGCCGAGCGCGCCAGCGAATTTACCCCCGACTCCCTGCTCGCCATTGCCACCTGGCAGGCGAGACGCTAACGTCTCTCTTTAGATATTTTCTTTCCCAGTTCAGAGACAAGACGGCCAGCCTGATGGCTGCCCGTCTGCCTTTGTGCATTTACTTGGTCTGCTACACCAGCTTGAGGCGTCGGTTGGTGCGCCCGCAAGCGCTCGGCTTGGCGAGCCAGTGCCCCTGCCAGTCGGTGGCCAGACGCAGTAGGGGATACTCGAGATCGAGTCGGGTCACCACTAGCTGGCCTGTTGCATCGCCACTCACGGGATTGCCGCTGGCGGGATCGATGATCTCGACGATGCAGCTCTCGTTGACGATAAAGCCCTGACCGGGCTGACTCTCGTAGGCCACCACCCCCACATCCTGCCACACCAGACAGTTGAGGGCCGCAATGCCGTGGATGGCGCGCAGTGGTGCCGTTTCGGGATGGGTTGCTTCGCACAGTAGGGCGTGGCGCAGCGAGTCGCTCGGGATCTCCGCCGCCTCGGCAGCCTCCAGCAGGTCGAGCAGGGTCACCAGCGGGCCGACATAGCCGGTGGGTTGATAGCGCAGCAGCGCCTCCAGCTGGCGCTGGGTATCGTGTGGCCCGCAAGGCACCACAGGGGCACCCAGCTGGCGGGCACCGTTATCGAAGATAAAGGCGGTGGGGCCCGCGTGATAGTCGTGGCCGTTGAGCATCACCTCCCCCGCCTTGAAACCGGCGGCAAACAGGGCACGAGCGGCGCCCCACCAGTCCGCCCCGGCATACTCGGGGATGGCCAGCTGACCCGGACAGGAGAAGACCCGCAGTGCCTGACTGGCGGGACGGCCAGTGAGACCGGCGAAGGGGGGATGGGCCTGCTGGGCGGCAAACAGCTCTTTGCTGTCGAGCAGCGGCAGGGTGGCCAGCTCAGCCAGATCCTCGAGGCGGCACTGGCGATAGGCGCTGGAGTAACCGGCGCAATATTGACTGACATGGGTAAGCTGATGATTGAGCTGGTCCAGTTGCTGCTGTTCGCGCATGGTGGGGGGACGAATTTCCAGACCATCGTAATAGTGTTGCATGGGGCCTCCTGGCGCCGTGAAACCAGCTCAAGAGTAGTCTGCCCAAGGGGAAAATGCCTGCCGCTATCCATGGTCAGGCTCAGAGCCGCTGTTAGGCGACATCGTCACTCTGGGATAAACTGGCGACTTCCCATCACGACTCAGGACGAGAAATCATGATTGCTGTAGGACAACCCCTGCCTGCGGGCGAATTTACCTTTATCACCGCCGAGGGCAAACAGCTGCGGGATAGCAAGACGCTGTTCGCCGGTAAAAAAGTGGTGCTGTTTGCGGTACCCGGCGCCTTTACTCCCACCTGCTCCAATGCCCATCTGCCCGGTTATGTGGTGCTGGCCGATCAGTTCATGGCCAAAGGGGTGGATGCCATCTGTTGTCTGTCGGTCAACGACGCCTTCGTGATGCGGGCCTGGCAGACGGCCCAGAATGCCGAGGCGATCACCATGCTGGCGGATGGCGACGGCAGCTGGACCCGGGCGCTGGGCCTGGCCAAGGATACCGGCGCCTTTGGCGGTATCCGCGCCCAGCGCTTTGCGTTGATCGCCAACGATGGTGTGGTCGAGCAGCTGTTTGTGGAGGCGCCGGGCAAGTTCGAGGTCTCCGATGCCGCGAGCCTGCTGGCTGCACTGTGAAATGTTAATCACGGTTTGATTTCCCCTTGAAATGGGAGGTGGCACAGCTACACTGGCGCCACTTTCCCATGGTGCCTGCCCGTTTGGGCTGGCGCTTCGTTGCAGATAACAAGAGATGAAGATCCTATGACCCTGGCTTTTGTTGCCCTGATTGCCGGACTGGCGCTGCTGGTCTGGAGTGCAGACAAGTTTGTCGACGGTGCCGCCGCCACTGCCCGTTATGCGGGGATGCCGCCGCTGCTGATCGGCATGGTGATCATCGGTTTTGGTACCTCGGCCCCGGAGATGGTGGTCTCGGCGCTGGCGGCGTCCCAGGGCAATCCCGGGTTGGCGCTTGGTAATGCCTATGGCTCCAACATCACCAATATCGCACTGATCCTGGGTCTGACGGCACTGATCAGCCCTATCGCGGTGGCCTCTCAGGTTGTGCGCAAGGAGATCCCGATCCTGCTCGGCATTACCCTGCTCTCCGGCGCCCTGCTGATCGATGGCCATCTGGGCCGGATGGATGCGGTCATTCTGGGGGCCGTCTTCGTTGCCCTGATGGGCTGGTCCATCTGGGCTGGCATGAATGGTAAGGGAGATGCGCTGGATACCGAGACCGCCGAGGATATCGAGAGCGAGGGGATGTCCCTCAAGAGCGCCATCTTCTGGCTGGTGGTCGGGCTGGTGCTGCTGATCGGCGCTTCCCGCCTGTTGGTCTGGGGGGCGGTGACCATCGCTCAGGCGCTTGGTATCAGCGATCTGGTGATTGGCCTCACCATAGTCGCGGTGGGTACCTCCCTTCCGGAGCTGGCCTCGTCCCTCATCGCCATTCGCAAGAACGAGCATGATCTGGCCCTTGGCAACGTGCTCGGCTCCAACCTGTTCAACACCTTGGCGGTGGTGGGGATTGCGGCGGGCATCCACCCGCTCGATGTGGCGCCGGAGGTGCTTACCCGTGACTGGAGCATCATGATGGGGCTGACCCTGTTGCTGCTGGTGATGTGTCTGGGCCGTAAGGGCCAAGGCCGCATCAACCGGCTGGAGGGGGGCGTGCTGCTCACCTGCTTCGTCGCCTACACCGGCTGGCTGCTGACCAGTCAGTTTATCTGATAGGGGTTGGTGAAATGAGAGAGGGGGAAGCTCAAGCTTCCCCCTCTTGTTTTTGCCCAGTGAACCAGTTGGCGAGCGAGCGGTGTGCTCAGGCTACTGCCACCAGCTTCTGCCCCTTCTGGCTGCTGTCCAGAATGAGGATGCTGGCCTTGGGGAAGAAGTTGAAGGTGGAGGCGGAGGCCCAGGTGTAGGCGCCCATCACCTTGCCAACCACCAACTCGCCGATAGCCAGATCCGGCAGCATGATGCCATCGCGGATCACATCCACGCTGTCGCAGGTGGGGCCGGAGAGCACCGAGTTGTGCTGATCGCCACAGGCATAAGGCGTGCTCACCAGATAGGTAACGTGGTCATAGAGCTGGCCGTTGTAGCTGCCGTAGAGACCGTCATCCAGGTAGTACCAGATCTTGTCGCCACGGTGGGCCTTGCCCATCACGCTGGATACCGAAGTCATGGCCGGTGCGCTGATAAAGCGGCCCGGTTCGGCAATCTTCTGCACGGTAGCGGGCAGCTTGGCCAGCGCTTCGCGGATCGGCGCGCAGAAGCCGTCGATATCGAACTCGCCCCCCTCATAATCGACCGGGAAACCGCCGCCGATATCCAGTACCCAGGGCTTGAGCCCGAGCTCCCAGGCCTGCTCCATGATCTCGCGGCACGCGTCGATGGCCTGCACATGGCGACGGGCATGAGGCACTTGCGAGCCGACGTGAAACGACAGCCCCATCACCTTGATCCCCTTGGCGTGGGCCAATTGCAGCAGCGGCAGCGCCTGCTCCGGAGTGCAGCCAAACTTCTTGGAGAGATCGACCTTGGTCTCGGGGTTGGGGAAGCTGACCCGCAGCAGCAGTTTCACTTCGTCCTTGTAGGGAATGAACTTTTCCAGCTCCAGCGGGTTGTCGTAGACAAACACGGTGCAGCCGAACTCGAGCGCATAACGGATATCGCTGTCGCGCTTGATGGGATGGGTATGAATGCAACGCCCCGGGCGAACCCCCTGACTGCGCACCAGATCCACTTCGCCATTGGTGGCCAGATCGAAACAGGCCCCCTCTTCCTTCAAGACAGAGACCACCGCCTCATGGGGCAGGGGTTTGAGTGCATAGTGCAATCGTACATCGGGCAGGGCGGCGGCCAGGGCCCGATACTGTTTGCGGACGGCTGCCTTGTCGAGCAGCAGCAGGGGGGAGCCGAATTGTTCAACCAGCTGACGGTAATCTTGTGCGACCACATCTTTTGCAACCAGGGTCTCGTTCATTCTCTTTTGGTCATCCTTAGGGGGCGTGATATGCCCAAGCCATATGCGATTGAACCGGCGACGGCCGGGTCAGGCGAGCGGTCCGGTGGGACCAACCTAACACAGTGCATAAACTGATGGCAAAGTGCTTGGTTATGCAGCGGATTATCGGCTTATTGATTCTGTGTGCAAGCATTTTGATTGGATATGTTGGCAAGATTTTCTTGGCGAAACGAGAGGGATCACTGTTCTCTATCCGCCATTTTTCCAGTTTGGGTCACATTTGATTCGTGAGAGCCTAACTTGTTGATAGTTAACTAACATTTAACATTCTTGCTGCGGTTCTGGTGGTCACTAAAAAAATATAAATGGGGGTGGCCAAGTGCGAGACAGCTCACATTTTTTGGATTAACATGCCGACTTCCTAATCCAAACTAGTTCGGATGAAGGTAGCAGGAGAGCGATGGGCAACCATCCACCGAAGAAGTGAATCTTTCAGGTACCGGGCAACCGGTGTGGACTGCTACTGGACGATACTCTGGAGAGACCCGTTAAATCGGGCGCCGAAGGAGCAAGGCACCACGACTACCCGCAAGGGCAGGCTGGCGCCGGAAACTCTCAGGCAAAAGGACAGAGGGGATGGGATGGTTGTACCTGGGCTTGGCCCGCATCCGATCGCCTCTGGCCGATCGCGACACCTATGGGAAGATCATCCTTCTCCTCCTTAATTTCTGTTTCTTAAGGAGGATGCATGTCATCAATTCAATCGGCGTTAACCGCCATCGATAGCTTTATCTGGGGGCCGCCCCTGCTGATCCTGCTGGTCGGGACCGGTATCTATCTCACCCTGCGTCTGGGTCTGCTTCAGGTGGTGCGCTTGCCGCTCGCTCTGCGGCTGGTTTTTGGTCGCGATCAGGGGCAGGGCAAGCAGGGGGATGTCTCCAGCTTCGGCGCCCTCTGTACCGCACTCTCTGCCACCATCGGTACCGGTAACATCGTCGGGGTGGCTACCGCCATCAAGCTCGGCGGCCCCGGTGCCCTGTTCTGGATGTGGATGGCGGCACTGTTCGGCATGGCCACCAAGTATGCCGAGTGCCTGCTGGCGGTCAAATACCGCGAGCAGGATGCCAACGGCCAGATGGCTGGCGGCCCCATGTACTATCTGGAGAAGGGGCTCGGTTCCAAACCGCTCGCCAAGCTGTTTGCCCTGTTCGGTATCGGCGTGGCCTTCTTCGGCATCGGTACCTTCCCTCAGGTCAATGCCATCTCCGACGCCATGAGTCTCTCCTTCTCGGTGCCCCGTGAAGCGACCGCCGTAGTGCTGACCCTGATCGTGGCGCTGGTGACCCTGGGAGGGATCAAGTCGATATCCGGCGTGTCGAGCAAGGTGGTGCCCTTCATGGCCATCTTCTACATCGTCGCCTGTCTGGGCGTGCTGGTGAACAACGCCAGCGCCCTGCCCGATGCCGTTATGCTGGTGATCGAGAGTGCCTTCACCGGCCATGCGGCGACCGGCGGCTTCGTCGGTGCCAGCATCATGCTGGCCATTCAGTCAGGGGTGGCGCGCGGGGTTTTCTCCAACGAATCGGGACTGGGCTCTGCGCCCATCGCGGCGGCGGCAGCCAAGACCGATTCGTGTGTGGAGCAGGGGCTGGTCTCCATGACAGGTACCTTCATCGACACCATCATCATCTGCACCATGACCGGCCTGACCCTGGTGGTGACCGGCGTGTGGAGCGGCGATGCAAGCGGCGCGGCCATGACCAGTCTGGCCTTTGCCCAGGGGCTCGATGCCCATGTTGGCCAGTATCTGGTGAGCATTGGCCTGCTGTTCTTCGCCTTTACCACCATCCTTGGCTGGAACTACTACGGCGAGCGCTGCACCGAGTACCTGTTCGGGGTGAAGGCAATCAAGCCCTATCGTCTGGTCTATCTGGCGCTGGTGGCGAGCGGTGCTTTCCTCCATCTGGACATGATTTGGCTGCTGGCCGATATCGTTAACGGCCTGATGGCGGTGCCCAACCTCATCGGCCTGATTGGTCTGCGCCATGTGGTGATCGCCGAGACCCGCGCCTACTTTAGCCGGGATCTGGATAGCGAAGCCGAGCCGGAGCCGCAGACGGCCTGAATGCCTCAGCCCGTTTCACGCTCCCCTTGAAAAGAACAAGCCACGACTCCGGTCGTGGCTTTTTTGTGCGCTGTGTCTATGGACGGGGACTTTCCCTCTCCCTTCGGGATAAGGTCAGGACGAGGGGGGTAGCCCCTCGCTCAGCAGGCTATCCAGACGTGTTTGCACTTTCTCTACCAGTGCCTGATCGCTACCGCGCCAATCGATGCAGCTTGCCAGCGTGGTGGAGGTTCCCGTCATAAAACGCAGTTCGCCGCCCGCCAGCTCGTAGAAGCGGCTTGCCATCCTGGTTCCCTCATCCACATCACCCGCCACCAGCAGCATGGCTTGTGCCAGCACGGCGCCCTGGTGATCCTGCCCCGGCGCCAGCCAGCGCTGGGCAGTGCCGGTGATCTTGCGTCCCCCGATCACCAGATTGTACTGACCATCGCAAAAGGAGCCTGGCACGAAGTCATAGCTTCCCTCAAGGCCGTACTCTGCCAGCAGGGTCAGTAGCGGCGCCCCCAGCAGCTGGTAGTAGTGGGCGAGAGCTGTGGTGGTGCGGGGCAGCAGCAGGGATAGGTTGAGGATCCCCGCTCCGTGGGGCACGGCGGTACCGCCACTGTCGCGCACATGTACCGGCCAGCCTTCATCTGCCAGCTGTTTGCAGGCGGCTTCGTAACGGGGGAGGCGGGTATCTTTGCGAGTGACAATCAGGCATTGGGGTGCCTGCCACAGGTGAGCGCGGGGCTGACCGTCATGGGCACAGTCGCGCAGCCAGTGCTGCTCTTGTGCCAGTATCTGTGCGGGTGAAGCGGTATCGGGGAGGGGGGAGAGCAGGCGATAGGGCATGGCGGCATCCTCAAAAAAGGCTGCCCAGCACACTACCCGTGGCGACTGGCAAGGTAAAGCCCCGCAAGTGCGGGGCTGTTTGCTATCGGTAGGCTGTGTTTCAGGAGTGACACGCTTCGCGCTTGGGCAGCAGCAGGTTGAGCACGATGGCGGTAATGCCACCGGTGGCGACGCCGTAGGAGAGCACGCTCTTGGCCAGCTCTGGCAGGTGTTGCAGCACTTCCGGCACCTGTGCGACCCCCAGCCCCATGGCCAGCGACACCGCCAGGATCATCAGGGCGCGGCGATCCAGCTCCTCGCGGGCAATGATGCGCACGCCAGCGGCGGCGATGGTGCCGAACATCACGATAGTGGCGCCCCCCAGCACGGGCTCGGGGATCTGTTGCACCAGACTGGCGACCGCCGGGAACAGGCCGAGCAGGGCCAGCATGGCCGCGATAAAGAGCCCGACGTGACGGCTGGCCACCCCGGTCAGCTGAATGACGCCGTTATTCTGGGCGAAGGTGGACATGGGGAAGGTGGAGAAAACTGCCGCCAGCATGGAGTTGGCACCATCAGCCAGCACGCCGCCTTTGATCCGCTCCATATAGACAGGCCCTTCCAGCGGCTCGCCGGAGATATCCGAGGTGGCGGTCATGTCGCCGATCGCTTCGAGCGCCGTCACCACGAAGATGATGGCGAGCGGCACGAACAGCTGCCAGTCAAAGCCGAGGCCGTAGTGGAGCGGAATGGGCACCATCACCAGCGGGCCATCGAAGGTGGGGGGGCTCACTTTGCCCAGCAGCAGCGCCACGGCATAGCCTGCCAGCATGGCGATCATGATGGCGGAGAGGCGCAGCCAGGGATTGCGGCTGCGCTGCAGCAACACGATAAGGCCGAGCACCAGCAGGGAGAGGAAGAGGTTGGTGTGGCTGGCGAAGCTGCCATCAGAGAGGGCAGCATAGCCGCCGCCCATGCTGATCAGACCCACCTTGATCAGGGTCAGGCCGATCAGCAGCACGACTATGCCGGTGACCAGCGGGGTGATGATCCGTTTCACCAGATGGAGGAAGCGGCTCATCACCACGATAGTGAGTGCGGCAACCATCATGGTGCCAAACAATGTGCCCAACAGATCCTCGGTGGGCATGGCCGCCTGTTTGAGGGCGAGACCGGAGGCGATGATGGGGCCGAGGAAGTTGAAGCTGGTGCCCTGTACCGAGAGCAGGCCGGAACCGATGGGGCCGAAGCGACGGGTTTGAATGAAGGAGGCGATGCCGGACATGACCAGCGACATGGAGACGATATAACGGGTGTCGGCGGCAGGGAGGCCGAGGGCATTGGCAATAATCAGGGGCGGGGTAATGATGGCGACAAACATGGCGAGCATATGCTGCAGGGCGGCGAACAGCGTCTGGGGCAGAGGTGGGACATCCTCTATGCCATAGACCAGTTCGCTATGGGCTCGCCTGGGTGGATGTGCCTCTCGATTGGCGCGTGTGACAGCAGCCTGTTCCATAAGTACCTCGAATTGTGTGGGGAGGGGGAGAAAATTGGGCGCTATTGTAGTGATTGAAATGAGCCTGACCAGCGCTAATTATGCAAAAAAAGGTTTATTTTTTGATGGGTTGAAACGTTTGCGCGCTGCGATTATCATCTGTCGGTTTGTGTGACCGACCTCTCCTTTTTATTCTCCCCGCTAATGACATTTTTACCACTTTGTAGGTGTAGAATGAGCCCTCAGTATTCATCGTGGAGACTCTGGATGCTCAAGTTGTCAGAGTTCTGGAGTGCGAGGGTTCACTCCGAAGACTTTACTCGTACTCGCATGGGCTTTATGACAGTGCGTTTGCGCCTGCTGACCTGCTTGCTGATGCTCGGATTGCCCGCCTGGGCCGTGGTGGATTGGTTGACCTTGCCCGCCGTTCATTTCGAGCAGCTGTTTCAGGCCAGGATCTTCTGCACCCTGGCGCTCTCGCCACTTATTCCGCTCTCGTACCTCATCCATTTCAAGCGAGAGCGAATGAAGCTGGCCCTTGGCTACCTGATGGCCGTGATGATGCTCTTCTCCCTCTTTTGCCTGAACAGCTTTGGCGCCGGACAGGAGTTGCAGGCGGGCTATGCGGCTTTTCCCTATTTGTTGATCACCCTGTTTGCCATCTTCCCCATCCCACTCTCCCTCGGCTTGCAACTGGCAGGCGTGGTGCTGGTGACCATGCTGCTGGGCCACTGGTTGCTGGTGGGTCAGAGCATCTGGAGTCAAGCCACCCTGAATCAGGTGTGGGTGCTCGGCATGTTTACCATGGCCAGTTGCTGGGTGCAGTGCGGCCAACTCAACATGCTGCTGCGGCTCTATCGGGAATCGACCACCGATGAGCTGACCGGCATGATGAACCGCCGCCTGCTGATGAAGCAGCTGGAGCAGGCCAGAATCCGGCTGCAACTCAAGAAGAAGCCCTTTGCGGTGATGCTGCTGGATCTCGATCGCTTCAAGCGGATCAACGATATCTACGGCCATCTGGCGGGGGATGCGGTGCTCAAGGAGGTGGCTACTACCCTGGGAGAGCAGCTGGAGCCTGATATGGTGCTGGGGCGCTATGGCGGCGAAGAGTTTGCCATCCTGATGCACAACTGCGCCGATCCGGCGCTGGCGAGCAAAATGGCCGAGCGGCTGCGCATTGCCGTCGAGGCGCGGCTGGTGAAGAGTCCCACCTCGGACGAATTGCTGGAGGTGACGGTGAGTATCGGGATTGCCATGGCTCGTGCCGATGACACCATCGATATTCTGATCAACCGTGCCGACGAGTGCCTCTATCAGGCCAAGATGGCGGGACGCAACTGCGTGGTGGTCGAGGGGCAGAACCGCGCAAAAACAGATGCCGCCTGAGGGCGGCATCCTGTTGGCAATGAGCTGGCGAGATCAGGCCAGCTTGTACTTGCCGGAGAGCTGCTGGGCCAGCAGCTTGAACATGTTGAAGACCGCCATGGTCTTGCCGGTCGGGGTGCCATCTTCGGCCAGGAAATACTCCCCCTTGAACACCAGAATATCCCCCTTCTGCTCCACCGAATCGGCGCGCATACCGTGGATGAAGTCTTCATGCTCTTTGATGATCTTGTTGGCCATCTCAAGCAGGGCCGTCTCGGTGATCAGCTCTTTCTGTGGTTGCATGCTCGTCTCCTTAAACGACTACTGGACAGGGAGATCGTGGATCCCTGTCTCTGATTGAAGAGGCGCCCAGCATACTGCAAACAGGGTTTTTCTGTCATTGATATGACCCCGATTTGTGGCTGTTTATCCGATCACCAGATTCTTCAACCAGCAGCGCTGGCGAATACGGCGCTGCACCAGCAGCACCTTGCTAAGCTCCTCCAGCAAGACCACCGCCACCACCCAGGAGAGGGGCCAGCCGAGCAGCGTGACTGCCACCCAGGCGAGCGGGATGCCGATGCACCACATGCCGACGATGTCGATAAAGATGCTGTAGTTCACATCACCGCCAGAGCGCAGCACTCCGATGATCCCCACCATGTTGAACACCTTGAGCAGCATCCCGAGGCACATGATGCCGAGCACCTGTCCCGCTTCCGTCATCAGCTCGGGGGGCAGGTTGCCGACCCACTGCAGCAGGTTGGCTTGCAGCAGCCAGACGATGATCCCCACCAGCAGCGCGCCAATCGGTGCCAGCAGCAGGAAGAGCTGGGAGTGCTGCCAGGCGACCTCGTACTCCTCGGCCCCGAGCCGGTGGCCGAGCAGGGTGGAGCAGGCCACCGCCAGTCCGAAAAAGAGGGAGATCAGGATGCTCTCCAGGGTGCCGAGTGTGGTCATGATGGCCAGCGAATCGGTGCCAAGATGGGCATAGAGAAAGCCGTAAATCAGCATGCCGAAGGCCCAGAGGCCGTCATGGAACAGCAGCGGCAGGGCGATCAGGGTAAAGCGCACCACCTCCTTGCGCTTGAAGGCGGCCAGCCAGTCTGGTGCGCGCGGGATCAGGCGCGCCTCATAACGCTTTACGTAGAGCAGCAGCAGGGCCGTTTGTAGCAGCCGGGAAATGGTGGTGCCCCAGGCCGAACCGGCCACCCCCATTGCCTCGAAGCCGAAGTGACCGAAGATGAGGGCGTAGTTGAGGATGACGTTGGCGATGATGGCGATAATGCCGATGCGGGTTGGCGCTGCGGCATTGCCCACCGAGCGCAGGGCTGACTCCAGCGGCACTACGATGGCGGTACAGAGGATGGTGGCGCCGGTGATCATCAGGAATTGATCCGCCAGCTTGCGCAGTGCCGGATCCTGACTGGCAAAGCCGAGTACGCTGCCCGGTGATAACACATAGATGAAGGCAAAGGGCAGGGTGACCAGCAGGGCGCCCACTATTGCCAGCGCCAGGGAGCGGCGCACCCCGGCCATCTCCCCGCGCCCGAAGTATTGTGCTGCCAATACCGAGACCCCGCCCGCGAGGCCCGCTATCACCAGCAGATTGAAAAAGAAGACCCGGTTACCCAAGCCGACCGCCGCCACAGCCGTGGTGCCAAGCTGGCTCACCATCATGATATCGATGAGGCCGAGCAGGGAGAACATCATGGATTGCAGCGAGACAGGCAGGGCCAGCCGCCACAATCGGGTCATGAACTCGCGATCGGTGGTTTGTTTTAAAATCGCTTGCCAATAATTCATAGTTGTTAACCGGGTATGAGAAAAGCAAGGTTTGTCAGGGGTATGATAGGGGCTGATGAGGCTCTTCTCACTGTGAGTAGCTCTCGGTTTTCTTGTGTAAAACTATCCTGTTGAGGTGTTATGCCATTTGCCAGCGAGTGTCTGGAGATAGCGCCAGCCTGTGAAGAGCAGATGCTGGGACGTGAAGGGCTGCCCCTGCTCGGCGAGGCAGGGATCTTCCTGACCGGTCTCTCCCGGGTGCGGGAGCACTACCTGATCCGCCGCAATCGCCCCGAGTTTCACATCCTGATGGTGAGTCACGATGAGGGGGGGGCGCTGCTCACCGACGAGGGGGAGCAAGCCATTCCGGCCGGGTCGCTGATTTTCCTGCCCGCCGCCGTCCCCGGTGGTCTCAAGCTGATTGGCGAAAGCTGGCAGATTAGCTGGATTTTGCTCGATGACGTGCCGCGCTGGCAGCACCTGCATCGCCTTGGTCACCGTATCTGGCAAGGGGATGGCGGCGATCAGCTCTACCATCTGCTCAGCCTGATACAGGGGGAGGGGGTTCGCTCCCCGCTTCAACCTCAACTGCTCAGCCTGTTGCTGGCGCTGCTGGAGCGCACCCTGCAAGGGGAGGTGCGCGGCACCCCTGAACTCAGATTGCAGGCACTGTTTCGCCGGGTGGAGGCGCGCCTGGACGAACCCTGGAGTGTCGCCCTGCTGGCCCGACAGATGGCCTGCTCCGTTCCCCATCTGCACCGGCTCTGTCAGCAAGCGTTCGGTATGGGGCCGATGGCGAGGGTGACCGAGCTCAGAATGAATAAGGCGCGCCAGCTGCTGCTCTATACCAACTGGCCACTTGGCGAGCTGGCGGCCCGGGTCGGTTACAGCGATGGGGCCAACTTTGCCAACCGCTTTCGTCGTCTGACTGGTCAGACCCCCGGCGCCTTTCGTCGACTGGGTCGCAAACCTTTTGCAACGGATGTGCAAACTCTTTGAAATTAATGAGACAAGCCCCTAGGATCGGCGGGTCCCTGCGTCTAGCTAACCGTTTAGGTATCAAGATCCATGTTTGAAGATAATAACCAGAAACGTCCTCTCTACATTCCCTACGCCGGTCCCGCCCTGCTGGAGACCCCTTTGCTCAACAAGGGCAGCGCCTTCACCAGCGAAGAGCGCAGCAACTTCAACCTCGAAGGTCTGTTGCCCCAGAATATCGAGACCATCGAAGAGCAGGCCGAGCGCGCCTATCGCCAGTTCATGGCGTTTGGCAACGACATGGACAAGCACATCTATCTGCGCAACATCCAGGATACCAACGAGACGCTCTTCTACCGTCTGCTGCACAACCACCTGACCGAGATGCTGCCCATCATCTACACCCCGACGGTGGGCAAGGCGTGCGAGGAGTTCTCCAACATCTATCGCCGCGCCCGTGGCCTGTTTATCTCCTATCCGGACAAGGACAGGATCGATGACATGCTGCAAAACGCCACCAAGCAGAACGTCAAGGTGATCGTGGTGACCGATGGCGAGCGGATCCTGGGTCTGGGTGACCAAGGGATCGGCGGCATGGGCATTCCCATCGGCAAGCTCTCCCTCTACACCGCCTGTGGTGGCATCTCGCCCGCCTACTGCCTGCCGGTGGTGCTGGATGTCGGCACCAACAACCAGCAACTGCTGAATGACCCCTTCTATATGGGGTGGCGCAATCCGCGTATCTCGGGAGATGAGTACGCCGAGTTTGTCGATGCCTTCATTCAGGCGGTCAAGCGCCGCTGGCCCGACATCCTGCTGCAGTTTGAGGATTTCGCCCAGAACAACGCCATGCCACTGCTCAACCGCTACAAGAACGAGCTCTGCTGCTTCAACGACGACATTCAGGGTACGGCTGCCGTGACCCTGGGCAGCCTGATCGCCGCCTGCAAGGCCTCCGGTGCCAAGCTCTCCGAGAAGCGGGTTGCCTTCCTTGGCGCTGGCAGCGCCGGTTGCGGCATTGCCGAGCAGATCGTGGCACAGATGAAGGCCGAGGGGCTGACCGATGCCCAGGCCCGCAGCCGGGTCTTTATGGTGGACCGCTTTGGTCTTATCACCGACAAGATCCCCAACCAGCTCGACTTCCAGCGCCGTCTCTCCCAACCGGTGGAGCGCATCGCCGACTGGCCGGTGGGGGACAATATCTCCCTGCTGGAGGTGATGGAGCACGGTCGCCCGGATATCCTGATCGGGGTCTCCGGCCAGCCGGGGCTGTTTACCGAAGAGGTGGTCAAGACTATGCACAAGCACTGTGCCCGTCCCATCATCTTCCCGCTCTCCAACCCCACCTCCCGGGTCGAGGCGACGCCGGCTGATCTTATCCGCTGGACCGACGGTCAGGCGCTGGTGGCCACCGGTAGCCCGTTCGCACCGGTGGAGCACAAGGGCAAGCGCTACGTCATCGCCCAGTGCAACAACTCCTTCATCTTCCCGGGGATCGGCCTTGGCGTCATCGCCTCCGGCGCCACCCGGGTAACCGACGCCATGCTGATGTCGGCCAGCCGCGCGCTGGCGGAGTGCTCGCCGCTGGTGAAAGGGGAGGAGGGCTCCCTGCTGCCGGATCTGGCGGATATCCATCAGGTCTCCCGCTACATCGCCAAGATGGTGGCCAAGACCGCCATGCTGCAGGGCAAGGCGGTGCAGACCCCGGACGAGGTGATCGATCAGGCCATCGACGCCAACTTCTGGCATCCGGAATATCGCCGCTACCGCCGCACCTCGTTCTGATTTCTGCGGGAAGATGCAAAGCAAAAGGGATGCCTCGGCATCCCTTTTTACTGCACGTCTGACATGGTTATCGCCTCAAGATGAACTACTCGCTGCCGCCCTGTACGCCGGTGACACGCACCTCTACCCGGCGATCCGGCCCAAGGCAGTCGATGAGCGCCGCCTTCGCCTTGATGGCATCACACTGGTTGCCGGTGACCGGATTACTCGCGCCATTGCCCTGGGTGCTCACCTTGTCGGCAGGCAATCCCTTGCTGATCAGAAAGTCGGCAACGGTTTGGGCCCTAGCTTCTGACAACCTCTGATTGTTGGCATCCGAGCCGATGCGGTCGGTATACCCCATCACGACCGCACTGCCATCTTTGGGCTGCACGTCGACGATCTGCTGGTAGAGATCGTCCAGCGCACTCATCCCCTCCTGTTTGAGGTCCGCTTTGCCAAAGGCGAACAACACATCGGAACTGAGGTTGAAGGTCTGATCCACCACCTCCGGTTCGGCCGGTGGCGGGGGGACCACGACCGGGGCGGGCGTGGGGGCTGCTTCTTTGGGTTGGCTGCGGTTCGGGTGTATCACCAGTTCCAGCGTGGCGGTGCTGATGTCGCTGACCCAGCGCTGGGTACCGCTGTTGGCTTTGCCGTTATCCGGATCATCGCCAACGCGCACTATGTAACGGTAGCGTGCCTGCAGATCGACCCAGTCATGGAGCCGGGCCGTCACTCCCAGGCCTGCCAGCGGCGCCAGGTTGTCGTCCCCGCCATTGACCGATTCGACGTGATAGATATAGCCACCGCCTTCGGCAAAGATCGAAAACATCTCGCTGAGCGGCAGGCGGCCAATGACTGACAGCGTGGCTCCCTTGCTGTTGAAGTCATGGCCGCTGATATCCCAGTCACCGGTGGAGAGATAGCCAATCTCGGCCCCCAGGTTTTCCGTGAAGTTGTAGCCGCCAAACAGGGAGAGCGCAGTCGCATCCTTGCCGACATCCTGACTGAAATCATTCAGATTGTGGGCAATGGCCCAGCCACCGCCAATCCCGGCATACCAGTCGTGAACCGGTTCCGCTTGTGCGCCTGTGCTCGCCAATGCCAATGCAATCCACACAGGTTTTACTCTTATGTTCATCGCGTATCCTCGTCGATGTTTGGTGTAGTGGGGTTGCCTGCTGGTCAAACCCCACACTTATGTATAGGTGACGGGCTGTTTTTAACCACCAAAGAGGTATGGGGGGCGACACGCCGTGAACTAGGGCGCGAGACGGGAAGAGGAAGGGGGCAATAGAGGGTTACAAAGTAGGTGAAATAAGCGGCAAGAAAAAGGAGGCCAGGTGGCCTCCTTGTTATGTCGGATGTGTCCTGGTATTGGTTGCCAGATAGTGAGCGTGTCAGCATCGGGGTCAAGTCCCCGCCGTTTTCTTCATTTAGCGTACAAAACATCACCCTGTTGAATGGGGGTTCAATAAACCGGTCAGAAAAACGATTGGCGTTCGTCACAATAATGCGTAAAATCGCATACTCGATGCTTGTAGCAACGAATCCCGCCTAAAAAGCCAGTTTCATGCCCTTCCCAAGCAGTAAAAGGTAACAAGTGACGCATTTGTGTTCATTTTGTGCCTTGAAAAAGTCTTGTGATGACTGAAAAGTGATAAATATACCCATCAGTTATCAAAAAATTAAGGACATCCATGTTTTCCTTAGTCAAGCAAAGTGTCGCCGGGCTGCAAATCCTGTTTGTCGCCTTCGGTGCCATGGTTCTGGTGCCCCTGCTCACCGGACTGAACCCCTCCATGGCCCTGCTTGGCGCCGGTGTGGGCACCCTGTTGTTCCAGCTCTGCACCCGCCGCCAGGTCCCGATTTTCCTCGGTTCCAGCTTTGCCTTCATCGCCCCCATCATCTACGCCACCCAGACCTGGGGATTGCCATCCACCATGTTTGGCCTGTTTGCCGCCGGTTTCATGTATTTCATTTTGGCTGCGCTGATCCGGGCAAAAGGGATGGGGTTTGTGCACAAATTGCTGCCCCCGGTGGTGATTGGCCCGGTGATCATGGTGATCGGTCTTTCTGTGGCGCAGGTTGCCTGCAACATGGCTATGGGTCGTGCCGGTAGTGAGCAGGTAGTACCTGCGGGGACTGCGTTGACGCTGGCCGGTATCTCGCTGGCGGTCACCCTGATTGCAGCTGTGTTCTGCAAGGGGTGGATCAAGCTGATCCCCATCCTGTGCGGCGTGATTGCCGGTTATGTCTCGGCGGTCTTCATGGGCCAGGTGAGTTTCGATGGCATGGTGAACGCCCCCTGGTTGGCGCTGCCCCACTTCGAAACCCCGGAGATCAACTGGGCTGCTGCGTTGTTCATGTTGCCGGTAGCCATCGCCCCCTGTATCGAGCATATCGGTGGCGTGTTGGCGATTGGTGGCGTGACTGGCAAGGATTACACCAAGGATCCGGGTTTGCACCGTACGCTGGCCGGTGACGGCATCGGCGTCTGCTTCGCCGGTTTCATCGGTGGCCCTCCCGTGACCACCTACGCCGAAGTGACCGGTGCCGTGATGATCACTCGCAACTTCAATCCGGTCACCATGACCTGGGCTGCGGTGTTTGCCATCATTCTGGCCTTCTTCGGCAAGTTCAATGCGCTGCTCACCTCCATCCCCATGCCGGTGATGGGCGGTATCATGCTGCTGCTGTTCGGATCCATCGCTGCCATCGGTCTCAAGACTCTGGTGGAATCCAAGGTGGATCTGGGGCTGTCACGCAATATCGCGATTGTCGCCGTGACTCTGACCGTCGGTGTCGGTGCGCTGGAGATGAAGATTGGCGACTTCGCGCTGGCCGGCGTTGGCCTGGCCTCTGTTGCCGCCATCCTGCTCAATCTGATCCTGCCTGCGCACTCCGAAGAGGGTGTGATGGACGCGGCCAAAGATTGAGTTTCACCAGACGTTCATTGTTGATTTGGAGAAGGCCACCTCGCGGTGGCCTTCTGTTTTTCGAGTATCTCGCGCCACTTTTCGGCTCGGCGGAGCTCATCTGGAATCTAATCTGGAAGCAGATGAGGGGGTTAGCATTCTCATTTGACGTATCTCTTTTCGTGACCTTAGCTAAAGGACAGGTTTGGCTCTGAGGTCTCCTCGAGCAGTATGGGAAAATGGATGTTGGCGTTTTCTATCATTTCTCTCCCAGACCCCTGTCATAAAACGATGCGCTTTTTCTTTGCCACGGCGCTGTTGTATGGCAGAGGCTTATCCGCCCCACTCCGCACTCCCCTTATGCTGCCCTGGCATGTTTCCACCTCGATTTGTTGTGAGCCTCCCTCGCCGGTTGCGTTTCGTTGCGCACAGGCAAAATCCGGATCTGTTTGCTGCTGCACATGGGTGGGCGGCGAGCCGTGAAAGCCGGCATGACCCCAGCGGGTCAGACGTGCACCGCCATAGGTAACGGCGGATGTTCAGGGATGAATGGCAAGCAAAGCGAGGTTGCAATGAACTATCAACTGCTGTGGAAAAGTGCAATTTTTTCAGTCTCTTCCATGATGGCGATAAACGCTGTTCAGGCTGCGCCACTGAACGTGATGACCGAGGATTACCCGCCATTCAACATGCAGGGAGAGGGGGGCAAGATTGTCGGGCTGTCGACCGAGGTGGTCGAAGAGCTGTTCAGGCGTGCCGGGGTCGAATACAAGCTGACCCTGATGCCCTGGAAGCGGGCGTACGAAGATACCCTCGGTACTCCCAATACCGCCCTCTACTCCACGACCCGCACTCCTGAGCGGGAAGCACTGTTCAAGTGGGTCGGGCCGCTGGTCAATAACAACTGGGTGTTTTTCTCCAGCTCGACCGCCAATATCACGGTCAAGTCGCTGGAAGATGCCAAGCAGTATTCGGTGGGTGGCTATAACGGTGATGCGGCCGCCGAATATCTCAAGGCCCAGGGATTTGCCAAGTTGCAGCTGGCGGCCAACGATACCGCCAACGTGAAGAAACTGGAGGCGGGCCGCATCGATCTTTGGGCAACCGGCCAGTATCTGGCGCCTTATCTGGCCAGCAAGGAGAAAGTAGCTTCACCCAAGCCGGTCTTCGTGTTCAAGGAAACCCAGATGAGCTTGGCGTTTAACAAGGATACGCCCGATGAGCTCATCACCAAGCTCAACGAGATCCTAGCAGCCATGAAGGCGGATGGCACCATCGACAAGATCAATGCCAAGTACCAGTAACAGTACCAATAGCAAGTGCTACTCAATGGCACTGCGCCGGCTGCCGTAAAACCGGGAGGAAACCATGGATTGGAAAAGTCTGACGTTCAGGATTGCCGTGTTGACCTCCCTGTCGGTGAGTCTGCTACTGGTGTTGTTTGGCGCTTACAACTATAACGCGGTCAAGGCGGAGAGCTACAGCAAACAGAGTGCGCTGGTCGAACAGGCCATCGGCCGGCTGCAGCTCTCCCTGCCCGGCCCGCTGTGGAATTATGAATCGGCCTTCATCGAGGCATCGCTCAAGTCCGAGCTGGCGGCCGATATCCTGAGTGCTTTGCTGGTGGTCAACAAGGACAAGCTGGTTGCCGGGTTTGCCCGTGACACGGCGGGGAGCATTGCCCCCGTGACAGCCATGCCTGCCGATACCGCTGCCTATGGGGGATATGATCTGGTCTATGACGACAGCGGCCAGAAAAACACCGTGGCCCGATTGCTGGTGCAAACCAGTGATGCCGCCATTCAGGCCCAACTGCGCCAGCAGTTGATCACCACTGTCTGGCAGATCCTGGTGCTCGATCTCTGCATCATCGCGCTGCTGATGGTGCTGATTCATCGCAATGTGCTGAGACCACTTCATCAGATGAATCAGGCGGTGTTCGATCTGGCCAAAGGAGAGGGGGATCTGACCCGGCGTCTGAAGATCAGCCGCCAGGATGAGATGGGCGCGCTGGCCACCAACATCAACCACTTTATTGCCAAGTTGCAGGAGATGGTGGCGGAGATCAACGAGCTCTCTGCCGGTGTGTTGCAAACCGCCGAACTCTGTGACGCCCTCTCGGCAGATACCCGGGTAGGCAGTGACGCCCAGCAATCCGAGCTGGATCAGGTCGCTACTGCCATTACCGAAATGAGTCAGGCTGTGCAGGAAGTGGCTGGCAATGCGGTGAAAACCTCTGGCGCCACCGATGAGGCCAACCTCTATGTGGAGCAGGGTTACAATCTGGCGGGCCATGCCAATGAGGCCATCCATCAACTGGTGGGGGAGGTGGAGCGGGTCGCCACCCTGATGCGCACCCTTTCGACCGAAAGCAGCAGCATTGGCACCATCATCGAGGTGATCAACGGCATTGCCGAGCAGACCAATTTGCTTGCCCTCAACGCGGCCATCGAGGCGGCGCGGGCGGGTGATCAGGGGCGCGGTTTTGCGGTGGTGGCGGATGAGGTACGCACCTTGTCGGGCCGTACTCGCCAGTCGACGGAGGAGATCAGCGCCAGTATCAAGCGGTTGCAGCAAGCGACCCAGAATGTCGGTGCCGGCATGCAACAGAGTCAGGAGAAGGCATCCCGCGCCGGCATCGAGGCGGCAGATGTGCAGACATCGGTGGAGAAGATTAAAAATCAGGTCAGCCTGATCCGCGAGATGAACATGTATATCGCCCAGGCATCGGAAGAACAACACTCGGTGGCAGAGGCGGTCAGCCACAGCGTCAACCGGATTGCGACGCTCAACAGCGAGAGTGCGGCCAGAGTGGCAAAGGTTGCCGAGGCCAGCAGCGATCTGCGGCACTTGTCGGCCCAGCTTGACGCCCTGCTCAAGCAGTTTCGGGTCTAGTCAGTTCACTTCGCCCCGTTGGATCATCCTGCGGGGCAGGCCGGTTCCCATTAATTTGAGGCGTGGCGAGATGTCGTGAGGGGCAAGGGGCCTTGTCCAGCAGAGCTTTTCGTCATACCCATGTCACTGTTCAGCTGAGATTGGCGTGACCGCGATACGCGAAACTCGCAGCATCATGCTCTGCCCGATACGCAGTCCGACAGCGCTGGACGCATATTTTCATTTTCCCCGCTCATGCCTGCCTGCATCTATTGTGCCGCTGATCTCGACCCTTTAGAATTTCGTTTAATTACAGCGAGTCCTGAGCCGCCATCTGGCTTTATCAGGTGTGGAATCCCATCTTCTTCATGATGAATGCAAATAACAGGTGGTTGGTATGACGGGGGGTGCGCCAGGCAATAACATATCAGCCTATCACTTCGGTGATTATGTCTTTGATGTCAAAAGGCGAGAGCTGATCTTCTGTGCCGACAAGGACAACTTGCAAAGCGCCCGGGTGGTGCGCTTGTCATCGGCAGAGAGCCTCATTTTCAGCTATCTGCTCGATCACCATGACGAGGTGTGCGACAAGGATCTGTTGCTCGATATCGGCTGGTTGGGTCGCCCCATCAGCCCCAACTCCCTGAACGTGGCTATCGCCAATATTCGCCGCCACTTCGCCTCATCCCCCCAGACGCTGGATATCAGAAGTACCCCGAAAAAAGGGTACTCCCTGCATCTGAACTGCAAGATGAAGAGTTATTACGGCAAGGCACTGCCAACAGAGAGTGAGCCCTTGCCCGAGCCGCTGAGCGAGACCACGCCTGCAGCGGCTGCGCAGCCACCGTCGACATCACCAAGCTCCGACCACGAGGTCATCAAAGAGCCTGCTGCTACCCGTTCTTTTGGTGAGCGCGCCAAACTTGCCTTTCTCAGCGGTATCGGGCGGCCAATGCTGGCAAGGGGCCTAATATACGTCAATCTGCTACTGGCTGTGCTGGTGGCGTTTGTCGCCAGCTATCTCCATTTCGAGTGGCTCCATGTGCACTGCACCGACTCGCCGACCGGCGTTGTTTGCCAGATGGAGGCACGGAGCGATGTGCCACCAGTCAAGCCGGCATCGCTGGTGCTGGTCTCCGGCCACCAGGTTCGCGTGCTCTCCTATAAAGAGCTCGAAAAAACGCTGTAAGGGATCTCTGATGAAACGAACGCTGAAAAATACCTTGCTGCTGTTGCCACTGCTTGTCGTGCTGCTGTTTGTGGTCGGGATGTTTATCAACAGTCTGGGCTGCCATTACGACCTGAAAATGTCGGCCAATGGAGTCAACTATCACGGGGTGTGCCGCTGGGGCAAAATCACCGTAATCGAAGAGGAGGAGGCGACCAGGGAGAAGTGGCGGGTGACCGGTTTTCAACTGACCTTCTTCAACCAGCTTATTTACCTCATCGACAGTCGTACCCAACTGCATGAGTCGGGTAACGATGACTCCTATCTCAATGAGTACAACCTGATCCAGTCGCAATATGCGCTGGTCAACTATGCCTGGGTGCCGCTGACCGAAAACAAGGTGGCAATTTTCCAGCGCGATCCGGTGCACGAGGTCGTGATTGCCCAGCGAGATGGCTGGTTCGATCTCTACCGCTGGTTCTTCCCCCCGGCACCGCTGGTGCCTGTTCAGCCGCAAAGCGCAGGTGCCGGGCGTCCCGCTAGTTTCTAAATAACTTGCACCAAGGGCCGGTGATATCGCAGTGGCCTGTCTCATCACTGTTTTGCCAGCCCAGCCAATGGTAGAAGGCTACTGCCGCCGTGTTGCGGGTCGCAACCTTGAGCGAGCCGTGCGGCGAATCAGCGAGGCCCCGCTCCAGCAGGGCGCGTCCTATCCCCTGACCGTGCTAGTCGCTTGACACATAGAGGTGATGGACGAAGTGATCGGGCTGCCAGATGGCGATAAAGCCGCAGATATTGCCCCCCTGTTCGGCTACCCACACCCGTTCACCTTTGGTCTGTTCCTCGAAATCCTCGAGTTGGAAACGGGCGGGATCGACCCAGTGAAAGGTGTGGCGGCGGCTTTTTAAAAACAGCCGAGCCAGTTGTGGAATGTCGTGTTCTTCCATGAGCCGGATCATGATGCCCTCCCGGATCAAGCCAATGTTCATTGAGGCAGCTGCACAGCGGCAGGTTAATCGATGCAAATGACAAGGGTGTGATTAAGCACTGTCCATTGTATTTGCCATGGGGCTATACTGCCGGAGTCCCTTGTATGGATGGCTTGAGGATCGCTGATTTATGGACAATAAACTGATTGAAGGCAACATTTTTGTTCCGGCGCACATAGACGATGTCTGGCACGCCTGGACTACCGAAAGCGGTCTGCGCAGTTTTCTGGCTCCCGAATGTTTGATGGTGGCCGAACCGAATGGTCCTTTCGAGATCTACTTCAGGCCTGATGCCCCGCTGGGTGAACGTGGCAGCGAAGGGTGCCGGGTCATGGCCGTCATGCCCTATGACCTGCTCAGTTTCAGCTGGAATTTCCCGCCCAGCCTGCCCCATATCCGCCAGCAAAAGACCCAGGTTTGCCTGCGCTTTGTGCCGGAAGGGCAGGGTACTCGCCTCTACTTCCTCCAGAGTGGTTGGGCCAATGATCCGGATTGGGATCAGGGTTATGCCTATTTTCGGGAAGAGTGGCTGGAGACCAGCCTGCCACGGTTGCAGTACCGTTTTACCCATGGCCCCATCGACTGGAACAATCCGCCAGACAAGGCGCAGTTGAAGGCGTTGGCCCAGTAATCCCGGATGTCAGACATAAAAAAAACCGGCCAAAAGGCCGGTTGAAACAGTTCAGGCTTGTCAGGTGACAAACGTATCCAGCGGATGAGAGTCGCTTTCCACTCCTTGTGAAGCACAACACTCTTGGTTACGTGCGGCTACTTTATGCCATTCACACTGAATCGAGGCTGAACCATGGATGATCCCGCCTCGTTCCCCTCTTCAATCAGATAGTGATCCCCATCGACTGGCGCAAGTAAGCGCCCGCACCGAGCAGCCCCGGCCCTTCATGGGTGATCAGAAACACCGGGATCTCCTTGAGGTAGGACTTGAAGCGCCCCTTGTCTTCAAAGGCGACCCGGAAACCGGAACCGGTAAAGAACTCCTGGAAGCGCGGCACTATGCCACCTGCGATATAGACGCCGCCAAAGGTACCCATATTGAGGGCCAGATTGCCGGCAAAGCGGCCCATCAGCACGCAGAACAGGCTCAGGGTGCGACGGCAATCGAGGCACTCCCCGGCCAGTGCGCGCTCGGTAATGTCTTTGGGGGCAAACGGCTCTGGCTCACGGCCATCGGATTTCACCAGCCCGCGATAGAGATTGACCAGACCCGGGCCGGAGAGGAAACGCTCTGCCGAGACATGGCCCAATTCGCCTCGCATTACTTGCAGCACCGCATCTTCCTCTTCGGTGTTGGCAGCAAAATCCACATGACCACCTTCACCCGGCAGGCTCAGCCACTGCTCACCCGCCTTGACCAGATGGGCGACCCCAAGGCCGGTGCCCGCACCATAGATGGCGATGGGCTTGCCAGCCACTGGCGCCGCGCCGCCCAGCTGGATGCGATCCGATTCAGCCAAGACCGGCACCGCCATCGAGACCGCAGTAAAGTCGTTGATCACTTGCAGGCGTGCCAGCCCGAGATTGCTCTGCATTTCGCTGATGGAGAACTCCCAGCTGTGGTTGGTCATGGCAACCCAGTCACCGTTGATGGGGCAGGCGATGGCGATGCAGGCTTCAGCCACCTGTACCTTGTGTTCTTCCAGATAGAGGCGTACCACGGCTTCAAGGCTGGGATGGGCCAGACCTGAGTAGGTCTTTGCCTGAGAGATAGTACCGGTGGCCAGCTCACACAGGGCCAGACGCGCATTGGTGCCGCCGACATCGCCGACCAGCGCATGGGTATGCTGCATAACAACTCCTTCGTTACAGGATGGGGACGACTCTGGTGTCCCGAGATTATTGTTGGATTATGACGGCCCATTCTATCCGAGCTCAGGCTTGCTCACTCGCCGGATCGATACAAACGTGCGCCTGCTCACAGTGTTGTTGCTTTGCAACATTTGTAAGCGCTTTCATGGCAAGGTGACGTTTTGTAACGAAAAGTACGAAATAATTAGAGATGAGTCATACTTTGTATGGCAGGCGTTAGTTGCGATAACCGCTTGTCTTGTATAGTCCTTAGCTTGAATGGAAACTTGCTTAGCCGTAGATTGAGTGCAAAGACACTGAAGCTAAATTACAAAAACGCCTGGTGGTGATGATGAATACCCTTGATAAAATTACGAACAACTTGGAAAGTTTCAGTAAATCAGAACGCAAGGTTGCCGAGGTGATCCTGGCGTCTCCCCAGACCGCCATCCACTCCAGCATCGCCGCTCTGGCCAAGATGGCCGATGTCAGTGAACCGACCGTCAACCGCTTTTGCCGCCGTCTCGATACCAAGGGCTTTCCTGATTTCAAACTCCATCTGGCCCAGAGCCTGGCCAATGGCACCCCTTACGTAAATCGTCATGTGGAAGCGGAAGATGGGCCGGATACCTATACCGCCAAGATCTTCGAATCCACCATGGCCTGTCTGGATGCCGCCAAAAACAGCCTGGATATCTCTGCCATCAACCGCTGCGTCGATATCCTGACCCAGTCCAAGAAGATCAGCTTCTTCGGCCTTGGCGCCTCCTCCGCCGTTGCCCGCGATGCCCAGAACAAATTCTTTCGCTTCAACATTCCGGTAGTGAGCTTTGACGATATCGTCATGATGCGCATGAGCTGCATCAACAGCAGCGAAGGGGATGTGGTGGTGCTGATTTCCCACACCGGCCGCACCAAGGCGTTGGTCGAGATCGCCGCGCTGGCTCGCGAGAACGACGCCACCGTGATCGGCATGACCGCCAAGGACTCCCCTCTGGCCCGCGAGTGCAATCTGGTGCTCTCCATGGATGTGCCGGAAGATACCGATGTCTATATGCCGATGGCATCCCGCATCGCCCAACTGGCGCTGGTGGATGTGCTGGCGACCGGTTTTACCCTGCGCCGGGGGATGAAATTTCGCGAAAATCTGAAGAAAGTGAAAGAGGGATTGCGCGAATCCCGCTTCGAAACCCCGCACTCTTCCTGAACCGTCGGGGGCTCCGGCCCCCGACTGTCTATGCCACCCGCCTTGGTGTAGTATTGTAATTTAATAACAAAAACCACCCAGATGGTTTGTAAACGGGTGCATCGAGCCATGGGCTTGATGGGGCAGAATCTCAAGTCATATCAACTTCATATTGGAGTCTTTCATGCCTAGACGTACAAAGATTGTAACCACACTCGGTCCGGCTACCGACCGCGAAGGGATCCTCGAAGGGATCATCCGCGCCGGGGCCGACATGGTGCGGATGAACTTCTCTCACGGCACTGCTGAAGACCATATCCTGCGCGCCAATCAGGTGCGTGACATTGCTGCCAAGCTCGGTCGTCACGTAGCCATCATGGGTGATCTGCAAGGCCCGAAAATCCGTGTTTCCACTTTCAAGGATGGCAAAATCTATCTTGCCATCGGTGACAAGTTCATTCTCGACGCGGCACTCGGCAAGGGTGAAGGGTGTCAGGAGCAGGTCGGTATCGACTACAAGAGCCTGCCAGACGATGTGGTTCAGGGCGACATCCTGCTGCTGGACGATGGCCGTGTGCAGCTGAAGGTCGAGCAGGTTGAAGGCACCCGCATTCACACCACGGTGACCGTGGCCGGGCCGCTCTCCAACAACAAGGGCATCAACAAGAAAGGGGGCGGTCTCTCCGCTCCGGCCCTGACCGAGAAGGACAAGGAAGACATCAAGACCGCTGCCCGCATGAATGTGGACTATCTGGCTGTCTCCTTCCCGCGCTGTGGCGATGATCTGCGCTACGCCCGCGAGTTGGCCCGCGAAGCCGGTTCCAATGCCAAGATCGTGGCCAAGGTTGAGCGCGCCGAAACAGTCGCCACCGATGAGGCGATGGAAGACATCATCCTCGGTTCCGATGCTGTGATGGTCGCCCGTGGCGATCTGGGGGTCGAGATCGGTGACCCCGAGCTGGTTGGTGTACAGAAGAAGTTGATCCGCCACTCCCGTCGTTTGAACCGTGTGGTGATCACCGCTACCCAGATGATGGAGTCGATGATCAACGCGCCGCTGCCGACTCGTGCAGAGGTTATGGACGTGGCCAACGCCGTGCTGGATGGTACCGATGCGGTGATGCTCTCTGCCGAGACAGCTGCCGGTCAGTTCCCCATCGAGACCGTGACCTCCATGGCGAGCGTCTGTGTCGGTGCCGAGAAGCACCCGAGCCTGAACGTCTCCAACCACCGCATGAGCTACACCTTCACTTCCGTTGAAGAAGCTGTAGCCATGTCCACCATGTATGCGGCCAACCACTTGGAAGGGGTCAAGGCGATCGTGGCGTTGACCGAGTCCGGCACCACGCCGTTGCTGATGTCCCGTATCAGCTCCGGTCTGCCGATCTTTGCTATGTCTCCCCACAACAAGACCCTGGCCTGGACCAATCTCTACCGTGGCGTCACTCCGGTGATGTTTGACGGTGACGAGACCAAACCGGTCTACGAAGTGTGTCGCGACGCGCTGGCCGTGCTCAAGGAGAAGGGGCTGCTGCAGAGCGGCGACATGGTGTTGCTGACTCACGGTGACAAGATGGAAACCGTGGGCAGTACCAACACCTGCAAGGTGATGATGGTCGAATAAGCCCGTCCGGTTTTACTGTGCTTAAAAAGGCTGCTCCTCTTTGATGAGCAGCCTTTTTGTTAACCGTGTCCCGTCCTGAATATGGTTTACACCTTTCCTCCCAATAAATGGAGAACCCGATGGGACAAGGTGTGAAACGGACACAGCGCGATTACTCGCTGACTTTTAAACTGGCACTGGTCGAGCAGATTGAAAAAGGCGAGCTCACCT